>JAFRMX010000003.1 GCA_017430455.1 Oscillospiraceae bacterium
GCGGATCAGCCAGGCGGGGCTGGAGAAATGGTGCAGGGTCACGATGGGCGTGATCCCGTTTTCCCGGCAGCAGTGCAGAACTTTGCGGTAGTGTCCGATCTCCCGGTAGTCGTAGCGGCCTTTCTCCGGTTCGATGCGCGCCCACTCGATGGAGAAGCGGTAGGCGCTGCAGCCGGCGTCCGCCAGGAGCTTGATATCTTCCTCGTAGCGGTTGTAGTGATCCACCGCCAAGCCCGAGGGCTCGGCAAAATCCGAGTGCTTCAGGTTTTCCATGACCCAGAAATCGCTGTGGATGTTGTTGCCCTCTACCTGATGGGCCGCCGTGGCCGCTCCGATCAGAAAGTCTTTGTTCATCTTCCCATCCTTCCTTTCAGCTGTTGAGCATGGCGAGCATACCCTGAATCTGCTCCATGGGAACGTTGCCGAAGGTGGCCAGGGAACCCAGAGGCATCTCCATCATCATGCGTCTTGCCATCTCTGCGCCGCCCTCGCCCAGCGCGTCAGTGCCGTCCATTTCCTTGGACTGCTGCATGCCGGCCATCATCCTCTCGAACAGGGCACGACCTTTTGCGGTCTTCAGCAGGGATCCGACAGTGGAGGTCAGCGTATAGACGTACGGAAGCTCCACCGTGCCGTTGACAGATATTTCTTCATCCAGACGGATATCCCGGCTGGACGCTCCGATTTCCACGCCATAGACACCGGAGGGAACAAAGAAATCGTGGATTTTTTCTTCGTAATATGCGAAGGCTCGCGCGGAGAGCGTAAAGCTCACTTCTTTTTCCTCGCCCGGCCGCAGCTCGACCTTGGCAAAGCCCCGCAGCTCGCGCAGCGGACGCGCCGTGTCACAGGCGGCGTTGCGGACATAAAGCTGCACAACCTCTTCCCTTCCACACTGCCGGTGTTTTTGACCTTGCAGGTGACCGTCAGCGCGTCCTGATCCGTCATCTCGGATCTGTCCAGACGCAGATCGCTGTAAGCGAAGTTCGTATAGCTCAGGCCATAGCCGAAGGGGAAGGACACATCCATTTCCTTCTTGTCATAGTAACGGTAGCCGATGAACACGCCCTCGGCATAGTCCACCACGCCTTCCGTGCCGGGGAAGTTGAGGTAGGCTGGGTTATCCGAGAGCTTCTTCGGCCAGGTCTCGGCCAGCTTACCGCTGGGGTTTTTCTCCCCGTACAGAAGTTCTACCGCCGCCTTGCCGACGCTCTGGCCGCCCAGGTACATACAGAGCACAGCCTTGACCTTTGAAATCCACTCTGTCAGCATGGGCGCGCCGCCGTGCAGCACGACCACGGTGTTGGGATTGGCCGCGGCCACAGCCTCGATCAGTTCGTTCTGATTGGCCGGCATGGCAAGTGACTCCCGGTCAAAGCCCTCGCTCTCAAAGCTGTCGGGAAGTCCCGCGAAGACCACGGCGACGTCCGCCGTTCCGGCGGCCTCCACGGCCTCGCGGAACAGGTTTTCATCCGTTCTGGAGTCGCGGGCAACGTAGCCCTGTGCATAGCTCACGGAATATTCCTTCGCCGCATCCAATGCGGAGATCATATTTTTCGTATTGATATGGCTGCTGCCGCTGCCCTGGTATCTCGGAGAGGCGGCAAACTCCCCGATAAAGGCCACCCTGCTGTCCTTTTTCAGTGGCAGCAGGCCGTCGTTTTTCAGCAGCACCGCACATTCGGCGGCAAGCGACCCGCTGAGCTCCGCGCATTTCTCACGGTCGATCGCCGTATCCGGGCGGCGCTTGTCGCGATAGTCCAGCGCAAAGCGCACCATGTTTCCGGCCATCCGGTCGATGTCCGCCTCGCCGAGCTCGCCCGCTTCACAGGCTGCCTTGATGGCAACACAGGCACCCTCGTTCCCACCGGGCATATTCAGATCCAGACCGGCCTTGACGCCCTTGGCCGCGTCTTTTCCGGCGCCCCAGTCGGTAACCACAAAGCCGTCAAAGCCCCAGCGCTCGCGGAGGATCTCCGTCAGCAGCGTCTTGTTGTTGGCGCAAAATTCCCCGTTGATGGCGTTATAGGCGCACATGATACTGCGCGTACCGCCCTCTTTCACAGCCGCCTCGAAGGCGGGGAGATAGGTTTCAAACAGGGTGCGCTCCGACATGCGGGAATCGCCGCTCATGCGCAGCGTCTCCTGGTTGTTGGCGGCAAAATGCTTGACGCAGGCCGAGACGCCTTTTTCCTGCAGCGCGCGGATATAGGCGGCGGCAAGCTTGCCGGCGAGATACGGATCCTCCGAGAAATACTCAAAGTTTCTGCCGCAGAGGGGGCTGCGTTTCATATTGATGCCGGGCCCCAACAGCATGCCCACGTCCTCCGCCTGGCACTCCGTGCCCAGGGCCTCGCCGAGCTGTGCCATCACTTCCACATCAAAGCTGGCCGCCAGGGCGGAGGCGGAGGGATAGCAGACGGTCTCGATGCTCTCGTTGATGCCGAGATGGTCGCCCTGCCCCTTTTGCTTCCTAAGGCCGTGAGGGCCGTCGCACATCATGACCTGCGGGATTCCGAAGCGGTCTATGCTCTTGGTTCTCCAGAAGTCACGCCCGCAGACAAGCGCAGTTTTTTCGTCAAGCGTCATCTGCTCCAAAATGGATCTCACTTCGTTTGTCATCTCTATAATCCCTTTCGTATGAAAAAATGCGCAGGGAGGCGGCGGCTGAGCCGCCGCCTCCGCGGTGTTAAGAATTATTCTGCTTTGGTTTCGCCGTGCTTAGCGGCCAGATCCGCGTTCATCTGCGGGCGGATGCTGTCCACCTTGTACATCAGGCTCAGCACGAACATAAGGACGAACAGGATCATCGGCAGGATATTGTACAGGAATACGATGGCGCTGTTGGCGGATGCCGACTGGGTAGCGGCCAGTCCGTCATATCCGGCCAGACCCATGACCAGGCCAACCAGGCCCACGGCGATGCCGTTGCCGACCTTGGAGGCAAAGTTCGCGATGGAGGCGACCAGACCCTCGATGCGCACGCCGGTCTTCCACTCGCCGTAGTCCATGCAGTCGATCAGGTAGGTGTTGATCATCATGGAGATGGGCATGGTGCCGATACCGAAGAGCAGACCGCCGATGATGATGGTGGTCATGTTGGGGCCGCCGATGGTTCGGATGAGCATACCGACGATGCCGATCAGGCAGCAAGCCTGCAGGATCTTCGTGGTGCCGAATTTCTTTGAGAGCATGGGGAAGAAGATCAGTGCGGGAACGACGACCATGCTGGTGATGGCGGCGGTGCCCTGCGCCTTCAGATCGCCGTAGATGTATTTGAAGTAGTAGGTGGTTGCAGTCTGCATGTTGTTGACAACAAAGGTCAGGAGCATTAGGCCGACGACGATGAACAGATACTTGTTCTTGCCAATCAGACCGAGAGATTCCTTCAAACTCAGATCGTTGGTGGCTTTCTTGCCGTCATCCTTGGGCTCGTCCACCACGATTTCCTTGCAGAAGATGAAGCGGAGGATGCCGATCACGGACATCACGATGCCGAGGGAGATGACAAGCTTCGTCCATCCGGCCTGTGTGGTGCCGCTCGTGGCCAGCCAGCGCGGGAAAACGATGTTGAAGACGATGGAGCAGAACATGACGATAAAGCCGTTGATGGACATCGCCTTGATCTGGTTCTGCTCGGTTGTGAAGGCGCGGGCCATGTAAACCGAGTCGATGCCGCCGAGAGCCGTGGCGCAGACTGCGTTGACCATCGTGTACATGATGAACAGCCATATATACTGCACAAGCTGGCTGGCGTTGGGAACCATGAACATCAGGGCGGCAAACAGCCACTCAAAGATGATGAAGACCTCATAGGGTCTGGCCTTGCCCCATTTGGTATGGGTCTTGTCCAGGATAAAACCGAAGCCGAGATCGGTGAAGGCGTCGATGATCTTGGAGACCAGGAAAAGCGTGCCGACGACCGTTGCGTTCAGACCGACGATATCCGTGCAGTAGAACGCGATGTTCATGCACAGGACCACATTGATGGCCGCTGCGATTCCGCGGGTAGACCAGACACCGCCGTACCAGATGGGCATCCGTTGTCTTGCGCCAAACGGAACGCCCTTTTCATTGAGCCGTTCTTTTTTTGCCATGATGATTTTCCTTTCAGTTTCAATATTTGTTAAAATGTTTTTTGCTGATTCAATTATAGCAAAAGAGCGAAAAAGGTGTTATAATTTATCTGCCTATTTTATTAGTTATATGCCTAAATTGTTTTTTTGCTGCAGTATTCAAAAAGGTGGTCTCGAAACTATGGATCTTCAACAAAAACTTGCGTTCTTCTATGAACTGATCTGCTGCGGTCACGCACTGTACCACACGGTTTTCGATCCGTCTTTACAGCTTAAGGACACCAACTGCCCATTCTCGCATCATATCCCGGCATTGCTTAATCTGAATGAGGACGCCCCATTCTTTTTTTCCTCTTTGGCAGACGAACAGCTCCCCGTGGTAATCACCAGCTGCTCCGACCTTCTGTGGATCCTGGATTTTGAAAAGGAGGAGGGTGAACTCCTCGCGTTTCATCTGATCGGTCCGGTTTTCCTCGAAGATATCTCCGTTCCCCGGCTGGAAGCGGCAATCTCCTCGCTTGGAATTTTCGGAGGCGAAAGGCGTGAGCTGGTCGGGCAGCTCTCCGCGCTGCCCATGTTTCCCATCAACCGTTGGATGGACTACGGCCTCATGCTGCACTACAGCCTCTGTGGCCAGCATTTGGACTCCGGCAGCTTCCATTTTGTGGATCAAAAGACCGCCTCTTCCGAAATGCCGGAAAAGCAGCAGCCGATCCCCTCCCATGGCACCTGGGCCATGGAGCAGGAGCTTCTGCGGCTGATTGAAGAGGGAAATCTGGACTATCGCAAGCGTGCCGGCCGACTCGTAGGGCGTGGGCAGATGGCCCCGCTCGGGAACGGGGATACACCGAGACATTTTAAAAACGCGGTGATCATTTTTACATCCCTCTGCGCCAGGGCTGCAATTCGGGGAGGGCTTTCGCCGGAAGTTTCCTATACCCTCGCAGACCGCTACATCAACGATGTGGAGAGTGCGAGAAGCTTTGAGGAGGTTGCCAAAATCAACGCTTCCATGCAGGACGATTATGTGCAGCGGGTCCATGACTGCCGCTCGGACCCGGCCTCTCCACTAATGCAGAAGTTGCGCCAGTATCTGGATACCCATCTGGATAATACGCCGAGCATACCGGACATTGCGAAAGAAATGGGTTACTCTGTTTCCTATTTAGCCAGAGAGTTCAAAAAGCAAACCGGACAGACGATGCAGCAGTATCTGCGCTCGCGCAGGATCGAGCTTGCCAAGCTCGCGCTTCTCAGCAGCAACGACTCGATCCAGAACATCTGCCACCGTCTCGGCTTCAGCTCCCAGAGCTATTTTACGGCTGAATTCCGAAAAGCGATTGGCATGACGCCAACGGAGTATCGGCAGAGAAACGGAATCCGGTAGTTATACCTGTTTTGCGCTGCGGCTGTCCGCGCCCACATAGACCGTGTATCCTTCGTCCAGCACCCAGCCGTCGGGCGTCCAGAATTTCAGCTCCTCCTTGGGGATCGTGACGGTCACGGTCTTTTCTTCGCCTGCTTTCAGCTCTACGCGCTGGAAGCCCTTCAGCAGCTTCACCGGGCGGTCGTCGCCGTTCTTCGCTCCCTGGGAGCCGACATAGACCTGCACGACCTCCGCGCCGTCAACGTCGCCGGTATTCTTCACCTTGGCTGTGACGGTCAGCGCGTCCTCGCCCCATGCGGCGGTCTTGTCGGAGACTTCGAAGCTCGTGTAGCTCAGGCCGTAGCCGAAGGGATAGGCGGGGGTGATGCCCTCCTTGTCCATCTTGGTATAGCCGTGGTAGTAGCCGTAGGTGATCTCATAGGGCTTCTGGCCGATGCTGAGAAAGGCTGGATAGTCGCGCTCATCCTTCGCCACCGTAAACGGCAGCTTGCCGGTGAAGTTCTTGTCACCGCAGAGAAGCTTGGCCAGGGCCGTGCCGCCCTCGCAGCCGGAGTAGTAGTTCATCAATATCGCATCGGCATACTGCTTCCATTCCTCCACGATGATCGCACAGCCGGAGTAGAGCGCCACGACGACCTTCTTGCCCCGGGCTTTCAGAGACTTGATCAGTTCGACTTCTTCGGCCTCCAGGCGCAGGCTGTCCCGGTCGCCGCCGCAGTCCTTGGGCTTTTTCTTCATCTTCTCGCTGGCGCTGGCGAAGAACTCGCCCTCCTTCTTACGGTTGGAGCCGACGCAGACCACCGCCACGTCGCCCTCTGTCAGCGAGGCATTGCGAAACACCTTGGAGATGCCCGCAAACGGGGTCACGATGTTCTTGTCCCAGACGCGGCTGGAGCCCTGATCGCCCACGTTGGCCTCGTCGGCGTAGGGGCCGGTGACCAGCACGCGCGTGTCCTTCGAGAGCGGGAGTACGCCGTTGTTCTCCAACAGCACCATGCCCTTTTCCGCGATCTCCAGTGCGAGATCGCGGTGCTTTTTCGAGGCAACCACGCTCTTGTTGCGTGGCCTGATCTGCGGCACCTGCCGAATCAGCACGCGCAGGATGTTGCGCACTGCGCGGTCGATATGCTCCTGCTGCAGCTTGCCGGATTTCAGCAGCTTCTTGATGGCAAAGCCGTTGTAGTGCATGGTGAACATCATTTCCACGTCAAGTCCTGCTTTGAGGCTGTCTTCCGCATTGTGAACGCCGTTGACAAAGTCGCTCATCACGAAGCCGTCAAAGCCCCACTCATCCCGAAGGATGTCGGTCAGCAGCTTTTTGGAGGCGCAGCAGTAGTCGCCATCGAACTTGTTGTAGGCGCCCATGATGGACTGGGCCCCCGCGTCGATGCACTTTTTGAAGTGCGGCAGATAGACCTCGTGCAATGTGCGGTAGTCGCACTTGGCGTTGACGAAAAAGCGCAGATCCTCGATGGAGTTGAGCGCATAGTGCTTGGGGCAGGCGATCATGCCCTCCTCCTGCACGGCCTTGGTCAGCGTGGCGCCATACTCGCCCAGCAGGAAGGGATCTTCGCCGTAGGTCTCCTGGGTCCTTCCCCAGCGGGGATTGCGCACCAGATTGATGCACACGCCCGCAAAGTAGTTGGCATCCTGGGCGATAGCCTCGTCGGCGATGGCCTTGCCGAAGCGGTACTCCAACTCCGGGTCGAAGGCGGAGGCGCGCAGCATGGACACCGGAAAGCAGGTGGAATTGCCCATCACGACGCCTCTCGGCCCGTCTGTAAAGGCCACCGGCGGCACGCCCAGCCGCTTGCAGCCGCCCGCCTTCAGGGAACGCACGTTGTAGTTGCGCCCGGTCTTGATCATATCCACCTGGGTCTGACCGATGGTGTGGCCGGAGAGCATATAGATCTTCTCGTTGAGCGTCATTTCACCGCACAGCGCATTGACCTGTTTTTCCAATTCTTCTTTCCCGGGCTTCGCCTGGTATGCCTTGACTGCCTGCTCAAAATTCATGGTTTTCCCTCCGTTGCGTTTTTTTCTTGTTTTATTCGACTGAATCCATTATAATAGACACGAAGTTGATTTACAATAAACAGATTTCATTATCGTTGCCTGTTAATGAACAAATCCACTTAAAATGTTGATTATCTCGGAGGCCGCTATGAACAATCAGGACGCAAGAGTTCGTGTCACGAAAGAAATGCTGCACCGCGCGCTGCTGCGCATGCTGAAGGATCGGCCCATCGGGGCCGTTTCGGTCAAGGATCTCTGTACGGAGGCCGGGATCAACCGAGGTACCTTCTATCTCCACTATGGCCAGCCACAGGACGTGCTCAAAGAGATCGAAAACAAGTTCATTGCCGAGAATATGGAGACCTTCGACCGGTTTTGGGACGACGGAAAAGACGTCAGTTATCTGGCCAAGATTTATTCCTGTGTTCTGCAGAACCGGGAACTCTGCCAGGTGCTGATGGGCGACAACGGCGATCCGCAGTTTCTGAACAGCATGCGGAATCTCGTCAAAGACGGGATCGTGGACGAATGGCAAAAAGAATTCCCGAGCTATGATCGGGAGCGGCTGGATTTTATTTTTGACTACGTCTTTCTCGGTTCCATGCGGCTGATGCTCAACTGGATCGGCAACGACCGGGATCTGTCCCCCAGCCAGTTTGCGCGCCGCCTTGAGCGCTTGGGACATTACAGTCTGATTGCCGCGGGAGAATTTTAATGCTGAATTTTGTCCCGGACAGGCCGCCGTTTCTGATCCCTCTGCGCGATATCTGCGACATCTCCGGCGAGGTCTTCGAAGACAGAAGATAAAATCAGGCACCCGATAACCGGGTGCCTGGTGTTTATTGCTTATGGTCCGTGATCCATTGAAGAAGTTCCTCATATTTCATACTCCCGTCGGCTACGGAAAGCCTTCGGAAGATATATTTTGCCTGATTTCTCCACAGGTAAGCAACCAAGAAGAGCTCCTGCTGAGTTAATTATCAAATACGTTCTATCGTATTTGGCAAAAACTAACGATTAAGATTTCTTTGTTGAAATAGCAATCTTTTCCCATTAAAAAGAAGATCTTCTACTGAAGGTCTTCTTTTTAATATTACAGTTATGGGATTCGAATGCGAGGGCACTTGGGGAAGCTCCGGCGGAGCTTTCCTCATTCTGATGGTGATACGCCACCACGATAGGCTTGCAGCTGTAGCAGAGACAAATGCAAAAACATAACCATTTGATGGTTGTCCCTTCTTTCTTAGGGTGATTCCTTCAGCTACTATCTCCTACTGCCGATTTATTCTCGCCTCAAAAAGAATAACCTCCTGTGTAGTTTCATTATCCTACACAGGAGGTCTTTTTGCCTATTGTCCGTTTTTTGTGGTCCGGTTTATGTGGATTCTTTATTGGGTCCCTTAAAAATTAGATTTCTTGTTCCTTTATGAACAAAAATGAAAAGAATCAGAAAAGCAAATCCTATTAGATCAGTAGTCCATCCCGATATGATCATGCAAAATGCCCCAGCAATTAAACTAATTCGTGATACAATATTCAAATTCTCATTTTTAAACCAGCCACTGAAAGCAATTGATAACGCATAGACTCCAACAAATGCTGTAATAATAGCTAAAATGATATGAACTGTGTCACCCATTATCAGTAGTTCATTGCCATAAACAAAGAAGAAAGGAATAATAAATGCGACTATGCCCAACTTCATTGCAATGAACCCGACTTTATTGGGATTTGACCCAGATATTGAAGCCGCTGCGTATGCAGCAAGCGCAACTGGAGGAGTTATTTGTGACAATAAAGAATAATAGAAAAGGAATAGATGGGCCGCAATAAGCGGAACTCCAAGTACTGTTATTGAGGAAACCAATAACGAAGCAGCTATAACATACGCTGCAACTGTCGGTAAGCCCATTCCAAGAATTGTTGCTGCAATTCCCGCAAATAAAAGTGTTAAAAACAGATTTCCTCCTGCTAGTTGGGCAAGTACATATGTCAGCTTTGTCCCAATACCAGATAATAAAATCGAACCGACCGCTACCCCTGCACAAGCACATGCTGCGACAATAGATATCGAACGAATTGTTCCTGTTTCTATCGCTTCTAAAATTCTCTTTAATGGGATTCTAGTATTTTTTTTAATTGCACAGAATACAATAGTTGCAACTATAGCCCAAACTGCAGCCCTACTTACAGTGGATGATTTAAATGCGATAAAGTAAATCAAGACAAATAGAGGAATCAGTAAGTTCCATTCTTTTGCCAACATTGTTTTTACTTTTTCCAGCTTGCTTGTATCAACTCCAACAAGATTATTCTTTCCTGCTTCCAGATCAACCATATTAAAAACGGCAAAATAGTATAAAAGAGCAGGAACAAGGGCGGCAAGAACAACATTTGAGTACTTTATTCCCATCAGTTCTGCCATTATGAATGCACCCGAGCCCATTATAGGAGGCATAATTTGACCTCCGGTAGATGCTACAGCCTCAACAGCAGCAGAAAATTCAGGTTTGTACCCTGTCTTTTTCATCAGGGGTATGGTAAAGACCCCCGTTCCCATAACATTAGCAACAGCACTTCCTGAAATACTTCCAAAAAGTCCGCTCGCCACAACTGCTACTTTCGCAGGACCTCCCCGGGATCCGCCAGCTACTTTTGTCGACAGCCGGATAAAATATTCTCCAGTACCGCTCACCCCAAGAAATGCCCCAAATACAACTAAGAGGAAAATATACTTCGCAGACATTCTTATAGGTGCACCAAAGATTCCTTCGGTTCCAACTATAAAAGAAATTGTTCTTTTGAGTGAGTATCCTTTGCTTGCAATTAATGTGGGAAGGTGATTTCCCAGCAAGCAATATAAAATAAATACTATTGCAACTGCAGGAAGTCCCCATCCGATTGATCTTCTAGCAGCCTCAATTGAAAGAATAATTGCTACAGCACCTATTATTAAATCAGCTTGTGTAACACCCCCGCCTCCCGTTGTTCTATATACGAAGGCATTAATATCAATGTTAACATATATCACAACAGCAAAAACCAATACTGCCAAAAACAGATCATAAATAGGTACTGGAAATTTTGATTTTATTCTTTCATTTTTAGATGCCGGGTAGTATAAAAAAATCAAGAACAACCCCATGCCCCAATGAATTGTATACAACGTCATTGGAGTAGTTAATCTAACTACTATTGCATACACATGATAAAGTACTGCCAAGCAAGAATATATAGCTATAAAAATTTTAAAAAACTTGCTGTTGAACCTCCTCAGCTTAGAACCATCTTCATCTGTCAAATTATCTGACTCAGAGTTCACATCTTTTTTCTCAAATTTATCTAGCATTTCTGAAACATCCATGTTCTCGTCTATTACGTTAGAAATGCTCTTTATATCGTTTCCGTTGTCCATATATCCTCCAAACCTAACTTAGCCTATGCGCAGCATTAATGCAAAGCGTATAGGCTAAGATTAAACAGAAATACGTTGAGCCTTAGCAGCTAACTTACTCACTCCGCCGTACTATAGGAGTTCTGCATCCATTCTCTATGAAAAAAGGCGTTTAAACTTCAGGAGGAATAAGCTCATCAGGTACTTCAATTCCCTGCTCTACATAATACCTATATGCTCCAGGATGCAGAGGAATAGGCTGGCCGCCAATGTTTTCAAGTGCTGTCTGACTGGCAGTAGATACTGTAGAGGTCAGAACATCAATATTCTCAAACACGGCTCTGGTAATTGCATAAGCAAGATCGTCGCTCAAGTCTGTTGTACCATAAACGGCCTGCCAAGAGGCAAAAGTTTTATAATCTTCAGTCAGACCTTTATAAGTGCCTGCACTTAACGCGTATTCATTATAATATGGATACGCATCTAATACCTGCTTTAACTGCTCTTCCGACAATGATACAAACTTTATATCGGTTTTTGCTTCCGCCTCAATCAGACTACTGTTTGGCTGCAGGAACTGCCCTGTCACAGCATCAACTTGTCCCTCTGTTAAAGCAGTTATGCAATCACTCCAACCCGCGTTCTGAATACTGAGCTTATCTGTCAGTCCTAATGCTTCAAAAACAGCACGGCTACTAATATCTGTTGAACCGCTGGCAGGGCCGACTCCAACAATTTTGCCAATAAAGTCCTCAAGATTGGTTGCATTTTGATCTGTAGTAAAAGCAGCATAGACTGTAGGCATACATACGAACAAACTACGGATCTCAGGGAATGCCTCACCGCTTGCACCAGTGTAAGCATTATATGCATAAGAAGACTCGATGCACGCTATGTCTAAGTCGCCGCTCTGTAGAAGCGAAAGATTTTCGCCTGTTCCAGCAGTACCTTCAAGTATCAATTCCAAACCATCAACTTCATTGTTCACAATACTAGCGATGCCACCCATATATACATATTGGGTGCCACCCGAAGTGCCGGAACCTGTAGAAATTTTCACTCCATTAAATTTGGGCATCGGGTTGCCTTCCGCTACTGCTTCCGATTGTTCCTGAGCCGTGCTTGCAGTATCCTGAACAGTGTTTGTAGGTTCCTGAACGGTATTTGTGGTCTCCTTTGTTGACCCACATGCTGACAGTACACTAAAACAGAGTGTGAATACGAGCAACAAGGCAACAAGCTTTAAAATATTTTTTTTCTTCATCATTTCTCCTTCTTTCTTTTTTTGAGACTATTTGTGCAGTAAGAATAGAGAATCAATTACATGCACATTTGTTTTGTTTCTTCCCTTTTGACATAACAGAGAACGCTAAAAAAATTTTACCTATTAATCTATATAAACCCTCCTTTCTATTTTATTCTTCGTCCCAAGCTTTATCTAAAAATTCAAAGCCTTTTTCCTCAAAGACCTTCCGAACCCAACTATGATCTAAGGTTCCATCCCCAGATTGCTGATTTTTTTCCCTATCTTTCTCAGCAAAGGTCTCAACTTCATCAATTACATTTGCTGCATCATACGAATGGATTACAACAATTCCGTCTTCATCTCCTCGGATAATGTCGCCTGGGAACACAACGACGCCACCAATAGACACAGGGACATTTATCTCGCCAGTATTGGCCGCCTTCTGCGCATTACCTTGAATTGCTTTCGTGTAAACTGCAAAATCACTCAGTTCACTGGTAGCACCGCTATCTCGAAGTGCACCATCCACAACAAATCCGCGAATGCCTTTATTGCGGGCATAGAGCATCATGCCTTCTCCGCCTACACTACGCTCAGTGCATCCTCCAGCGTCTACAACAATAACATCACCAGGTTGTGCAATATCCAAGGCCATGTGGAACAAAAATGTTCCTTCCCCAAAGGGGGCTTTCACAGTAATCGCAGTTCCGGCCAAATTAACATTATTAAGCGGCCGAATACCAGAATCAACACATGCCATCCCACCAAGCACATCGCTAATATTTGTCACCGGTATATTTGCAAACCGCTCAACCAGTGAGGGATCGGGACGATCAACCTTTTGATAAATTCTGCGTCCGACAGGCATCTTTATATATCCCTCCCATTATCTTTAAGAAATACTCTGCTTTTAATAAATGCATCTTTCATCGCATGAGGTATACGTCCGCTTTGTACATTGTCTCCAACGCGAACAACATTTTCAAAAGCTTTTTCAAAGTCTTCAGCAATTATATTTCTTGGGTTAACTCCAAGTGAAAGCACCACGTAGTCTGCAGGGATCACCATTTCCTCGTTTGTCTCAACTTGCTTTACGACAGCACAATGGTCTCCGATAGATGTCAGTGCACAACACGTATAAAAAGCAGGTGAGTAAGGAGACATTCTGTTCATCAAATCATCAACAATGACGGAGAACATTCCCGGCCCAACAGCATTCTGCATCTCTACCATTGATACTTTACAACCCTCAATGCAAAGTTTTTCGCCGCATTCCAGGCCTGTCATTCCAGAACCGATTACTACAACATTCCCGCTGACCTTACTGCGTCCAGCAATAACATCATGAACTGTGACGACAAAATCTTGGTCTACACCTTCAATTGCAGGAATAATTGGCTCGGCACCGCAGGCAACCACCACCCCTTCAAAATTAAAAGCCTTAGCTTTTTCAGCGGAGATGGTTTCACCTACGTGAACATCAACGTTAAGTCGACGCAACTCTTCCACCATAGTTTCGGTCAGTTTCGTAATTTTATCCTTATGCGCTCCTTTATCTGCAAGATTCATACTGCCGCCAAGCTTATTATCTTGCTCATACACAGTTACTTTGAAGCCCCTTCTGGCAAGGACAGAAGCGGATTCCATACCAGAAGGACCCCCGCCCAACACAAGAATTGACCTTCCATCTCCATCTTGTGGCAATTCAAGAGGATATGCTGATTCAAAGCCAACACGAGGATTCAGGGCACACCTTATAGGTAATTTTGAATACAACTGTTCACGACAGAACATACAACCCAGACATTTCCTAATCCCCAAGACATCGTTATTTCTTGCCTTCTTCATAAAGAAGGGATCTGCAATTAATGCTCTGCCAAGCGCAACGAAGTCACATACTCCTTCCTGCAACATTTGTTCAGCAAAAATCGGGTCCTTTATTGTGTTTGTTGAAATAACAGGTATAGATACAACTTCTTTTATTTTTTTGGGAACTTGCTTTTTCCAGCCTGACTGAAATGAATATGGTTCGCAATTTGCATTAGCGTTGAAGTTATTTCCATAACTAACATTGAGTACGTCCGCTCCTGCTTTTTCGAAGATTAATGCAATCTCTGGCGTATCATTTACGGTAAGTGTTCCGGGAATATTCGGCGTAAATTCATCTCCCGGAAACCTGACACTAACAGGGAACTTATCTCCGGCGGCGTCATGTATACCCTGAATGATTTCAGTATATATTCTGCACCTGTTTTCTGCTGATCCGCCGTATTCATCATCTCTGTTATTATAATACGGACTAAGAAACTGAGCTAAAAGGTACCCATGTGCTCCAGCAAGTTCAACACCATCAAACCCAGCTTTTTTTGCTCTTACTGCGGCATCCACAAAACGCTGTTCAACAATTTTAATTTCATCCGTACTCATTTTATGTGCCGGTTTCCCGCCCGGCATTACGGGGATTTCACTGGCACCCCATGGCGCGCCGTTCGGAGTAATAGCGCTTTTTGCGCCATATGAATGTAGCTGAATAAAGACCGCACAGTCATATTGGTGGACAGCTTCTGTTAATCTTTGAAATGAACTAATGTATCGATCATTATCAATACAGAGCTGATAATCCCATGGCGTATTATTAATACTGTCAACATTAGTAGCTTCAACTATTATCATGCCAATACCGCCACTTGCTCGTTCAGCATAATAGTTGATTGTTCGAGTGCCAGGAGAGCCGTCAAGCTCACCATACAGAACCTGCATAGGTGACATTACCGCTCTGTTTTTTATTATTAGTTTTCCGATTTTTCCAGATTCAAATATTTTTTTCACTTTCTTTTTCTCCATAATACATTATCTAAGAGAGACTAACATAATCCACGAAGAAGCTCACGATCAATATTTTGCAGCATCTTCTTATTAGCTGATTTGAGAGCAGCAACAAGGCAATCGATATCCTCAAAAGAATTAAAAAAACCTAAGCTGATCCTTACAGTACCCTTATACTCGTCATTTTTTAAATGCTTGTGAACTAATGCCGCACAGTGGTGTCCAGCACGAACTGCAATATCGTACTCATTATCCAAGATGGCTGCCAATTCACCGCATAAGAACCCTTGGATATTAATAGAGACAATACCAGCCTGACAGCTCATATCCGGAGCAGAATAAATAACAATATTAGGTACTTCTGTTAATTTAGAAAACAAATACTTGGTTTTCTCTTCTTCATTCTTTAGAGTATCGTTTTTTTTCAGCCAATTTAAAGAAGCATGCAGCCCACAAATGGCAACAGTATCTTTGCTGCCACACTCATATTTATCCGGAGCGTTCTGAGGCATCAGCAAACTGGTTGACTGAGTTCCTGTTCCCCCAGATAAAACCGTATCGACCAATTCTTCGGCCCTATGACGAATAAAAAAGCCACCAATACCAAATGGTCCGTATAAAGTCTTATGCCCGGCAAATGTTAAAACATCTGCATTTAGTTGTGAAAAGCGCATTTTCAAAAGACCTATGGCTTGTGAACCATCCAATAAAGTAAACGCGTCATATCTTTTTGCCATTTTAAAAATCTGCTGAACAGGCAAAATATATCCTGTAACATTTGAAACGGCTGTTATTGCAACAAAATCCGGGTGATTCTGAATAAAGCATTTTTCAGTTTCATCCAAATCTATCGCAAGATCGCTCGTTAATGGCAATTCGATTATGCTGATACCATATTTTTCTCGCATTAAATAAAGTGGCCTTAAAACGGAATTATGTTCGAACGGAGACACATAAGCAACGGAATCTTTGGTCCATTTAAATCCGCAAATGACTTCATTGAGTGCGATAGTGACCGATGGAGTAAAAACGACTTCTGCCTGTTCTTTCGCATCAATAAGGCTGATGAGCATATTTCTAGTTTCTTTAATCATTTCACTTGACTCTCTTGACGCTTTATATGCACCTCTCCCTGCATTTACAGCGCCGAATCTTGAGTAATTATTCATAGAATCCAGAACAAGGTCAGGTTTTGGAAAAGTAGTTGCCGCATTATCAAAATACTTCATATCATCATCCTTCTTAGCTACAAAAGATTAATAAAGAAACGGACTATGATTATTTACTGAAGTTTCTATTGTGTGAGAAATGACCAATATTCCCAACTGGCGCAATGGTGCTGACCCAGCGATTTGTGTAATTAAAGAAGCCCGCCACATACGCAGCTTCAAGAATTTCATGATCGTTCAGTCCGACGGCTCTAAGTTTTTCGACCTGTTCATTATCTATCTCTCTGGGATTCGCTGTTACAAACCAGGCATATTCACAAAGCGCATAATCAACAGCAGAAAGCTCGGATTTGCAGGATCTATAATTATACGACAATTTGTCGACCAGCGATGCATTTTTCCACATGCCGCGAAGATTATCTCCGTGAGTTGTTAGACAATATGAACAACAGTTGTATGAAGACACAACTACACCTATCATTTCCTTTTGAGCATCCGTCAAATAACAGGTATCGTTAAACAGTGATGCTTTGAAATTCAGGAAACCAATATATTCTTTTGCATTTAGAGGAAGCACCTTGAAAAGATTGTTGATAAATCCCCAATTATTCATCATTGTTTCAACATTTTTATCAAAAACTGCATATTCTTCGTCTGTCATTTCAGAGCGATCCGGTTTCTGAAGACGAGAAAGCTGTTCATCAAACTCTAGGACCATAATAATTCCTCCATTTTTTGTTTTATACAAGTCTTAATACTCGTAATCAACGGCTGCACGTTCTTTACGTACTGAAGTTACAAATTCTCTTAATGCCAAATGTGGCGGGAATGCACCCCATTCCTTAAGACTTTCTAAATCATCAAATTCCATTTCTTCCACGTAATCCCAGTAGTGTGCTCCACTAAAGATACATGTATGATGCGTTAGCTTCCTTAATTTTGGAAATTGCTTTGCAACCTCATCCAATCTCTCGGCCGCAATTTTAATGTTGGTTTGCATATCATTTCCGTTTGCTTCCGGATACATTCTCCAAAAAACTATATGTTTAATCATTTCATCACCTATTACTTTCTATTATATTGGCATGCAAATTATTAATTGCTCGTCCCAGGCAGTATCATAGAAAGGGCATTCATCTTTTTCAAGTTCAGGCCGTTTCTCATGGCTCGAAGTACCTGCACGAAGCTGGCTGGCATAGAGTTCCTTTAACTCATTCAGAGCGTTTGTCTTTTTCGCAATCTCTTCAACGTCTTGCGTCCTGATTGCAGCAACATCATCTTTAACGGCAACCATGCTGTACCCTGCCGTTGTATAATTGAACACTTATCAGCTTACCGCAAATATTTTTAAAATCATATACTATGCAGGAAGCTGATAAGTAAATGTTATTTCTTTCCCTGAGCTTCTAAAATAGCATCAAGGACATCATTCATTGTGGGTGCAGGTTTGTTACCAAATTTTGCATTTAACCCGAGATTTGTAAGCCAACGCATTTTTTCAGTTGAAGCAACAGACATTCTGTTATCGAGCCCAATTTTTTCCTGCATCAATGTTACTGCTTCAATCTCATCCCCGCGGCGTTTTGCATGAACAACATTTGTTTTTACCATCATTTTCAGAGTATCCTCAAGCGGAACATCCGTGAAAAGCGCAATGAATGAATCAAAAACCTGCTGTTCAATGCCATATAAGCGTGCACAGGTTAAGCATTCAATAAGAGCTGTTTCGAACGGTTTTGTGAAGATACTGCGTATGACCTTAAAAGCAGACGCCTGTCCGATTTTATCTCCCATATATTTGATATTCATACCCAAAGCATTCAGCTCATTTGTAATTGCTTCTGCATCTGGTCCGCTGCTGCAGCATGGAGACTTTTCCTTATACAGATTTGCAGAAACCAATACGCAACCATCAATAAATGTACAAGCGTCACCGATGTATTCTTCAACTTCCTTTACCTCGTCCGGTGTTGTCGAGTTGAATTCACAATAAACCTGACCTTTGGTCAGATATTCTTTATACATTTTGGCCGTTTCAAGTGCCAAAGAACATGCGGTCACAGAAATAATGACATCGGATCCTTCAATAAGTTCTTTGGGAGAATCAACCAAAACAACTCCGGCTTTTGAGCATTTATCAAAATGCTCCTTTCCCAAAGTTTCAAACCTGATGTCATATCCTTTAACTTTGACTCCTTTTTCTGCCAAGCCAGCAGAAACATTTCCGCCAACTTCTCCAAGCCCAATAAATGCTATAACCATTTTTCTTTCTCCTTCATAAAAAGAATAATATTCATTTCATTAATAACGCTGTGGATTTGTCTTTGAAGCTGTTTTCTTCTTTCCTTATGAGAAAAGCAAAAACAACTACAAATGCAAGACCTATTGCTTCTGTTTTGTGCTTTATCGTTGATGTTTTCCTTATACCCTCAAGCAGAAAGAACACGCAGTGAACAGCTGTTTGTCAGTCCAAGGAATTTGCTGCATCAGCAACAAAAAGGATCACCGGTAATGGGAAAAATCGGCAGGTTTTGGAGATTCAAATGTAAATTCGGCTACACCCTTGTATGGGAATTCTTTTTTCAGCTTCTTCATTGGTTTTGATAGCAAAGCTTCCATGTCAATATCAACGCCAAGACCGGGAGACGTCGGCAAATCAATAAAGCCATCCTTGACTTCGAAAGGATTGACCATTATACTGTCGCAGCCTTTCTTAAGATTCAAGAACACCTCCGCAATAAGGAAATTTGGAGCAGCTGCAGAAACATGTAACATTGCTGCAAGTGCAACCGTCGTACTGCATGAATTATGCGGTGAAAAGGCGACCCCGTAAGGCTCTGCCATTGATGCAATTTCCATTATTCCGTGTATTCCGTTACAGATGGCAATATCCGGATTGATAATATCAGTGGCACGTTTTTCAAAAACATCGATATAATCTTCTCGCGTATACAAGGTCTCACCAGTAACAATACGAAGATGCGTTTTCTCCTTGACCTGCTCAATCAAATTTACATTATCTGCACAGCACGGTTCTTCAAACCAGAAAGGACGGTACTCTTCAATGCGGTCTGCAAAATGAATTGCATGATACGGCGATAGCCTGCGATGCACTTCAACGAGGAGCTCCATATCAGGCCCAAGCGCCTCACGCATACATTTAACATTTTCAACGGCGGCATCTTCATCTTTTTGAGTTATAAACGTTCTCCAAGGCCCGAAAAACGGATCCCATTTCAAGGCAGTATAACCCATTTTTTTGACTTCCAGCGCCTTGTTGACAACTTCATCGATGGTTTTTAGTCCAGCCCACCAACCGTTAGCATAAACACGGACCTTTTCTCTGCAGCGTCCTCCGATTAAGTTGTAAACGGGCTGTTTTGTGATTTTGCCCATAATGTCGTACATTGCAATCTCAATTGCACTCCAGCTGGCGAAAAAGTCAATTGACCCACGGCGAATAACCAAATCATTAAAAAGTGCCCATCCGGTATGCTTCACATCAAAAACATCGCGGCCGATAAGATACCCGCTAACAAAGTTCATAAAATCCAGAGTGATTTCTTCTTTGCCAGAACTTACATATGCTTCTCCCCAACCAAAATAACCGTCATCTGTTTCAACGCGGATCAAAAGAAAATTCCTAGTGCTGCCTGGGAAAAACATATGGGGTTCGATCTTTGTTATTTTACTCATTATACCTATCCCTCTCCAATAACATTTATAACTTTCACAAGATGCATATGAATACTATGAATTATGGTTCTTCGCTCAAGCCAAGACGGCTATAGGGTTCACCGAAATTGTAAGCTTCCCAAATAGTTTGCTCTCCAGCCAGGTAACTTGCAAGAAGCTCATCTTCTTTTTTCTCTCGGGCAAGTGCTTTTTCCAGTGTTTCCTCCGCCAGTTCCAAAGGAACAACAACGACGCCATCTGCATCGCCAAAAACAATATCACCGGGCTTAACGCAAACGTTACCTACCACAATCGGGTGATTTATTCTTCCAGGAAGCATCTTGGAAACTGACTTCATGGAAGTATTTCTTGCAAATGCAGGGAATTTAGCCTGCTCCATTGCCTGAATATCGCGACATGCACCATCGATCACCAGGCCGCGGCAGCCTTTCCTTCCTTGTACGTACTGCGACATAATGCCGCCCATCATAGCGCCTGCTTCGTCATACAAACCGCAGGATACCACAAGAACATCACCGGGCTGAATGAGTTCTAAGGCCCTATGGAGCATAAGATTGTCTCCGGCACCGCATTGAACAGTTAATGCGCTGCCAAGAACTCTTGCGCCATGCCATACAGGTTTAATCTTGGAATACAAAGCTCCGTCCCTATTCGGCAGAGCTTCATTCAACGATGCCGACTCTGTAACAGCCTCATATCTTTCCAATAGTTCCATGCTTGGACGCGGATAATGTTTAATTACATCGTACATTATTATTTGCCTCCACTTTTTACAGAATAGTTGCATTTGCCTAAACGAATATTATTTGTATGCTTATTTTAAAAGAATTAAAGTTTTTTTACAAATCAATAAGTTGTTTCAAGCAATTCATTTTTTCGATTGATAATTTGGATATTTTTCGATATAATTAAAAGTTAGAATGTTTTACGTGAATATATGAATTATAATGGGTCTAACAGATGAATATCAAACAGTTGGAAAATGCTATTTCTGTTGCGGAGAATAATAGTTTCTCAAAAGCTGCAGAGGAATTGTATTTGTCTCAATCATCCTTGAGTCATAGTATTCAGAGTTTAGAAGAAGAAATTGGAGTTACTATTTTTGACCGGATGAATCGAGTTACATCATTAACTCCCGAAGGATACAGATTTATCCAGGTTGCGAAAAGGATACTAAGTATTTGGAGTGATTATTATACAAACACGCATACTGTTGATGGAGAATTGAATGGCCACATTGTCCTTGGTGCTTCTTCTTTATGTTCTTCGCTTATTCTGCCATTGGCAATTCCAGCATTTTTGACAAAATATCCCAATGTTGAAGTTAGCGTTGAACAGAATTTTGCTTTTAGATTAGTGCAAATGCTTCTTGAGAATAAAATTGACGTTGCGATATTACACGGGCCCATAGATTCAAAACAGATAAAGACTGTGAAATTAATGAATGAGAAGTTTGTTCTCATTTCTTCATTTGAAAAGAATCTTGATTTGTACGCAAAGAATGCAGATTATTCAGACTATCCAGTTGTTAGTATTAAAAATGTTGCAAATGAAAAATTCGTTTCTGTAACGAAACAACAGCGTCTATTCGAAAAACAAATTCAAATTTTCAAGCATACCAATATTTCTCCAGAAATAGTATTTCAGTGCCAAGATATCAATACCCTGATAAGCTTAGTGGAGCGAAACATCGGTTACGCAATCATGGTTGAAAGTGCGATAAAAAGTATTGGTAGAAATTATAGAGTAAAAACCTATTCTATTTTAGAGTGGCAAGAAAATTGGCCATTGGTTATTGCTCATAATAAAAACAAAGATACGTCTGGGGCGATTGATGCCTTTATCAATACCATTTATAAAATCTTTCAAATAACCTAGCCTTTAAACAAAAAACGCCCCGGAAGGTCTGTCCATCTGGGGCATGCTCTCTTCGGTGTTTACTTCATGTAATCGACGAACTTAGTCTCCTGTCGGACGTGGCCTTTGATCTGACCGGGATAGGTTAGCTCGCCCTCGCTCCTCTTGGCGATGTCCCGGCTAGTACTATTTGGTCCTTGCTGACCTTCTCAGACTAGACCATGAGGCGAATTTCGCGGCCATCCTGGATAGCGCGCTAGCGCAGTCCTAGGGCGGGGCAAATATAAAATGGCGGGTACTATATGATTTACATAATTCAATATGCGCCCACCTCCGTTTGAAGGTAAGAAACGCCGAATTGCATGAATACCGGTTTCCTAATGCGCATTGGTACACAGGTTATAATACAATGACACTGGTATCCAAAAGAGTCACATGTTATAATTTCACTGCTAATTGTACTGATATTCAGATAAGAAAACCTAAAGGAGATTTGTGATGACCGAACTGTCCCGAGATAAGCGTTACATACTTTGTCCCGGACAAAGAACTTCACAAAAGGAGCAGAAAGACGGGAGGCAGCTTTCTTAAATATACCGGGACAGTAAGATCCGTCGATACGTTGCAGGGCTTTCTTATCTTCGAAAAAGAGAGCGGCCCAGACAGGCCGCCCTTTCGGATCCCTCTGCGCGATATCTGTGACATCTCCGGCGAGGTCTTTGAAGACAGAAGATAAAATCAGGCACCCGAAATACCGGGTGCCTGGTGTTTTTGTTATCCTTTTTACTTGTTCAGACAGGCGATCATGTCGCCGAAGATGAGGTCGCGATGGCAGAAGTTTACGACACGGATCTTGTGGCGAGTATCGTCTTTCTGACCCCACGTTAAGTCGTCGTTAAGAATCGGGGACGTTTCCTCTGTGGAAAGCGTCCAGTTTGGATTCTTGAGGAAGGCCACCGTGGAGATATCCCAAATAATTCGAGAAGTTGCAAATTCGGTCGTGGGGAACTGGAAAAGGTATTCATTTCCTCTGTCTTCACGTCCAGCAAGATAACTGAAACGGAAGCCAGTTGTCATCATCAGGATCGTTTTGAGATCCTCGTATGCGTCCATGACAATTTTTGCCAGATAATCACTTATTTCGGTTTTGCCGAGAAGAAGCTGCTCAACTTCCGGCTTAGTAAGCGTGAGCATAGAGGCAACATTCATACATGGAATGAGTACCAAAGGCACACCGGAATTGAAAAGCACTCGGGACGCTTCAATATCTTGCATTAAATTGAACTCGACACCGTGCGGGAAGTAAAGAGGCTGTCCGCCGAGCCATACTACGACTATTTTTTTGACAAGCTCCGGCTCCATAATAAGGGCGGAGGCAATGTTAGTCGGTGCACCAATGGCAGCGACATAAATGGTTTCGTCACTTGACATTGCGCGCTTGATCAGATCTTTTGCTGCTTCGCTCTCAACCGGCCCACCATTTGTCGTAATATAATTCGTTGACCCACGGAAAACGTGACCTTCTGAGTTAACGCCAAGCAAACCATATAGCTTCAATAACTCTTGGTAGCTGGCTTCCATACCATCACCGGGATGATTCGCATAGGTGATTCCGCCCACGTCATTGATCAGAGACGTATCTCCCGCCATAATTCTGAAAGGTAAACTGTTTCCCTGTTTTTCCAGATTATATCCGAGAACGGGGAAAAAGTCCAACAATTTCAGGAAAACTGTTTCCTAAATTCGGATGCCTGTTATTATTGCTTAGTTCGTTATCTTCTATATATAATTGCATCTGAAAAAATGTTCCGGAACGGCGAAAATTTCACATAGGTGCTTGCCATATTTAAAGCTCTACTGTATAATTCATCTGAAATATAGGCCCGAACCGGCGATAATTTCACATGGAGATGACATTATGGAAATAAAAAGAGATACCTACCTGGAGAAGCTCAAGCTGAGAAGAAAAAACGGGATGATCAAGGTTATTACCGGAATTCGCAGATGCGGCAAATCCTATCTGATGAACGAGATCTTCTATAATTATCTGCTTTCTGAAGGCGTTCAGGATGATCATATTATCCGATTTGCATTTGATTCAGCGGAGGACTTGACAAAAATCGGAGAAAACTTACTTGAATTATATGAAACTGGCCGGAAAGCTGATCCTGCCAAGTTTATGGATTACATTAACACAAGGATTTCAGATAAGAGTGACTATACACTTTTGCTTGATGAAGTTCAGCTTCTCGCCGGATTTGAGGCTGTATTAAACGGATATCTGAGAAAAAAGAACCTTGATATCTATGTAACTGGAAGTAATTCCAAATTTCTCTCCAGTGACATAATTACAGAATTTGAAGGTCGCGGTGATGAAATTCATGTAATGCCACTTTCTTTTTCTGAATATATGGGCGTATTTGATGGATCGATTGAAGAAGGATTCGATGATTATTCAGTATATGGAGGCCTGCCTGCAGTTGCCTTAATGAAAACTGGTAATCAGAAGACGACTTATCTGGATACTCAAATGAGAAATGTATACCTGAGAGATATTGTGAACCGTTACCATCTCCAATCTAATGAAAATATCGGAGAGGTCGTCGATATCCTTGCATCAGGGATCTCCTCTCTTATTAATCCGAAGCGCATCTCTGATACATTCCGCAGCAAAAAAAAGACCGCTATTGCCCCGGATACAGTCAAAAAATATATTTCATATATGGAAGACGCCTTCATGATCCGCTGTGTAAAAAGATTCGATGTTAAGGGCAGACATCTCATTGACACACCTTATAAGGTATATTTTGAGGATATTGGACTAAGAAATGCCAGATTAGAATTTCGCCAGCTTGAGCAAACCCATATCATGGAAAATATAATCTATAACGAGCTTAGATACAGGGGCTTTTCTGTCAATGTTGGGACTGTAGAAATACGTGAAACAGGAACAGACGGAAAGGAAATTAAAAAACAGGCTGAAATAGATTTTATTGCTGTAGAAGGCGGAAAAAAGTATTACATTCAGTCAGCCTACGAAATATCCGGTCACGATAAATGGGTGCAGGAAACAAGAGGTTTCGATAAAACCGGTGACTCTTTCAAAAAAATAGTAGTCGTTGACAGGAGTATGAAACCAAGGCGTGATGAAAAAGGATACGTTACAATCGGAATACGTGAGTTTCTATTGAATCCCGAAAGCATGGATCTGTAAGTTCAACTTCTGTTTCTTCAGATACTTAAGGCACCCGGAACTACCCGGGTGCCTGGTGTTTATGTATTAAATAATCTTTTTATATCCAGCCGAAATGTCTGAGAGCGTAGCCTATCCCGTCGTCATCGCAGGCTTTCGTGACAAAATCCGCTCTTGCCTTGACCTCTTCCCTGGCGTTTCCCATCGCGATGCAGGTCCACTCTGGCAGAAACATCGACAGATCGTTCAATTCGTCCCCGAAAACGACTATATCGCTGTCTTTGCAATCAAATTCGCTCATTATTCTTCTGATGCCCTTAGCCTTGTCCTGCGGCTCCACAAAGATATAGGGCATCTTCCCGTATCTCATCCAGGGCAGCTTCGAGAGCGCGGGAAGGAGCTTTTCACTTCCCGGGGGAAGAGATACGAACATCTTGAGTATCACCGGCTCCTTATTAAGATCGAGATCCGGGACCAGCTTCGCCTTCTGGTAGCTGTCGTTTGTCTCATCGCAGAACCTCCGGCTGCGGGTAAGTCTCTGCGGCTCGTTTTTTGTGCTGCAGCCCCAGGCAAATCCCGCTTCGTCGCACTCCTTCGCGAGCTGTATGCAGAGCTCCCTGTCGATCGGCTCTATGCCCAGAAGCTTTCCGTGAAGTGTCACCCCGTAGCCTCCGTCGGAGACCATACTGTCAAATCCCAGGTCCTTCATCCTTCCGACTGCCATACACTGGGCCCGGCCGGTCGCGAGTGCCGTAAAATGCCCTTTTGCCCTGAGCTCCTTCAGCGCTTGCCTCGTGTTTTCGGGGATATAGGTCCCTCCGTCCTCCGGAACCAGCGTGCCGTCTATATCGAAGAAAAAATATTTTCTGTCATTCATAAAAATATCAGCCTTTGAGCGGAATTACCCGTAGATTTTATCATATCTGCAAAAATAAGCAATGAAGAGAAAATATTTCTTTCATTTCCGCCCGAAAGTATTATAATATGTTGTCTTTCAGCGTAAAGGAGAAATGACGGATGCTAAAGTCTGAACCGAGAATAAAAAGCGGAATGACCGATATGACGGAAGGGTCTATCTTGAGACACATTCTGCTCTTTGCCGTTCCCCTGATGTTCGGGAATCTCTTTCAGATGCTCTACAATACGGTCGACTCGGTGATCGTAGGAAACTTCGTGGGAAAGCAGGCTCTGGCGGCCATCGGATCCACGACAATGATAGTCAACATGCTCGTGTTCTTCTTCAACGGCTTTTCAGCCGGCGCGGGCGTTATAATCTCCCACCGTTTCGGAGCAAAGCAGACCGAATCCCTTCACACAGCCGTCGAGACCAGTATGGCCGCCACATTCATTATGAGCATAATAATGACCGTACTGGGAGTTGCGAACGTAAGGCCTATGCTAAGGCTGATGGCGACGCCGGACGACGTATTCGCCGAGGCTGCAAGCTATCTGACGATATATATAGCGGGTATCTCAGGACTTCTGATCTATAACATGTGCAGCGGAATACTGAGAGCTGTCGGAGACTCGAGAAGGCCTCTGTTCTTCCTGGTCCTGACGAGCGTTTTGAATATAGCGCTCGATCTTCTCTTTGTCATCGTCTTCAAACTCGGGATAGAGGGCGCCGCCTACGCGACTATAATCTCCCAGGCTGTCTCCGCCCTGTTGACGCTGAGGCTTCTTTCCGTCAGCAAAGAGGCCTACGCTCTCAGCTGGAAGGATCTCGGGATCGAGATGAACACTCTGAAGGCCATATTTTCCGTCGGCCTCCCTGCGGGTATCCAGGCGGTGCTCACGGCCTTTTCGAACGTCTTTGTTCAGTCCTATATCAACGTATTCGGCTCCGGAGTCATGGCGGGCTGGTCGAGCTACAACAAACTGGACCAGTTCATCATGCTTCCCATGCAGTCTGTGGCCATGTCCGCCACCACATTCGTAAGCCAGAACGTCGGCGCAAAGCAGTACAAAAGAGCAGACGCCGGCACAAAGATCTCGGTTTTAATGATACTTGCGGTGAGCGTCGTGATCGCGGCTCTGCTCTACCGTTTCGCCGAGCCCGCAGTCAGGCTCTTCTCTCCTGACCCGGAGGTCATCAGCTACGGGGCCCTTTTCATCCACACGAACGCATTCTTTTTCCTCTTAAACTGCATAAACCACACGCTCACCGGAGCCCTGCGCGGCTATGGGGATTCCAGGGGGCCCATGGTGATTATGCTCACGGGCTTCGTAGCTGTACGCCAGATATATCTCTTTGTTCTCACCCGCTATATCTCCAACACCCCGAAATGGGTCGGCTTCGGCTACCCCGTGGGCTGGATGGCGACTGCCGTTATAATCCTCATCTACTACACGGTGAAAAAGAGAAAGCTCATCACTTCCGGGATCACTTAATATTAATAAAAAAACTCCTGCAGAGTCTGTTTCTGCCTGAGTTTTTGTTATTTAAACCAGATTACGTAAACTGTTTATCGAGTCTCTTCATCAGGATCCTGACATATTCCTCGAATCCGCCCTCACAGCCGGGAAGAAATCTGTCTCTGGTATCAGAATCTATATCGAGGACCCCGTATACGCTGCCGTCATTTTTGAGCATCGGAACGACTATCTCCGATCTGGCGGCGGCGTCACAGGCTATATAACCCGGAAACTCAAATACGTCGGGCACGACCAGCGTCTTTCTTTCCGCCGCGGCTGTCCCGCAGACGCCTTTCCCGAATTTTATGTATGTGCAGGCGGGCTTGCCCTGAAAAGGCCCGAGATAGAGGGACTCATCCTCCCCCTTAAGATAGAAACCGACCCAGCTCACATCCTCTGTCACCATGTTTATGTACGAGGCGGCGTTGGCAAGAACGGTTATGTCTCTGTCTTCGCCTTCTATAAGGCTTTCCAGTGATTTGCTGCTGATCATCTTTTTCCTTTCCCCGAATCGGACAAATAATTTAAAAATAATCTTTTCGCGAAATACAGATACTGCTATAATTATTATATCATTAATACGAAAGGAAGCTTTATCATGGATATCGAAAAACTTATAAAGAACCTCCAATTGAGAGGCTTCTCCGTGCAGCATTTCGGGACTGCCGGGGAGATGGTCTCATATCTCAGTGAAGAGATAAAAGGCTGCGAGGTCGGGATAGGCGGATCCCAGACTGTCAAGGATTCAGGCCTTTACGAGGCTCTGAAAGCGAACAACATGATCCATTGGCACTGGACTGACAAGGACAGCGACGTGCTCGAAAAGGAGATCGCCTCCGAGGTGTTTATCACGGGCGCGAACGCCGTCTCCGAGAGCGGAGAGATAGTAAACATCGACGGGCGCGGAAACCGTCTGGCTGCCCAGGTCTACGGGATCGGAAAGAGAGTGTATATACTGGCCGGCAGGAACAAGCTCTGCCCGGACCTCTCCTCCGCGATCGACAGGGCCCATAACGTCGCCGCCGTAAAAAATGGAAACAAGTTCCCGACCAGGACTCCCTGCAAGATCGACGGAAAATGCCACGACTGCCTCAGCCCGGACCGTATCTGCAGAGCTACGCTCATAATCCACAAGCCGCTTATGGACATGAAGAAGATGGAAGTCATCCTTGTGGATGAAGATCTCGGCTATTGATTATTTAAACCAAATTACGTAAACTATTTCTTGCTCGGCAGCAGCCTGTAACCGTGCTCTTTCAGTATTTTCGCCGTAAACCCGCAGCCCGGGATCAGCTTTCCCGTAAAGCTGCCGTCGTAAATACCGTTAGGGCCGCAGGATGGGCTTCTCGATTTCATTACGGCAATATCCGGATTCTCGGAGCGAAACTTCTCTAAAGCAAGTTTCGCTCCTTTTTCGAACTGTTCCGTGACGTCCTCCCCGTCCCTGTTTACGGCTCTGCCGTCTCTTAGCTCGACGGGGACTCTGGGCGTCGGAAGCCCGCCCTCTGTTTCGGGACAGAAGGTGAAGTATTCCTTGTCCTTCAGAAACTCGATCAGTTCGGGATCAAGATTGTTCCCTCCGTCGTATTTGCAGTTTTCTCCGAGCAGGCACGCGCTGACAGCTACTTTCATCTCTCAGCCCTCCAGCGCTCTTTTCAGGACTTCCTCGACGTGGGCCTTGCACTCCTCTTTCGTCTCAAAAAGGTGCGCTTCGTATATTTTCTCCTTGCCGATGAACATGCTGGGGTTGGCCTGGTAGTCGTACTGATCCGCGATCTCAGGCTGTTCCATCTCGTTTATGTATTCGAATTCTACCTTGCCGTATTCGGGATTTTCCGCTATGAGCTCATTTAAGCAGACAGTGGCCTGCCTGCAGTACGGACATGAGGGGAGATAGAAACATGTTACTTTTTTCATAGTCTGCTCCTTAACCGGGTTTATTGACAAATATGCTATTGCAAGTTTTTAAAATACCGCTATAATATCCATTGATTCAAATAAAGGAGATATGATCATGAACGAACAGATAAATGCGCCTGAAACCGCTGAGGCCTTTGTTACCAAGGACATGATCGTCACCGATATTCTCGATATCGACGACGATATAGCCGGTCTGCTCATGCAGATGGGCCTTCACTGCGTAGGCTGCCTTGCGGCAAGCGGCGAGGATCTTGAGACCGCTATGGCCGTCCACGGCTATCCGCCCGAAGATGTTGACACCGTAGTCGACAATCTCAACAGCTTTCTTGCATACAAGAGAGCCTGCAGAGAGTCAGACGCCGCGTCTGATACCTGATCAGTACCTGTCGTCTATCTTAAAAAGAGTTATCGCGGCTTTAAGCCCGAGAAGAAGCGCCGAGACTGCGGGAGCAGCCTTGGCTTTTCTTTTTGCCCTTTTGGAGTACGTCTTTTGCGGTCTTCTGATAAAAAGATCCAATACTTTCATATAATTATCCTCAGAGGCTCTTGAATTTCGCCTGAAGCGCCTTCAGAGAGTCGTTCAGGTCCTTATCTTCCTTTTTGGGTTCGGGTCTTCCCCGGCCTTTTTTATTGCGGTTTCCGTTCTTTCTGCGCTCGTTTCTCTCCTTGAGCTTCTCGGGATGGAGCAGCGAGAGGGAGATCCTGCCCCTCTCCTCATCTATATCGAAGACCCAAACATCGACTATATCCCCGACGGATACAACGTCCATGGGATTGATGTTAAGCTTTTCGGACATTCTTGAGACGTGAACGAGGCCGTCGTCGTGGAGGCCTATATCCACGAAGGCGCCGAAATTGACCACGTTTCTGACAGTCCCGGAGAGCTTGTCCCCTATATGAAGGTCCTTTATGTCCAGAATATCCGAGCGGAGCAGGGCACCGTCAAACTGCTCGCGGTAGTCGCGAAGAGGGCTTCTTATGGCGCTCTCGATGTCTGTGAGCGTATACGGGTCTATTCCCAGGTCCTTTGTGATCTCAGACGGGAACACAGCGTCCTGCTGCCCGAGCCGGCTGATCCCGCAGGCCTTCATAAGCGCCTTCGCACTTTCGTAGCTCTCCGGGTGTATCGCCGTCATATCGAGAGGCTCGTCTCCGTCGGTTATCCGGAGAAATCCCGCGCACTGCTTGAACGCCTTCGGCCCGAGCTTCTTTACCTTCAGAAGCTCTTTTCTGTTCCTGAATCTGCCGTTTTCGTTGCGGTAAGAGACTATCTCCCCCGCTATGGCGCTGTTGAGGCCTGAAATATGCATAAGAAGCTCCGGAGAGGCGGTATTAAGATCCGCTCCCGTGCGGTTCACGCACTTCATAACGGCCTCATCCAGCCTTCCGGAGAGAGCCTTCTGGGGCAGATCGTGCTGGTACTGTCCTACGCCTATGGACTTGGGATCTATCTTTATAAGCTCAGCCAGAGGGTCGAGGAGCCTTCTCGCGATGGACACGGCAGATCTCTCTTCGACGGCCATATCCGGGAACTCTTTTCTCGCGGCCTCCTGCGCGGACCAGACCGAGGCGCCCGCCTCAGAGACTATCGCGTAGCTGACATCAAGGCTGTTCTCTCTTATCAGCTCCGCCACCAGCTGCTCGCTCTCGCGGGAAGCTGTCCCGTTGCCTATGGCTATAAGCTTTACGTCATATTTCTTTATGAGCTCCATGAGCTTTCTTTTGGAACTGAAGCTCTCGGCATTTTTGCCTCTGAAGGGGTATATCTTGTCCGTCGCGAGCATCCTGCCGGTCCCGTCTATTACGGCGAGCTTGCAACCGTTGTAGAAGCCCGGGTCAAAGCCGAGGATAACTCTTCCAAGAAGAGGCGGCTGAAGGAGAAGCTTCTCAAGGTTTTCGGAGAATATCTCGATCGAGGCAGCCTGGGCCCTTTCGCTGAAGTCAGACCTTATCTCCCTCTCTATTGAGGGGAACAGAAGCCTGTCACAGCCGTCTTCGGCGGCAGCTTTCAGATATTTGCCGGAGATGCTCTCTTTGCCCCCGGTCAGAGCAGATACCGCTTTTTCTTTAAGCAGATCCCTGTCGTACTCGAGGGAGACGGATATCACCTTCTCCTTCTCTGCCCTGTCTATCGCCATAACGCGGTGGTCGGCAAGCGTTGTGAGGCGCTCGCTGTAGTCGTAGTAGTTCCTGTAGACCTCTTTCTCGTCCTCTGCGTCCTTTTTCTTCTTTGTGACGATCGTTCCGGTCTTCAGGATACGGTCTTTGAAATCCCATCTCTGTGCGGCGTTGTCGCTCACCATCTCCGCTATGATATCCTCAGCGCCCTGAATCGCTGCCGGGACATCCTTTATCTCTTCGTTTATGTATTTTTCTGCCTCCTGCTCCACGGAGCCTTCCTGAGGGAGAGAGAGCATGAAATCCGCAAGCCCCTGGAGCCCCGCCTTGATCGCGACAGCGGCCCTGGTCTTCTTTTTCTGCATATACGGCCTGTATATGTCATCTACCTGCGAGAGCTTTGTGCACGACAATACGGCAGTCTTTATCTCATCCGTGAGCTTTCCCTGCTCGGAGATGAGCCTTATAACATCCTCCTTGCGCTCGGCAAGCTTCAGCTGGTAGTCGTACTGCTTCTGTATGACCAGGATCTGCTCTTCGTCCAGACCTTTTGTCTGTTCCTTGCGGTAGCGCGCTATGAAAGGAACCGTATCTCCCTGGGAGAGCATCTCCAGTGTATTTCTGACCTGATCCTCCGTTATCTTGAGTTCCGCGGACAGTGCTCTGATAATTTCTTCGTTCATCAAAAACGCCTCACTTGATTAATCTTGTTAACAGTTGATTTTAACATATTTTCAAAAGCATTTAAAGGCTTAATGAGGAGCTGTTTGATTAAAAGGCCGCGCGGTGCTACAATAGGGAAAAAACTGTGAGGTGCCTATGAGATTTACAAAGATGCACGGAGCCGGAAACGACTTCATAATCATAGACGCGATGAAAGAGAATATCCCTGAGAAGGATTTCTCCGCTCTCGCCGCCTTCTTGTGCCCCAGAAGGACCTCCGTCGGAGCAGACGGTGTCATGTATATTGTCCCCGCCTCAAACGGCGGTGATTTCGGTATGAGGTATTACAACAGCGACGGCTCTCTTGGCGAAATGTGCGGAAACGGAGCCCGCTGTATATCAAGATACGGCTATGAGCGCGGCCTCGCCGGGGATAATCAGAAGATAGAGACGACGGCAGGCCTCGTAAACGCGGAGATGATAGACGAAGACCTTTACAGAGTACGCCTCAACGACCCCTCCGTTATCGACCTGCACAGAAAGCTGAGCATATCCGGGAAAGAGTATGACTGTGCCTATACGGAGCTCGGAGATCCGGGGATCCCGCACTGTGTGCTTATCTATCCCGAGTGGGATAATACAGATGTAACTGAGTTATGTAAATTAGGCTCTCTGCTTCGCCACGCACCTGTATTTCCGAGAGGCGCGAACGTGGATTTCGTAAAGATCGAGAATGAAAACGAAGTAACAGCTGTCACATATGAGCGCGGAGTTGAGGATCTCACGCTGGCCTGCGGCACCGGCTGCGGGAGCATAGCGGCCCTTCTTAGCCTTATGGGCCTGGTCTCCCCGAAGGATCTGAAAATAAAAATGCCCGGCGGGACTTTGTCTGTCTCGCTGGACATTCGTGAAAATTATGTAAATAATATTATGCTAACCGGTCCCGCTGCCGTCGTTTATGAAGGAGAGCTCTCTGACTGCTCTGACTTTACAGGAACCTCAGTCGCAGTCTCTTCGTCTTCCTCAGGCTCCTGAACGGGCTCGGCAAATCTTCCGTATGTTATCGCCAGATCCCTGAGCTTTTTTGCAAGATCCGGAGTGATCGCGTCTTTTTTCATTCGCCAGCACCAGTTTCCGGCGGGCTCTCCCGGGGTATTCATTCTCGCGTCAGCTCCGAGTTCAAGGATATCCTGCATCTGAGCGCAGAAGAATTTCGAAGGCGAGGCAAGTCCTGTTCTCAGGAATGCATCGTTCCACTCATCATCAGATCTTACATTCATATATTTCCGGGCGAAAGCTATGCATTCCTCGTCGAAATTTTCAAGCCAGCCCCTGACTGTATCGTTGTCATGAGTCCCGATATAGCAGGTGCTGTTTTCTTTTGCCCTGAACGGGATGGCGTCGCTGCTCGCGTCGGGCTCGAAAGCAAACTCCAGCACTTTCATTCCGGGAAGACCCGAGTCCGCGAGAAGCTTCTTCACCTCAGGCGTGGTATAACCCAGATCCTCGGCTATAAACTCCAGATCATTGAACCAGGATGTGAGCACTCCGACGAGTTTCATTCCCGGTCCGGGCATCCACTTGCCGTTTTTGGCCGTCTTCTCGCCGTACGGGACGGCCCAATAGCTCTCAAAACCTCTGAAATGGTCTATTCTGATGACATCGTAGAGCTTTCCGGCGCCTTCTATCCTTCTGATCCACCATCCGAAGCCGTCTTTTTCCATCTTCGCGTAATCGTAGATGGGGTTGCCCCAAAGCTGTCCGTCTTCGTTAAACGCGTCGGGAGGGCACCCGGAGACGACTGTCGGGAGATTCTGGTCGTCCAGCAGGAAAAAGTGCGGCTCGCTCCACACATCCGAGGAGTCCAGCGCCACATATATGGGCACGTCCCCTATTATTTTTATTCCCTTCGAGTGCACATAGTCCTTAAGCGCGTCCCACTGCTTATAAAACAGGAACTGAAGAAAGACATAGAAGTCCACGTCTTCCCTGAGCATATCAGCGTATTTTCTAAGCGCCGTCTCTTTTCTGAGCCGTATATCCTCATCCGGCCATTCTGTCCAGCTCTGCATGCCGAAATGTGCTTTTACAGCCATAAAAAGAGCGTAGTTCCCGATCCAGGAGGCGTTTTCTTCCCTGAACCTTTCTACAGCTTGTTTATAGCGCTCCCTGCCGTTGCTGAAGGCTTTTCTCAGGACTTTGAAACGGCTCTGGTATATCCTGCCGTAGTCCGTTTTCTCCTCATCCTCGCCCCAATCGGCAGATTCCAGGTCCTCTTTATCGATGAGTCCGTCCTCTGCCAGCATATCGGGGTCGATGAAATAAGGGTTCCCGGCAAAGGTTGAAAATGACGCGTAGGGGCTGTCTCCGTAACCGGTAGGGCCAAGAGGGAGCAGCTGCCAGCAGCTCATTCCCGCGGACTCCAGAAAGTCCGCAAAATCATAGGCGGCTTTTCCGAAAGTTCCTATCCCGTAAGGAGACGGGAGAGACGAAACAGGCATAAGTATCCCGCATGAACGATCCATAGCTTTACTTCCTTAAAAGTATTCACATAAATATAGAAAATAAAACGGACATTGTCAACCCGAAAGCTGAAATGCCCGTTTTATATTCATTATGGTCTTATGCCCTGGCTGCTTCCTTGCCCGCTTCGTAGGCTTTCATGTTGCCCGGGAGGAATTTTGCTTTCCTCTCGCCGAGCTCGAGCTTTATGGCCTCAGCCATCTTCTCATCGGGGCACATCGGCATAGCCTCCATCAGGCTTCCGAGAATAGCCACATTCGCGCCTTTCGGATTTCCTACCTCCTCGGCTATCTTGTTGGCGTCACAGTATATGACCCTGATGTCGTCTCTTGTCGATTTGCGATCGATTATGGACGAGTTGATGACCAGGACTCCGCCGGGCTTGACATGCTCCTCGAACTTGTCGAGGGACGGCAGATTCATTGCTACAACAGCGTCCGCCTTGTCTACCAGCGGAGACGCGACCGGTTCATCGGATACTATTACGCTCGCGTTTGCCGTACCGCCTCTCATCTCGGGACCGTAAGAAGGAAGCCACGAAACATGTTTGCCGTCAAGCATGCAGGCCATGGCAAGGAACTTGCCTATAAGCAGCATGCCCTGTCCGCCGAATCCCGCAAATACAAACTGCCTTGTCATTATTTATCAGCCCCCTTATCTTTATATACGCCAAGAGGATAGTAAGGGATCATGTTCTCTTCAAGCCACTTCATCGACTCTGTCGGGGAAAGGCCCCAGTTTGTCGGGCAGCAGGAGAGGACTTCAACCATTGTAAATCCTTTTCCCTCCATCTGATACTCAAAGGCCTTTCTTATCGCCTTTTTGCACTTGATGATGTTCGCTGTGGTGTTTACGGCGCATCTCTCGATGTAGTAGCTGTCGGGAACTGCAGAGAGCATCTCGGCCATTTTTATAGGAGCTCCGCAGTGATCCTCATCACGACCGTAGGGAGAAGTAGTTGTCTTCTGACCGATAAGCGTGGTCGGAGCCATCTGACCGCCTGTCATGCCGTAAATAGCGTTGTTAACGAAGATAGTGGAGATCTTCTCTCCTCTGTGCGCGGCATGGACGATCTCGGCAGTGCCGATCGAGGCCAGGTCTCCGTCGCCCTGATAGGTAAACACCAGAGTGCCGGGCTTTACTCTCTTCGCGCCTGTAGCAACTGCAGGTGCTCTGCCGTGTGCAGCCTCATACATGTCGCAGTTGAAGTAATCGTATGCAAAGACGGAGCATCCGACAGGCGCTACGCCTATAACATTGCCGTCTTCCAGCTTGCCCTCTTTTACCATATCGTCCAAGACTTCCGCCACCAGACGGTGGATTATTCCGTGGTTGCAGCCCGGGCAGTAATGGAAGGGCTTGTCCGTCAAATATCTGGGTCTTTCAAATACCTGTGCCATCTGTTAACCCTCCTTAGCCATTTCGCGGATCTTGGCCTTGACTTCATCGGTTGTCGGGAATTCGCTTCCGCAATGGCCGAAGAAATCGATCTTCTTGAGCCCGTCGTTTGCGACCTTGACATCCAGGAGCATCTGGCCCTCGTTAAGTTCTACGTCGAGAACTTCCTTGATATTGTCACGCGCTATGATATCGTGCAGCTCCTTGTACGGGAACGGCCATACGGTAACGGGTCTGAAAAGGCCGACCTTTATGCCTTCCTGTCTCAGCTCATCTATAGCGCTCTTTGCTACTCTCGCGACTGTTCCGAAAGCAGTGATGAGATAATCCGCGTCTTCGATCTTGTAGGTCTCGTACATGACCTCGTTCTTCTCAACTTCTCTGTATATCTTCTGGAGAACGTCGTTGTGGACCGAAAGAGACTCGGTGTCTATATAGATCGAATTGATCACGCCTCTCATCTCGGGGTCGTCGCCCGGCTTCCAGCCGTGGCAGGCCCAAGGCTTCGTATCGCGAGAGATCTTGTATTCTCTCATCTCAGGCATTGTGACAGGTTCCATCATCTGGCAGATGATACCGTCCATGATGAAGAGAACCGGGATACGGTACAGCTCAGCCTTGTCATATGCAAACTGAAGGATATCGATCGCTTCCTGGATGGACGAAGGAGCATAGGTCAGCAGATGGTAGTCGCCGTTTCCGCCGCCCTTGGTGGCCTGGTTGTAATCGCCCTGTGAGGCCTGGATATTGCCGAGTCCCGGCCCGCCCCTCATGACGTTAAAGATAACACACGGGAGCATCGCGCCTGCGCAGTATGAAATACCCTCCTGCTTGAGAGAGACTCCGGGGCTTGACGAGGACGTCAGAACCCTGGCTCCGGCGCCTGCAGCGCCATAGACCATATTGATAGCCGCGACTTCGCTCTCTGCCTGCAGAAAGCATCCGCCGACTTCCGGAAGACGCGCAGACATATACTCCGGGATCTCAGTCTGCGGTGTTATAGGATAGCCGAAGAAATAACGGCAGCCCGCTCTGATAGCGGCCTCGGCAACAGCTTCGCTGCCTTTCATTAATGTAAGTGCCATATTTCCTGCCTCCTCAGTCTTTCTCTACCCTTATTGCCACATCCGGGCATGTACGGAAGCATGACGCGCATCCGATGCAGTCCTCGGGTCTGGCCACTTCGGCCGGGTGGTAGCCTTTCTGGTTGAGCCTCACCTTGGAAAGCTGCATGACGCCTTTCGGACAAGCTCTTACGCAGAGTCCGCAGCCTTTGCAGAGAAGCTCATTGACAGTCACTTTGACCATGTCTTCTACCTCTTTTCAGTATTTATTCCCTCTATTCAAACGGTTCTTTCACCGTAAAGAATACCAATTAAACAGCCAAATACAAAATATCTGATTTATATGTAATCAAGACAAAAAGAATATGATAACAGGCTTACGCGTCTGTTTTCCCCAGGGCGTTCTGATCCTTTATGCCGAACTGGATCCACGAATCCCAGTCCCGGTGCATATAGGTATCGATCGGCATTATCTCGCCGTAATATGCCGGATCATGACCCTCTGAGGCAAATATATCCGTCATCTCTTTCCGGCCGGTAGTATAAACGACGGGTATCCCTGTCCTTATTGAGACTTCCTTGAGCATCTCATATCCGTCTCTAAGTTCCTCGGGCCCCGTCATCTGCTGGAGGTTCGTATTATTAATTATACCTGTAACCTTTAGTCTCGAATATCTCTGTATGTTCTCCTGGAGCGATATTATTCGCTCTACCGACCCCGCCAGGGGCCTGCGTATGTTAACGACATTCAGGACCTCAAGAGAACCCTCTTCGAGATCCATAAAATCTTCATGATAACGTCCTAGCGCTGTTGCTCCCGTCGGGTCTCCACCCACATCGAACACAACTGTATCCCAGTCCATCGCAAAAGCGGACTGTACCTCTGCAGGAAGAGACAGCGTCTCTATGCCTTTGGAAGCATAATTCGGAGATACGAGCCGTATCTCCTTCATATCCATCATTTTTCCCCGCTCTGTAAGACGGAAATATGTGTTGACCATATCGAGATCGAGAAGTTCCGTTTTCTCGCCCCGCTCCGCAGCCCGGAACGCAAAATTTAAAGCGAGCTCTGTTTTCCCGCTTCCGTAGTTCCCTATTAAAACATATACTTTTTTCATTGCTTACACCGTGGTTAATTTTTTCACTTGTTATTGTACCACTTCCCCGGCTCTTTATAAATCGGCAAAATGACGAAAATTCGCTCTGTTTTTTGGACAATTTGCACAAACGCATTCTTGAGGTTTAAATATTATCGTTGACATAATTTCAACATTTTCAACACTGTTTTCAACAATCGCCATAAAAAAGAACTCTGAATAATCAGAGTTCTTTTCTTACTGTTTATAAATATCTCGTCTTAACACGCAGGGTAAAATACGTTGATCTCTGTCCGGTGATGATCAGACCCGGTCTGATATCAGTCTTTTAAAGCACGGAGAGAATTGAATAATGAAAGGGCAAAAGCACCCGCGTCGCAGAGAGCGGTGATGAAAAGGGCGTAGTTTCCGAGAACGCCGGAAGCGCATAAGATCATAATAAGGAGTTTCACTGCCAGGGAACCGATTATGTTCTCCCTTGTAATTCGTACGGTCTTTTTTGATATCATAACGGCTTGCGCGACCTTTTTGATATCCCCGTCCATAATAGCGACGTCCGAAGCATCCAGAGCTCTATTTGAGCCCAGCGCTGCCACGGCTATCCCGACATCTGACCTTGCCATAACGGGAGCGTCTTTTGAACCGTCACCGACGAAGGCGAGAGTTGTCTTTTCATTTTTATGCTTCATGAGGTATTCCACAGCCTCGATCTTCTCTGAAGGAAGAAGTTCGGCTTTAAGCATATCAAAACCGAGAGACGAGGCTAGGGGTTTTGCTGCGGAATGGACGTCTCCGGTCACCAGAACAGTCTGTTCAACGCCTTGGAATTTAAGATTTTCAAGCGCCTGTCTTGCTCCGGCCTTTACCTTTTCCTTAATAAGTATATAGCCTGCATATACTCCGTTAATTGAAACAAAAACAGGCGTTCCGGGGACGGCAGGCGCGGTAAACTCTATTTTCTTTTCTTCCATAAAGGCGGAATTGCCGACCAGGACATCTTTTCCGTTGAAGCTTGCGCTCACTCCCCTGCCCTGGAACTCTTCAATGTTAAGGGCTCCGGCGTTTCTGGATCTCGGCAGATTGCATGCCTCTCTCAGTGCCGCTGCTATGGGATGGGCGGAACAGCTCTCTGCTACAGCAGCGGTTGTCAGAAGTTCTCCTTTGGATACTCCTGGCTCGGATATTACATCAGATACCGTATATTTCCCTTCCGTCACAGTCCCTGTCTTGTTCATCACGACGACAGAGAGCTTTGAAAGCGCTTCTATTACTCCGGAACCTTTAATTAATATACCGTCTTTTGAAGCTCTGCCCGTGCCGCAGAAATATGCAAGCGGGACGGAAGCCAGCGGAGCACTGAGGCAGGCGAGTATCAGAAACGCGAGAGCCCTTCCGGGCCATTCGCTCCAGTTCCCCGTTATAAGCGAAGGGACGACTGCCAGTATGAGAGCTATGGCGATAACAGCAGGAGTATAAATGCTCTCAAATCGGCTGAGAATATTTTCCTGATCTGACTTTCGCTCCGAAGACTCCTCGACTGTCTCGAGTATCCTGGAGGCAGTAGACCTGCTGAAATCTGATACGACTTTTACTCTGATAGGTGAAGAAACATTTATGCATCCGGAGATCGCCCTGTCTCCGACTGTCACGTCTACAGCTTCTCTGTCACCTGTCAGCGGAGAAGTATCGAGAGATGAGATGCCTTCAATGATCACGCCGTCAAGAGGTATTCTCTCTCCCGGAGAGACGACGATGACATCCCCTCTTGAAACTGTTGAAGGCCTGACCTTAAAGACGCCCGAGGCCGTCTCTACATAGGCAGCTTCCGCGAGTATATCCATGTGTTCTCCCACGGATCTGCGGCATTTTAAAGCGGCAATAGTTTCGATCAGCCTTCTGGCAGAACACAGAAGTATTATTATAACACCGGAAGAGTATCTTCCGAGACAGAGAGCCCCGGCAGAAGCGATCGTCATAAGAAGGCATTCATCAGTAAGCTCCCTGTTAATAAGCTTGGATCCTGCCCTGATTATCACGTCATATCCTGATGCAAGATATACAGCGAAAAAAGTGATAAACCGGACCGCTCCGGTTGTCGGGAGAAAATGAACTGCAACAAGCAGTACTGCGCAGACGATTTCGCGTATGACATCTGCTTTTTTGATCTCTCCTTCATGCTTTTTCGTGTTTTTACTCTTGGTAACGTGTTTTACTGTTTTCCTGTCGTGTTCAGCCATCTGGATATCTCCGTATAGTATTAAAAGATCCGTTTGCTTTTTGTCGGGTAGCAGTATTATAACCGATATGAGTCAAAATAAAAAGAAATTTACTTCAGTCTGTGCAAAGGTTATAATATATTGATGAAAAGAGGCCTCAAGGAAAACGCTATGAAGAAGAACAGAACAAAAAAGCTTACAATGCTCGCGATGACTATGGCCGTTGCCATGGTTCTCTCATACATAGAAAGTCAGATTCCGGCCTTTGTTGCTGTGCCCGGTGTAAAGGTCGGGCTTGCAAATATTGCCGTTATATTTGCTCTCTACAGGTTCGGCTTTAAGGAAGCCTGCCTGGTTTCGGTCGTGAGGGTGCTCGTCATGTCGATGCTTTTCGGACTCGGGGCGATCTTCTACAGCATGGCGGGCGCAGTACTCAGCCTGCTGGGAATGGTTATTCTCAAGAAAACGGGCATTTTCTCGGAGATATCTGTAAGCGTTGCAGGCGGAGTCCTTCACAATTTGGGGCAGATAATCGCTGCGTGCATTATTCTCGAGACAAATGCAGTAAAGTATTATCTTCCTTTTTTAATACTCAGCGGAGTTCTGGCAGGGGCAGTGATCGGAACAGCTGCGGGATTTCTGGTCAGGCGTATTAAAATTGACTGAAGCGGATCCCGCAAAATTTACATTTAGGTCATTGTTTTTGTATATGAAATGATATAATCGGATCAACAGGAAAACCTGACAAAATGAAAAGGAGATATGAATATGAATTTCGACCCTAAAGAGATAGTTGGAAAAATAAAAGAGCTGGTTGCCAAAGGCAATGTCAGCCGCATAGTTGTTGAGAAGGACGGAAAAGAGATAGTAAATATTCCCGTCACCGCCGGTGTCGTCGGCGGAGTTGTAGGACTCGCAGTTGCCAAATGGGCGCTTCTGCTTGCTGTTCTCGCCACTGTCGGTTTCGGCTGCACTGTATACGTTGAAAAAGACGACGGAAGCATAGTCGACATTCTCAACAGAGAGACCGGTGCCAAGATCCGCAACAAAGCCCAGGATGTTGCCGAGAAAGTCAAAGACACAGTTGCAGACTTTACATCCGGCGAAAACGAAGACAAGTCCGGTGAGGAAGAAGAGATCGTCGCCGAGGTCTTCGAGTATGACGACGGAGACAAAAATCAGGATCAGTAACAGATAATAAAGATACAGCCCGCACAGCAGAAATGTTATGCGGGCTGTATCTTTTCGTATCGTTATCCGTCTTTGAAAGAGAACTTGTTTTCTTCTCCTTTTATTAGACGATCGATGTTTTCCGAGTGCCTTATAAAAACAAGCACGGCAAATATTATGCATATCAGAAGAGCCCACTTTTCCGTACCGAAAAGAGGCAGTGAAGCAACCCCGAAGAATGCTCCGCTGAGGGTTGCGAGAGACATAAACCTGAAAACAAGCAGTACGATTATCCATACGGCAATGGCGACAAGCCCTGCCTTCCAATTTACGAAAAACAAAGTTGTCACGCCAACCATAACTCCCTTTCCGCCTCTGAAGCTGTGCCAAAGCGGGAAGTCGTGCCCCAGCATCGCAAAGAGACCTGTCCAGGCAGCTCCCAGCTGATACGGGTGCCCGAAACGTGAAAAAAGAGGCGCAAATACGGAGACCACAAGAGCTGCTTTGCAGAAATCCACAGCCATTACAAGATATGCCGTGTTCCCGAAATTTCTTTTGAAATTCGTAAATCCGGGGTTGCCACTCCCGAGATCGCGTATATCCCGCTTATAGAACAGCTTCGACGCTATCACAGCGGGATTTATGCTTCCTGCGAGATAACCGCAGACTGCCGCTAATGCAAATATAATAAAATCAGACATATAAAAATATCCTCAATTGTATCAGAAGGATCCGGCGTTATCGTCAGCCGGGATCAGTATAAGGCTCAGAACCGATCCCGCGACAAGACCTCCCAGATGGGCGTACCCGTCTACATAAGGGTCCGCGAATCCGGAGAGAAGCGCGAGGACAAGGTAGATCACAAATCGCCTTACCGGAGTCTTTACACCGCGCTTTGAGTCCTTCAGAAAACTGACCAGCAGAAAGCCGAAAAGTGCGAACACAGAGGTCGAAGCACCGACTGAGACGACTGCTTCTCCGCCCGAAGACGCGTGCCAGAAGGAAAAGAGATTTCCGAGTACTCCCCCGCCGAGATAAAGTGCGAGAAATCTGATCCTTCCGATACGGCTTTCCGCAGCATCTCCAAGAAAAAGCAGGCCGAGCATATTGCTTCCGAGATGTCTCAGACTGCCATGCAGGAAAAGCGCTGTAATAAGACGCCAGTACTGGCCTTCCGCAATGAACGGAGGAAATGCAGCTCCGAGCTCCAGCATATGTGAAGCAGTAAGCCCTTCTCCGGTGTTTTCCATGGCAAATAAAAGTGCATTGAGTATAATGATCGCGAAAGTCAGGATACTCTTTTTCTCTCTGTGGAAGATAGTTTCGATTGCGTCGTCTCTGTCCATAAGTATATTTTAGCAAAAAAAACAATTCTTGTATACCGATATCGGCTATTGTTTACAAAGCATTCAGACAAAAAACACCGGACCGACATACCTTATCGTTCCGATGTTTCTGTTCTGGTGGAGAGTGGCGGGCTCGAACCGCCGACCTTCCGCGTGTGAGGCGGACGCTCTGACCAGCTGAGCTAACCCTCCAAAGCTTTTAAATAATAGCATAAGAGTTTTTAATTTTCAAGGACAATTGTTTTTCTTGACATTGACCCCGTTTTTTGCTAATATCATCAGGCAATTGAATATGCGCGAGTGGTGGAATTGGCAGACTCGCTAGATTCAGGTTCTAGTGTCCACTCCGGACGTGCGGGTTCAAGTCCCGCCTCGCGCACCAATTTCTACCGTCGAGAACACCGCTTCCACAAGCGTTTCTTCTCGGTGACTTATCCAAGAGACAAGAGGCCAGTCCAATGAGACCGGCCTCTTGTTTCAGTTTTATAACGGCATTCGTTATTATCTACCAAATTGCCTCTTTTTCCGTACAGTTATGTTACATTCTAACGGAAGGGGCAATGCTATGATACGGATTTTGCTTTCCACGCGTCTCGGCGAAAGGCGCTGGACTCAGGCGGATCTTGCCCGTGCGACGGGCATCAGGCCGTCGACTATCAACGATTATTACCATGAAATCGCTGACAGGATAAACCTGGAACATCTTGACCTCATTTGTGAGACCCTTGAATGCTCTCCGTCTGATCTGATTGTCAGAGAGCCTAATTCGACGCCTCGGGTAAAGAATCGTCGCGGCGAGGACATGGCACATAGTCGATAATGTCCCAAAAGGAATGGCTCGGGTCTTCATCGGACCCGGGCCATTTTTGCGTTTTATGGGTTTTCATACCTCTGTGCCGTCAGGAAAGCGGAACTTGAAAACGAATTCAGCTCCAAGAGCTTCAGCTATCTTCTCCAAATCTTCCGGCGTGAACTTTCCGGTTTTTAGCCTCTGATTCAAAGCCTGCGGAGAAGTGCCGAGCCTCTTGGCCAATTCTGTTTCGCTGATTCCAGCGCGGGCCTCTGCCATTTTTAGCTTGGTTTTCATGTCGAGCATTGTCATACCTCCTCGTCCATGAATTATAAACGAAAACCGCAAAAATAGCAAGAAAAATTTTGATATTTTTCAGAAAAATATTTAAGAAAGTGCTTGACATTTTAAAGGAAATCGTTTAAAATAGTATACGTAAGGCAGAGGTAAAACCTCTTACGAAAGGAAGTGAGGACACGGACCAGATGACAACCGCAGAGCTCAATCAGTATCTTGAGAACATTGCAAAACTGATTGAGGCCACGGCAGAAAGTGCCGAGGCAGCCGCCAAGATCGTGCGAGACAGCAAGGTCAAGGCATAAAAAAAGAAGCGGCCCTCTTCCACAAGTTCCGCTTCTAACTCCCGCAGGAGACGGGCCGGGAGCCTTACCCCGGCCTCCCTCCAAGTATAAGACAGTAAGGCAAAAAAATCAAGGAGGAAAAACACAATGATGATGCAGGAATTCACGGACCGCACCGGTTTTGAGCCGATGCACGACGAATACAAGGCGATCGAGGAAGCCTACTACACCTTTAACGGCAATAAAGACGAGTTCTGCGCCGACTGGGTGAAGAACGGTGGACCGGAGAAAATCGCCGCAGCCAGAGCCCAGAAGATCGAACAGCTCAACAGCAGAATCCTTGAGCTTGACCGCCAGCTCCGCCAGACGTCCGAACAGTTTGAAAAACGTATCACCGATCTGGAAAGTAAGCTGGAGCGGGAGCAGGAATGGAAGCCCTACGAGGACAAGGACAACTACCAGCAGGCCAGATATGATGAGCTTCGCAGTGCCGGCCGGGTTATGACGGACGAGGAAGCAAAGGATCTCCTGTATGACTGGTTCGGCTTCGCGAAGGAGAAAATCACGATTCACCACAGCATTCCGAAGTATGAAGTCAACCGTCACCGTCAGCTCCGTAAGATCGGCGAGATCGAGCGCCTCCCGCTTTACGAAGCGACCGATTGGAATTACATCCGGTTCGACTGTGGCTGCATGTTCTACGAACTGGTAAACGATCAACTCAATCCCTATCTCCACTAAATAACAGCCCGCCCCGGAGGTTACGAGGGCAGAAAGGATTTGAATATGAGCATCCGGGAACAGGCAAAGCGCCTCGGGTTTGAGATCATCGGCAGGCTGACACGCCGCCCCGACTGGGAGCGCAGCACCAAAGAGCGGGCTTATATAGACGATGCCGGGAATGAATATTACACCTGGCGAGGAATTCTGACAATCGTGACCGCCAACGGCGGTGTCATCTGAAAGGAGAAAAACCATGTACATGAGCTATTGCAGATACGAAGGCACCTACAGCGAGCTGCGGGCCTGTCTGAGCGACGTGGAAGAGCACGTCAACGAGGAAGCCGAATACGAGGTTTCCGACCGCGAGATCCAGTGGTTCCGCAATATGGTAGAGCTTTTCCACGAATTTCTCTGCGAACAGGAACTGATGGACGAGGACGGCAATCTGGATATGAACGCGCTCGACAAGGTCTGCGAGGCCATGGCCAAGCGCTATGATGAAGAGGAGGAATCGTCATGACGAACAAAGCCGAAAAGATTCGGCTCAATGCCGAGTGGATAGGCCATATGAAAGCCTATCGCCTCTATGATCCGCGCTATCCACAGCAGACAGTGGCATATGTGGACTCAATTGAGGAAGCCGAGGCCGAGCACCCGGAGCACAGCTATGTTGAAGTTGATGCTGATACAATGCACGTCGAGTGCTTCTGAACCAAGAAAGCCCTCCCGGTCGGGCCAAAGACCGGGAGAAAGGGAAAAACATGGCAGAGATTCTTATTCTGAATGCGGAGCGGGAAGCCTACGCGATCGCCCAGATCCGCAGCACAATGACCGTGGGCGAGCTGATGGCCTTCCTCGATGAGTTCGACGAAGACACGCCCGTCTATCTGAGCCACGATAACGGATACACCTACGGGGGCGTCCGGGCGGACTCCTTCGGGATCTATGAAAAGGAGGAAGAAGAATGAACAAGGTTCGCAGAAAGAAGCTTGAAAACCTTATGGAGAGCCTTGAGGAGCTCCGAAACGATCTCGACCTCATCAAAGAGGAAGAGGCAGAAGCCCGGGACAACATCCCGGAAAGCATGCAGGAAAGTGAACGGCATGAGAAGGCCGATGCCGCATGTGAGGCGCTCGACAGTGCATTTGACAGTCTGGAAGAGGCGCTCAGCTATCTTGAGGAGGCGATAGAATGAGCCGAGACTGGACGAAAGAGGAGCTGCAGGCCGCATCCAAGGCTATGGCCGCGGCCGGTAACATGAGCTATGAGGAGTTCTGCGAGAAGCTCAACGAGATGACGGCTAAAATGCTGATCGAGCGCTTTGCCAAAAAGCAGAGGGGCGGGAATTATCCCTGCCCCTGCTGCGGCTTTGAGAAGATGAATTCCGACCCGGTCAGAAACGCCTTGAGCCGCCGCGCCAACGTCTACGTCTGTGACGAGTGCGGAACGGTCGAGGCTATGGAGGACTATTTCGGGAAGGAGCAGTCCCTCACAGACTGGGCCGTCGTTATGAATCCAGAGTCTTTCGATATGGCCTGAGGAAAAAGTTGTCGCGCTCCGACCGCTCTGACACTGGACGTTGCACTAAAAGTGTGCTATGGTTACAATCGCAAAATTCGGAACAGGAAACACCGCAGTTCGCCGCTGCGGTGTTTCCGCTTTTTCGGGCATTGTCTCCTTTGATAATCGCCGCCACATGGGCGGACGAAACAAAGGAGGGTGTCAGATGAAGACACTACAGGCAAAATTCAAACGCAATCCTCAGTTCTATTATTCCATGAGCATCGCCGCCACATGGGCGGGCGCGGGGTCCTTTATCGTAGGAACGCGCATCGCACAGACGGCAGGCATCTTTCCCTGGCTGCTCTGGGCCTTGGGAAACACGCTGTGCTGCATCGTGTTCGGTCTGCTCGCCGACAGCATTCCCCGCCTCCGGGCGGTGGCAAAGAGCCGTCCCGTCCAGATCCTGATGGGCCTGATGTGCGTCTTTCAGATCTGGGTGAACATGAACGGCATTTATGAAATGCTGTCGCTGACGGTCATCGGGGAAACGCTATCCAGGGTGATCGTCTACGGTGTTTCCGCGTTCTTCATCCTGTTCTATCTGAAAAAGGCGACGTTCCGGAACGTGGCCACGGATAATTTCTCATGGCTGCTGGTGTATGGCATGATCGCCGTCCTTGTGGTCTTCTCTATGGTCACGCAGGGCATTCATCCCATTTCCACAGCAATAGAACTTCCGGCCATCAAAAGCAATGCCTGGCTGTGCTTCACGCTCGCTTTCGGCGCGTTCTTCTATCCCACCTTCTGGGAGCTGCTGGATTACAACGACGGAAACGAGGACGGGGCGGAGAAAACGGACATGAGGAAAGCCTTCATTCACGGCGGTCTGCTGTTCGGCTTCTATCTGATGTTTGTGCTTGCTGGAGCGTTTACCACTTATTCCCCCGCGGTAGATCTGCTGAAAGGCATTCTTGTGTCGCTCGTTGCCGTTTCTTCCCTGTCCTCGTTTCTGTACGGGACGATGGTCAATTTCGGGAAGAAGATCGGCGTCGTGATCGACTTAGCAGCGGTTGCGGGGTGGCAGCTCCTTGTCCCCATGGGCGTGATGGGCGTGTGGACGCTGATGCAGAACGTGCGGATCTGGATGGTGCTGGCCATGTTTGCCGCGGCGCTGATCTGGCGCCTGACCGAGAGCAAGGAGGCGAGGACATGACGCCGGTTCTCGGGAGAAAGCAGACCAGCCGGAACGAAGACTGGCTCCGGGCGCTGTCCCGCATTGAAGAGCTGATCACCAGAGCGGAGGTTGAGGCATATGCGGCCTCGGCCATAGAAGATATCAAAAACCATACAGCCGGAAAGCGCACGGCCTATGCGTACAGCGGAGGCAAGGACAGCATCGTCCTTGCCGATCTCTGCGAAAAGGCCGGCGTTCACTCCGGCTTTTTTGCGTATTCGGACCTTGATTATCCGACCTTCGTGGACTGGGTAAAAAAGAACCGGCCTCAGGACGTGCGGATGCTCAATACCGGTTACGATCTCGATTGGCTGAAAGGCCATCAGGACCTTATTTTCGCCGAGGGCGTCAAAGGACAGCGCTGGCACCTGATCAATCAGCGCGGACCGTTTACACGGATGTTCTTTGAAAACGGTCTCGACATGCTCCTTGTCGGCCACAGGATCATTGATGGGAACGTCTGCGGGCCGGAGGGATTCATCCGGAAGAAATCCGGAGAGGTCCGGTATTCCCCAATCCGGGAATGGCCGCATGAGGCGCTTCTCGGGTACATCCATTACAACAGGCTTCCGCTGCCGCCGATCTACGGATGGAAAGACGGCTTTGTCCAGGGCACGCACGCATGGCCGGAGCGGGAGTTCTGCAAGACTATAGATCAGGGCTACCGCGAGGTCTATGAAATCGACCCGGGTATCGTGATCCGAGCGGCGGCGAAGCTGCCGAGTGCCCGGCACTTCCTCGAAGAGGAGGGGCTGGCATGAATATCACGATGATCCCGCTCGCCGAGCTGACGCCGAACAGCCGGAACGTGCGCATCCACTCTGCAAAACAGATGGAGGAGTATAAGCGCTCCGTGAAGCAGTTCGGGCAGACCAAGGCGATCGTCTGTGACGAAAACAAGGTTATCCTGATCGGCAACGGTCTCTATGAGGCTATGAAAGCCCTCGGAGAGACCGAAGCCGCCTGTTTCATCAAAACCGGCCTGTCTGAACATGACAAGCTGAAAATGATGATGGCGGACAATAAGATCTATTCCCTCGGCGTGGACAATCTGCAGACTATCGAGGATATTATTGCCGAGCTGGGCGAAGTGAAGGATTTCGACATTCCCGGCTATGATGCGGATCTTCTGGAAACGCTGACCTTTGCCCCGATCGAAGCGGACGACTTCATGGGCGGCTACGGGCTGATCGGCAGCTCTGCGAAAGCGGATATGGCTAAAGCCTCTGAAAAATACGCCCAGGAAGAGGCGGAATTTGCCTCCGAAGCGGAGGAAATCATCCCGCAGGGGCGATTCCGGCCACAGGAAGACGGTTCCACGGTGTTTTCGCCTCCGACAGATATAGACGCAGGTTTTCCAGAAAAAGCCGAGGAAACGCAAGGAAATGCGTTGCAACGGCGCTTTATCGTCTGCCCGAAGTGCGGTGAAAAGATATGGCTGTGAAACGTATCGAAGGAACGATAGACGTCGTGACCGCCGCCCGGCAGAGGCTCCTCAATGTGTTTTCCAACGGCGTGAAGGTCTATATGTCCTTTTCAGCGGGAAAAGACAGTCTGTGCCTTGCGCATCTGACCTATGCGCTGATTATGGAAGGGAAAATCGACGCCCGGCAGCTCGTCGTGATTTTCATTGACGAGGAAGCGATCTACGACAGCATGTATCAGATGACGGTGCGCTGGAGGAAAAGATTCCTTGCGGTCGGTGCGGAATTCCGGTGGTACTGCATCCCGGTTCGGCAGGTGTCCATTCTGCATCATCTGCAGAACAATGAAGAGTGGATCACTTGGGAGCCGGGGAAAGAAAGCGAGTGGGTGCGTCAGCCGCCGCCGTTCGCGATCACCAGAAGCCCGTATCTGGAATATCCGGGGCAGATGAATTATCAGACCTTCTGCACGCTGATCACGCGGGACGGCATCCAAATCATGGGTGTCCGAGGTGCGGAATCCCTGCAGCGGGCAACCTTCCTCAGCAGAATGGATCTCGGTAGAGGCGGCATCAGCAGCCGGAACGCGATCTATCCCATCTATGACTGGAAAGACAATGACGTATGGCTCTATATCAGGGAAAACAGACTTGACTTTCCGGACGCATATATCGACCTATACAGAGTCGGGGTGGCCAAAAGGCACCTTCGGCTCTGTAACTTTTTCGCCTCGGAGAGCATTGCCGGACTTCGATATATCGCCGAGACAGATCCGAAGCTCTGGACGCAGATCGAGCGGCGTGAACCGAACGCCTATCTGACCTTGCTGTACTGGGACAGCGAAATGTTCCACCGCAGCACGAGAAAAAGAAGGGAGCTCGAAGGCGCAGAACCGGCAAAGGATTATAAAGCCGAGTGCAAGCGGATTCTCTTCCAGGAACCGGAGAAATACTTCTCCAACGACAGCACACAACGGACATGGCGGATGTATCGGGCTTTCTATATCCGGAACAGCTCGGCCATGACCAATGACGACTTCCGCGCCATGCACGACGCAATGATCTCCGGAGATCCGAAGCTGAGATCTCTCCGGGCGCTTTATACGAGGGTCTATTCCGCATATGCCGATTACAGCCGCGCCACTTCCACGCAGGAGGGGGTGAAAAAGTATGGCTGAGATCGATGTATTCGGGCCTCTTTCTTCATTGCACTGGATAGACCGGGAGAAGCTGCATGCGAACGATTACAACCCGAACAAGGTCAGCGAGGAAAATCTGCAGCTCCTCACGCAGAGCATCCTCACAAACGGATGGACGCTCCCGATCGTTGTCAGACCGGATTACACGATCATCGACGGGTTCCACCGCTGGACGGTGAGCGGCCGTGAACCGCTGTTATCAAAGCTTGGCGGTAAGGTTCCCGTCGTGATCGTGAACCACGACAGCGAAGCGGACGATATCTATGGCACGATCACACATAACCGCGCTCGCGGCGTGCATTTGCTTGAGCCGATGAAGGCGATTGTACGCAGGCTGATCGATGAGGGAAAGACGGTGCAGGAGATTTCAAAGCAGCTTGGCATGAAGCCGGAGGAAGTATTCCGGCTCTCGGATTTCTCACGCGAAGACTTCTTGGCAATGATGACCGAGGGTGTCACCGGTTATTCCCGCGCTGCCATCTACAAAAAGACGTGAGAGAAAAACGGATGCGGTTTAAGAAAAGACATAGGCATGAGCCGCTTGCACCTTCTGATGGTGCAGGCTCACGGTCTTGTGAACGGAGGCGAACGCAGTGCAGTCCACAGAAAAAATACCTGTCTTTATGCGGATACGGGAAGGCGTCACGATCTGCATCTGCCATGTATCGCGTAAGCGCTGCAACCTGCCGTGTGAGCGCGGCGTAGTAGAGCGGGACAAGTATGAGAAGTGGCAGGCCACGATGAGGCGCGACAGGTTCGGACGATGAGGGCAGGGTATCATCCGCAAATCGAGAGGGCTTCCCAGAAAAAAGATACCTCTCTGAAAAAACAGGGGTTCTATCACACGACGGCGTGGCGCCGCGTGCGTCTGCTGGCGCTGCAGCGTGACAACTATCTCTGTCAGGAATGCCTCCGTAAAAAAAAGATAACGCCTGCCACCGAGGTCCATCACGTCCTCGAGCTGGAGGATCACCCGGAGCTCGGCCTTGAACTCGACAACCTCACGTCATTATGTTGGCAATGCCATGAGGATACCAAGCGCCGACCGCGTGTCGTCCTTCCCGACAGAATAAACATTATACGCATCCGCGACGGGAGCGAGACCGAGGGATGGACCAACGCCGACTGACGGTCGCCACCGACCACGCCCCTACCCTCGAAGTTGAAAAAGGTCGGCGATATAACCGCCGCGCCTCGTTAATTCGTATGAAAATTCGCGCGTAAAGTTTTTTTGGACAGCTCATGTTTCCTCCTGTTTGCGAAATAAGGTCGTTGCAACGTTCTGTAACGGCCTTATTTCGCGTTTTCCCGGCGAGGAGATGTGTGAATAGCCACCGGAAAGAAATCTCAAAGGAGGCCGAAATTATGGCAAAAAAGAAAGAGACAGACCCTTCAATGTCAAATCAGGCCGATTTTGACGTTGAAACGGGGTCGGAAGCAACTGAGGAACAGTCCGCGGACGATATTTTGAGCATGAACGAGCAGGCGCAGGTCATCCTCGCCAAAGCCAGGGAAAAGGGCATCGAGCACACGTTCATGTTTACCACCACCTTCCAGCGGTATGTGGAGCTGATCTCCCACATGGCCGAACTGCAGAAGTCGATCAAGGACCAGGGCTGTCTTGTGACGAAGGAATATGTCAAAGGACGGCAGAATATTTACGTTCATCCTGCCATCAACGCCTACAATGCGACGGCAGCGCAGGCCAACAACACGGCAAATATCCTGATGCGGTTTATCGTGCAGCCGCTGTCTGACAGCGATGATAAGGATGAATTCGATATGTTCTGAGACAGGAGGCAGACATGGGCCTCGAAATCATCCCGAACGTCGTGCGCTCCTGCAAGGCGTTCCAATATGCCGTTGACGTCACGTCTGGCAAGATTACCTCCGGAAAGAAGAGGATTCAGGCCTGTCAGCGCTTCCTCGACGAGCTGGAAATGTCGTTTTCAAGCGACAAATACCCTTGGGTATTCGATGTGCAAAAAGCATACCGCCCGATAGACTTCATTGAGCGGTTCCTGATCCCGACAAAAGGTGCTTACTCCAAGACAGAGCTGCTGCCCTGGCAGCATTTTGTTGAGGCGAATATGTACGGCTGGGTGTCCCGGAAAACGGGATACAGGCGGTTTCGCGAGGCGCTGATCATCGTCGGACAGGGCAACGGGAAGTCTACGATGATTGCCGGCAATGCCGCGTTCGGGCTGACAAAGGACAATGAACGCGGTGCAGAGATCTATGCGCTTTCCAACTCAAAGGAACAGGCGAAAATCGTCTATTCAGAGTGCGGAGCGCAGATCACCGGCTCTCCGGTGCTCCGGAAGCATGTGCAGGTCACCCAGAACGGCGCGTACTTCAAGAACAGCAAATTTGAGCCACTTGCTTCCGACAGCAAGAATCTTGACGGCCGCAACGTGCACATGGCCGTTTTCGATGAAATCCACGAATTCCGTGATTATAAGCTGATAAACGTTATCAAGGGCAAGATCAAGAAGCGCAAACAGCCCATGATTATCTATATCACCACCTTAGGTACCGTCATTGACGGGCCTTTGATGGATTTCTATGTCCTCGGCGGGCAGATCCTTGCCGGGGACAAAGCTATTTCCCGGCGAGCTGCGGACAGGATGTTCGTCTACATCGACGAGATCGACGAGGACGATGATCCGTCAGATCCGGCTTGTTGGCCAAAAGCAAACCCTTCCCTCGGCAAGCTTCTCGATATAGAAGATCTCAAAGATGAGTGGGAAAGGGTAAAATCCATCCCCGCCGAGCGGAATAACTTCATAAACAAGCAGCTGAATGTCTTCACGTCAGTCGTCCCGGCAAGAAGACTTTGGGCGAAACTATCCTCATCTACCGCAACGAGGATGAATTCCCTGACCTTGAAGGCGTGGATTTAGCCATTATTGGGGTCAAGGAAGA
>JAFRMX010000004.1 GCA_017430455.1 Oscillospiraceae bacterium
CGACCACGAGAAGTGCAGCACACGTAGGACCTTCACCCGTGAGGAAGCCAGGGCGCTGCTGCGGCTTCTGAAAAAAGAGGTGTGAGCATGAAAGACGACGTTTACACCCAGAACGATCTGCAGCGGTACAACATCCTCACCATGGACTACGCGCTGAATCTGGAGCCGAGAGACTTCTTTGCCGTGCTGGATCTGAAGGCGGAGGCCCGACGCTGTCTGCGGGCCTTCTTCACCTTCGACGACGGGCGGCGGATCATGTCCACCGTCCACTGGTGGCAGCGCTATCTTGGGCTCTATGAGATCCCCTGCAAGTCCAGAGTGAAGCTCCACTACGACGCCAACAGCCACGGCGAGGTGTATCTCACGGCAGTGGAGAGACTGTGATGACACTGTCTTACCAAGCAACGAATCCGCTGCAGCAGAAGCTCAACCGAATGGTGGAACGGACGGTCCTCAGCAGAGAGCAGTTTATTCGCGACATGCTGGCGGGCTTTTCGATCCGGGAGGCGCCGCCCGCGCCGCTGATCGAAACGATCCGCCTGCTGCGGAGCGCGGCAGGCATTATGAGCAGCATGATCAACAGAACCATATTCCGGGAAGAGTCTGACCGGGAACTGTTGCTGCAGACCGTAGACGAGATCCGTTCCTGCACAACAGCTATTACAGAACAATGTATGCCAAAGTTTAAGGAGGAAAAAAGAAAATGAAATTTGATACCATCAATCTGGGTCTGACCGGCTACGATGACCTGTTTATGAGCAGCGAGGAACGGGAGGGGCTGAAAAAGAAGGTCAAGGCCCATCGGGACCGCCTGCGACGCATCGAGCAGAGCGAGGGCGAGCGGGAGCAGTTCATCCGTGCCATCCGCAAGTTCATGGAGATGCGGACGCTGACCAACCAGATCCTGCGGGAGCTCATCGAACACATCGACGTGTACGAGGTGGAGGGTCGGGGCAAAAACCGCACCCAGCGGATGGTGATCTACTACAAGTTCGTGGGCTATCTGGAGATCCCCTCCCACCTCTCCGAGCCAAACTACAAGGCCGATCTGCGGCAGGGCGTGGCGGTGGAATACGTCTCCTGCGAGCCGACGGAAAGTGCACGTGAGCTGTTCGACGAGGACTGCGAGCCGGTTGAAGAAGCGCAATAAAAACCCGGAGCAGGCCGAAACCTGCTCTAGGTACATAAGAGAAAACCATATTGAATAATATAGTCCATTATTTCTTGAGTTCACGCGGCAAGTGCTGAAAGAATGTTATACCAAACGAGGTCAAGACCACGTCTTTCTCCCCGGGATGTGAACTGTCCAACAGGCCAAGTGTCTCGCCAGAAACGTTATAGATAGCGCGTCCCCTTCGGCGCACTTGTGAAAGCAACCCAAGCGAAATAAGTCGATCGACCTGATACAGCTCTTGGCCGTCAAGATTGAGGCCGTTCTCACATGCTGCCCGCACAAGAATCGGGTAGTCACTGCTGAACATACGGGAATTAGCCTCTGATAGCTCACAAAACTTATCCCAGCTAATTGCACCTCTCACAAAAGAACTATAAAAGCTCCCAAGGACCAGCGATTGTTGTTCATCAACCTGTTTTTCTAAAATTATCATAACCCTGCTAAGCTCTTTTTCCTGCTTGCTCGGATCATTTTCGAGTTCGAGTCTATGAGCCTCTACTGTCTCCTTATCAATCGAACCCTCATTAAAACCCTTAATGAATTCAAAGGTCTGTTTCAAAAGATTTCTCTCATGGAGATTAACTCCGATTTTGCAGAAAGCGGAAACTGCACCAACAATAGGAACAGCTTTGAGGGCATCAGCTTCAAGGATTAAATCTATTCCTGCGTCAAGATAATCGATTGCAGGATCAGACAAGGGCTTTAAGACAGAATCTCTGAAAGATGGAATTAAATTACTCACTTTTGCCTCCCCCTTCGGTGGTCTTTTGGGAATGTCCCTAGAACATAGTTCTTGATGAGAAGCCGAATCCCATTATATGCTTAACACGCCTTCATCATAAAGCAACTAATTATAGCATAGGGGTCTAGGTATCTCAAGATGGACAAAAAAACAGGTAGATGTAACTGAAATCCGTTACATCCACCCGATATGGTTGCGGGGGAAGGATTTGAACCAACGACCTCCGGGTTATGAGCCCGACGAGCTACCAGCTGCTCTACCCCGCGATATTCATTTGCGGGAGATAATATATCACGGACGCCCCTTTAAGTCAAGCCTTTTTTCCTTGACTAAAAAATCCTTTCAGCATATAATGTAATACCTGTTTTGAAAGGAGGATTCTGCCGATGATGAACATAAAAAACGACAGAGGCATGATCACCGTGAACAATGAGGTCTTCTCAAGGCTCGCGGGGGATGCAGCCACTTCCTGCTTCGGAGTCAAAGGAATGGTCAGCATATCATCAGACGGGAGCAGGCACCAACTTTTAAAGCGCGACAGCATGAGCAAAGGTGTCTATGTACGATACTATGAGGACGAATCCGTCTCGCTGGATCTGCACATCGGAGTCGACTACGGAGTGAATATCAGCGCAGTCTGCCACCAGATCATAAACGAAGTCAAGTATAAGCTTGAAAAGTCCACGGGTATCAGCGTCAAAAGCGTGGATGTATTTATAGATAACATTATCGCCTGAATTCGGAGGACTTTTTGCTTTGAAAGAATTTATTGACGCGTCGGCCTTCAAGGAGATGATCCTCTGCGCCGATGCCGCTCTGCAGAAGGATGTTCAGAAAATAAACGAGCTCAATGTCTTCCCGGTCCCTGACGGAGATACGGGAACAAACATGGGCATGACGATAGGAAACGCCGCAAAGGATCTCCGCGCCAAGGACGCTCAAACGGTCGGAGAAGCGGCAAAGACAACAGCCTCTGCGATGCTCAGAGGCGCAAGAGGAAATTCCGGAGTTATACTCTCCCTGCTTTTCAGGGGGATCTCGAAACGCATGAAGGGAATGGAGACTGCAGACGCGGCAGGGTTCGCTGCAGCTCTTACCGACGGCGTTGAGGCTGCATACAAGGCAGTTATGAAGCCTGCAGAGGGCACGATCCTTACGGTCTCCCGTCTGGCAGCTGAGGCTGCCACAACGGCCGCAAAGAAGCAGCGCTCGCTGGAGGAGGTTTTCGTCAGCGCGATCGCCGCGGGCGATGACGCACTTGCCAATACGGTTAATCTGAACCCGGTCCTGAAAAAAGCCGGAGTCGTGGACGCGGGCGGACAGGGCTTTATGGTCATATTAAAGGCCATGCTGGCGTCTCTGAGAGGCGAAGTGATCTCAACGGACGATATCCCTGAAGAACCTGCCGCAGAGAAGACCGGCAATGTCTTTTCCGAATTTGAAACGTCAGACATACGCTTTACCTATTGCACCGAGTTTATAGTCGAAAGAGAGAACGACAAATCGGCGTCCCTGCTCAGAGCCTTCCTCGATCCGATAGGCGACAGCATAGTCGTTGTGAGCGACGAAGACGTCATTAAGGTGCATGTGCATACGAACGACCCGGGCAGAGTGCTCACGGAGGCCGTTACATACGGGCACTTTGTATCCGTCAAGATAGAGAACATGAAGCTTCAGCACACGGCGATGACCGAGGCGGCTCCTGAGGCGAAGGAGACTGAGCCTGAGATCGCAGCACCCGAGAAGCAGTACGGGATCGTTTCCGTCTGCGCGGGCGAAGGTATGGAAGCCCTGTTCAGAGAGCTCGGCGCCGACGGGATCGTCACCGGAGGCCAGACGATGAACCCGTCCACCGAGGACATATTAAAAGAGATCAATAAGACCCCGTCGGAGATCGTCTTCGTGTTCCCGAACAACAAGAACATAATCATGGCCGCCGAGCAGTGCATACCTCTGACCGAGAAAAAGGTCGTGGTGCTCCCGTCCAAGACGGTTCCGCAGGGGATAACGGCTCTGCTGAACTTCAACCCCGATCTGGATGAAGAGGAGCTGAAGAACACCATGACGGAATCCATGGATACCGTCCACACGGCAATGGTGACTTATGCCGCGAGAAACTCCGACTATGACGGGCACAACATCCACGCGGGAGAATTTCTCGCCCTGCTCGACGGAGCTCTGCTCGGAAGCTACACCAACATAACGACCCTTTTCAAGGAACTCAGCTGGGCTATCGACGAGTTCGGTCCGGAATATATAACCGTATATTACGGCTGCGATGTTAATGAAGCCGACGCTGAAGAGGCCGCAAAGATAATCGAAGGCAATTTCCCGGAAGCAGACGTCAAGACGATCTCCGGAGGACAGCCCGTATACTATTATATGATATCCGTAGAATAACGGGTTTCGTCGGCAGAGATGAAAAATACCGACAGACTTATAAAAATACTCGCTGTCGTGCTCGCCGTTCTGGTGTGCGCGATAGCGGGTTTGCTTTTTTTGCAGAGCAGGGAAAAAAGGGAAGCGCTCAAGGCGATCGAAACGCCCGTACCGGAGGCGCATACAGAGCGGGAAATCGTCGCGACCCCGGAGCTGACTCCTAGCCCCGAGCCCACTCCGACTCCGGAACCCACGCCCACGCCTGCTCCCTGGGATACCGTAAGGCAAAGCGCGAAGGATTTCGCACAGCTGAAAGCGAGATACCCGGATATCTGCATGTGGATCGAAGCGGAGGGCACGCAGATCGATTACCCGGTAATGTCCGCCACGGACAACGACTATTATCTGCACCACGCGCCTGACGGGAGCTACAGCGTCGCTGGAACTCTGTTTACGGACTGCATGAATCTGCCGAATCTCGGCTCGGACTGCACCGTCATATACGGGCACCACATGGCGGACGGGTCCATGTTCCAGAATCTGATGCTTTATAAGGACCAGAAATATACCGACGAGCATCCTTATATTAAAATATATACCCCTGCTGGAGACTACAACCTCGAGGTCTTTGCGGGAGTATATTACAACGGCGGCACAGACAGACTCTATTTCGATTTCGCGAGCGACGAGCAGTTCGTCATGTACTGCGAAAACCTGAAGGCAAAGTCCGCCATAAGCTCCGACGTGGAGATAAACGCGGGAGACAAGATAATCGGCCTCTGCACCTGCACATACGAGTTCGACAACGCCAGATATGTCGTGTACGGCAAGCTCAACGCCGCAGACCTGAGCTGAAGCCGGATCAGACTTGGCCTCTCCTGCAGAGAAGTACATATCCGTACAAAGGACGTCCGCGCCGCGGGCGCCTTTTTCTTTGCAGGAATGTGCCGGATTTTTGCCGCAAAACGGCATACAAATCATAAAAATACAGCGGTAACAACCGAGAAAACCCAGAGATATCAATGCTTTGAGGCGTTTTAAAAAATTTTTTCATTTTTTTAAAAAAAGTGTTGACATCAACCGGCTCCCGTGCTATATTAATCAAGCTCGCCTCAAGAGAGGCCGGGCGATGTACCTTGAAAATTGAACAAAACAGAACGAAAAGTAAGCTGTTTCCGGTAAGGAAGCAGCGCACCAAAGATGGGTTCTTTACAAAAAGGTCTGAGAAGAAACAGACTGAAATAAAAGATTCTTTTGAGAGCTGA
>JAFRMX010000005.1 GCA_017430455.1 Oscillospiraceae bacterium
ACGGTAACAGAATCCGGTGAAGTAGACGGAATCACTAACGACAGCGCGGCAGAGACAGGCAAGACAGTTACGGTGACAGTAGTTGACAACGGAGACGGAACTCTGACGGCAACTGCAAGTTCAACGGAAGAAGAGCCGCTTACATTCACCAACACATACAGTGTGGAACCGACGACGGCGGAGATCCCCGTAACAAAGACTGTAGAGTCTGAGACGGAGGGAACGGAGCCGAAGGCGTGGAGTTATGACTTCACGCTCAGCGCAAGCGGCGAGAAGATCACACTCAGTGGCGAAGGCAACGAGAGCCAGGACGGCAAGTTTGCAGCGATAGAGTTTACTGCACCCGGAACCTATGAGTACACGATAACCGAAAGCGGCACGGTAGCCGGAATCACAAATGACGAAGAATCGGTAAAGACCGTAACAGTCGAAGTTGTCGATAACAACGACGGAACGATGACTGCAACGGTAAAAGGTGCTGATGACGGAGAGAGCGACGCTACAACCTTTACTAATACATATAATGTAACGCCGACGAGTGCGGTAATCCCTGTCAAGAAGACTGTAGAGTCCGAGACGGAAGGAACGGCACCTGGAGCCTGGAGTTATGATTTCACGCTCAGCGGAGACGACGTTGATGAGACGGTAACGATTAGCGGAACCGGAAACACGAGCGGAAGCAAGAACTACACGGCGATAGAGTACACGGAGCCCGGCACCTACACTTATACAATAGAAGAAGCGGCGACCGAGGGCAGCGAGAATGCGGGAATCGAGAACGGAACGACATCGTACACAGTTACGGTGACCGTAGAAGACAACGGCGACGGAACACTGAGCGCGTATGTAAACGGCAAGGATTCCACCGAAGACGACACTACCGAGTTCACGAATACCTACAAGATTGAACCTGCAAGCGTGGAAATCCCGGTTCAGAAGACTGTAGAATCCGATGTTGAAGACGCTGAGCCTGCAAGCTGGACATTCAGCTTTACGCTGAAGGATTCCGAAGGAACCGAAGTCGGCAGCATAGAGATCAGCGGAAGCGGAAACAGCAGTGAGACCGAAAGTTTTGATGAGATCGAGTATACTGAGCCCGGAACCTACACGTACACGGTAACAGAATCCGGTGAAGTAGACGGAATCACTAACGACAGCGCGGCAGAGACAGGCAAGACAGTTACGGTGACAGTAGTTGACAACGGAGACGGAACTCTGACGGCAACTGCAAGCTCGACGGAAGAAGAGCCGCTTACATTCACCAACACATACAGTGTGGAACCGACGACGGTGAGCTTCCCGGTCCAGAAGATCCTTGAAGTACCTGAAGGCCTTGACGGACCTGCGAGCTGGAGCTTCAACATCAAAGTGGAGGCCCAGGACGGAGCACCTTCGGCAGCGACGATGACCGGCACGGTCACGGACAAAGCAGATACAGTAACATTCGGTGACTTCACTTACACAAAACCCGGCGATTATACCTACAAGGTAACAGAGACGGGAACGGTGGCCGGTGTAACGAATGATCCCGACGCGACGAGAGGCAAGACAGTAACCGTAACAGTCACAGACAACGGCGACGGAACGATGACGGCGGAGGCAGACTTCACAGCAGATGAGCCGTTAACATTCACCAATACATACTCTGTTGAACCCGTAGTTGTAGATCCTCCTGTGGCAAAAATCCTGTCTGCCGAGTCGGGCTTCAATCCTCCGGATATAACAGGTAAGTTTACATTTACCATTAGCGGCTCTGAGCCTCTGCCGGAAAACACAAGCATAACCAATAGCGATACTTATGCAAGCGAAACTGTTGCAGGCGCTTACGAGTTTGGAGAAATTGAATTCACTGAGCCCGGAACCTACACATACACGGTAACAGAGTCCGGTTCCGTACCCGGCGTAACGAATGACAGCGAAGCAGAGAAAACATGGACGTTCACCGTAACCGATAACGGAGACGGAACGTTGAAGGTGACGCCTACAACAGATCAGGCATACTGGACCTTTACGAACACTTACGTCCCCGAGCCTGTGAAGGTTCCGATCCCCGTGATAAAGACGATCACGAAGACCAACGCGTCGAGAGGCGAGGTAACATTCACATTCACGCTGACAGGCAACGGACCTCTGCCCGAGACAAATACGCTCGATATCGAGATGGAAGGCAGCGAGACCGGTACTGCAGACGGAGAATTCGGAGAGATCACATTCACGAAGCCCGGCACCTACACCTACACGATAAGCGAGACCGAACTGCCAAAGGGCTGGAGCGCTGACGGCGATAAGAGCGGAACGGTGACGGTAATCGTAACTGATAACGGTGAAGGAACCCTGGAAGCGGAGATCAGCGAAACCGTAGAGATCAAGAACCAGTATCAGCACAGAGATCATGTGCCCAAGACTGACGACAACACGAACCTCGACAAGTGGGGTATCGGCGCGGCAATATGCGCAGCAGGCTTCGCGGGAGTGGAACTGATCGATGCGATCGTTAAAAAACGCAGAAAAGAAGAAGACGAAGCAAAATAATCAGCAGTTGATCAAAACAGAATAAAAAAGCAAAAGGGCCCGGGAATTCCCGGGTCCTTGGTTTTATATCTGTTTCAAAGCTCCGGTGACAGGTCGTTATTTGTGACCTGTCACCCTTCAAACGCCCTGTTTTCAATGCCCGGTGACAGGTGACAGGTCAAATGCACATATACCCTTTGTAATTTATAAATTATCGGTTTTTCATCACGGGGTATATCGTCAAAAGCACCTGTCACCTGTCACCAACCCGGTAATACCAGTACTTTAAAAGGTGACAGGTCCGAAAAACGGACCTGTCACCCTGGTGTCATATATAAAACGAATAATTGACAGTTTGGATCAGCTGATCCTTCTTGCGGCGACGATGAATCTTCCGTCGTCGTTGTGATAGCTGCAGGTGGAGAGGATAAGTATCTGCTCTCCGAACTCGGGTTCTATGCCGGTCTTGTAAAGGGAATTGTTCCTGAGCCAGAGCGCAAGCTGATTATACGTGAATTCCGATATATCGCCGACAGAGTAATAATACTTGAACCCGTCAAAGGACTGGTCATAGATCTCGGTCTTTGCAGCAGCGAATATCTCATAGGTCCGGATCTCGTCTGTGGTGGTAAAAGTAAACTGCGGGTTTTCTTTCCAGAATGCTTCATCCATATAGTTGTCGAGAGTCGCGAACATGGAACCGTTCAGCATGTGATGCGCGTATATGATGAAAGCGCTGCTGTCGATATCGCATTTCTCGCCGATAAACGGAGTTCCGCTGTCGAAATAGGTCTTGTCGAAACCTCTTCTCAGGTAAAATTCGGGATCTTCCGGAGTATACATTACCGGGTAGTCGATATTGGTGTTCGGAACGTTCAGCCATCCGGCGAAATCGGGATTTTGCTCCTTCAGGGCGAGATAAGGCTCAAAATACTTCGGGTCCACGGCATATTCCGCTTCGGCTTCAGGTGCCGAGGCATCCGTCTTGACGGGGGCCGCGGAAACAGGATTATTGTGTATAGCCTCAGCCAGGGCCTTGAAGGAGGATTCCTCTTTCTGCCCGTTCATGTATATTTTTACGAACATGATACCGGTGATCAGGAAAGAAACCCCGAAAACACAAAGCAGTATGTTTTTGATTAAGCGCCAGCGCTGCGCTTTTGTTTTTTTGCCGGTTTTTTCTTCCATTGAAAGTACCTCCTGTGAGGATTATGTGGAACAATTATACAGCAAAAAATATACGCACGCAACTGTAACAGTTTTGTAACCTGATGAAACCGAAGTTTAATCAGATGAGAAAAGTAAAACCTTGTAATTATTGGGGCTTCCGTTTATACTAAAAACTGTATCAATATGGATTGGTATATCTTGTTGTGCGCTCTCTGTAGATTGCGCGGAATGAAATAACATAACAGAATTCCTTGAAGGAGGTCTTTATAAAATGACAAAAGAAAGAAAACGCAGACTGTCGCTCATTCTGGCAATTATGATGCTCTTTGCGGCATTCTCCTGCTCGTTCGGCACGGCTGCCTACGCGGAAGAGGCCAAGGCCGAAGAGACACCGGTCGTTGAGGAAGTGCCCAAGGCCGAGGAAGCGGCCCCGGCGGAAGAGAAGGCTGAAGAGCCTGAAGCCGTTGTCGACGTGGCAGTGCTCGGCGAGGACAAGGCTGAAGAGGCCAAGGACGAAACTCCTGCAGAGGAAGTTAAGGAAGAGAAGAAAGAAGAGGCAATACAGGAAGACGGCGCTAAAAAGCTGACGATTGCAGAGCAGCTGGATCCGAAGCGCAAAATTACCGTCAAGGCGGAGTGGGACGGAGAACAGCTCTATTTCGGAGATACCGCGACACTCAAGGCAACCTTGTCCGGATATGACAACGCTGTCTACACCATCAGGTGGCAGACAAGCAAAGACGGAACCAAATGGGAAGACATTAAAGGCGCCGAGGGCGCTGAATTGAAAGTAACAGTGACCGAAGATAATTACATGAACTACTGGAGAGCTCTCGTTGTTGTCACGGCCATCAAGGCAGATTAAGCAATACGGCAACAGCTTTTCTACTTATATAATATATTAATACATCGGTTTCGAATATATTTCGAGTACGACGCGGAGGAAAACAAGATGACAAACAAGCTTAACAGAGTTCTGGCTTTTCTGCTGGCCCTCATCATGATGGCGGGCACCTTCGTCGGATATATGCCGGCGAAAGCCTATGCCGATGACGCCGTCAGCGAGGGATCTGAGGCTAAGCAGTTCTTCGGAGACATCGCAAAACCGAGGCCCGAAGAAGGAGCAGAGGAAAAACCCGAAGAGGAGATCAAGGTAGAGCCCGAAAAGACCGAGACTCCCGAGATCTCCGGAGACGGATATAAAATAAAGGGACTTCCCGAGGGCGTGCAGCTCAAGGGAGTTACTCCAGTAGACGCGGCGTCCGCTCTCGGCCAGAAACGTCTGATGGCAAAGGGCGCGGCGGGCGTGAAGGGCGGAAACAGCTCTTACGCTGTCGATATTACCTTCACGGACGCGGAAGGAAACGAGATACATGAGTTCGAAGAGCCTGTCGAGGTGACTTTCACCTACCCCGAGCTCTCCGGAGAGCATTTCACGCTTCTGCACGTAACGGATAAAGGCAACGTTCCCGTAGAAGGCGCTGTTGTAACCTCCACAAGCGCGACCTTCTCCTCCAAGAGCTTCTCGGTATACGTTGTAGTGCCGACGGGTGATGATGCCCGTCTGAATGTTAAGTTTGTCGGACTTAACGGAGCGGAGGTCGCTTCCATGTACGTCAAGAAAGGCGACGACATGGATCAGGTCCTTTACGATCCCGGCGACGGAACGCCCGGCGACGGCATTTATTTCCGCGGCTGGACAAGGGATCAAAATTATACGCCTTCGACGGCGGCAAAGACCATCGAAGATGTTCGCACCGAAGTAACCGGTATGCTGCCGCCGGCGACAGACGGGACCGAAGTTACTTACTACGCGATGCTCTTCAAGGACTATCGCATCACTTATCTTGATGAGAACGAGATTTCTCTGGGTCAGGAAGAAGTGACATTCCGCGCTGATTCAACCAGCGCAGAGCAGGCCTATACGGTAAATATGGGCTATACCGTTCCGGATGATACACATCACTTCGAGGGATGGAATGTCATGGAAGGCGGCAGCAATATCAGCGGTCATACGGACGGTAAAATATATCAGAATAAAGATGAGATCACGATTACCGGGGACGTCACATTTGGCGTAAACGCGCCGGAAGGCCACTGGTTTGTTTTCAACGAGAACGGACAGGGCGCCACTTATAACGCGCCGCAGTTCGTCTATTCTTCTGAAAAACCGACCAGACCGAACGACGCTAATATGATCCGCAACGGATACACGTTCGGCGGATGGTTTGCTTCCAAGGCAATTGCAGATGATCTTGAATCCACAGAGGATGAGTATGACTTCGATCAGACCCTGACGGACAAGGTCACCGTATACGCCCGCTGGATACCGAAGACCACGGCAAACTACACGATACTTATCTGGAAACAGAATCTGGCCGGGAACGGCTATGATTTTGAAGATTCGATCACGCTGAGCGGTGCCGTCGGAAGCACAGTCAATACCGTATCCCAGCAGGGCAGCGGAGATAATGCCTATGCCAGAATTGATGGAACAAACTATCAGTACACCGGTTTCCACTTGAAAGAGTTTGATCAGAATATAACGATCAAGACGGAGGACAACGCTGTAGTTAACGTCTACTATGATCGCACTCAGTATACGCTGACGTTTAATGCTGTATCATACACGCGTGTCAATAATCCGAGTGCCAGCGACCAAAACCTTTATGGTTATGTAGATGTAGGCGGAATAGGCTATGTAAAGCTTACTCGCAGTGGTGGCAGATGGTATTTCCAGTATAATGGTGAATGGTATAGATATTCTGATTATGGGAATGGAAATTATTATCACCAGCAGCAGAGCACAGTAAAGACCATCACTGCTCTTTATGGCCAGGATATCTCCAGCAACTTCCCGATCACAGGAACTAATGGTACTTCCTATGCGGGTTATGTCTGGGAGCCGCAAAACAGTAACGTTTACACAAGCGGCGATGTTCCCTCCATTGAGCAGATGCGTGAGGAAAACACAACCTTCATTGCTAAAGAATATGGTCAGGGCAATACTGCTCACATGTATTACTATACCGAAGCAATTGGAAATGAGCCTGCTGGCACAGCTACGGTAGAGTATAACGGCAAGACATATGTGGAGCATCTTCATGTGCAGATTAATGTAAATGATGGTGTTACTTCTACCGAAACAGAGGACTTTATTGACATCGCAGGTTATGCGCATAATGGATCTGATCCGGCATATGGCAGTGACGGAAGAGTTGAACTTGATGCAAGCAATAACCGTACAATCAAGTTCTACTATCTCCGCAAGAACTACAGCGTTAAATTCCTTGACGGCAAGTATGTTGACGGCAATGACAATACTCTTGATGCGGAAACTATGCCGGAGATTCATACTGAATCAGGAATACTATATGGCGCAGACATATCATCTTTGAACTCGTATAAGCCTGATGATGCACATACGCCTGCCGGATTCGTCTTCGAAGGCTGGTATATCGATGACGCGTGCACGCAGGAGTATGACTTCACGACCATGCCGGAAGGCGGCATCACGGTATACGCGAAATGGCGTCAGAAACAGTACCGTGTCTTCCTGCATCCTAACTATCCGGAAGGAGCGACCGGCAACATTGACTGGGGTACCGCGAACCAGGCGATGAACTTCCGTATCAGCGAAGGCGGACATGTCAGTGAACCTACCGGAAGACTGACGGGCTTCACCTTTGTCGGCTGGTATCTGGATGAGGCCTGCACGAATGTATTCAACGGCGAGGCATATACCATCAATGAATCCAACGTGACCACGGCTTACGACAAGACTGTCGACATGACGGATACCTATGACAACAACGGCAATCTGATCGACCCCAAATCGAACTCCGATGCGACCGGTTACAACGGCGGAGACCGTTTCTGGGTCACCAAGAAGCTGGACATCTACGCGAAGTGGCGTTCGACCCTTGACGGAGCATCGGGTATCGTAGTTGAGTATGACGCGAACGGCGGTACCGGCGCGCCTACAGATACGCACACCTATGTTGACGGAGCGAAAGCGCCAGCCGGCGCGGCTTCAAAACCCGCAGGAAGCGATAAGGTGTTCGGATATTGGGTCGTTCAGAAGTGGAATGGTTCCTCATGGCAAGACACGACAACAACAGTGCTCCCCGGAGACACGTTTACCGTTCTTGCAGCCAATGCAAAGGTGGAGGATATTGAGAATCCGTCTGCCGGCGGCGATACCAAGAAGTACACCGTTCGTCTGAAAGCCGTGTACATCGATTCCGAAGAACCCACACCGACGCACATCTATTGGTATAAGAACGACGGCACGGACGCGTTCCGGAAGGATACCGATCTTGCCATCAACGAGGCGGTAAACATTCCTGCAGCACCGACCCGTGACGGATACACCTTTAAGGGCTGGGCAAGGATAGATATCGGCAATACTCTCGATGTGGCAACAGAATGGGAAGCCGATTCTGCAAACTGGACGCAGGATCTTACCGCTCCAAACTTACTGTTCTATAACGAAGCAGACGCTAAGTACTACAGAGAAGCAGGATTCACAAATCAGGCCACACAGGTAGCGGCCGATGAGGATACACCTTATCAGGCAATGTTCGCAGTCTGGGAAGAGAACGAGGTAACGATCAATTATGCAGTTGCTTCCGACAGCACCGGAATGGGAACAGTTGCTCCGGCTTCGGAGACTGTAAAGGTCGCAACCGGAAACGCAACAGGTTCAACTGCAACGCCAGCTTCGACGACCTATGCCTTCGACTACTGGACAGTAGACGACGGAACTGAGAGCATCAGCACAGACGCTGAGTTTGTTCCTTCGAAGAACAGCAGCGGTTTGTATGAGGCTCATACCTACTATGCTCACTTCAAGCTCAGCAAGGCGACAGTAACTGTTCATCATTATCTGAAGGATACGACCACAAAGGTTGCAGAGGACGAAACACACTCTGAGGTTATCGGTTCTGAGTATACAGCGACACCTGTTACCACATATCAGGAAAAGAATCTGACTGTAAACAACTATGATCCGAGCCAGACGGTTACTGTGAATGAGAATGGTAATGTTATTACTATTTACTACACACTGCCCCTGACAATTACGGCAAACCCACAGACTTATGTTTATAACGGTTCTCCTCAGGGAGAAGACGGAGCAACACCATATACATCGGCTGAAGATATTGCATCTAAAGTTACTGTAGATGGTTTGCTTGAGGGCGATTCTTTATCAAGTGTTACTCTTAACGGCCAGGAAACTAATGCGGGTACATATCCAGGAAAGCTTGTTGCATCCGCAGCAACAATGAATGAGAATAAAGGATACTATTCTATTCAATATGTACCGGGTACGCTTGAGATAACGAAAGCGACAGTCACGGTAACAGCAGAGAATAAGACGAAGGTCTATGGTGACGCTGATCCCGAACTGACAGCGACGGTAACTGGTCTTAAGAACGGTGACGCTGCAAGCGTGATCAGCTACACGCTGAGCCGCGCAGAAGGCGAAGACGTAGGAACATACGCGATCACTCCGGCGGGCGAAGCGGTACAGGGCAACTACAATGTGACCTATGTACCTGGCACGCTTGAGATAACGAAAGCGACAGTCACGGTAACAGCTGAAGACAAGACTAAGGTCTATGGTGACGCTGATCCCGAACTGACAGCGACGGTAACAGGCCTTAAGAACGGCGACGCAGAGAGCGTGATCAGCTACACGCTGAGCCGTGCAGAAGGCGAAGATGTAGGCGAATACGCAATTACCCCGGCAGGCGAAGCGGTTCAGGGCAACTACAATGTAGTATACGAGACAGGCAAGCTGACGATAACCAAGGCTGGAGCCCTGACTGTGACTGTCAACAATTACACTGGCGTCTACGACGGCGCGGCTCACACCGTGACGGCAACGCCGAGCGTGACTGATGGCACGAAGCTTTACTACAGCGAAGACGGCGAGAACTGGACAGAAACGACTCCGACCTATACTGACGTTACCAAGAATCCTGTGACAGTCTACGTAAAGGCCGAGAACCCGAACTACGAAACGGCAACAGGGTCCGGTACAGTGACCATTACCAAGGCCAAGATCACACTGACGGGCAGCGACAGTCTGGTATACAATGGTGCTGAGCAGAAGCTTGAGCTCTCCGCGTCCGACGCCACCGGTGTTGTCTCGGGAGAGACGCTCGGATTCCAGAGAACGCCCACAGTGAAGGGCACCAATGTCGGAATCTATGACGAGGTCGACTACGGCACCTGGTATGTCACCAAAGCGAACGATGACGACAGCACCGGCAACTACACGATAGAAGTGACCGGCACGCTGACGATAACTAAGTCACCGCTGAAGATCACGGCGGATAGCGCGAGCAAGGAATATGACGGCACGGCGCTGACAGATGACGGCTGGAATGACACGGCACCTGAAGGCCTTAAGGGAACAGACGCAATAGAGAGCGTAACTGTAAGCGGAACGATCACGGAAGTAGGAACTAAGGCCAACGTAGCAAGCGGCGCGGTTGTCAAGAATGGCAACACGGATGTAACTGCGAACTATGACATTACATACGTCGACGGAACGCTGACGGTAACGGCGAGCAGCAAGGCACTTGTGATTACATCCTCGACGAAGAGCTGGACCTACGACGGAGAGACACATACCGACGAAGTCTACACTGTAACGTATGACGGAGCAGCAGCTACGGCGGATGCGACAGGCAAGGTCTTCACGCTGAGCACCGGAGACAAGGTAACGATCACAGCGACGGCGGCAGGCGTAAAAGACTACGACGCGAGCTACAGCAAGAACAACACCTATACATATGCAATAAGCAACGCGGGCAGCTACAGTGATGTAACAGCCAATGTAGGAACGCTGAGCATCAACAAGGCAGCGGTAACGCTGACCTCCGGAAGCAAGACGAGAGAGTACAATGGAAGCGCGCTTACGAATGAAGAAGTAGAAGGCAAGAACGAAAACGGACTGACAGTCGAGACCGGCTGGGTAGGGAGCGAAGGTGCGACCTACAGCTTCACCGGCACGATCACGACAGCGGGCACGGTAAAGAACGCGTTCAGCTATACACTTAAAGAAGGCACGCTTGCCGAGAACTACACTATAACGAAGACCGAAGGCGATCTGACGATCGAAGCGAGCACGAAAGCGCTGAGCGTAGCATCTGCAGACGGCAGCTGGACCTATGACGGCGAGACACATACGAACAAGACGTACACTGTAACGTTCGGTAGCGATACGATCACGGGGACCGAAGGCCAGACAACGTTCACTCTGAGCACTGGCGACACGCTGACGGTAGTACCGACAGAGAAGGGCGCCAACGGCGTAAAGAACGTGAGCGACAGCGGAGCGAACAGCTTCACCTGGAGCATAACGAACGAAGCGAACTACACCAAGGGCACCGACACGGTCGGATCACTCAGTGTGACACCTGCGACACTGACGGTCACGACGCCTGACGCAGAAAAAGAATACGACGGCACAGCCCTGACAGCTGAAGGAACGATCACCGGTTTTGTAAACGGTGAGACCGCGACCTTCACCACAACGGGCAACCAGACGGCAGTAGGCAGCAGCGAGAACAGTTACAGCCTGACGTGGGACGGCACGGCGATAAGCACAGACTACACAGTGTCCGAGGATCTTGGCACACTGGAAGTCAAGAAGAGCACCAAGGAACTGAAGGTAGCATCTGCAGACGGAAGCTGGACCTATGACGGCAGCGCTCATACGAACAAGACCTACACGGTAACCTACGGTACTGAAAAGATTGAAGGCACCAAAGGCCAGACAGAGTTCACTCTGAGTACGGGCGACAAAGTAACGGTCACGCCGGCAGCGGCGGCGACGATCACGCATGTTGCTGAAACAACAGTAGACAACGCGTTCACGTGGACGGTCGAGAATAGCGACTATTACACTAAAGGCACCGACACGGTCGGCAAACTGAGTGTGACAGCTGCGACACTGACGGTCACGACGCCTGACGCAGAAAAAGAATACGACGGCACAGCCCTGACAGCTGAAGGAACGATCACCGGTTTTGTAAACGGTGAGACAGCGACCTTCGCCACAACGGGCAGCCAGACAGAAGTAGGAAAGAGCGACAACACATACACGCTTGTATTCGATAAGACAGCGGTTGAGAGCGACTACACAGTGTCCGAGGATATCGGCGAGCTGGAAGTCAAGAAGAGCACCAAGGAACTGAAGGTAGCGTCTGCAGACGGAAGCTGGACATACGACGGCAGCGCTCATACGAACAAGACCTACACGGTAACGTTCGGTGATGAGACGATCGAAGGGACCGAGGGACAGACAGAGTTCACACTGAGCACGGGCGACAAAGTAACGGTCACACCGGCGACGACTGCGACGATCACGCACGTGGCTGAAACGACAGTGGACAACGCGTTCACCTGGACGGTGGAGAACGAGAGCTACTACACTAAGGGCACCGACACCGTCGGCAAACTGAGTGTGACACCTGCGACATTGACGGTCACGACGCCTGACGCAGAAAAAGAATACGACGGCACAGCCCTGACAGCAGAAGGAACGATCACCGGTTTTGTAAACAATGAGACAGCGACCTTCGCCACAACGGGCAGCCAGACAGAAGTAGGAAAGAGCGACAACACATACACGCTTGTATTCGATAAGACGGCTGTTGAGAGCGACTACACTGTGAGCGCGACGATCGGCGAGCTGGAAGTCAAGAAGAGCACCAAGGAACTGTCGGTAGCGTCTGCAGACGGAAGCTGGACATACGACGGCAGCGCTCATACGAACAAGACCTACACGGTAACCTACGGTACTGAAAAGATCGAAGGGACCGAGGGCCAGACAGAATTCACGCTTAGCACCGGCGACAAAGTAACGGTCACGCCGGCGGCGACAGCGACGATCACGCACGTGGCTGAGACGACAGTGGACAACGCGTTCACGTGGACGGTGGAGAACGAGAGCTACTACACTAAGGGCACCGACACCGTCGGCAAACTCAGTGTGACGAAAGCGACACTGACGGTCACGACACCTGATGCAGAAAAAGAATACGACGGCACAGCCCTTACAGCAGAAGGAACGATCACCGGTTTTGTAAACGGTGAGACAGCGACCTTCGCCACAACGGGCAGCCAGACGGCGGTAGGAAAGAGCAACAACACCTATACTCTTGTATTCGATAAGACAGCGGTTGAGAGCGACTACACTGTGAGCGCGACGATCGGCGAGCTGGAAGTCAAGAAGAGCACCAAGGAACTGTCGGTAGCGTCTGCAGACGGAAGCTGGACATACGACGGCAGTGCTCATACGAACAAGACCTACACTGTAACGTTCGGCGATGAGACGATCGAAGGGACCGAGGGCCAGACAGAGTTCACGCTTAGCACGGGCGACAAAGTAACGGTCACACCGGCGGCGGCAGCGACGATCACGAATGTTGCAGAGAGCGATGTAGACAACGCGTTCACCTGGACAGTGGAGAACGAAGAATTCTTCACGAAGGGCGAAGATACAGTCGGCAAACTGACAATTGAGGCAGCAGAGCTGACGATTGCGATGGCAGACCGGACACTGGTTTACAACGGCGAGACACAGACCGGTTGGAACCGCACAGATGAAGGCAAGGAGACCGTAACCGGACTTGTGAAGGACGAGGTCGTAACGATTACCTATACACCTTCGAGCGGTGAGAACGCAGGAACATACGAGAACGGTGCATATGACACTGATACGCTGTCCATCAAGGATGGAGAGACAGATGTTACGTCGAACTACACGCTGAAGAGTGCGACGGCCGGCAAGCTGACGATCACGCCCGTAACAGAAAAAGTCACGGTAACGATCACCGGAAAGACCGGAACGGAAAAGTACGACGGGACCGAGAAGAGCGTCGAGGGCTACACGGTATCCATAGACAACGAGCTGTACAAAGAGTCTGATATCAAATTCAGCGGCGACGCGACGGTGAAGGAAACAGACGCGGGCACCTACAATATGGGGCTCACGGCCGACGACTTCGAGAACACCAGCAAGAACTTCGAAAACGTTGAGTTTGTGATCACAGACGGAACGCTTGAGATCGGCAAGAGGACAGTGACCCTGACCTCGGCGGATGACAGCAAGGTCTACGACGGAACGGCGCTTACCAATGACACCGTGACAGTCGGCGGAGACGGATTTGCCAGTGGCGAAGGCGCGACATATGAAGTGACCGGAACCCAGACGATCCCCGGCAGCAGCGAGAACGCGTTTACATACACGCTGAATGAAGGCACCAAGGCTGACAACTATGACATTACAACGGTGCCCGGTACGCTGACTGTTAGCGGAAGAAATTACACCATCACCTATGATCCCAACGGAGGCATCTGGCCCGACGGAACCACGACCTACAAACAGGATACATACGCGTATAATGAGATCGCGATAATCAGAAACGCTCCCAAACGCCCCGGATATACATTTATCAGATGGCAAGGAAGCACTTATCAGCCGGGAGAGCAGTATCACGAAAAAGATGCTAACGGAATGTTCGTGGATGATACGCTTGTTGCAGTATGGAGCAAGAACATCAACCCGTACATAGCCAAGACAGGCGACAGCAACACAACAATGACCTGGGGAGCTCTCTCCGGAACCAGCTTCCTCGGAGCACTCGGACTGTTTCTTGCAAAGAAAAAACGCCGCAAGGAAGAAGCTGAGGCATAATTAAAACCCTGAAGGCGGCAGACAAAACTGCCGCCTTCATTCGAAAGAGGTAAAAATGAAAAAGAAAACCGGAACATGGCTTACAGTCGGGATAACGGTGCTTGTAATTGCCGGTATCATTTTCGGATATCTGTTTGTAACGGAAATGGTCAGCAGAAAGAGAGATGTAAAAGGCTTCGAAGAACTTCAGTCGATCGTTTCTGACATTGAATCCTACGAAGCCGGGAAGACCGGTTCGGAAACGGCAGGGGCTGAAGAGACAATAACTGAAGAACCTGAAGAAAAGAAACCCGTACCGCTGGCAAAATACGCGCCTCTGTTTGATCAGAACAACGATTTCTTCGGCTGGCTGAAGATAGAAGATACGGTAATAGATTATCCGGTCATGCTCACGCCGGACAGGCCGCAGTATTATATACACCGCGATTTCAGCGGGAACGATTCCTTCAGCGGAGTGCCTTTTATGGACGAAAGATGGCATGAAGGGGCCGGAATAAGTATCATATACGGGCACCACATGGCAAACGGAACAATGTTCGGTTCCCTGCCTCTCTATTCGAGTCAGGAGTACAGAGACAAGCACCCGATTATAGAATTCGACACCCGGTTTGAAGAGAGAGAATTTGAGGTCATGGCTGTTTTCCTGACTGAGATATACCCGGACGAAGCCAAAGACGTATTCAAATATTACGATTACGCGGACTTGAGCGATGAAAAGGATTTCGACGAATTCATCAAGGGAGTAAAAGCCCTGGAGCTCTACGATACCGGCGTTGAAGCGGAGTACGGGGACGAGCTGCTCGTTCTTTCGACCTGCAATTACCACACGGAGGCCGGAAGACTTGTCGTCGTCGGAAAACTGATCAAACAATAAAGCCATGACGATAATGACGATATGACGATATATTTTGATATATACCCCTGCGGGTAAAAAACCGTCATATATCGTCATACCGTCATGATACCGAAAAAGAGCAAGGACCCGGGTCATCCCGGGTCCTTTTTATTTAGGATCAGTAATTTCTTCTGTAATTTTTCTTTTTCTTCTTTTTCCTGCGCCTGTCGGAGAAGGAGAAGATCCCGATAAACAGCAGGAGCACTATTGCAAGCGCGGCACCCAAGAGCAGCATGGGTATGCCGGAGAAAACGCTCTTGGCCGCAGTTTCTTCTGTTACATCCTGAGAGGAAGCCTCCTCTTCCGACTTGGGTTCCGGAGTGGAGATCGCCCAGTCGTTCTCCTCCTTGGGCTGCGGTGTCGGAGCAGGTGTGGGCGAAGGAGAAGGCGTCGGCTCGGGGGTCTCCGCGGGTTCCGGAGTGGGAAGAGGCGTCGGCGACGGAATGTTGGCGGGGACGTCGGCGATGGCGGGGTCATCCTTCACGGTGATGGTGGCGGGATCTGAAGAGACTGTCTGGCCGGCGGCATTTGTATACTGGGCTCTTACGCGCCAGCCGTTCATCGAATAGGGGACGTTTTCTATCGTCATAAGCTCGTCTCCGGTACCGTCCCATGTGCGGTGCGCGTCGAGCTTTACTCCGGGGAAGGCGGCCTCGATCTCGGAATGCTTGAGTCTTGTGCCTCCGTCGGGAGAGCTGAAGATCCAGGTGCAGGTCTCATAGGATCCGCAGATGGACATGAAATAGATCGTGCTGCCCTCAAGACAGTTCTCGCTCTGCGGCTGTCTGTAGACCTGGAAGTTCGCAGGCAGCGGAGTGGGAGAAGGCGTGACGACGACCTCTTCGGACGGGGGATCGTCCCAGGAAGGCTCCTCTTCGCTGCTTTCCGCAAATGAGAGCGTGAAGCAGGAGAAGAGCAGGATCGCGCATAACATTAAGGCGGCAGTTCTGATATATTTCATCTGTACTTTATCCCCGGTCTGTAAAATTCAAAAATAACGGCGTCGCGTTTTGCTTCGCTTTTCGCGTCATGGCTCGTCCAGCCGACCTTCATGGCTCCGAGCGCCTCGGAAAGCCGAACGCTCAAAGGTCTCGGACCTATTTTATATGCTATGAACTGTGGCCTCGAGAGGAAATTGAGAAGACAGCGGGAGAGGGCAAAGCCGAGCGCAGGGCCCTGATCTTTGTATTCATCCGCGGGAGCCGAGAGCTGGCCTCTCAGAAGCTTCGGCGCATGGAATCTGAACCAGGCGACTATCGTCGGATCGAAGCTCTCTATACAGATATCGCCCTTATAATTTTTAATGAGCGCGAGGGTCTTCCTGCACAGTTCCTTATTCCGCGGGCCTGTTTTCAGTTCACAGATCACAGGGGCTTTGCCGCCCATGACGGAGAGGACCTCTTCAAAAAGAGGAACGGTCTCCGATGTTCCGCAAAGGCTCATCTCCCTGAGCTCGGCGAGCGTATAGTCCCAGATCTTCCCTTCTCTGCCGCAGACGCGCTTCAAGTCGTCGTCGTGGAAAACACATACATATCCGTCTTTCGAGAGCTGGACATCGAGTTCGACTCCGTAGCCGGCGGAAACGGCAGCCTTAAACGCCGCCAGGGAATTTTCGGGTGTCTTTTTGTCCCTTGTATGAAGGCCTCTGTGGGCAAAATTTTTGTAAAGGAAGGGCTCCTTTTTCTTTTTTGAGGCATGGCCCGGCCCGGTCAGAAATACCGTTACAGCAGCCGCCGAAGCTGCCGCGATGCCCGCGCCGGAAAGGACTTTAAGGGTGTTGGAAAGTTTTGGATCCATATATTTACATCTCTTTTTAAAGACTTCCCCTTTCGGGGGAGTATATTGTACAACAAATTGACTCAGTGGTCAAATTGATGTAGAATGTTCACAGATTATTAAAAAAGAGAGGCTTTTCTGTATGGAACTCAAACTCAATTACAAGCGGACCTTCCAGATAGGCTTTGCCTTTTTCGGGATACTTCTGCTCTGGCAGGTATACGACTCCTGGTGTCCGACCTTTCTTACGGATATCTTCGCGAGACGCATGTACGGGATCTCCTCGGCCGAGCTCAAAGCCGGCGATCCGGAGAAGATTCTGAGCGTACAGTGGCTGGTAGGAATAATCATGGCCTGCGACAACCTGGCCGCCCTGATACTGCTGCCTATATTCGGGAATCTCTCGGACAAGACGGTCACGCCTATAGGCAAGCGCATGCCCTATATTCTGACGGGCACATTCGTATCCGCGGTCGCGTTCCCCTTCATTCCGCTGCTGTTCCATTACAACCACATTGCGGGAATGGTCATCGTGATGGGTATAGTTCTGATATTCATGATGATGTACCGCAACCCCGCGGTGGCCCTCATGCCGGATATAACTCCGAAGCCTCTCAGAGCAAAGGCCAACGGAATAATCAACATCATGGGCTATTTCGGAGGAGCCTTCGCGACGGTCCTCGGAATATTCCTGAAGCTCAGCGACTATATAAATGCTCCGGACGCGGCCCGCAAGCTCTGGATAATCGAGATACCCTTCATAGTCGCTTCCATACTGATGGTAATATCGGCGCTTGTTCTCTTTGCCAAGATAAAAGAGAACGAAGTCGCCGAGGAGATAAAGGCCGAGATGGAAGAGGGCGAACGGCTCGCGGCGGTCGCAACGCCGATCGACGACGACAAGCCGATGTCCGAAGAGAACAGAAAAATGCTCCTCGCGATACTCGGCGCGGAGTTCCTCTGGTTCATGGCGGACAACGCTATCGGCACATATATAGGCAACTACGTTATCTATTACCTCAACTCCGCCTCCTCCGCCACGATGATCCTGACGATCGTCGGAGGACTTGCCTCGGTCCTAGGCTTCGCGATAGCGGGAAGCATAGCGGACAGGATCGGCAGAAAATGGACCATTACGGCAGGCCTCGCGTTTACGTTTATAGGGCTCATAATAATGTGCTTCGTCGGGCCGACCGGAAACGTCACCGGAGCTCACGGAGAGTTCTCCTTCCCGGCGGTGCTCTTTGCCGTATGGGCCATAAAGGGCTTCGGCATGGCGCTGGTTCACAACTGCAGCTTCCCGATGGTCGTCGAGCTCTGCTCCTCCAAGAAGATAGGAAAGTTTACGGGCTTCTACTACACGGCCTCGATGAGCGCCCAGACCGTGACGCCTGTGCTGATTGGCTTTATCTTCGACAAGGCCAGGATCTGGCGTATACTGCCGATATACTCCTCCGTTCTTATTCTCGGAGCCTTCCTGGTGTTCTACTTCCTGGTAAAAAACATCAAGGCCCAGAAGGTCGAAAACACCACCGGACTGGAAGCTCTCGGCGGAGACGATTAAGCTTACGAAAAGAATAATATCTGAAATAATTATAATACTGGTGTTATCCGCAGCCTTCTGCATTTGCGCTTTCGCGGAAGGCGCGGATACCCTCGCGCCTGTTATTTCAGGCATTGAAGACGGAAGAACTTACTGTTATCTTCCGTCTTTTGCCGTTTCCGATGATGGAGACGGGGACCTTACGGTTTACTTAAACGGCACTGAGCTGTTCCCTTACCATGACAGGTATGACATTAAAACGACCGGAAGCTGCGTGATCAGAGCTGTCGACGGAGCGGGAAACGAAGAAACAGTCACTGTATATATTAAGGATACACATACATATGAAAGCGGGAACCCGGCCTCCGTCATCTGGCTGTGGGACGGGAACAATGACGCGTGTCTGACACTTATCTGTATATACTGCGGACACTCTTTAACGCCTTCGGTCAGCGTGAGCAAAGAAAGCGGAAACAGATATGACATATATACCGCCGCGGCAACAGGGGACGACCGGAATACTTACATCGATACAAAAACTGTAGAGAAGCAGACCGCTCAGACGCCCGTTCCTCCGACTGCAGCGCCGGAGCCTTCCGCAGCTGCGACACCGATCCCGCAGATAACGCTCGCGCCGGAACCGACGCCGGTTTGGACGGATGAACTGTGGTTTGACGGGGAGTATTACGCGGCAGAATACCTGCCTGAGCAGGCGGATCTGTATTTAAACGGCGCGCTTTCGTCTCCCGAGCCCTCCGCTTCCCCGGAGCCAAGTCCGGAGCCTGAGGAAGAGAGCCGTTTCACGCTCAGCCTGCCTCCAAGAGGGAACCTTATTATTAAAACGGGAGACGCGTATCAAAAAGAAGGATCAGCCCGGGAGGAAACGACGGAACAGGGCTCCGGTTTGGAGCTCAGGGAGGCAAATATACGGACTTTAAAGTGTCTGGCTCTCGCCCTGGCGGTCTGTATCTGCATAGTAATAATTATTAAGATAAATATCGGCGAAAAAACACAGAAAAAGTCGGAAAAATCGGCAAAAAACGATTGACTGATGCGGATCTGCGTGATATATTATGTTTTACCTGTCGCCTGAGAGGTATGTTTTTGCGCGCAAAAACGCTTAGCCCCGGGCGGATTAGGGAGGCAATGCCCGAAAGCAAACGGGTAAATAATAATAGGAGGTGCCGATAATATGGCTGCAGACGCACGAGTCAAAATTACACTCAGATGCGAAGAATGCAAGCAGAGAAACTACAATACGGTCAAGAACAAGAAGAACACTTCGAACCGTCTTGAGAGAATGAAGTATTGTCCTTTCTGCAGAAAACACACCAAGCATGTCGAAGCGAAATAAGTTCTTGAAGGAGACAGAAAATGGCAGAGGAAAAGAAAAGTAACGTTCCCGTAAAGACCACTACCGCCGCCGTCAAGAAAGATGAATCAAAGCCCGGTTTCTTCAAGAGGATCGGCAAATGGTTCAGAGAGATGAAGTCAGAGCTCAAGAAAGTCGTATGGCCTACAGGCAAACAGCTTGTTAAGAACTCCGGAATCGCACTCGGAGTCATGGTCGTCTCAGGAATAGCCATCTGGGGATTCGACGAGCTCGCGCAGCTTCTGATCAAAGCGCTTCTGACACTGGCAGGATAAGATAATGGCTGATCTTAAATGGTATGTGGTCCACACATACTCGGGATATGAAAAAGCCGTTGCGGACGCTGTACTGAAAGCAGCTGAAAACCGCAAAATGCAGGACAGGATAGTCGATGTAAATATTCCCACAGAGACCGTCACCGAGCATACGGACAACGGAGAGAGATCCTACGAGAGAAAGATCTTCCCCGGCTACGTGCTTGTCAAGATGGAGATGGCGGATGATACCTGGCATCTGGTCCGCAACGTTCGCGGCGCAACAGGATTCGTAGGAAGCGGCGGAAAAGCGATCCCTCTTACGGATCAGGAAATCTACGATCTCGGTGTTGAGCACCGGGAGATCCTCGTCGGATTTGAAGTCGGCGACAGCGTTAAGGTCATGGACGGACCGCTGTCCGGTTTCATAGGAACCGTCGAGGAACTGGACCCCGAGAAGGACATGGTCCGTGTCGTGGTCTCAATGTTCGGCAGAGAGACTCCGGTAGATCTGGAGATCGATCAGGTCGAACCACTTAAAGATTAAAAGAAAGAGGTGCTGAAAATTGGCACAGAAAGTTATAGGATACGTCAGATTCCAGGTTCCTGCCGGTAAGGCAACCCCGGCTCCCCCTGTAGGCCCGGCACTCGGCCAGTACGGCGTCAATATCGGGCAGTTCACAAAGGATTTCAATGAGCGCACCAAGGGCGATATGGGAATGATGATCCCTGTCGTCATCACGGTCTATGCAGACCACAGTTTCACGTTTATCACCAAGACTCCCCCCGCGGCTCTTCTCATCAAGAAGGCCTGCGGTATTGAGACGGCTTCCGGTGTCCCCCAGAGAGACAAGGTCGCTACGATCTCCAAAGAAGATGTACGCAAGATAGCCGAGCAGAAGATGAAAGACCTCAACTGCACGGATATCGAATCGGCAATGAGCATGATAGCCGGCACCTGCCGCTCCATGGGCGTTGTCGTCGGCGAGTAAGGGGGTAAGAAAATGTTCAGAGGTAAAAATTACAAAGAGAGCGCAAAGCTCATAGACAGAGTCAATCTCTATGATTCTCTTGATGCTTTCGCCCTGGTATGCCAGGCAAGCAAAGCAAAATTCGATGAGACTGTCGAGCTCCATGTCAAGCTCGGCGTTGACGGAAGACACGCTGACCAGCAGGTCCGCGGCGCTATAGTTCTTCCGAACGGAACGGGCAAGCAGGTAAAGGTCCTTGTTTTCTGCAAGGAAGACAAGGTCGAGGAATGCCTCGCAGCAGGAGCGGATTTCGCAGGCGGCATGGAATATGTCGAAAAGATCCAGAAAGAGAACTGGTTTGAATTCGACACGGTCATCGCTTCTCCTGATATGATGGGAACAGTCGGCCGTCTCGGTAAGATACTCGGACCGAAAGGCCTCATGCCTTCGCCGAAAGCCGGAACAGTCACTCCGAACCTCAAGCAGGCTATTCAGGAGGCTAAAGCCGGTAAGATCGAGTACAGACTCGACAAGACCAACATCATCCACTGCCCCATCGGCAAGGTAAGCTTCGGCCCCGAAAAGCTCAACGAGAACTACACCACACTGATGGCTGCCATCATCAAGGCAAAGCCCTCGACAGCAAAGGGCCAGTACATCAGATCCTGCACAACAGCCTCCACAATGGGCCCCGGCGTCAAGATCAACGCCCAGAAGCAGCTGTAATAAAGCAATTAAAAAGACTGTGACATTCATTTTGTCACAGTCTTTTATTGTTGTTTTGAAGAAATTATTCTTCCATCTTAACGGCGGTGTTGAGGGCTGTCTCGATCATCTGCGAGAAACCGGTCTGCCTCTCCTCGGGAGAGAGCTCTCCGGATTTGTAGAGGTGATCGGAGATAGAGCAGATGCAGAGCGCTCGCTTTCCGCAGGCGGCAGCGTTCATATACAGAGCGGCAGATTCCATCTCGACCGCGAGAACGCCCATAGATCTCCAGATATCGTTTCTCTTGCTGCCTGCAGGCAGGTAGAAATTATCCGAGGAGAGAATATTGCCGACTTTGAACTTCGCGCCGAGCTCCTTCGCGCTCTCGACCGCCGCGGAAAGAAGCTTGAAATCCGCGACCGGAGCGAAGGTACCGGGCAGCTCAAACGCGGAAGCGTAGTTTGTATCCGTGCAGGCGCCTTCCGCGATCACAAGGTCGAGCAGATTCAGATCATCAACCATGGCGCCGGCGGAGCCGACTCTTATGATGCTCTCCACATCGTAAAATTTATAAAGCTCCCAGCTGTATATGCCGATCGCGGGCATGCCCATGCCTGAGGCCATGACCGAGACTTTAGTCCCCTTCCATGTGCCTGTATAGCCCTGAACGCCGCGCACGTTGTTGACGAGAACAGGGTCTGTTAGGAAGTTTTCGGCTATGAATTTGGATCTTAACGGATCCCCCGGCATTAAAACGGTCTTTGCGAAATCGCCTGTTTTGGCGCTGTTGTGAGGTGTTGACATTTTTAATTCTCCTTTTTGTCTTTCAGATGGGCGTTTATGCGCTCAAGCACCATATCCATCGCCACCTTGTTGTGCCCGCCTTCGGGGATGATGACATCCGCATATTTCTTGCTGGGCTCCACAAACTGCTCGTGCATTGGCTTGACGGTATTCAAATACTGATTTACCACGCTGTCCAGGCTCCTGCCCCGGTCCCTGACGTCTCTTATTATACGCCTGAGTATACGGACATCGGCGTCGCAGTCGACGAAGATCTTTATATCCATCAGATCGCGAAGCTCTCTGTTTTCAAAGATAAGGATGCCTTCGACGATTACGACCTTTGTCGGATATACGGTTATGGTTTTTTCGGACCTGTCGTGTATGGAATAGTCATAGACGGGGCATTCTATGGGCTTTCCTTCACGCAGTGCCTTAAGGTCTGAGATCATGAGCTCGGTGTCGAAGGAATTCGGATGGTCATAGTTCAATTTCGATCTCTCTTCGTAACTGAGACTGTGATGCGCTTTGTAGTAGTTGTCATGGTAGACGACCGAGACGTTTCCGCCGAAGCGCTTCATGATCTTTCTGGTGATCGTTGTCTTGCCGCTGCCGGTACCCCCGGCTATCCCGATAATGATTATGTCATCAGCCATAAAAAACCTCCGGAGATTAGCTTATTGAGATTTTATCACGGCAGAGGCTTCAATGCAAATTGACTTTTATCCGCCATTAATTATAATTGTATGTATTAAAATCTGAATGCAAAAACGGGGAAGTAAGATATGGCCAAATTGTATTTCAAATACGGGGCGATGGGCTCGTCTAAATCCGCTCAGGCGCTGATAACCCAGTTCAACTATGAGGAGCTGGGAATGACGGTCTGGCTGATAAAGCCGAGCACCGATACAAGAGACGGAGCGGATGTTATTAAAAGCCGCATAGGGCTTGAGCGGAAGGCGACGGTCATCACCCCTGAGCTGGATATCAAGGAAGAGTATTCGAAACATATCAGAACGGATGTGATCATAGCCGATGAATCCCAGTTCTTTACGCCCGAGCAGATAGACCAGCTCAGGGATATCGTCGATGAGCAGGATGTGCCGGTCCTCTGCTTCGGATTGAGGACAGACTTTCTCACGCACTTCTTCCCCGGAGCTGCGCGGCTCATGGAGCTTGCGGATTCGATAACGGAGATAAAGACTGTCTGTGCCTGCGGCAGAAAGGCGACGGTCAACGCCAGGATCGATGCCGAGGGGCGAATAGTGACCGAGGGCAGCCAGGTCATGCTCGGAGGCAACGACAGTTATATGGCCATGTGCCACAAATGCTGGAAAGAGAAGATAAACGAACAGGAAATGCTGAAGAAGCAGTCCTCGCTGTTTTAAGGGAAAGGATCATTTATGCCGGGCGGAATGAGAGGCTCGATGGGCCCGAGAGGATTTCTGACTGAAGAAGAGAAATCCAACATGCCGAAGGTCACAAAAGAACTGCTTGTAAGGATATTATCTTACTTGAAGCCCTACTGGCTGCAGTTTCTGTTTGTGTTCATAGCTATACTGCTCTCGGCAACAGTCGGACTGCTCCCGTCTATAATCACGGGAAAGATCGTAGATCAGGCGCTGGTCGGGAAAGATATGGCGCTGCTGATAAAGCTGCTTGTTGCCGCTTTTGCCGCGCTTACAGTGAGCCAGGCGATCGGCGTGCTTGAGAGCTATATCAACGCGTGGATCTCGCAGCGAATCATCTTTGACATGAAAAACCAGATGTACAAGCATCTGCAGTATATGCCGCACTCCTTTTTTACGACCGAGAAGCAGGGCGATATCATAACAAGGATGAATACCGACATAAGCGGTGTCAGCAGCGTGATATCCGGGACTCTCTCAAGGATAGTCAGCAACATAGCGACGGTCATAACGACGCTTATCGCGCTGTTTTCAATGAGCGCGCCTCTGGCACTGGTCGGGATCGTCGTGATTCCCCTTCTGATACTGCCTACAAGGACAGCCGGCAAGACAAGATGGAAACTGCTCACCGAGAGCCAGGCAAAAAATGACGAGCTCAATCAGGTAATCAATGAGACCCTCTCAGTCTCGGGCTCGATGCTTGTAAAGATCTTTACGCGCGAGAAGCAGGAATACGAAAATTTCGTAAAAGTTAATAAAGAAGTCACGGACATCTCGCTCAAGGAACAGAGAAGCGGAAAATGGTTCGGCATGCTGATGGGCATGTTTACCCAGATAGGGCCTCTTCTCATATACTTCGCGGGTGGGTATTTCATAATAAGCAGGATGGACTCGTCGCTGACTGTCGGCACCATCACCGCAACGGTCGCTCTGATAAACAGGCTCTACAGACCCGTGGAATCGCTTCTGAATCTGCAGGTGGACTTCACCAGGTCACTCGCGCTCTTTACCAGAATCTTTGATTACTTTGACAGGGAGAACACCATCGTCTCGCCCGAAAACGGCCTCAAACCCGATGTGACCGATCAGCCGATCGTTTATGATCACGTTAAATTTTCATACACTCCGGATAAGGAACTCCTGAAAGATATAAACTTCACGGTTCCGGGCGGAAAAATGTACGCGATAGTCGGCCCCTCGGGCTCCGGGAAATCGACAGTCGTAAATCTGATCCCGAGACTGTATGATGTTGTCGGAGGAAAGGTCACAGTCGCGGGAACAGATGTAAGGGACTTCGATCTGGAATATCTGCGCAAGTGTATAGGGGTCGTCACGCAGGAGACCTATCTGTTTAACGGAACCATTCTGGAAAATCTGCGCTATGCAAAAGACGATGCCACGGAAGCAGAGATAGAGGAAGCCTGCAGGATCGCGAATATCCACGACTTTATAGTCGCACAGCCGGACGGATACAACACAGAGGTCGGAAACAGGGGGCTCAAGCTCTCGGGCGGAGAAAAACAGAGGATATCCATAGCAAGGGTCATTCTCAAGGACCCGAAGATCCTTATCCTGGACGAGGCGACTTCCGCGCTGGATTCGATATCGGAAAACTCTATCCAGGATGCTCTGGAAGCGATGATGAAGGGCAGAACGAGCATTGTTATCGCGCACAGGCTCTCGACGATCCTGAAGGCGGACTGTATTCTTGTCGTAAAAGATGGAATCATTGCCGAGCAGGGGACCCACGAGGAGCTTCTCGCGATGAACGGGACCTACAGAGAGCTTTACGAGACGCAGTTCCGCAAGGCGATAGAATATGAAAGCGGCAATCGCTGCGATGAGCTCGATATAGAATCGCTCTCTTCGGAGTATAAAGTGAAACGTATAACGAGATCGGATATCTCCGATGTTTATGATCTCGCAAAGGCAAATACAAAATACTACAGCTGCATGAATACCGAGCCGACGCCCGACAGCCTTACGGAGGTAATAAGCGAGGTGCCGGACGGGGCAGGAGAGACGGACAAGTTCTTTGTCGGATTCTATGATAAAGATGATAAGCTCACGGCAGTAATGGATCTCATTACAGGATATCCCGAGAAGGATGACGCGTTTATAGGCTGGTTCATGGTGGATGCTGAGCTCCAGGGGAAAGGCATCGGTTCACAGATCTTTGCGGATGTGAGAGCAGCCATGAAAGCGCAAAACTATGATAAACTCTCCCTTGAGTGCGCCTCAAGCAACGAGGATGCTGTTGCCTTCTGGAGCTCGCAGGGCTTCGTGATTACCGGAAAAGAAAAAGACCGCGGAGATTACACCGCGGTCACGATGGAAAAAGATATCTGAGAGGGAGTTGCCTCAATTGGGCTTGAAGCCCTCACCGTGGACTTCAGTCGAGTCCGTCACATAGGTAAAGGCTGAAGGATCTGTCTGCTTTATGAGGCGAATGGTCTGGGCAAGCACATTGCGCCTCGTAACACTTATAATGAGCTGCTTGCTGTCCCCCGTATAGCCGCCCCTTGCCGCGATAGCCGTAGTGCCGCGGTCTGTATAAGTGTTGAGGACTTTGGATATTTCATCTCCTTTATCCGTAACGATATAGATTACTTTCGCGTAGTCGACGCCCTGTCCGAGGGCATCGATCACTTTTGAGGAGACATAAATGCTTATAGTCGAGTACAGAGCAACTTCGATCTCCTTGAAAATAAAGACAGCAATCAGGACTACAGTCGCGTCCACTATGAGAAGAAGAGTGCCGAGAGCGCCGTTGGGGAAGAGCTTTTTGAGAAGCAGTGCTATGAGATCGGTACCTCCGGTGCTTATGCCGCGCAGAAACAGGATCCCGACCCCGAGACCGCTCAAGGCTCCGCCCGCAACTGATGCCAGAAGCTCGTTGTTGGTATATGCCGGGAGAATACGGTCCGTGAACTCTATAAATACGGAAAGAAGAGCGGTGGAGACAATAGTCATAAAGACGGATTTAATGCCCAGATCTTTCCATGCCCAGAGCAATAAAGGCACATTAAGTATAAATGTAAGCACGCTGATCTTTATCGGAAGGATCTGCGCGAGAGCTGTGGCGAGACCGGTTACCCCGCCCGGAGCTATGTCGTTCGGTACAGTGAACATGCTCAAAGCTGCCGCAACAAGGAAGCTCCCCGCTACGGCAAAAATGATGTCTATAATAATACCTTTTTTTCCTGTTGCAAAAAGAATACTGTTCATATCATTACACTCATCCCGCAAATACAAGTTCGTGATTCAATATCCCCTTACCGAGCCCGAAAAACTCGCGCATGGCGTAGTGGATAAACCCGTAAGGAGTGGACTTCGCGGGAATGCCGTAAAATTCATACCCGGGGTAGTTTCCCGCAATCAGAAGAGCTCTGTACACATGAAAATCGTTGGTGACTATGCCGACAGTTTCCGTATTATCAGGCAGAAGATCCGTGCTGCAGGCCAGATTTTCGGCGGTGTTCGTGGAGCTGTCCTCAAGAATTATTCTGTCCCCGGATATTCCAAGGGAAAGGAGCTGCTGCTTTATACAGAGAGCTTCGCTGATCTCCTCCCCGCTTCCCTGCCCGCCGGAGGCGATGCAGACTGTACCGGGATTTTCATTTAAGTAGACCGCGGCTCTTTCAGTCCTCTGTACTAGGGCTCCGGATGGAACGAGCCCGTTGACGCGGGCGCCGAGCACTATTATCGCGTCGAGCCCGTCGGGAGCCTTTTCAAAAGCGCCTGAGATGATAAAGCTTTCGGCAAAAAGAAAAACGGCCAGACAAATCACAACTGCGACACGAAATGCGATTATAAGCTTTCTGTTTGCCGGGGCCTTGCCGGAGGCAAGGGCTTTTTTAACAATAAAGTATCTCGCGATGCAGAATGTGCCGAGAAGCGGCCAGACCCAAAGAAATGACTGGCCGAAGCGCACGGCAAATCCCATCCCGAGATAGTAGAGCCAGCAGAGTATGCCAAAGACGAGAAGGAAGGAATTAAATACTTTACTGTATTTCATTTCAGAGATTCGACATGACTTTTTAAAGCCGCGAAGGTCTCTTCGCTCAGGTCATGCTCGATCCTGCAGGCGTCCTCTTTTGCGGTCTTCTCATCTACGCCGAGATATATGAAGAAGCGGGTGAGCACTTTTTCGCGAGTATAGATTTTGCTTGCGATCTCCATGCCCTCCGGAGTAAGCTTAATAAAACTGTTCTCGTCCATGGTCAGGTAACCGCCTTCGCGAAGGCGCTTTACGGCATATGAAACACTGGGTTTTGTAACTCCCAGGTGATTGGCGATATCGATGGAGCGGATATATCCGTGCTTTTCTTGAAGCACGAGCATAGCTTCAAGATAGTCTTCAGCAGATTCGTATATATTCATTGCCCACAGGCTCCTTTCTATTCACGGAATATTACATATAAACTAACATAAAACAGTCGGTTTTTCAAGGAAACGCGATTTTATTCACAGATAATACAAAAAGAAGAGACAGTTATTTGCAGTGAAAGCCCTCACATGTTATAATAATTTAGTTATGGGACAGATTACGGCAAAAAAGATAATAAGCGATATAGTCTCCGGAATCAGGGATTCTCTGGATACCGGGAAATATACCGGCGAGATGAATGTTCTGCAGGAGGATCATTTCCGCCGGGAATCTCTTACAGCGGAAGCTGTAAGAACGCTTGTTGCTGCTTTCTTGGTCGCGGTGATACAGCTCGTGCTCATAATAAGCGATTCTTTGACAGGGTTTTATCTGACCGTAAGAAGCGCGGATATGAATAAAGCAGCGGAGATAATACTACTTACAGTATCTGTCGCAGAGATGATAGCATTAGGCCACATGCTTTCAAAAAAAGATACAAAGAGCGAGAGCCTTGAGATCTGCTGTGAGATTTATTATGCGGTTTTCGCGGTCGGATTGACGCTTTTCTTTGTGAGCGATTCTTTGAGGTCCGTATTTTCATATGCATTGATTGCGGCTGCCGTTATGTATGGGGTCATCGTATTTTATGATAAGCAGATGAGCAAGGCAGGACTCTGGTATTTCGCCGCATTAAGCACAGTGTGCCTTCTCTTTGTCACGAACAGGGACCTGGGCCCCGGTTATACCGCTGTATATTTCGTGGTTCTTGCCGCTGCAGGGCTAGCAGCCAGATATCTTCGCACACGCTCTGCAAAGAATTTCATGATCAATGAAAAGCTTGCCCTTGCAGGCATGACTGACGGGCTCACCGGGATTCCCAACTGGAACGCTTTGGATAAATATTTCTCAGATTTCCCTGATTGTGAAGGAGGATATTTCGTGGCCGTTTCCGACCTGGATTTTTTCAGAGTATTTAATGATACGGAAGGCCATGTATCCGGCGATGCGGCACTGAAGAAAGCGGCAAAATGCATATATGAGGTGACGCTTGAAAAAGGCGGTTTCTGCACCAGGTACGGCGGAGATGAGTTTGTCAGCATCTTCCTGAATACGGATCAGGAAACGGCGTATTCGTATCTCGATGAGATCGGAAAGAGAGTAGAAAAAGAGGGGATAAAAAACAGCGGCTGCAGTGAAGGCATGCAGACTCTCAGCATCGGATATGCCGAAAAACAGGACGAAGAAAGCCCCGGAGATGCTTTGAAAAGAGCTGAGAAAGCACTTGACGGAGCAAAGGAGACCGGTGGAAACAAAGTGACATTTGCAATAATAAATTAACGCTGCGGCAATGGTCGCAGCGTTTTATTCATTCTTTTCAGCAGGAGGCGGAGACAGAATATCCAGAAGCCCCTGAGGCATATATTCATTTGTCGCGTCTGCAGGTAAATAGGCAAAGGAATCTTCGAACATAACCTCATACCAGTACTCGCCTTCATCGTTTTCAAAAAGTCTGGTTGCCGTATAAAAATCGTTATTTTCTGCATAATACAAAGTTTTTGAAGACGAGTAAGGGTATTTTTTTATTTCAGAGCTTCTGTTTAATGAGATATCGAAACCTGCGTCGAGACAGAGCGTATAGGTAAAGTCCTCCCGGTTTCTGGAACTGTCTGCAGTATACAGAAGGCAGCAACCGACCCCCTCTGTGCCGAAATTGCTGCTGCAGAAGTCCCGAAACGCTTTGGGAAACCAGCGCCTGCTGTATCTGGTAACACGGACATCAAAAAGGCTTTTTACATTCCCGTCCGCCGGGTCGACGACTATCACATCATCTTCCGAAACACCGACAACAGGCACATAGTGGGAACCATAGCTCCCGTAGCACTGAACGATCGGGTAAAAACCGTCGTTGAGAAGCGTTGTAAAATCACGGACAATGGTCTTCCTGTTTGAAGCATCGAAAAGATAGCGGTATAGAGCAGTCTGTTCAAAGCCTTCGACAGTACCGGTGACGAGCTCAAAGCCCGGCACGATGTCGGAAACGCGCTGCCAGCTTGCTATATACGCATCGTAGTAGAGATACCCGGACTCTCTCCAGGCCCGGGCAAAGCTTGCGGGGTTAAAACCGGTCATATGCCCGACCCGGTTATCGAATACTTCCGCGCTTTCATCCACTTTTACAAGATCGGTCCTTGCGATCTGGATGGCGACGGACAGCACGCAGCAGGCGCTCCCCCAGACGAGATCTCCATAGAGGTCTGCCCACCGCACATGACCTTCCTTATCGCCCTCCTGAGGGGTGTTCTGACGCCATTCGTATATTCCGGCGGTAGAAGTCTCCAGAGAAGAGTCGGCGGAGGCACTTTCAGCGAACGCTCCGACAAGTAGCGCAAAGCACAGGATCAGTATTATATTTTTCCTGATCAGGCCTTTCATTCAGTGGGAAAGGAGCGGAGCGGATCCGTCGTCTTCCCTTTTTTCTATGCTGACGACTTTTGCCTCGTATGAATACGTGTCACTGACCCTGACGGTGAAAGAAACGCCGACCTTTTTTCCGAGCAGCTGCTGACCGAGGGGAGATTCTTTGCTTATGAAGCCTTTGCCCGGGTCAACTCTGACAGTTGTTACCACGCTGAGAGTAACGGTCTCGTCATCTTCAGGCATATATACGCCTACAAGGTCATAAAGACCGACCTCATCCGAAGAGGATGTATCTTCAATAATCGTTGCAGTCTTTATCATACGCTCAAGATATCTGACTCTCGCGTCATTTTCCCGCTGCATTTTTTTGGCGGTCTTGTATTCGTCGTTTTCACTGAGATCGCCGAAAGATCTTGCTCTTACAACATCCTCCATGATCTTCGGGCGGGTGACGAGCCTTCTTTCTTCAAGCTCTTCCTGCATTTTTCTGATATCTTCGCGAGTAAGTTCGTTATTCATTTTACAGGGTCCTTTTATGTCAAAAGTAGGGATATTATAGCACTTTAAATTTTGAGCTACAACTGATAAAATATGGCCATGATCAGAGTGATTTACGGAAAAGCCGGAACTGGCAAAACAACTTCAATACTCGGAGAACTGGCGCTTGCGGTGAGCAAGGGCATCGGCGGCTATATACTTCTGGTGCCGGAGCAGTACAGCCATGAGGCAGAAAGAGAGCTTTGCAAAGCATGCGGAGACAGCGCTTCTCTTTATGCCGAAGTGATGAGTTTTACGGGGCTTGCAAGAAATCTCTACTCGGAATACGGGGGCAGAGAGCCGGAGTTTATCGATAAAGGAGGGAGATTCCTGTGCCTTTATGAGGCTATGGAACTCTCAAGCGGGAAACTGAACTTTTACGGAAGCCTCAACAGAAAAGCGGACAGACAGGAGCTGCTGCTCCAGACGATAGATGAACTTAAGGCGGCCGGGATCACGGCCGAGAGACTCAGCGAGGCAGCAGCGCGATGTGAAGATTCTGTGCTCAGGAAAAAGCTTGAAGACCTCTGCGTTCTGATGAATGCCTACGAGGAGGCGATCCTCTCCGGGAAAGCAGACCCAGCGGACAGGCTTACAAACCTCTGCAGATTTATCGGAGAGAAAAAGATCGGCGAAGGCCTGAAGATATATGCAGACGGATTTACAGATTTTACATTTCAGGAGTACTCGGTTCTATTCGCACTGGCGGAAAACGGGGCCGATCTCACTGTCTGTCTCACCATAGACCCTGAAGACCCCAAAAATGAGATCTTTGCGATGTCTGTGGCTGCAGCGGAGAAGTTTCACGCCTTTTCGAAGAAAAATGGTATTGAATTCAAGGGCACTGCATGCAGAAATGCGGTGGGGAAAGACAGCTCCGCGGCAGCTCTTGCAAAAAACATTCTCAGCATTCCCCCGGAAAAGTTCGAGGGAGAGAGCAATGTAAAGCTCTGTTCGGCGGCTTCTGTTTTTGACGAATGCGAAATGGCCGCAGGAGAGATACTCAGACTCGTTCGTGAGAAAGACTGCCGCTGGAGGGATATCGCTGTGGCTATCAGGGGCTTTGAACGTTATGAGACAGCGCTCAAGAGCACCTTCGACATGTATTCGATCCCGCTGTTCTTAAGCAAAAAGAGCAACCTGCTTTCAAAACCTTTCCCGGCTATGATCGCAGGGGTGTATGAGATAATCTGCGGAGGCTGGAACAGAGAGGATATTATTACCTATATCAGATACGGACTCACGGGAGAAAGCCGTGAGGACTGCGATCTGCTCGAAAACTATTTAAACCGCTGGAGACTCTGGAGCAGTGCCTGGCACTCCGAAAAAGACTGGAGGAGGCACCCTGACGGTTTTGGCGCGGAAATTACCGCTGAAAGCGAGGAAAAACTGGCGAGGATAAATGCAGTCAGAAAACGGATTGCAAAGCCGCTTCTGAGCTGTGAGGCTAAGGAAAAAGAGGCGAAGACCGCGGAAGAGCACCTGAAAGCGCTGGCCGAATATCTGACGGAGGCTGAGCTTGCACAAAGACTTGATGAAAGAGCTGCGGAGCTCAGGGAAACCGGAGCAGAGGAACTTGCTTCCGAATATGCAGTTTTATGGAAGACTGTTGTGAATGCTCTTGAGCAGGCAGCGCTTACTTTGGGTGACTCGCCCATGAATACGGAGGATTTTGGGAAGCTGATAATTGCCCTGCTCTCCAGATATGAGACAGGCAGGATCCCGGTCGCTTTGGACAGGGTCGCTGCAGGTGATTTTGACAGGATGCGGAGACGCAATATCAGACATCTGCTGATTCTTGGCGCCTCCAACGAAGCGCTTCCTGCTGCGGGAACCGAAACAGGTGTTTTTACCGGCAGAGAAAGACAGGAGCTAAAAACGCTGGATATAGACATCAAAGATGATGATCAGGCAGTTTGGGCGGAGTATACTCTTATCTACAACTGCCTGAGCCTTCCCTCCGAGAGCCTCTATATGAGCTATACCTCGACTGATGAAGAGGGAAATATAGTCGCACCTTCGTTTATTATGGAAAAAGCCTCAAAGATGTTTGGGGAAGAGATTCGGCCCGGGGATGTGACGGAAGCTGAGATGTCAGCACTTTCGCAGGTTACGGAGCTTGCTGCGAACTCATTATCTTCGCCGGGAGAAAAACAAACAGCTGCAGCGGAGTACCTGAGACGGAATTATCCTGCAAGGCTTGAAACGCTTCAAAAGGCGGCCGGGACAGACAGAGGCTCGCTTTCTTCTAAAAGTGTCAGGCAGCTGTACGGAAGCAGTCTGAAACTGAATCCGACAAGAGCAGATACTTATGTTAAATGCGCTTACGCTTATTTCTGCAAATACGGGCTCAAAACCTCGAAGGACGGAGAGCAGGAGATGGATGCTGCGCAATACGGAAGCTTTATCCACTATGTGCTGGAGCATACTGCAAGCGACATAAAGAAAATCGGCGGCTTTAAAAAGGCAAAAGCCGAAGATGTGGAAGCTGCCGTTTCCAGAGCGATAAAAGCTTACGCCGAAGAGGTGCTCGGAGGTCTTTCTGAGCAGAGCGGGAGATTTAAACATCTGTTTTCCAGACTGGAAAACGATGCCAAAAAAATAGCCTTTGAAATGGCGGAAGAACTGAAAAGCACGGATTTTGAACCGCTGAACTTTGAACTGGATCTTTCCGAAAATGAAACTCTGGGAGTTTTAAAGCTTGGGGACGGAAAAGATACAGCAACGCTCACCGGGAAGATCGACAGAGTTGACGGTTTTGAGCATAATGGGAAGCTTTATATAAGGATCGCGGACTACAAGACGGGAGCAAAGAAATTCAATATTTCAAATATCTCATACGGGCTCGATCTTCAGATGCTCCTTTATCTGTTCGCGCTTGAAAAAAACGGGAGCGGATTGTACGGAAGTGAAGTTGTCCCTGCTGGGATAATGTATGTGCCTGCCAAATTCAAACCTGTTACTGCCAAAAGTGATATATCCGATGCGGACATAAAAAAAGCCAGATTTAAGGACATCAGAAGGACCGGTCTTGTAACAGATGATCCGGAGATAATAGCTGCCTGGGAGAACAATGAAGAAAAGAAGATCCTGATGCCCAGCATTACGGTTAGCACAGAGCGGATGGGCGCGCTGTCCAGGCATGTTGAACGCTGCCTTACAGGCATGGCTGAGGAGATACGAAAGGGACGAATAGAAGCTTCCCCGCTCAGATCCGAGGGACTGGATTCCTGTCAATACTGCGAGTACAAAGAAGTCTGCAGGTTTACAGACGGAATAAACGGAGATAAAGTCAGGTTCAGACCGAAGCGCAAGAACGAGACTGCATGGAAGCAGATAGAAGGAGAAACGCAATGAACGCGAAGTTTAAACCTACTCCTTCCCAGGAAGCGGCAATATACACCGAAAACGGTGCCGTTTTGGTCTCCGCCGGAGCCGGAAGCGGAAAGACCAAGGTGCTCACTGAACGCCTTATGAGATATCTCAGGGAAACCGATGCGGGCATAGAGGATTTTCTGGTAATCACCTTTACAAAAGCAGCTGCTGCAGAGCTCAGGTCCAGAATAAAGCAGGAGATACAGGAAACTCTGGAAAAAGATGTGCTTCCGGATGAGCTGAAGGAAAAACTGAGAAGGGAAAGCGCCAAAACAGCCAACGCAAAAATAGGCACCATTCACAGCTTCTGTACGGATATACTCAGAGAAAACTGCCAGACAGCCGATCTCCCCGCGGGCTTTAAAGTCGCGGACGAGGAGAGGGCTGAAACCATAAGAAAGACCGTGGCAGACAAGGTCCTGGAAGAATACTACCTGAATATAGAGAATGACAAGGGATTCAAAACTCTTGCGGACAATATAGGCCGGGGAACAGATGATTCGGCTCTTACGGAGACATTGTTGGACCTCCATGCAAAAATGCAGAGCCATGCAAGACCGGCTAAATGGCTGGAACAGCAAAAAAGGCTGCTAACGGACTCAGCAAGAGCAAAAGACCCGGGAGAAACGCCTTGGGGCGAGGAACTGCTCAAAGCTGTTTCGAGAAAAGCGCATTTTTGGGCGGGTGAATTTGACAAACTTATAAGTCTTATGCAGACAGATGCGGCTGCAGCATCTGCATATACGGCAAGCTTCAGTGAAACAGCTGAAGGACTCAGAGCTCTTGTCAGAGCCACAGAGACAACCGGAGACCGGTGGGAAAAAACAGCCAAGGCGCTTGATGTAAACTTCCCGACGCTTGGCAGGATCAGAGGAGAATATGATGAGGTTCTGAAGAAGCATCTTCAGGCGAGAAGAAAAAAATGCAAAGATGAACTGAAAACGCTCGCAGAAAACTTTTCGACTGATCCGGAGGGTATCCTGCGTCAGATCTCGGAAACCGCTCCGGCGCTTGAGGCGCTGGTAAGGCTGACGGAAGATTTTGATGCCGCCTTCATTGCGGAAAAAAGAAGACAGGGCCTTATAGACTATTCCGATATGGAGCATGTTGCTGCCCGGATACTTACAAATGAGGACGGGACACCGACTGAGACAGCCCTCGGTATCTCGGAGAGGTTCAGAGAGATAATGGTTGATGAATACCAGGATATCAGCGATGTCCAGGAGGCCATTATCAACGCAGTATCTGAAAATAACGGAAGAAATCTTTTTGCTGTAGGTGATGTAAAGCAATCCATTTACCGTTTCCGTCTTGCAAACCCCGCTATATTTACGAAAAAATATAAGGAATACTCTTCAGATCCGAATTCGGCATACAGAAAGATTTTTCTGAAGGAGAATTATCGATCCAGAAAAGAGATAATCGCTGCCGTAAACAGCGTATTCCGGTCATGTATGTCTGAGGAAGCCGGAGAGATCAATTACGACAGTGACGCGGAACTGAGATACAGTGCTGCCTATGACGAGACCGGTGATAATCTGAAAAGGGTCAGCTTATCGATATACGAGATCCCCGAGACACCTGACGGGGAAGAAAAAACTGACTGCACAAAATATGAGGCGGACTGCGTCGCCAAAAAAATCAAACAGCTTGTCTCAGATAAAATTACCGTTATGGGAAAAAACGGGCCTAAAGAGCTCGGATACGGGGATATAGCGATACTTCTCCGCTCCGCCAACAGTGTAGGACCTGTATACAGAAGGGCTTTAAGCAAATACGGGATACCCGTCGCTTCGGGACAGGGAGAGGATTATTATGCAAGCATAGAGATAAGCTCTCTCGTATCCATACTTTCAGTTATAGATAATCCGCACAGGGATATTCCTCTGGTGGCGGCGCTGACATCGCCCGTGTTCGGCTTTACAAGCGATGAGCTTGCAGAGATCAGATCGGAAGGCAGGGACAAAGATATATATACCTGTCTTAACGCGTCGGAAAACGGAAAATGCAAAAGCTTTACAGAAACGCTGGAGTATTTCAGAACGACAGCTTCCGATCTGCCGGTCGGGGAGCTGCTGTTTCATATATATAACAGACTCGATGTTATTGCAATATTCAGCGCAATGCCGGGCGGAGCAGAGAGAAGGGGCAATCTGCTGGAGCTTTTGAAGCTTGCAGATGACTTTGAAAAGGCCGGATACAAGGGGCTTCACAGGTTTGTGGAGCGGCTGAGAAGAAATGCTGCGAGCGGGAAAAACCCGGTCTCAAAAGCTGCTGCCGGCGGAGCTGTACAGATAATGACGATCCACAAGTCCAAAGGTTTGGAATTCCCTGTCGTGTTTTTGAGCGATCTCTGCCGGAAATTCAATACGAACGACGAGAAAAAAAGAGTCCTTATACACCCGAAACTGGGCCTCGGCAGCAAACTCACAGACAATGCCAGAGGAATCGAGTATCCGACCCTCGCTTACAATGCAATAAAATATCGTTTGAACCGCGAAATGAAATCCGAGGAGATGCGGCTTGCTTATGTCGCAATGACAAGAGCGAAAGAATATCTTTTCATGACAGCAGCGCCGAAGATCTTCCCGGACTTAAATGAAGAAGTTCGTTCTCCGATAGAGCCCGAAACTCTGCTGACGGCAGCAGCGCCTTTCGACTGGTATCTGAAGGCAGCGCTGGCAGACAAAGGAAGAACTGTAGAGCTGATTCCGGTCAGAGCGGATGGGTCTGCGGATACGGAAAGTAAAGAAAAAGAATATAAAGAAAAACCGGAGGAGAGCACTGCAGATGAGGGTCTGATCTCAGAGATAGAAAGAAGACTATCATTTATCTATCCGCATAAAGAAGCTCAGGAACTCCCTTCAAAGATAACCGCCACAGCATTAAAGGGCAGGAGAACTGAGGATGAGGACAGCATTCAAATAGGAACTGACTCATCCGGACAGAGCTTTCCGGAGCCCGATTTTGTAAAGGATACTGCGAAGATAAGCGCTTCCGAGAGAGGAACAGCCACCCATTTGCTGCTTCAGCATATGGATATCTTCGCGTTTTCAGGAAGAGAATTTACGGACAAGGAAGCGGAAAGGCTGCTGACAGAAGGCGTGATGAGCGAAAGAGAGTACAGAGCAGCTGACAGGCGGCTTATAACAGACTTTCTCTCTTCAGAAACCGGCATAAGGCTCAGAAAGGCCGAAAAGATCACCAGAGAGTTTAAATTTTCAATTCTGATGAAAGCAGCTGAGCTTTTTGATACAGAGGAAGATGACGAGGTCCTTTTGCAGGGCGTTGCCGACTGCTTCTTTGAAGAGAAGGACGGAATTGTTGTTCTGGACTACAAGACAGATGCCGTATTTACCGATGAAGAGATAAGGAACAGAGCGGAGCATTACAGGGCACAGATCCTCTCATATTCAGCAGCTTTGGAGCGGATCACAGGCAAAAAAGTGAAAGAAAAGATACTGTGTTTTTTAAGACCCCGTAAAAATATCACGATCTTATAAAAATGCTTGCAAAACAAAGAATGCCCTGATATAATAGCCTCTGCGTCTTGTAACTATGCCTTTGGCAAATCAAGACAGCATTATATAAGGAGCAATAAAATGAAAGAAGGCATTCATCCGAATTACCAGCAGACGACCATCAGGTGCGCATGCGGCAATGTGATCGCCACAGGAAGCACGAAAAAAGACATCATGGTTGAGATCTGTTCCAAGTGTCACCCGTTCTACACCGGCAAACAGAAACTCGTCGACACCAGCGGCCGTGTTGATAAGTTCAACAGAAAGTACGGTCTCAAGTAATTTCGGCTATATTCGTTTTAAGCCCGTCGGAATTTATTCCGCGGGCTTTTGCCGTGTATATAAGGATGCGATGCCTTAATTTATTGTAAACGACCGGAAAAGATGTTAAAATATTTTGTTTCAACTGCATTAGAAAGTCATAATAAAAGAGGATCCGGATGGGTGACAGGTATAAAAAAATCAAAATAAACAGTACTTGGCTTGTTATTGCGGCCGCAGCTTTTGCTTTGGCCGTTATCGCTTGCATTGCGGGAATCAGTGCAGGGACGCTGGCCGGCAGGGCAGCGGAAGCCCCGTCAGATGCAGTTGAGGGATTCTTTGAGGCACTTGTTGACGGAGATTATGACAAATTGAACGAGAGCATAACCGGCGTATCAGCGTTTAATTTTGATTTCAGCTCAGAAGATGCGAATGCAGTTCTTGCCTACAATGCACTAAAGGCAAGCTATAAATTCGAGCTCGAAGGTGAGAGCAGCATTTCAGGACTGGACGCAGTCCAGAATGTAAGGTTTCGTTACCTTGATCTGAATGCTCTAAAAAAGGACTTAAATGCTGAGGCGAAAGAGATACTCACAGAAAAGGAAGCCGGTGAAAAGAACCGGAGAGACCTGTATGATGAGGACAACAAATTAATTGACAGTGTCGCAGAGGATATTTTTAACGAAGCCTTCGGCAGACTTTTGGAAAATTCTGAGAGCTATTGCAAAGAAGAAATACTTTCTGTAAAAGCGAGAAATGTCCGAGGGCATTGGCTTACGGTTCCGGACAGCGCGCTCATTAAAACCATCAGCGGCGGAACGGTGCAATGAGGAAACTGTTATGAAAGCTAGGAATATTTTGAGGATCATTTTATCTGTACTGTCGCTGATGCTCGTCCTTTTTACAGTACATCCGGAGCTTGGGACATCTGAAGCAAAAGAAGAAAGCGCGGACATTTCTGCGAGCATGGAAAGGTATATAAATAATGCCAGAGCTGAAGCACTCGACGGACTGTATTATATAAAAAAAGTATATAAGCTCCCGGAGGGGACAACGGTTGCCCCGAAACCTGATCCGGCAGCATATTTAACAACAACAGATCCTGCAGAGATACGTTCTGTCATTGACGGTGCCGGGGAGCTGATAGCAGACAGTGAGCTGATATGGAGCGAAGAGACAGAATTTAGCCCGGGCACGGAGATCAACTGCTATTGTGATGATACGATCCTCGTTATAACATGGAAGGAACTCAGGGCAGGAGATGTCTGCACATTTGCGGAAATAAAAATTGCAGACGGTTCTCAGATCATACGTACGCTTGCAGGAAATGAATACGGGTCTTCGGTCAGGGATTATGCTACAGTTATGAGTGAAGCGGCAAATGCGGTTGTAGCAGTCAGCGGAGATTTCTATGACTTCAGGAATATGGGTATAACCGTGTACCGGAGAGAACTATACAGATTTCAGCCCGGAGAAGTGGATGTCTGTATGTTCACGTCCGGAGGCGATATGCTCTTTATATACAGGGACGAGGAAGTTACAGAAAAGGGAATTCGTCAGTATATTGAAGACAATGATGTGATCTTTGGACTGTCGTTCGGTCCTGTGCTTGTTGACGGAGGGGAGATCGTTCCCTGCAGTGATTATCCGATAGGAGAGATCGGGCTTGAGTATACCAGAGCTGCAATCGGTATAAAGGATGAGCTGCACTATCTCTGTATGATTGACAACAAGACGGGCGGTCATGGTTCAAAGATAGACAGGGCAGCAGAATACATGCAGGAAAAAGGCTGCGTGAAAGCATATGCTCTTGACGGCGGGCAGACAGCAACAATCGCCATGCAGGGAAAAACGGTCAATCTTGTGGATTTTGGAACAGAACGAACTATGAGCGACATAATCTGTTTCGCAAGTGCACTGCCTGAAGAAGAGAGGCCGGGAACATGAATACGGTCGCATTTTACTGGGGCAGCACGCTTATTTATTGGAGTTCTGTTGTAATTACTCTCGGGACAGTCTGCTGTATTGCTTTGACGCTTGCGCTGTATACTGCAAGAGGAGGAAAAGCCGGTTCGGTTTTTGCCTTAACTCCGATTGCAATATGTTTTTCGCTTTTGCTTGCACGTTATATACACTGGTACTGTCATACAGAGCAGTATAAAAGCTTAGTTTCAGCCATGACGTCTTTTTCGTCAGGCAATTACTGCATGCCGGGCGTTCTTATAGGAGTATTACTTGCAGTATTACTGCTAAGAGGGGTTGGAACGGTAAAAAAAGTTACTTTACTTTTAGATTGTCTTGTTCCGGGATTCGCGGTATTGACAGTATTTATAAGGCTCAGTGCTTTTTTCAATTCGACCTGCAGAAGCAAATTCACTGTAAAAAACCCTGTATTTCAAAAACTTCCGATTGCAGTTCCTGCAACGGACAGCTCAGGAGTAACAGAGTGGCGCTTCGCAACATTTTTTGCAGAAGCAATTATTCTGGCCCTCATAACAGTTTTCATACTGTGGTTTTATTTCAACAGAAGAGGGGTGCCCATGAAAAACGGGCTTCCCAAAAGAGGAAATACAGCGCTGCTGTTTTTGCTGCTGTTTTCTGCCGCTGAACTTGTTGCAGACAGTACAAGATATGATGCAAGTTTTGCGCGTTTCAACGGATTTATAAGTGTAACGCAGATGTTCAGCGCGGTTTCCGCGGCTTTCGTTCTCGTCGTTTTCAGTGTAAGATCATTAAAGGCAAACGGATTTAAATCAAAGCATGTTCTGCTGTGGATTCTGTTCCTTGTTTCGCTTGCAGCGACAGGCTTTTGCGAGTATCTTGTTCAGAGACACGGAGACTGGTATGTTGCAATGTATGCGGCAATGTCAGCTGCAGTCATACTGATGGTTGTTTCAGTTTGGATGATGTATAAAACATTGCCTGAAGTTTTTACTGAAAACAAACATGGGCGGAAGAACTTGTCCGGAAGAAAAAAGGTCGGTATTTTCATTGCTGCCGCAGCAGTTATCTTATGCACGGTATCAGGCGTCATGCTTGCAATGAGATTCGGGACACATACTGTTACCGGTGCACTTACTGAAGAGGAACTTGCAAAATACAGAACTTACCCGGCGCTTGAGTATATGGATCTGAGCGGGAGCACCTGTTATGCCGCCATTGAAGAATTCAAGGAAAAACGACCGGAAACAGTAATCAGATATACGGTAGATACCGGTGGTATTCAGGCAGACAGCGAAACACAGACATTGGACCTGAGCAGCGGCAATTACAGATTGGAAACTCTGCTCAAGAATTCTGTGTGGCTTAAAGAAGTTAAAAAGATAGAACTTGGGCATACGGATCTTGGCTCTGCGGAACTAGACAGGCTCAGGGGCGCTTTTCCGGAAGCGGACCTCAGCTATACTTTTACTGCCGGAGGCATGAGCTTCAGCAGTGGAGATACGAAGGCAGACCTCGCTAAACTGGCCAGAGAGGATATAGGCGCTGCAGAAGAAGTTATTTTAAAGCTCCCTGTCATTGAGTATGTTGAACTGGCCGGATGCAAATCAGCCGGCGGAATCGGTGCAGATGAGCTCAAGCAGCTCTATAACGCGAATCCGGACGCAGAGTATCATTATACATTCTCGTTTTACGGCCAAAATATCTCCACGACGGATAAGGAAATAAAATATAAAGATGTTGCCATAGGAGATGAAGGCTTAAGAGAACTGAAAAGATATCTGCCATTTATGAAAAACTGCACATATCTTCTCATGGACAACTGCGGGATAGATTATGAGCTTCTTTCAGAATTGAGAGATGAATACAGAGACCGCATGAAGGTTGTCTGGAGGATTGAAATCAATCAGTATGTAAACAGACTTTCCGACATAGATGTTTTCTGGTCCGAGGGCAAGATCCAAAGCGACGAGGAACTGGATAATTTCAAGTATTTTGAAGAACTCAAGTATATTGATCTCGGACATTGTCCCATTACGGACGTCACCTTTTTGAAACATACTCCGAAGGTACAGGTTCTAATCATAGCTCATACATTTGTAAAGGATATTACTCCTGTCGGGACGCTGAAAGACCTCTGGTATCTGGAATTGTTTGCAAATTATGTGGACGATATCTCCCCACTCGCTGCTTGTATGCAGCTTGAGCATATTAATTGTGCAAATCTGCTAATAGACGATATCAGCTGCCTTTATGACAAGACTAAACTGGTGAGAGCTCATTTCGGGCTTGACAATCTGATACCGAGAGGTCAGATAAAAGAGATAACGGAAAGACTTCCAAATTGCATCTTCCTTTTCAACAATGCTTCGGTATGGCACGGAAACTGGCGAAACAACGATTATGACGGAACCTGGGATATGACATATCTTTACATACGTGATATTTTCGGATATAACAGGGATCTGGGTTGCGAACATCTCGGAAGAGATTACGCTGCAGATGTTGTCAAACCTGACATGACTGATTTTTACGAGCAGGAACTTCAGTTCTACCATGACAACCCTGGTATTTTTATTGCAAAAGATTTTGGGGCGGTAGGTTGAAACATTTTATTCAAGGAGCAGATAAATGGTTTTTTCATCACTGATTTTCTTATACGCGTTTCTGCCGCTGTCGCTGATCGTATACTCTTTGTGCAAGAGCATCAGGGCAAAGAATATTGCGCTTCTGGTATTTTCACTCATATTCTATGCATGGGGTGAACCGGTCTATGTGCTTTTGCTCATGTTCATGGCCTTGTGCTCGTGGTTCTGTGCGCTCAGAGTGGAATACTCAGAGACTGAAAAAGCGGCAAAGCTGTGGGTAGCGGTATCCGTCGTAATAGACCTGGTCCTTATTGGGTTTTTCAAATATGCCGGGATGTTCTTCTCACTGTTCGGAGAAATTCCGGAATTTGTAAGCAGAATAGCGCTCCCTATAGGCATCTCTTTCTATACATTCCAGCTTATGACATATGTTATTGATGTGTACAGAGAGGATGCGGAAGCGAGAGAGAGTTATCTGGATGTTCTGCTTTATGCGGCTCTGTTCCATCAGTGTATTGCAGGACCTATCGTCCGGTTTAAGACGATATCCCGAGAACTGTATGTAAAAAGAAATACAAAGGATCTTCTTCCTGGAATAGCCAGATTTGCCGTCGGGCTTGCTAAGAAGACTCTGCTTGCAAACCCGTGCGGAGCGCTGGCGGATTCCATTTTGCTGACCAAGGGCTCTCTTGAGGGAATGACAGTTCTCGCCTCCTGGCTCGGAGCTCTGGCTTACACGCTGCAGATCTATCTCGATTTTTCGGCATACAGCGATATGGCGATCGGAATGGGAAAGATGATCGGGCTCCACTATATGGAAAACTTCAAATACCCGTATATTTCCGGCAGCGTGACGGAATTCTGGAGAAGATGGCATATATCCTTGAGCACTTTCTTCAGAGACTATGTTTATATTCCTTTGGGTGGTAACCGCTGTTCAACACCCAGAATGCTTTTTAACATGTTTGTGGTCTGGGCACTGACCGGCCTCTGGCACGGTGCCTCTTGGAACTTCGTTGCATGGGGCCTGTATTACTATATTTTCCTGGTCATGGAAAAACTGTTCCTGAAAAAGGCGCTTGACAAAACGAAGATCATCTCCCATATCTATCTGCTTCTGATAGTCATGTTCGGCTGGATACTGTTTTATTACACGGATATCAGGGATGCCTTTACCGTAGTTAAAAACATGTTTGGCGCAAACGGCAATGCTTTCAGCGATTTCAGCTCACTTACTTTCCTGAGAAATAATTATGTGCTCATAGCAGTTTCGTGTATCTGTTCTACTCCTCTTTTAAAGATTCTCTCCGAAAAAGCGGGAGATGCGCTGTGTGCCGGCAAGGCAGGGGCAGTACTTTGGGATGTTCTGAGCTATATGCTGGTTCCGATTATATTTCTGATCCTTTCGACAGCATCGCTTGTAGGCGATTCATACAATCCGTTCATATATTTCAGATTCTGAGGCGGTAACGATGGCAGAAGTTGAAAAAAAAGTACGATATAAGAACAATATCGTCAGACATACCAGAAAAATGAAAAAGGGCCCGAGATTTGCAGTTGCCGCTCCGTTTATTGCAGCGGTTCTCCTGCTGTGTACAGCGGGCTTCCTGATTCCGTTGAGGCCGACATTTTCCGAGAGAGAAAAGAGGGAATTAACGGCATTTCCTGAGTTTTCCGTAAAAGCACTTCTCTCAGGGGATTATTTTGATGAGATTACCGCCTGGTATGCGGACACATTCCCCGGCAGGGAGAACTGGATAGAGCTTTCAACAAAGACAGAGCGGCTGCACGGATCAAGATCGGTCGCTATCTACGGTCAGACAGGCTCTGCCCAGCAGATACCGCAAACCGAAGAGATACCGGCAGTTACTCAAAGGCCGGAAAGCACGGAGCAACCCGATGCAAGTCCGGGCGTGAGCCCTACTCCTGTACCTACACCCTCGCCAACTCCCGTTCCGACCCCTGAACCCACGCCGCCGGAAACAGATGCCAACGGAAATATTATAGACCCGGAGGCTGAGGGCTCGGGAACTATCGGAATAGAGGATGCGAAGGCGGAGAAACTCAACGCTATAGCTGTTATTAATGGCGCGGGATATGAATATTTTGGGTTCATTCAGGGCCCGGTGGATACATACGTTATTGGCGTCAACGATGCAGCCGCACAGGCAAAATATGAAAATCCGGATGTTCGGGTTTTTGATATAGTGGTGCCGAACAGCATGGGCGTTATGCTCTCAACAGAGCTTATTGAGAGCCTTGGCAGCAGCGACCAGAATCAGACTATCAACTATGTCTGTTCTACGCTTTCAAACGATGTCATCGGAGTAAATATCTATGACAATATGGTCAAACACAACGGGGAATATATATATTTCCGTTCAGACCACCATTGGACCGGCTTAGGCGCGTGGTATGGATATGAAAGTTTCTGTGAAGCCGCAGGCTTTGAACCTGTTAAACTTACCGAGTATGACGCGTACACTTATGATAATTTCCTCGGAACCTTCTATTCGAGTTCTCACGATTCGCAAATGGAAGCGAACCCAGATTATGTTACGGCTTATGAGCCTAAGGCTGATGTGCACGTAACAGCTATCGATACTCAGGGAGTGACACAGGATCTCGGAAATGTTGTATATGATGTGACCTCTTCCGGGTGGAAATACAATGCTTTTCTCGGGGGAGACTGGAGAGAACTTGTCATCACGAACAATGATATCCCGGGTGATTCATCGTGTCTCGTTATAAAAGAATCCTACGGGAATGCATTTGCGCCTTTCCTTTGCCAGCATTACCATGAGGTACATGTCGTAGACTACCGCTATGTAAACAAGACAACGGCATGGTATGTGGCTGCCTGGGGAATTGACGATGTCATATATGTAAATAATATAAGCGTTCTTCAGGCTGACGAAAGGCTCCTTGAAATCTATCATATGGCCCATCCGCCATACTGAACAAATGGATGCGCGAAAGTTTAAAACCAATAGTAAAGTGTGTCAAAGCCTCCGAAAAGAGAGCTTTGACGCACTTTTCATGCTTATATCCGCACTAGTATTCTATTATGTATTCAGCCTGCTCGCGAAAGAGGATCTTTTTGGTCCCAACAGCTGGGACAGCTATACTCTCCAGTCGCTGGCCTGGCTCAGCGGCAGAACTGATCTCGGGAGAGATTATGAATGGCTTGAACTTGCAATATATAACGGGAAGTATTATGTCTCTTTCCCGCCTGTACCGTCACTTGTAAACCTGCCTTTCGCGCTTCTCTTCGGGGAGAATGTGCCGGCAAATCTCATAGTGGCGATCTACGGATCATTGAGCATAGTTTTGGCTTATAAGATAATGATGCTCTGCGGAAGAGACGGAAAAAGCTCGGCTTTCTGGGCGCTCTTTCTCGTCTGGGGCTCGAACATGCTTTGGATGACAACGGAGGGAGGGGTCTGGTTCCAGGCTCAGGCTCTCAACATGCTGCTCTGCCTGGCAGCCGTATATTTCGCATTGAAAGACCGGAGCACATTAAGCCTCGCGTTTTGCGCCATGGCAGTGGGATGCAGGCCTTTTTCGGCGATCTGGCTTGTGTTTCTCGCTTTGTATTTCATAAGGAAACACGGACTTAAATCACAGCTCAGATCGTATGTTATTCCGGCTTTGATCGCATCATCGATGATGGCGTATAATTATATAAGATTTGGAAATGTTTTGGAATTCGGGCACAATTACCTGCCTGAATTCACCAGATCTGAAAACGGACAGTTTTCATTCAGCTATCTTCTGCCTAACCTCAAAAATATTTTTTGCAGAATTCCTGTGTGGGAAAACGGAGCTCTCCGACCGGTACACGACGGCTTCTGCCTGTTTATTGCAGATCCGCTCTTTGTTGTACTTGCTGTAAGTCAGGTCCGGAATCTGATAAGCAGAAATACTGATTTTACCGGAGCGGGGCTGACAGCGGCTATGACAGCAAATCTCCTGCTTCTTTGCATGCATAAGACAATGGGGGGATGGCAGTTCGGAGCCAGATATACCTGCGATCTTTTGCCTTTTGCATATATGTATCTTGCAGTAAAAGGCCGTTCGGGGAGAGTTGCCTTATGGGAGCTCGCCGTCGGTATCTTTGCGTTTCTTTTCAACCTTTTCGGGGCATTTTATATGCATCTTGCATGAATTGACACATATTATTGCGAGTGATAAAATACACCCGATTTTTGTAAGGGAGTTCAGTTAAATGAGAAGAGTGCTTCGAGTAATACTTGGCCTCATCCTTGCGGTGGTGCTTGGCCTTTGGATATACGGGCAAAGAGGCGGAAGAATAAACCGGCAGGATATTTCCGATCCGGTCCAGAGCGTTGAAGTCTCGCCTGTCCCGGAGGAAACGCCTGAACCTACGCCCGAGCCCACTCCGGAACCGACTCCCGAACCCACAGAAGAACCGGTTATGTTCGATGTGAGTTCGTGGGAATATATGCTTGTAAACGCTGACCATTCGATCGAACAGTATGAACCCGAGCAGCTTGCATATATCAATATAATAGCAGACGATACCGAAATACGGACAGAGTTCGATCCCAACCGCCAGGTCGTCGATATCCGCATAGCACAGCCGTTGCTTGATATGGCAATGGCATGCAAAGAAGCGGGGCTTCCAATATACCTTTCTTCAGGCTACAGAAGCTATGAGACCCAGGCAGAGAATTTCCGAAGAGTTTGTGCAAACAACGGGGTGAGTGACGGAAAGGATGCAGCGGGATACTATATAACTATGCCTGCAGGATGCAGTGAGCACCAGACCGGACTCTGCTGCGATATAACCGACCGTTACTATCCTGTCAAGGATTCATCCATAGAAAACACTGAGACATTCAAGTGGCTTAAGGAACATTGTGCGGAATACGGTTTTATCCTGAGATTTCCGCATGACAAGGCCGATATCACAGGTGTCATGTATGAGCCTTTTCATTTCCGTTATGTGGGAGTTGAAGCAGCGCAGTATATGACTGAGAACAATCTCTGCCTCGAAGAATTCGTAGAGATGTTTGATCAGCAGTAAATTTCGGGAGAGAATGAGACATGAATATTGACGGATACATTTCCGGCCTTATTAATTACGCGAAAGAAAACGGACTGATTGCAGGTGAGGATGAAGTCTGGGCAATTAACGGCATTCTGGACATCCTGAAATTACAGGAATATGAAAGCACGGAGAGTCCGGAACAGCTTTCACTTGAAGAGCTGTTAGAAGGGATCCTGGACTATGCTGTGGCTGAAAAGCTTATAGAAGACAGCACCCTCGACAGGGATCTGCTTGACACAAAGATAATGGGTTTTCTGACTCCGAGGCCTTCTGAGGTTATTGCAAAATTCAACGGGCTTAAAAAAGAGTCTCTCGAAAAAGCCACTGACTGGTATTATTCTTTTTCAAAAGCCAGCGATTATATACGCACATACCGCATAAAAAAAGACCTCAAATGGAAGGCCGAGACAGTCTACGGGGATCTTGACATAACAATAAATCTTTCAAAACCGGAAAAGGATCCTAAAGCGATCGCGGCAGCTCTGAGTGCTCCGCAGAGCGGATATCCGAAATGCCAGCTCTGCAGGGAGGCCGAAGGCTATGCCGGCAATGCACACTATCCTGCCAGGGAAAACCACAGAATAATCCCGATCGAATTGAATGGGGAAAAATTCTTCCTGCAGTACTCCCCCTATGTATATTATAATGAGCACTGCATTGTTCTGAATGAAAAACATATCCCAATGAAAATAGATGATGCGGCCTTTGCCAAACTTTTGGATTTTGAGACCCAGTTCCCTCATTACTTCATAGGTTCCAATGCCGACCTTCCGATAGTTGGAGGCAGCATTTTAAGCCACGATCATTTTCAGGGCGGGAGATATGAGTTTCCGATGCAGAGAGCGGAGACGGAAGACGCGCTCACCTTCAAGGGATTTGAAGATGTTAATGCAGGAATACTGAACTGGCCGATGTCAGCGATAAGAATAAGAAGTGCTGACAAGGACAGGCTCAGGGCCTTGGCGACAAAAATACTCAAGGAGTGGCGAACATACAGCGACGAAACCGTTGGTATATTTGCCGAAACTGACGGAGTCCCGCATAATACCATCACTCCTATATGTCGCAGAAGAGGCGGAGATTATGAAATGGACCTCGTGCTGAGAAATAACCTGACATCCGAAGAGCATCCTCTGGGGATCTTCCACCCGCATGCGGAATTGCACCACATAAAAAAGGAAAACATAGGCCTTATAGAGGTCATGGGCTTGGCGATCCTTCCCTCCCGACTGAAGACAGAAATGAAAACTCTGGCTGAGCTGCTGGCAGAGGGGGCAGATCTGAGAAATGATCCTGCAATCGTGAAGCATGTTGAATGGGCAGAAGAGCTAAGGGAGAAATATACTTTTACCCGCGATAACGCAGAAAAGATCCTCCAAAAGGAAATAGGTCTCGTATTTGCTAAGGTGCTGGAGCATGCGGGAGTTTTTAAACGCGACGAAAAAGGCAGAGAAGCATTTTTAAGGTTTGCGGAATCCGTGAACCGCTGAGGATATTTATGGACAACAGACCAATCGGAGTATTCGATTCAGGACTCGGCGGGCTCACTTGCCTGACTGCACTGAAAAAGCTCCTGCCGGATGAGGATCTGATCTATTTCGGAGACACCGGCCGGATGCCATATGGGAGCAAAACAAGAGAACAGGTCCGAATAATGGCAGTGCAGAACCTTGAGTTAATGGCCGAGCAGAACTGCAAGGCCGTAATTGCTGCCTGCGGGACTGTGTCGGGCAATGCACCGGATATTCTACAAAAATTCCGAATTCCCGCTTTCGGGGTTGTCGAGCCGGCAGCAGAAAAAACGGTCCGCATTCCAGGGTCCCGGCCTGTCGCTGTAATAGCAACTGAAGCGAGCATAAAAAGCAAAGGCTTTGAAAATACACTGAAAGCACTTGGCGAAAAAAGAGAAATAATCTCCGTAGCCTGCCCTGAATTTGTACCGCTGATAGAAGAAGGGAAGAAATCCTTCGATGCGGAAATACAAAAAGCAGTTGAGACTGCTCTGTCAGGGTTAAAAGAAAAAGCTCCGTGTGCGCTGATACTCGGATGTACCCATTACGGAATCATCGAAAAAGCGATAAGTGAATTTCTCGGAAACGATATCTCAATTATTTCAGCTTCCGTCTGCGCCGCCGAGGCAGCTGCCGAAAAACTGCATAGCGCAGGTCTGCTCTCAAACAGAAAGAACGGAGGAAATATTTCATTTATTACAAGCGGGAAAAAATCTGTTTTCGAATGTCTCGGATCAACTCTTCTGGGCTTCAAAATAGACGGATATGTGACGGAGATACCACCCGCAGAGGTTTAATTATGGAAAAAGATGTAATAATTTCAATACACAGCATACAAGATTTAAGCAGTGATGAGCCGCAGGTAATAGATTTTATGACTCTGGGTAAATACAGAAAAGACGGGGAAGTTGCAAGACTTTCCTATGATGAGACGGAAGTGACGGGAATGGCCGGCACTAGAACTGGCATATCCGTTTTTCCCGGTGAGATCATAGTTGACAGAGTCGGGACAGTCTCGGGAATCATGACATTCCGCCCCGGCCTTACAGACAACATGGCTTACAGGACCGAATACGGGCAGACGAACATAGGCATAGATACCCGGGCAATACGCCAGGACTTCAATGAAAACGGCGGAAAAGCGGAGATAGATTATGTGGTGAATATAGACCACATGTCTGTGGGAAGAAACCGCTTCGAGCTCACAGTAAGAGAAGACAAGAAGGAGAACTGAACATGGCAAATATGACCGCGCTTGCCAAAGAAGCCGTAAATGAGATACTGAATAACGCATACGAAAGAGCTGCTCTGAAGGGAGAATTGCCTGCAGGAAACGTACTGAACGGTAATGTGGAGATTCCCAAGGACAACGCAAACGGGGACCTTGCCGCAAACCATGCGATGGCCGGAGCAAAAACTTTTCACATGGCTCCCGTGAAAATAGCAGGAGTTCTTACGGCAAACGCTGAGCTTGAAGGAAGCTGGTTCTCTTCTGTTGAAGTCGCAGGGCCAGGGTTTATCAATTTCCGTTTTTCACACAAATGGTATGAAGATGTATTGAAGAATATCTGTAAAGAGGGAGAAGGCTTCTGCAATTCAGATGAAGGAAACGGCAGAAAAGTTGTAGTAGAATTTGTATCCGCAAATCCGACCGGTCCGATGCATATGGGCAACGCCAGAGGCGGTGTTTTGGGAGATGCTCTCGCATCCGTTCTTGAGAGAGCGGGATATGAAGTATCCAGAGAATTCTATGTAAATGATGCCGGAAACCAGATAGAAAAATTTGCCGAGTCGATAGACGCCAGATATTCACAGCTGATACTCGGGGAGGACTCTGTTGAATTTCCCGAAGACGGCTATCACGGAGAAGATATCCGGGAGCTTGCAGAATTGTTCCGGGCAAAGTTCGGAGATGAGTATCTCAAAAAGAATGCTTCAGAGCGGCATGAGGCCATGGCAAAATTCGGTCTTCAGACAAATATCCCGAAAATGAAGGCTGATCTCTCCCGCTATGGGATCGAATACGACAAGTGGTTTTTCGAGTCGGAGCTGCACAATACGGGCTATATCAAAGAGACCCTGGATAAACTCACAGAAAGAGGCTATACCTACGAAAAAGACGGAGCGCTTTGGCTGAAGACCTCGGAGATCTTAAGTGATGTACTCAAAAAAGAAGGAAAGAGCGAGAAAGAGATCGAAAAGCTCGACCTGAAAGATGACGTATTAAAAAGAGCCAACGGATTTTATACTTATTTTGCCGCCGATATAGCCTATCACCGCAATAAGTTGGAGGTCAGGGGTTTTGACAGGGCAATAAATGTCTGGGGCGCGGACCACCACGGACATGTGGCCCGTCTCAAGGGAGCTTTGGACGCGCTCGGACTTGACGGAGAACACAGGCTGGATATTGTTTTGATGCAGCTTGTCAAGCTTACGAGAAACGGCGAAGTCGTAAGAATGTCGAAGCGAACGGGCAAGATGATCTCTCTTTCAAATCTTTTGGACGAGATTCCTGTCGATGCCGCCCGTTATTTCTTCAATTCGAGGCCTGAGTCAGCTGTGGAATTCGATCTGGACCTTGCTGTGAGACAGGACAGCGAAAACCCGGTTTATTATGTACAGTATGCCCATGCCAGGATCTGTACGATGCTGGATAATCTTGCAAATGACGGGTATACGGTCCCTGATATAGAAAATACAGATCTGTCACTTCTTACGGACGCAGCGGAATTGGATCTTATTAAACAGCTTGCGCTCTTGCCGGAAGAGATCAAAAACTCTGCCCGCGACCTTGACCCGAGCCGTATAAACAGATACGATACGGAACTGGCCGCCCGCTTCCACAAATTCTATACGGTCTGCAGAATAAAGGATGCACCCGATCAGCTGAGAAACGCGAGACTGTTCCTCGCGGATACTGTCAGAAAGGTTTTGAAGATAGCTCTTGAGATAACAGGCATATCCGCACCGGAAAATATGTAAGGGGAAAATTGAAGAAACTCACTGTAAAAACAATGACAGTATGCGCGATGCTTGTCGCCGTGCATGTGCTTCTGTCCAGAATACTGTCGGTCAATGCCTGGAATATGAAGATAGGCCTTGCCTTCCTGCCTGTATACGCAGCTGCATATCTTTATGGGCCGTGGATTGCTGCGATCGTCGGAGGGCTTGGGGATCTTATCGGCGCTTTGATATTCCCGATAGGACCGTATTTTCCGGGCTTTACATTAAGCTGCGCGCTTACAGGGGTGATTTTTGGTCTGCTTTTAAAAGGCGGAAAGCCGCTTAAAAGCGTTATTGCGGCAGCTGCAATGGATCAGGTGTTTATTGGCCTCCTTATGAATACTTTCTGGATATCGTTGCTCTACGGAAGTCCGTTCCTTCAGCTTATGGAGATACGGGCGGTACAGGCAGCCATCATGTTTATCCTGGAGACTGTCGTCATCAGATTGATGGATGTCCCGATGAAGAAAGCTGCAAAATACTGCTATGAGTGAACTGTGGAAAAACGGCCCCTCTTTCGAAGACGGCAGTTTTAAGGTCAGCACAGACAGCGTGCTGCTTGCTTCCTTTGCTTCCCCGAAAGGGAAAAACGGAATAGATATCGGCTGCGGCAGCGGGATTATTTCTCTTATTATGCTTTGCACCAATGAAACCCTTCATATGACAGGAATAGATGTCAATGAAGATGCCGCTGAAACGGCATCTTCAAACATACAGAGGAACGGTCTTTCTTCGCGATATAATGTTATTTGCGGGGATATCAGAGAACACCGGATGCTTTTTAATACCGGATCTTTCGATTTTGCAGTCTGCAATCCGCCGTATTATCCCGAGAACAGCGGGAAACTGTCCTCTGACACGAAAAAGGCTCTGGCTCGCGGGGAAACCCTCTGCACTCTGGGCGATATCTGCAAGGCTGCAGCTTATCTCCTCCCGACGGGCGGCAGCTTTTATCTTGTACACAAGCCGGAACGCTTGCCAGAGATATTCTGCACCATGACAAAATACTCAATAGAACCGAAGAGACTCCGGGAAGTTCAGTACAGAATCGGCAGAGCCCCAAGCCTTGTGCTGATCGAAGGCAGAAGAGGAGGCAGGAAAGGACTTATTATCGAATCTCCGCTGATCCTCACAAATGATGACGGGACCGAGACGGAAGAAGTACTTGAAATATACAGAAGAGCATAAAATAAAACAGGCAGCATATGCTGCCTGTTTTATTTACAAGCGATTATTCCTCGATGATCGCTTCTGCCGGGCACTGAGCCGCACAGGAGCCGCACTGAAGGCACAAATCCTGGTTGATCTCGTAGTGGAGCTCGCCCATGCTGATCGCTTCTGCCGGGCACTGAGCTGCACAGGAACCGCAGCTGAGGCACTCGTCTGTAATTACATACGCCATAATATAAACCTCCGTAAAATTGGCCCTTCCTAAGCCTTTTCAGCTACATTATAGCAAAAGAGCCTTAAAAATCAATAACCAAATTGTAAATACGATTACAGAATAAACCTCCCCGACTTTTCGGGGAGGTTTAAATTGATTTTATAATGACCGATCAGATTTTAATTCTATCAGAACCAGCCGAAACCGAAGAAGCCGTCGACCTGTGCAAGCAGAATAAAGAACATGCCGATCGGGGTTACATAGCGCAGGCAGAACTGCCAGAAGCCGTATATCTTACCACTGTAACCGGATTCAACTTCGCCCTTGAGCCGATCGAAAACAGGCTTTCCGTCGATTTTTTCCCAGCCTATCATAATTGCGCAGAGCATGGCGCCGAGAGGCATCGCTATACCTTCAGACCATACATCCATGAAGTCCAGCCAGCAGTCGTTCCAGCCGGCGATCTTGCTCTCTGCCATGCCGAAGAACTGCCATGGGGCAAATCCGTTTTCACCGAGGCCGTCAGCGGCGACAAGACAGGCAACTAGAGCGATGATCACGCTGACGAGAGTAACGGTGCGGTGACGGCTGATCTCTTTGCCCTTAGCGCTCGCGTGGTCTATAAAGGTTACGGAAACAGCCTCTATGAGCGAGATAGCCGAAGAAATTGCGGCGAGCAGAACAAGAACAAAGAAGATGACGCCGAATACGCCGCCGAGCGAGCCCATGTTGGCAAATACATCCTGCAGAGTTTTGAAGAGAAGTCCCGGGCCGCTGAGGCCGATCTCATTTACGGGAACGCCGTTGTTTATTCCGTTGGCGACAGCCGCGGGGATAACTGCAAGACCTGCCATGATAGCTATAAGAGTATCGGCTATGACTATGATTATCGAGTTTTTCGTGAGATTCTCACCCTTGCCGAGATAGGAGCCGTAGGTGATCATGGCTCCCATTGCCAGAGACAGCGAGAAGAACATCTGACCGCCCGCAGTTGCGAGGATCGAAATAAAGCTCGGAGTCTTCTCTATGAAGCCTGCCTTTACAGCGTAACCGGGTACAAACATGAATTTGAGGCCTTCTCCGGCGTTCGGCAGAGTCCACGCTCTGATAATGATGATTACGAGCATTATCGCCAGAGCCGGCATACCGACCTTATTGAACTTCTCGATACCGCCTGCTACGCCACCCATGTTTATGAGCCAGCAGATGAGCATAAAGAGTATCATAACCCCGATCTGCCCTATGGGACTTGTAAGCATAGCACCGAAAGACGCGCTGCCGGCAGGGCCGCCTGCGAAGATACCGATCAGGTTAATAATTATGTACCAGATGCAGTATCCGCCGAGGACGGAATAGAAGGTCATAATAAGGAAGGGAGCTATTACGGCAAGCCAGCCGACCCATTTGAACTTCTTGGATATCCTCTTGTAGGCGTTGACAGGGCCGCATCCGGTGTTGCGCCCGAGTGAAAGCTCGGCAAGCATTATGGGAAGACCGACAAAGATAGCAAGAGCGAGGTAGACCAGCAGGAATGTAAGCCCGCCGCACTTACCCATTTTGTACGGGAAACCCCAGATGTTTCCGAGACCGACAGCAGAACCTATGGCAGAAAGCAAGAATCCTATATTGCTTCCCCATGAACCGCGTACGTTAACATTTTTCTCGTCCATTTGATTTCCTCCATTCATTAATAATTTTTGTAATTACTGTCCGTGCGGGAATTAAATGATATTCTTCGATCTTCTGATTTTTGAAAACAATCCCGCATCGTACATTCAGTATCTAATAATTTACACCATAATCACAAAATTTACAACATTTTTGTTCATAGTTTATTCATTATTTTTTTCACAAACAGGACAGGTTAAAAAACAGACTGATTTAAAAAGAATATTATTTTCTTTTGACCGTTGCAGTGCTATAATATTGTAGATTAATTGACAAAGTATGCCGTGGGAGCAGAAAAGCCTTGGAGCACGCGGATCTAAAAGTTCATGGAATAGTTCAGGGGGTCGGGTTCCGCCCTTTCATCCACAAGCAGGTACGCTTTCTGAAGCTCACGGGATTTATAAAGAACACTTCTTCGGGGGTCGAGCTGGAGCTTGAGGGGGAGAAAAAGGATCTGCAGGAGTTTATTAATACTCTTCCGGAAAGAGCTCCGAAGCTTGCAGTAATCGAGAAGGTCGAATACAGTTTTTCGGATAAGCTTAAGAATTTTAAAGGGTTCGAGATAAAACAGAGCAAAACGGAAGCCTTCAGAAACACCCTTATTTCTCCGGATATATGCATTTGCGAAGATTGTCTGCGGGAGCTTAGGGATCCTTTCGACAGAAGATACAGATATCCTTTTATAAACTGCACAAACTGCGGGCCGAGATTTACAATTATCAAGGATGTACCATACGACAGAGCAAAGACCTCGATGTCCGCTTTTCCGATGTGCGATGCGTGTGACAGGGAATATCATGATATAGAAAACCGGCGTTACCATGCCCAGCCGGACTGCTGCCCGGACTGCGGGCCGCATGTGTTTTTCATGGATGCCGAGGTAAGAGAAGTTCCAGGGGATGCGATAGAGAATGCACGGAAGCTGATAAAAAACGGCTTCATTGTGGCAGTAAAGGGACTTGGCGGAATCCATCTGGCATGCAGGGCCGATACGCCCGAGACGGCTTTGGAGCTCAGACACAGAAAGCAGAGGGATGAAAAGCCGTTCGCCCTTATGTGCAGAGATACAGAAAGCGCTGAAAAGATCTGCGATATTTCAGATGATGAAAGAAGGATCCTTGAAAGCCCGCAGAGGCCGATAGTCCTGCTTCAGAAGAAAGAAAAAGGTCTTTGGCATATAAGCGAAAATAATTCTGTCGGGGTGATGCTCCCCTATACGCCTCTTCATTATCTGCTGTTCGGCGAGGATATCGAGGCTCTTATAATGACCAGCGCCAACATATCGGATACCCCTATATTGTACGACAACATACAGGCACTGGAAAAATTAAGAGGTATTGCTGACGGGTTCCTTCTGCATAACAGGGATATCCGGACCAGATGCGATGATTCCCTGTGCAGGGTATATGAAGGCAGAGAGTACTTCATAAGAAGATCCAGAGGATATGTTCCCTTTCCAATAAAGAGAGAGAAAAACATGGGAATGCTTCTTGCCTGCGGAGCGGAGCAGAAGGCAAGCTTTTCCCTTTCAAAAGATGATTATGTATTTCCCTGCCAGCATATCGGGGATCTGAAAAATCTTGAAACGCTGTCGCTGTATGAAACCCAGATAAGCCATTTTGAAAGGCTCTTCGACATTGTTCCTAAAGCGATCGCCTGCGATCTGCATCCGGACTATATGTCTTCCGAATATGCGGAAAAAAGGGCAAAGGCCGAAAATATACCGCTGTTAAAGATCCAGCACCACCACGCTCATATGACTTCATGCATGGCTGACAATTTTCTGTCCGGTGATGTTATCGGCATAATCTGGGACGGGACAGGGCTCGGAACAGACGGGACTTCCTGGGGAGGAGAATTCCTGACAGGAGGGTTTGAAGGCTTTGAGAGAGCGGGGCATATAAGGCCGATAAAGCTTATAGGCGGGGACAAAGCGGCAGAAGAGATCTCCAGAACAGCTTTTTACATGCTGAAAGATTCCGGATGTGATACGGAAAGCACCGAAAACAGCGAATTGTATTCGAGAATGCTCGAAGCAGACATAAACTGCCCTGTTTCAACAGGCATGGGAAGACTTTTCGACGGAGTCGCCTCAATAATCGGGATAAAAAGCACCTGCAGTTATGAAGGCCAGGGGGCAATTCTTCTTGAAGCGGCTGCTGCAGAGGGAATTACGGATATATATACTGTCAGCATAAAAGACAAAGTTTTTGACTGGCGGAATATGGTAAGAGAGATATGTTCTGACCTGCAGCATTCGGCGGGAAAAGACGTTATTTCCGCCAAATTTATGAATACGATCATTCATATGGCGGTTTTGATATGCCGGAATATAAGAGAAGAAAAAGGGCTAAACAGAGTCTGCCTGTCCGGCGGGACCTTTCAGAATATGTATATATTAAGAAGGCTTCCGAAAGCGCTGGAGGAATCAGGGTTTGAGGTCTACACACACCGGCGTGTATCGTGCAATGATGAAGGGCTGTCTCTCGGGCAGATAGCAATTTTAAACGAGGTTTACAATGTGTCTGGCAATTCCATTAAGAATTATTGAAATAAAAGGCAACACCGCTGTCGGTGAAGCAAACGGCGTAAAACGAGAGATACGCGTGGATTTTATTAAAAATCCGAAGATAGGTGATTATGTAATCGTTCATGCCGGATTTGCAATAGAAAAACTGGCAGAGCAGCAGGCTCTGGATGATCTGGAAGCCTGGGAAGAGGTCCTGAATGCTTAATGTTTTTGAGCTTGCCAACAGGATAAAAGAACTTGAGATGCCTCCGACAGTTATAATGGAGGTGTGCGGGACCCATACGATGGCAATAGCCGAAAACGGGATAAGATCTGTCCTTCCCCCGGAGATAAAGCTGGTCTCAGGTCCGGGATGTCCCGTGTGCGTAACACCGGCGTGTGAAATAGATGCCTATCTTAAGCTCTCCGAGGATCCGGATAATGTCATTGCGACCTATGGCGACATGATCAGAGTTCCCGGGAGCACAAGAGGAGACAATCTCGCACTCAGAAGAGCGCGGGGTGCAAATGTTGAGGTGGTATACTCCCCTGCAGACGCCGTTGAAATCGCAAAGGACAATCCGGAGAAAAATGTGATATTTCTCGGCGTTGGCTTTGAAACATCAGCGCCGGGGACTGCAGCGGCTTCAAAGACGGCGCGGGAAGAAGGCATATCAAATTTTTCTGTGTACACAATGCTTAAAACCTGTGAACCGGTGCTGAGAACACTCTGCGAACAGAAAGATTTCGAAGTGAAGGGTTTTCTGTGCCCCGGGCATGTGGCGACGATAATCGGAGCAAAGGGATTCGAATTTCTTTCGAAGGACTATGGAATACCGGGAGTTGTCTCAGGATTTGAGGGAGAAGATATCCTGCTTTCGATATATCTGCTGTTGAGGCAGATCAAAGACGGGAATGCGCAGATCATCAACGAATATACCAGAGGCGTCACATATGAAGGGAATGTTGAAGCGCAAAAAATAATGCGCGAGGAGTTCGATACATATGACGCGATATGGAGAGGCCTCGGGAAGATAGAAAAAAGCGGCCTGCGGCTTAAAGAAGGAAACGCGCCGGTTATACCGTTGCCGGAGAAAGATACCCCGACAGGGTGCAGATGCGGAGATGTGATCTGCGGAAGACTTTCCCCAAAGGAATGTCCTATGTTTGGAAAGGTATGCACTCCTGAAGATCCTGTCGGCCCCTGTATGGTATCGTCGGAGGGGGCATGCAGTGCCTCATACAAATATGATTACACTTGATTACGGGAGCGGCGGAAAGAAGACTTCCGCGCTCATAGAGAACCTGATAGTGCCCGCAATGAACAGCGAAGAGCTCTCCCAGCTCGGAGACGGAGCTGTAATAAAAGGGGCAGAGGAGCTTGCCTTTTCAACAGACAGCTTTGTTGTGGACCCTGTTTTCTTCCCGGGCGGAGATATCGGAAAACTCAGTATCTGCGGAACCGTAAATGACCTCGCGATGTGCGGAGCGGAGCCCAAATATCTGTCGCTGAGTTTTATTATAGAAGAAGGGCTGGCGAAAGCCGATCTCGAAAAGATAGTAAGATCAATTGCCGAGACTGCCGAAAAAGCTAAGGTCAAAGTCGTAACGGGAGACACTAAAGTCGTTGAAAAGGGCAGAGGCGACAAGATATATATCAACACTTCAGGAATAGGATTTTTGAAGCACAGAGGCCTCTCGCCAAAAAATATAAGGCCGGGAGATATCGTTATCGTTTCTGGTACGGTCGGTGATCACGGAACAGCAGTAATGCTTGCAAGAAACAGACTTCTCGATGCAGATATCAAATCTGATTGTGCACCCCTGAATTTTCTGACCGAGAGACTGCTGTCAGCAATTCCTGAAGGTGAGGTCAGAGTCTTGAGAGATCCCACAAGAGGCGGGGTCGCAACGACATTGAATGAATTTATCGATGGAACAGAATTGGGAATAGAGCTTCAAGAAAGCGCTGTTCCGGTAAGACCTGAAGTCAGATCTGCCTGCAATATGCTGGGGCTCGACCCCCTGTATTGTGCCAATGAAGGCAAGCTGCTGTGTGTTGTTTCGGGAGAGTACGGGAAGGCAGCGCTTGAGGCGATGAGAGCAGATGAAGCGGGGAAAGACGCTGCCGTTATCGGAGATGTTACGGACAGTTTTCCCGGAAAAGTTATTGTCAGGACAAAGCTTGGCGGGACAAGGATAATCCAGAAGCTTGCCGGCGCCCAGCTTCCAAGAATATGTTAGCAAAAAAATAAGATAATAGAGAGGTGATTTTTTTGCAGGAGTACAAAAGAATCGATATCGGCAAAGATCAGATCGTACCTGTCGCAGAAAGAATGAGAAAAGAGGGCAAGTACCTTGTGATGATCCATGCTTTCCTTAACAAGGAAGGGGCAGTGGACATCTCATGGGACTATGCGGTCGACCCGGCGATAGAGAGCTATCATGTCGTCGGCGAGACAGTTGTGCCCACGGTTTCAGACATCTACGACACAGCAGCATCCTGGCCGGAACGCGAACTCAACGAGCTTCTGGGCATTGAGTTTGAGGGCTTGGATATGTCAAAACGCCTCTTCCTTCCGGAGGATATGCTCGAAACGGAAGGAAAAGGACAGATATTCGTGATGCCCTTGAGTGAGCTTCGCGAAAAGAACGCAGGGAAGGAGGAGTGAGATGAGTTACATCATACCTATCGGGCCTTACCATCCTTCACTGGAGGAACCCATTCACGCAAAGCTCTACACTGAGGGCGAGGTAATCAAGGACGCGGAAGTCTTTGTCGGGTATAACCACAGAGGCATAGAAAAACTCGCGACCGAGCGCAACGCCATACAGACGCTTGTTCTGGTAGAGAGAGTTTGCGGTATCTGCTCGCATTCCCATGCATTTACTTACGCCATGGCCGTTGAAGCGATCAACCAGATCGAAGTACCGAAAAGAGGCCAGTATATCCGTGTTATTACTGCAGAACTCGAAAGGCTGCATTCCCACCTGCTCTGGATGGGTATCGCCTGCCATATAATCGGGCACGACAGTATGTTCATGCATATCTGGGATGAAAGAGAGCTTATAATGGATCTGCTCGAAAAGCTCTCCGGCAACAGAGTGAATTATGCTATGGTCACGATCGGAGGATCCAGGCGTGATATTTCCGATGATCTCAGGAAAGAGATACTTGAAGGCTGTGCTGCGCTGAAAGCGCCTTTGGACCGCATAACCGAGATAGCGCTTACAGATAAGACGATCGCTATGCGAACAAAGGGAGTCGGTGTTCTTACAAAAGAAGACGCGATCCGGATGGGCGCTGTCGGGCCTCATGCAAGAGCATCAGGAGTCAAGATCGATGTAAGAAAGGATGCACCTTATTCATCCTACGACGATTTTGAGTTCGATATCCCGACTGTTGAAAGCGGAGACGTATTTGCAAGAGTTGTCGTAAGAGCGCTTGAATGCTATGAAAGCATTAAAATAATACAGCAGGCGCTTGAAAATCTTCCCGAAGGCCCGATAAACAACGGCAACAAACTTCCGAAGATAAAGGAGGGGCAGACGGTTGCCCGCCACGAAGCGCCGAGAGGACAGCTCAGCCACATGGTGGTAGGAAACGGATCTCTTACCAATCACAGGGTAAGCATTCATGTTCCTTCATACAAGAACACCCCGACTGTCCCGCACATGCTCAGAAATAACACAGTTGCCGATGCAGGTCTCATAATCGCGAGCATAGATCCGTGTTTCTCATGCCTTGACAGATAAGCAATGCATGAACTTGCGCTGACTCAGGGCATAATCGACATAGTCTGTTCTGAACAGGAAAAACAGGGCTTTAAGGATGTCCGGGAAATACGGCTGAAAGTCGGGGAGTATTCGGGAATAGTTCCCGATTATATAAAGGATTTTTTCCCGATGGTCTCAAAAGGGACCTGCGCCGAAAGTGCAGAGCTCGCAATAAGTTTCATCCCGGCGGAGATCAAATGCCGGGACTGCGGCTTTGAGGGAAGACCCGGCACCCGGAAGATGTTTTGCCCGCAATGCGGAAGCACTGCGTTTACTATGGTAAAGGGCAGAGAATTTTATGTCGAAAATATTTTGGTAGAATAAATAAGAGAGGTGAGATTTTTGCAAAAAACTAAACTACCTGCAGTATTGACCACCTTTATCGTCTGCTTCGCGTTCTGGATAATCATTACCTGGTCTTTTGATATCCAGGAACTTGCAGGCGGGGCGGTGGTGAGCCTTGCGGTTGCGCTGTTTTCCGCCAGGTTCTTTATACATGAAAACGCGTTCTGGTTCTTTAATCCCGCAAAATTCTTCAGCCTGCTCCTCTACTGCATAGTCATATTCCCCATTGAGCTTATTAAGGCGAATGTCGATGTGGCGAAGAGGTGTTTTACCGGCTGCAGGAATGTAAATCCGGGAATCGTGAAGATTCCGGTCGGACTTAAAAGCGAATACGGCCAATCCATGCTTGCCAACTCCATCACTCTTACCCCCGGGACCATTACCATGGAGGTGACCGAAGAGGACGGGCAGACATATTACTATGTACACTGGATAGATGTGGCGGCAGAGAGCGGCGAGGCAGCCGGTGAAAAGATCAAGGGGACTCTGGAAAAAGGTATAAGGAGGATATTCAAATGACTATGATAGAACTTATAGGCTTTGGTATATTCTTCATCTGCCTGGCGCTTTGCGCGCTCATAAGACTGGCCAAGGGGCCGACGCCCGCCGACAGAATGGTGGCCGGAGATGCAGCCGACAACCTTATATGCTGTGCGATGATCCTCTTTTCGATATACAGCGGCAGAGGCATATATCTCGATATAGCGCTTGTTGGAGCGATGCTCGGCATTCTCGACACGATGCTTGTCGGCCGTTACCTGGAAGGGAGGCTTTGATATGGCGATACGTATAGTTATAGATATCCTTATCGCCATTGGCGCGATATTTGCCCTTGCAGGGACGATAGGCATTCTTAAAATGCCCGATACCTATTGCCGTATGCAGGCAAGCACCTGTGTAGCCACCCTGGGGACGCTCTGCACCTCGATAGGCGGAGTACTCTACGCGGCAATTATCATGCATTCTGCTTCTGCAGCGGTGAAGATCGCCGTCATAGCGCTCATGATAATCTTGACAAACCCCTTGGGCGCCCATGCCATAGCCAAAGGCGCATACAGAAACGGCATACGTCCCGAGAAGGAAATGACAGTAGATGATTACGGGAGGGATATGAAAAATGAGTAATATAATAGTTATTCTGAACATCCTGACTGTTGTCGGGCTCTGCGTTTCGGCGGTTATGGCAGTGCATTTTGAAAAACTCCTCTCCTCCGTAATAGCACTCGGGGTGACCGGACTGTTTGCTGCAGCCGAATTTCTGCTTCTGCACGCGCCTGATGTTGCCATATCCGAGGCGGCGGTCGGAGCGGTCCTTACACCGGTAATCTTCATCATTACCCTTAAGAAGATCAAGGGGAGGGATGACGAATGAAAAAATTTCTGACATGGTTCGCCATTATAACCATCCTGGCCGCAGGAATATTCTCAGCGGTTACAATGGCAGGTTTCCCGAGAACTTATGAAGGACAGAACGCTTCGGTCTCAGTCTATGAGCTGCAGCAGGATCCGTCCTCCTATGACGACTCCTCCGTTGACGGAGCAGCCGGAGCGATCGTCCAGCAGAACCTGGAGAAGACCCATGCGGTCAATGATGTGACCTCGATAGTCTTCGATTTCCGTGGCTATGATACAATGGGCGAGGCGTTCATACTCATTACGGCAGTCGCGGGTACGATAGTTATCCTTGCTTCCGGGAAAAAGAAGGAAGAAAAGACTGCAGACGAGGAGGTAAAAAGCTGATGAAAGACGGAATTAAAGTTAAAAACATCGTCCCGAAATGCGGTGCGGATTTCCTGATCCCGTTTGCAGCAGTCTATGCCTTCTATATAATTCTCCACGGGCATTTAAGCCCCGGCGGCGGATTTCAGGGCGGCGTACTGATGTGCTCTGTCGTCATCCTGCTTTTCCTGGGCTACGGATATAAGAACACCCAAAAGGCGCTGAGCTTCAATCTTCTGCATAAAACAGAGGCTCTGGCTTCGATAATATATGTCTGTCTCGCGATGGCAGGAGTTGTATATGCAGGACAGTTCTGTGAAAATGTATTCGCAAACTTCGGCAATATCGGCGATCTCATCTCCACAGGAACGATCTTCTATATGAACTCTGCAGTCGGGCTGAAAGTTCTTACAGGCATCGGGGTTCTTATTCTGACGATGCTGTCTGCTCTGATGCTCGACGATGAAAAGGAGGGAGAATAATATGATACTTTTTAACTACATCGCGTCCTTCTTCCTCATAGTCCTCGGATTTTACTGCATAGTAACGAAATACAATGCGGTAAAGACCGTCATCGGACTTTCGATTGCCGATTACGGCGTGAATCTTCTGATAATCTCCATCGGCTTTAATCCCGGCGGAACGGCACCGATCTACACATGGGGCGAACTGAATCCGTCAAGTTTCTTTGTAGATCCGATCCCCCAGGCTCTGACGCTTACATCCATCGTTATCGGAGCCTGTACAACAGCGATGTCCCTGGCGCTCGTCATCAAGCTCAAGGAGAGCTACGGGACGCTTGATACGCGCGAGATAAGGAGGCTGAACGGATGACAAACCTTCTTTCCTACACACACTTCCCCGTATACTCCATAATGGTCCTATTTCTGGGGGCTTTTCTGGTAGTAATCGCGGGAAAAAGCAAGGCGTTGAGGCATATATTTGCGATATGCGCCGTTACGGCATCTCTTGCCTGTCTGATTGCTCTCATAAAGCCGGTCATGATAGACGGTGAAGTGATAGCCTACTGGATGGGCGCGAGAGAACCGGCCGGAGGCTATGCCATCGGTATTGCGCTTGAAGTTGACGCGCTGAGCCTTTTCTTCGGGCTGCTCATAGCCACAGCGGTTTTTGTCTCCTGCTGCTACTCGATCACCTATATGCGTTTCGATGAGAACGTAAGCCAGTACTACACTCTGTTTCTGATGCTCTCCGGCGGAGTTATAGGCCTTGTGCTCTCGGGAGACCTCTTCAACATGTTCATCATGGTTGAGATACTGACCTTTGCGGCAGTTGCTCTGACTGCTTTCAGGAACAAAGCGCACGGTGCCCTTGAGGCCGCGTTTAAGTACCTGGTGGTAGGCTGCATCGGTTCTACATGTATTCTGGCCGGTACGATTATGCTCTATGCCCAGGCCCGTACACTGAACTTTGCACAGCTGAGCGCATTTATCCCCGGCAATTTCAATACGTCAACGATTATTGCCTTTGCGCTGCTCTATATAGGCTTTTCCACAAAAGCCTTCATCGTCCCCTTCCACCCGCTGGCAGCGGACGCCCACGGCGCGGCACCGGCTTCGATATCCGTACTTATATCCGGCGTCCTGACGAAATCCGGTATCTACGGCATAATAAGACTCACATATTTCCTGTTCCAGAGCATGGCACTTGGCAAGATGCAGTTCCTGCTTGTATTTATAGGTTCCGTAAGTATGTTCGTCTGCGTCACGATGGCCCTTGCCCAGCACGATTTCAAAAGGCTTCTCGCTTTCCACTCGATCTCCCAGATCGGTTATGTACTGACAGCCTGCGGCCTCTGCACGGCTCTCGGAATTTCGGCGGGCCTTTATCACGCAATGAACCACACTCTGTTCAAAGGCCTCCTGTTCCTTGCGGCCGGCGCGGTGCTCCAGCAGACGGGGACCACGGACCTGAACAAGCTCGGCGGGCTTTCCAAGAGGATGCCTCACACGACAGTCCTGTTCCTGATAGGCGCTTTTTCGATCAGCGGTATACCTCCGTTCAACGGCTTTGCCTCCAAGTGGATGGTCTATCAGGCGACATACCAGAAGGCGGTCGAAAGCGGAAATATTGGATTCCTGTTTGCGACGATAATCGCGCTCATTACATCTGTTCTGACGCTCGCTTCTTTTGTAAAAGTAAGCCAGTCGGTGTTCTTCGGGCAGCTGCCGGAGGAATACAAGGATGTTAAGGAAGTTCCCTTCGGGATGCGTTTCGCGATGGGTATCTTTGCAGTGCTCTGTATCGTAACGGGGCTTTTCAGAGAGCTTGTAACACATTATCTCACAGAGCCGGCAGCGCGAGCAGTCTTTGATGTCGGCAAATATATAAACAGCATGCTAGGTGATGGCTATGCGTCAGCTGTTATGGGTGCCAATGCTCCCGTAAGGACGGAGGTCGTCTTTGATATGGCCGGAACCTGGCAGCCGATACACTGGCTCCTGCTCCTTTGCATCCTCCTGCTTGCTATAACGCTGGTCGCACTTCTCGGCAGATACGACACTGTTTCAGAGAACAAAGCTGCCCTTGCAGAAGGCAAGTTCGATATCTTCTTCGGCGGCGAGAAAAGCGTTCCTTCTCAAGTCGGAGGCGGAGACCTCTTCTGGGGCTTCAAGCACAACTGGCGGCATTATTTCAGCTTTATGCATGATCTGCACAGCGGAATAGTTAACGACTACGCCCTCTGGGCAGTAGTTGCTCTGGCGCTCGCTATGCTGTATATGCTGATAGTACTTTAAGGAGGCGGGAATATGGCAATAGTATACAGTTCACTGGTATATCTCGGATATATCCTTATCTTCCCCGGCTTCCTGTTCTGCTTTGTGGCCGGAATGCTGATAACCGGAATAGACCGCAAGATAGTCGCAAAAATGCAAAAGAGGGTCGGCCCTCCGATCCTCCAGCCCATGTACGATTTCTTCAAGCTGATGGGCAAGGAGACCATTATCCCCGCAGCTGCAAACAAGACAGTCTTCCTGGCAGCACCGATAGTAGGCCTTGCGGCCATGGTCGTCATTCAGCTGTTCATTCCTGTGATCTCAACACCGATCCTCTACGGGACGGCAGACCTTATCGTCATTCTGTATCTGCTGCTCATTCCGGCATTGGCTGAGATATACGGCGGCTCGGCGTCAGGATCTCCATACGCAGGAGTCGGCCTATCGCGTGAGATGGTCACGATCATAGCCTGCGAGCTGCCACTGGTCCTCATTTTCCTCAGCGTTGCCAAGACGGTCGGAAATGCAATGGGAACAGGGCTTTGCTTCTCGCTTTCGGATATAGCCGCATATCAGGCGGCAAACGGAAGCCTTATGCTTAAAGCGAGCATGATCCCAGCTGCGATCGCAATGCTTCTTGTTATTCCCGGTGAGACGGGCAATCATCCTTTCGATGCTGCAGAAGCAGAGACGGAGATCTGTGAAGGCATGCTGGCCGAGTATTCGGGAGCGCCGCTCGGAATATACAAGCTGACACACGCGATCAAGACATTTACTCTGACAGCATTATTCGTTGCGCTCTTCCTCGGCGGCATTGGAACAGGCATAGTCCTTTTGGATGCTCTGATAGAGTTTGCGATATGTGTTGTCCTGACAATTATTTTCATTTCCCTTGTCCATGCCGTAACGGCAAGACTTAAGATCGAACAGCTTTTCAAATATTACTGGACAGCTGTTTCCACGATCGCACTTATAAGTCTTGTCCTCGCGTGGTTCGGAATGTAAGGAGGTCCCGGATATGTTTAAAAATCTGATTACCGAAAGCACGGCAAAATCACCGTGGCTCTTCCACATCAACTCCGGATCATGCAACGGATGCGACATTGAGCTCGTCGCGGTCCTGACTCCGAGATACGACGCCGAAAGATTCGGATTCAAGCTTGCCGGCTCACCGAGACACGCGGATATCGTCGTGGTTTCCGGGCCTCTGACCCAGCAGTCGCTTCCGAGGACCTTAAGAGCGATTTCCCAGGTTCCCGAGCCGAGATGCATTGTAACCATAGGTTCGTGCCCGCAGTCCGGCAATGTTTTCAAGGGAAGCTACAGCGTAATGGCGCCATTGAGCAAATATGTCCATGTGGATGTTGCCGTAGCAGGATGCACCCCGAAGCCGGAAGCGATCATGGACGGACTCGTTCAGGCGACTGAGATCCTCAAAGAAAAAAGAAAAGCATGGCTTGAAGCCAAAAAGAACGGTCTGAAAGACGGACCTAAGGCGGAAACAGAACAGGAAGTCCCCGCGGCTGAGGATGTTCCTGCTTCAGGAGAGGAGGTACAGCAGTAATGGATTTTCCGTTTGTTAGAGAGGCAGTCAAAAATCTGTTCAGCAGATCCAGCTGTGACATGTATCCCCTAAAGCCCTCTGAGGCTGCTGAACAGTACCGCGGAAGGATAGAATACGACCCAAGCAAGTGCATAAACTGTCATTTCTGCGAAAGAGTTTGTGCTGGCGGCGCGATATCGGTCGTTGAGGTCCCGGTTGAAGAAGGCACGCAGATCACCCGTACATTCGACCTTTCCACATGCACTTTCTGCAATACCTGCGCCGACTTCTGCAATACCCACGCGATCAAGCTCACTAAGGATTACCACATGATAGGCCTTAAAGAGGGCGATCTGCTGGTTTCGGGCACATTTGTAAAAGTCGCGAAGAAGAAGCCTGCACCTCCTCCCGCAGAAGCAAAGCCTGAGGAGAAAGCTGCTCCGGCTATCAAGCCCAGAGATGACGGAAAACCAGTACAGGATCCTTCAAAGTGCGTATACTGCGGTATATGCGCGAAGAAATGCCTTGGAGAGGCGCTTACCGTCGACAGAAAAGAAAAGCTCTGGAAGCTCGACGAGGACAAGTGTGTCTCCTGCGGCACCTGCGAGGAAGTCTGCCCCAAGAAAGCAATCATCATGTAATCGCAAATGCAACAAACCCGCCCGGCTCCCGGGCGGGTTTTTGTTTGCACTCAAAAATCAGACTGCAATGATCGAAGGAAGATTGTCTGCTATGTATTGCTGGGCATTTTTGTCATAAAGCGTTACGAGACAGTCTTCGTCATTATAAGTACGGCAGACGCAGGAGATTCCTATGTTTTCTCCGGCTTTTGTGGCGGTCCATCGGCTCTTTCCGTTGTATTCCGTCTTTTCAAGAAGACCGGTTCTTATTGCCCAGGATCTGACCTGCCTGAAATCCAGAGGCTGCATGGAACCGGGGTCGAAGAGAGAATTGATGTTTTTGACGAGAGCGGAAAGCGAGATTGGCTTGTTCAAAGCTCTGAAGGCGGAGATGTCTGCCTCAAGGGGGTCGAAGGGTTTGCGCGGATCATCCGAATTGGGCTGCCCTTCCAGGTGTTTCGAGATAAACGAGCTCGCGGTTAAGAACACCCTTGCAAATTCCGCGCGGTTTAAAACAGTGTCATCCGGGAGATTTTCACCGGTCAGGGGGTCCGAGCCGTTTCCGAGCGCTTCAAGGTATTTCTGCGCCTGGTAAAGATAAGATTTTTCCATTTTGATTCTCCTTTTTCTTTTTTTGATAATTGGTTTGTTTTACCGCCATTTTCCATATCCCGTTCTATCTTCTTTTGCGCCAGTCTCTCTCTACGTCCTCTTTCCAGGAAGAGGTGATCGGACGGTTACATCGCAGTTCCGTTATCGCCTTGCCGACCGCTTCATAATTAAGGGCCGTCCCCTCGGAATCGCTGCAGTAGTTGGCAGCCTTATCCTCCGCGATACCGAGCGCTGAAGCGGTTTCGACAGCGTCGATATTCGCGCCGAGAAACAGAAACTCCCAGCCGCAGCTTTTACGCTTGCGCTCGATCATTTCCCGTACGGCGGAGGCGGTGTATTTGCGGCTGGCATTTTCCATTCCGTCCGTTGTAATGATGAACACGGTATGCGCGGGAACATCTTCAGGGCGAACATATCTGTGTATGCTCTCAATATGCGTGAGCGCGATTCCGATGGCGTCTATAAGTGCTGTGCATCCCCTGACATAGTACTGATCTTCCGACATCTCCGTTACATCACTCAGGCGCAATCTGTCATGAAGGAATTCTGTTCTGTCATCGAACAGAAATGTGGTCACATAGCATTCACCTTCCTGCTTACGCTGTTTTCCGATCATTCCGTTGAAACCGCCGATCGTGTCTTTTTCAAGACCGGACATGGAGCCGCTCCTGTCCAATATGAATACGAGTTCCGTTATATTGTTTTCCATTCGGAAAACCTCCTTTTCTGTTATGATCGGATTATATGACACAAAAAAACAAAAAATGTCGCCTGCCAGGCGACACTTTTTGTAAAAGACTTGTTCTCGCTTCTGCCCCAACGGTTTCAGAGCGCAAAAAAGTTTTCAGATCCCCAATAAAGGCTGGTCAAACGAGAAAAGAGCGTCATTAATTTCAAAAATATTGTAATTTTTATTCACAATAAAGTACTCGACAATTACGTCCAGTTTACTGGAATGTGAAACGGCGTAGCCGGCCTTCCCGAGAAGCTCCCTGGTCTCTTCAAGAGACAGCCTGAGGGCGATTGCAAAAGCAAAGGCCGTCGTCTTCTTCGGAGAATATCCTGCGTCATTTCTGATCTTGGAGAAATGCTTGCGGTCGATATTTGCCATCCTGTAGCACTCCGAATCGGTAAGCCCCTCTTCGGCGATCTTTCGCATAAGCATCTGGGTAAAGCTCTCATCCAGCGCGTTTACCCTGTATTCCAATGAAGAGGCCGCGTTTGGAATATGCTCAAACGGAGCGGGAGAAGAACTTGAAGCATAATCCGATCTCGGAGCTTCCATGTGTTCTTGCTCAAGAATATCTGCCAGATAGGCGCTTATCTCCGCATACAGTCCGTCGCTTATTCGTTTGTTGTCTCCGTACGTTTTCATGGACAAATTGTAACACAAATAATCCTGAACAGGAAGCAAAACCGTAGCCGTCACCACGGAGATTTATCGTCACCCGAAAAAGCGAGTGGTTTCAACGCTTCGCGCCGGTAGGTGACGATAATGACGGTATTTTTGAGATATGCTTGCGATCTGTATACAGCATATATCCGAAATATCGTCATTATCGTCATTACCGTCACCAACTCAGTAATTTCAATGGTTTCAAAAAACACGTCAGCGTCACTCCGGTGACGCTTTTTAATAGTCTGACAGTATATAGAATAATAGGCTTATACGGGAATACATAAGTGAGGCAAGTGGAGTAAGTAAGGCACTTATATAATCTTTTTGCTGAAGATCAGATCTGTGTGTTTTGTCTTATACTTTTATGAAGTTTTGCCGATTATTATTCCACCTGCTTCACTTAATCGTATTCAAAGCCTTGGTATTAAAGGGATCAAATAAAGAGAGACAGACAGATAATCTGTCTCACTTCTGTTCCACTTACTTCACCTGATAATCTTCAGCCAGAAAAGCATTAGAGGAATAATATCGGCCGGAAATTTTATTCAGGGAGATGAACGGTGAACACGGGTGAACGCCCGGTGCACTCCGCCAAGCAGCTGAAAGTGCTGTGATGCAACGGCTCAGCCGTTAAGTGAAAGCGTGCACAGACATTAAAACTTTTTGTTTTTCTGCAGATATACGTATATTTTATAATTTTTTCGGATTTTCAAAAAGGACGTGCACTGCGTGCACAAGTCTTGAAACAAGAGAGTTTTTCCAAGGAATAAACGTGCACTGTTGATTCACATGTTCACACCGTTAATATAAAGAGACAGAGGCGGGAATTCCCTGCCTCTGTCTGCTTCACCTGGTTTGCCAAGATATATCAAGAAGAAACGCAGAGGGATAAGCATTAAAATATGAACTTCACAAAGTATATAAACAGAAGGCCGGTGCGTTGGTGCACCGGCCTTATAAAGTAGTTTTGATTAAGTTATCAGTACATTCCGCCCATGTCGGGATTGGCTGCTACCGGCGCGGGGGGTTCGGGAATGTCGGCTACGAGGCTCTCGGTGGTGAGGACCATAGCAGCGACGGAGGAAGCGTTCTCTAAAGCGGATCTGCATACCTTAGTCGGGTCTACGATGCCCATCTCGATCATGTCTCCGTAGACATCCTTTGCGGCGTCATAGCCGTAGTTGGCAGCATCGCTGTTTTCAACATTGTTCAGGATAACGGCGCCTTCCAGCCCCGCATTTGCGGCGATCTGCATGATAGGAGTCTTGAGCGCTTTTGCTACTATTGCAGCGCCGGTCTTCTCGTCACCGGAGAGCTGGGAAGCGAGCTCTGCAGCAGCCTTGGAAGCCACAACATAGGCTGTGCCGCCGCCTGCGACGATGCCTTCGGCAACGGCCGCGCGTGTCGCGTTGAGGGCGTCTTCAATACGAAGCTTCTTTTCCTTCATCTCTGTTTCTGTCGCAGCACCGACCTTGATAACGGCAACACCGCCAGCGAGCTTGGCAAGACGCTCCTGAAGCTTTTCCTTGTCATATTCGGAAGTGGTGGTCTCGATCTGGCGGCTGATCTGGGCGGATCTGGCACGGATCGCTTCGCTGTCGCCCGCACCGTCTACAATAACGGTATTCTCTTTTGAGACCTTGACCTGGTGTGCCTGACCGAGCATCTCAACAGTCGCGTCTTTCAGCTCCATTCCGAGATCGGAGGAGATAACGGTACCGCCCGTAAGAACAGCAATGTCCTGAAGCATTTCCTTGCGTCTGTCGCCGAAGCCGGGGGCCTTGACACAGATGCAGGTGAATGTTCCGCGGAGCTTGTTGAGAATGATGGTGGCAAGAGCTTCGCCTTCTACGTCCTCAGCAATAATGAGAAGCTTTCTTCCGGCCTTTACGATGTTCTCAAGGAGCGGAAGGATATCCTGTATATTGGAGATCTTCTTGTCTGTTATGAGGATGAGAGCGTCATCTATGACGGCTTCCATCTTATCGGTATCGGTTACCATATAGGGAGAGAGGTAACCGCGGTCAAACTGCATACCTTCAACAACATCACTGTAAGTTTCGGCAGTCTTGGACTCCTCAATCGTAATAACGCCGTTCTGAGAGACCTTTTCCATAGCCTCAGATATGAGTTTTCCGATAACCTCATCGCCGGAGGAGATGGTTCCGACTCTGGCTATATCCTTGGAGCCGTCAACATCCTGGGAAACCTCTTTGATGGCTGCAACAGCAGCTTCCGTAGCCTTGGCAATGCCCTTCTTCATGGTCATCGGGTTTGCTCCGGCTGCCAGGTTCTTGAGGCCTTCCGAGATCATCGCCTGAGCAAGGACTGTTGCCGTAGTGGTTCCGTCGCCTGCTACATCGTTTGTCTTCGTGGATACTTCCTTTATGAGCTGCGCGCCCATGTTCTCAAACGCGTCCTTGAGCTCAATCTCTTTAGCAATCGTTACGCCGTCGTTTGTGATCAGCGGAGTGCCGAATTTTTTGTCAAGAACAACGTTGCGGCCCTTGGGTCCGAGTGTGATCTTAACAGTGTCCGCAAGCTGGTTTACGCCGCTCTCTATGGCCTTTCTGGCCTCTTCACCGTAAATAATCTGTTTTGCCATGATCTATATCCTCCTTATTCGATTACAGCGAGAATATCGCTCTGTTTGACTATGGTGTATTCTTCCTCTTCGAGCTTGACCTTAGTCCCGCTGTATTTTCCGACGAGAACCTTCTCGCCTGCTTTGACTATCATTTTGACTTCATTCCCATCGATCATGCCGCCGGGGCCGACCTCGACCACTTCATAGATCTCGGGCTTCTCCTGAGCGGATGAAGCGAGAAAGATTCCGCCGGCAGTCTTTTCTTCGGCTGCGCCCTGCTTGAGGACTACGCGGTCTGCCAAAGGTTTCAGTTTCATATATATGCCTCCAAAATAAAAATATTAACTAAAAAGATCATCGTTAGCACTCTTTGGTGCCGAGTGCTAACGATGCTATATTACCACATTTTATTATTTTTGCAATAGCTTTTTTCTGTTTTAATTTGAATTCAAAATTTGTTAATAAAAGCCGTAAATCTGCAAAGGCGGGGTGAATACCTTCTTAGCGTATAATCAGGACGTCCGCTTCGGATGAGAGAGATACGGAATCGAGCTGCCCGTGCGAATCAATGATTTTTTGGGCTATACTGTCTTCAACCTCTTTTTGTATAAGGCGGCGAAGATTTCTCGCGCCGTAATTTACGCTGTAGCCTTTCTGTACCAGATAATCCAGCGCACAGTCATCCCATGAAAGGGAAATATTTCTCTCGTTGAGGCAGTCTTTTACCTCTTTGAGCATGAGCTCCGCTATGCTGCGGAAGTTCTCTTCACTCAGAGAGTTGAAGCACACTACCTCGTCGACCCTGTTGATAAATTCAGGTCTGAGGAATTCTCCAAGAGCCTTCAGAGAGCGTTCACGGCTCATTTCAGTGAGAGAGCTGCCGAAGCCGACGCTTCCCGAGCTGTTGGAGCTGCCTGCGTTTGTAGTCATTATGATAACAGTGTTTTCAAAATTGACTGTGCGTCCCTGGGAGTCTGTGATCCTGCCGTCATCAAGTATCTGGAGCAGTATATTCATGACGTCGGGATGAGCTTTTTCTATTTCGTCGAAAAGAATGACAGAGTACGGTTTGCGCCTGATCTTTTCGGTGAGCTGTCCGGCTTCATCATAACCAACATAACCGGGAGGGGAGCCTATTATGCGGGAAACAGAGAATTTCTCCATAAATTCCGACATATCAAGTCTTATCAGCGATTCAGGACTGTCGAAGAGATCGGCCGCGAGCCGCTTGACAAGTTCTGTTTTGCCGACGCCTGTCCCGCCCACGAAAATAAAGCTTACTGGCTTTCTCTTGACCTGCAGACCGACACGGTTGCGACGGATCGCGCTGCAGACTGCGTCTACAGCCTCATCCTGTCCGATAATATTTTTCTTTAAGCGATAATCCAAGCCGGCAAGACGCTGAAGCTCATCTTCTTTTACCGAAGAAGCAGGTATCTTTGTCCAAAGTTCAATGATACGAGCCAGATTATCTTTTGTAAGACTCGGCATATCTTTGGCTTTCAGGGCGTCCAATTCGTTGTTGAGCTGAATGGTGCGGCTTCTGATCTCGGCGAGTCGTTCGAAGTGTTCCTGCTCTGTATCCTCCAGAAGCAGTTCCGATTCTTTGTTGAGATCGGCGATCTCCTTATTCAGAATATCGCTCCTGGCAATATCCGGATTCTTCAGATTTACGTCACTGCAGGCCTCATCCAGAAGATCTATTGCCTTATCAGGCAAAAAGCGGTCGGTTATATACCGTTCGGATAGAATAACGGCCTGGCGGCACATTTCTTCGGAAATGTGCACTCCGTGGAAGCGTTCGTAGTAATGCGCTATTCCTTTCAGGATCTCAATACTGTCTTCAATTGAAGGCTCAGCAACAGTTACGGGCTGGAATCTTCTCTCAAGGGCTGCATCTTTTTCTATATGTTTGCGGTATTCGGTAAAGGTAGTAGCTCCAATGACCTGAATTTCGCCTCTTGAAAGCGCCGGTTTCAGGATATTGGCTGCGTTCATACTGCCCTCGGCATCACCGGCGCCGACGATGTTATGGATCTCGTCAATAACAAGGATGACGTTGCCCTGCTTGCGTATCTCTTCGATAAGCCCCTTCATGCGGCTCTCAAATTGGCCTCGAAACTGTGTGCCTGCTACCAGAGCTGTAAGATCAAGGAGAAATACCTGCTTATCCTTGAGCTTGTACGGAACATTGCCGGAGGCGATCAATTGGGCGAGACCTTCCGCTATAGCTGTTTTTCCGACACCGGGCTCGCCGATAAGACAAGGATTGTTTTTCTGACGCCGGTTAAGTATCTGTATGACTCTCTCCAGTTCCTCATGCCTGCCGATCATTCGGTCAAGCTTGCCCTCGCGAGCCCGGTTCGTCAAATCGATACAGTATTGATCCAGAAAACGGCGCTTTCCTTTCCTCTGGTTTGTCTGAGCGTTGCTTCTGCCCGACTGTCCGTCAGTTTCAGGGGTCTTCCCGTGATCATTCGGGTCACTGCCTGCGCCCCCGTTCATGAACATCTTAAAGAAGGGAAAAGTCGGAGCTTTACCTTCGCTGTCCGCATCGCCATCATCCTCTGCATCCTGAGGCATTAGCTGCTCGAGTCCGCCGAAAGCACCTGCCATGGCTTCTGTAGCCTGTTCGATATCGTCATCGGAAATACCAAATCGGTTCATCATATCATCTATGGCAGGAAGGTGAAGCTCTCGGGCACATTTAAGACAGTAGCCCTCGTTTTTCTGGATTCCGTTTTCACTTTTTGTTACAAATATTACAGCTACGTTCTTTCCGCAGCGTGAACACATAGCGGCCTGCATAAATAACCTACAGAGTTCTCCTTATATTATGTTTTTGGTAAGAAACTTTATCGACAGGAAAAAGCGGCCGAGGAGTGTACTTTCCAAAGTATCTCTGCCAAGAATAAGGCCCAGAAAACTTAAAGCCCAGCACAGAAGTATACAATATACGACTCCTTTGAGAAAGCCGGTTACGCTGCCGCCTATCTCATCGAGGGTCTCCATGTTTGGAAGACGCAGCGAGAGATTGAAAAGATTTGCAATCGCCACAATCAGCATTAACAGCAGAAGGAATGCGATGACAGTTCCGAAAACATATGAAAGCGAGTCACAGAGCGTGTCGGAGACGGCAGACTGGAGGTCAGCGCCCGAGCTGTCACTCAGTTCAACAGCCCTGCTGGCCAAAGTCCGAGCTGAAGCTTTAGAGAGCCCTGCGTATATTACACAGTTATAGGCATAGTCATATCTCAGGGAGGGATCTTCGGCGAGAATGTCATTTATTGATTTTTCCGTATCCTCGTAGCCAAGCTCGGAGAGAATGAAATCTTTAGCATCTGCAGAATCGAGGAAACCTTCCACAAACGGCTCTGCAGCAGGGATTATCTCCGGAGAAAATGCTGAGGAGAGCAAAGCTCCGCCGTAGAGAGAGATAACTATCGCCAGAATACCTGCGATACCGCCGATAAGACCGCGCTTAAAGCCGTTCCATGTACAGGCAGCGACTATGAATATTAAAACGAAGTCTATTACGATCTTCATTGCGCCTCTCCTTTCTTAATTATTAATTCTATCATATATCCGGACCGGTTTGTTTTTAAATCGTGAACATTTTCCCGACGGGTTCTTCATACCAGAGCCGGTTCAGATACAATCCCTGAGGGGGCATCGTCGGTCCGGTAAGGCGTCTGTCGGCTTTATCCAGAAGTGACGGGATATCTTCGGGGCAGAGTTTGCCGCAGGAGGCATATACTAAAGTTCCCGCAATTGCTCTGCACATATTGTAGAGAAAACCGTCTGCGCAGATGTAGATCGAAATGATATCTCCGTCTTTTTCGACTTTGCACCATTTAACTGTACGTACAGTAGATTTTACAGGTGTGCCGAGGCTTCTGACAGCGCTGAAATCATGCGTCCCTTCAAAAGCTTTGCCTGCAGCCTTCATAAGGCTGATGTCAAGATGACGGGGATAAAAGCAGACACGGTTTTCAAGAAACGGATCCCTTATTTTTGTATTCAGGATTTTATATACATATTCCTTCTGCAAACACGAGGAAATGGCGTTAAAATCATCGGGCGCTTCCATGGCATCGGAAACGGCAATATCTCCCGGCAGATGTGCATTTACGGCCAGGGGGATCCTGTCAGCGGGAACTGTACAGTTCGTACGGAAATTTGCGCAGTATACATTCGCATGGACGCCTGAATCGGTTCTCCCGCAGCCGGTCACGCGGATCTTTTCTTTGCAGACCTCGGATAATGCTTCTTCGACAGTTTCTGCAACAGTCTTATCCTCTTTCTGCAGCTGCCAGCCGTGATAGGCTGTTCCGTCATATGAAAGTTTTAAAGCAAAATTCTTAATATAATAAACCCCGCAAGTACTAAAGCACCTAAAATGAGAGCAAAAGCATCTGCTTTCTTCATTTTAAGCGGATTCATTCTGGTCCTTCCTTCGCCGCCGTGGTAGCAGCGGCTTTCCATAGCGACAGCAAGTTCGTCTGCTCTTCTGAAAGCGGAGACAAACAGAGGCACCAGTACAGGAAGAAGTGCCTTTGCTCTCTGAATGAGGTTTCCGGATTCAAAATCAGCGCCTCTGGCTTTTTGAGCTGACATTATTTTGTCTGTCTCTTCAATTAGCGTGGGAATGAAACGGAGAGCGAGAGACATCATCATACTAACTTCATGGACAGGGAATTTGAGCCTTTTAAGGGGATTCAAGAGCAGTTCGAGGCCGTCCGTAAGTTCGATAGGGCTGGTCGTATATGTCAGAATAAACGTTCCTGCAATAAGAAGAACGATCCTCAATATCATCTGGACAGCCCTTTCAATGCCCTCATAAGTTATCGGCCAGCCTTCACGGATGGGAGTGCCCTTTGTGTAGAACAGGTTTAAAAGGCAGGTTAGAGCTATTATTATGATCAGGGGTTTCAGACCTTTAAGTATCGCAGAAGGTTTTATCTTTGAGAGAGCCATGACAGATAATGTCAGGGCGAGGACCAGACCGTATGCCAGCCAGGTATTTGCCTGGAAGAGACATATTATATATACGATGCAGAGAACGATCTTCGTTCTCGGATCGAGCCGGTGAACAACTGTATTCGAAGGGAAATACTGGCCGAGGGTGATGTCTTTAAGCATCTTTGTTTGCCCCCTTTGCCTTGAGTATCTCATTTAATAGCTTTTCATGGGTATATACCGGACCGTCTATGGGAAGACCCTTTGCTTTGAGACTTTCGGCTATAAGGGTCGGTGCAGGAACGGAAAGACCCATATCCTCAAGTTCTTTCGCATGTGCAAAAACTTCTTCGGGTTTTGCATTGAAAGATATATTTCCGTTGTTGAATACAATGATCCTTTCTGCTATTTCCGCGACTGTATCCATACTGTGGGAAACGAGAAAAACAGTGGAGCCTGTTTCCTTGCGGTATTCACAGATATTTGAAAGAATTTGTCTGCAGCCTTCCGGGTCAAGGCCTGCAGTAGGTTCATCCAGAACAAGAACATCAGGGCGCATTGCGATAACACCGGCAATAGCGACTCTTCTTTTCTGTCCTCCGGAGAGCTCCAGCGGGGATTTATCGAAATAATCCCGGTCTATACCTACAAAGGATGCAGCCTCGTAAACTCTTTCCCTTATCTCCTCTTCGCCGAGCTTCATATTTTTGGGGCCGAAGGCTATATCCGCAAATACGGTCTCCTCAAAGAGCTGGTACTCCGGATATTGGAACACCAAGCCTATCTTATATTTGATGTTGCGCCGGGAGGCTTTAGTTGCGTTGATATCTTCGCCGTTATACAGGATACGTCCGGAAGAAGGCTGCAAAAGAGCGTTCAGATGCTGTATAAAAGTAGATTTTCCGGACCCTGTGTGACCTATTATTCCAACAAGCTCACCGTGTTCGGTTTCCAGATCAATCCCGTCTATTGCAACTTTTTCAAATGGAGTGCCGGGAGAATATACATGGCTCAGGCCTTCAACTTTGATTTCAGGCATATTTATTCAAATTCCCCCTGATTATTGTTTCAGCACATTCTTCAGTGCTTAATGAGGTCAAAGGAAGATCGAAGCCTTCCTTTTTGAGATCGTAAAGTATGCGCACAGTCTCAGGAACATCAAGGCCGAGAGACTCCATTTTTTCTACGTCAGAGAATACTGAAGCAGGAGTCCCGTCGGCGGCGATGAGCCCGTCAGACATGACAATAAGCCGGTCTGCACCGATACACTCCTCCATATGATGTGTTATCATCAGGACCGTAAAACCCTTCTCACGGCAGAGTTTGGTCACGGCGTTGACAACATCCTCACGCCCCTGAGGATCAAGCATGGCTGTAGGCTCGTCAAGAACGATTATTTCCGGCTGCATCGCAAGTACGCCTGCGATGGCGATACGCTGCTTCTGCCCGCCTGACAGCAGGTGAGGAGCGTGTTTTCTGAGCTCATACATGCCGACCTGTTTCAGGGAACCTGTCACTCTGTCCCTTATTTCTTCCGAAGGCACACCAAGGTTTTCAGGCGCAAAGGCAACATCCTCTTCAACGACATTCGCAACTATCTGATTGTCGGGGTTTTGAAATACAAGTCCGACTTTCGAGCGGATATCGATAAGTTTTGATTCATCTGCCGTTGAAATACCGTTGATCAGGACCTCGCCTTCCGTAGGGATCAATATGGCATTTGTCAGCTTCGCAAGGGTAGATTTCCCGGAACCGTTTCTGCCGAGCACGACAGTAAAGGAACCTTTTTCGATGCAGAGATCGATACCCTTTATGGTCTCCTCTTCATAGTCGGAATAGAGGTAGTGTACGTTTTTAAATTCAATAATTTTCATGGTCACCAAAATTCATATCTGCAGGATGCCCCGCAAGGAAGAAAGAGTCCGGAATCCCGCACGGGAAGTCCCAGTTCGTCGCTTGCTGCAGAACCACCGCGCCCTTTGAATATGCACTCGGACATATAGCTCAGAACGGAAGGAGCGAGACCGGTCGTATAAGAGTTTATCAGCACAAAAAGAGGATCGTCCGAGAGTACATTTTCACACAGGGAAACGAAATCCCAAAGATCATTTTCAAGCTTCCAGATCTCCCCGCCCGGTCCTCTGCCATAAGAGGGGGGATCCATTATTATGGCGTCATACCTGTGCCCGCGCCTTATCTCGCGCTCGGTAAATTTGGCACAGTCATCCACTATCCATCTGACAGGGGCATTGGAGAGCCCCGAAGAGGCAGCATTTTCCTTTGCCCATGCCACCATTCCCTTTGCAGCGTCTACATGGCAGACGCTTGCTCCGGCTTTAAGGCAGGCACAGGTCGCAGCGCCGGTATAAGCAAAGAGGTTCAAAACACTTATGTTTTTCCTGCCTGATAAAGCTGCAGAGCGGATCTTTTCCATCGCCCAATCCCAATTGGATGCCTGCTCAGGAAAAAGCCCGGTGTGCTTGAAATTCATCGGCTTGACATTAAAACGGAGCTCTCCGTAACTTATCTGCCAGGATTCGGGCAGAGAGTTTTTGTCCCATGCGCCGCCGCCGGAAGAACTTCTGCTGTAGCGAGCATCGGATGCTGACCAGAGAGGATCTTTTTTCGGGGTGTTCCATATGACCTGAGGATCAGGTCTTACAAGGGTATAGGCCCCCCAACGCTCAAGCTTTTCTCCTCCTGAGCAGTCCAATATTTCGAAATCTTTCCATTTATCGGAGCCCCACATATTTCCTCCCGGAAAAAACATACATAACAAGTAATTTTATCATTTCACAATGCAGAAAACAAGAGAGCAAAAACCAAAGGAAAGGCTTTCGCTCTTTTGTCAGATCTCAGCGGGTTCAATGTGAATTGTAGTATGCAACTGCAGTTGAGTCGGTTATTATGGCATCGGCAACTCCGGAATACAGCAGATCAAAGCATTCGGTGGTTCCTCCGACAACTCTCAGTATCTGATACGGCCGTTTCGTAACAGAAGGATATTCGCTGAGCGCGTCCTCCATTTCCTTCGTTTTGCAGATGGCCATGTTCTTATTGTTGAGCTTCCAAGTGTTCCATACCGTTGAACCGCTTCTTGTGGCTATGACGATGTCATTATCGGCATAGGGCCCGTATGAAACAAAGGAGTCGGATTCAAATTCCTCGTCGCTCAAGGCAACTCCGCCCCACGCGCAGTCTATATTTCCCGAGTACAGCTGTATATAGACATCAGCAGGTTCTATTGGCATGATCTGTATTTTCCAGCCGAGATAATCGCAGACAGCGGTGGCAAATTCAATATCAAAGCCCCAGATGCCGACATCGGTCTCATAGGCGAACGGAAAAGCGTTGGTATCCACTCCGATAATAAGCGTTCGCTCTTCAGGTATCTGAATGTTGTCCAGGGCTTTTTCGTTCTTGTCGAACTTTACGACACCGGAGCCGAACCATTTGGAAGACAGAGAATCAGACACACCTTGTGATGATAAAACCTCAATGGCCCCCATAACACAATCCGCCAGGGGATCGTCATTTCTGAATGATATGTAATAATGCTGTTCTTTCAGAACTTTGAGGATATTGACTTTATAACCCGAAGCACCGCAGCCGGCCAGAGAAAACAGCATGGCAACAGCGAGAATTATACATATGATCCTTTTAACGGCACTCGCCTCCTCTCCGCGGAGAGAATGATAATCAATTTGGAGTTTCGTGTCAAGACGAAGCGTTATAATAAAAGCTTTTAACAGGCAGGACCCGGATATAAAGTGACCTGGTTTTCAAGCAACAGATAATTATCACGGGAGCTTATCCCGAGAACCCCGCCCGGTTCTTTTATTTTCAGATCTGCCGGAGCAAAGCAGGCGCCTATGGCGGCGGTCCCGCTGGCGCAAGTTTTCTCCCAGAACATGCTGTCGAGTGCGGGGACATATACAAGAGGGTCAAGAATACAGGTCTCGCGGTCAAAGAGCATGAGGCCGAAAGCTTCTGAGCCATACTGAAAACACATCGCAGCAATGTTTCGCTCGGCGAATTCTCTGTCTGCAGTTCTGTCGGTCACGGCATGGCTTATTCCGCCAAAATCTACGACGTTCAAAGTCAGACGGCCCAGATCAGTATTAAATTCAAAAGGAGCAATTTTTTTCGGCAGAGGCATGGAAACAGCTCCTCTGAAAGTAGGTTTTTCAGGATCTGTTCTTTCAACGGAAACCGGAATGCTTCTGCTCGTACCGGAGACAGAAACCATACAGGTGCCTTTTTTTGCACCTTTTCTCAGAAAAAATAAAGCGGCAGCAGAGAGTGCCGCGTTTCCGCAGAATTCTCCGCCTGCCATTTCTATTGATATATCGGAACCGTTCTCAGGGGCAATTACAAATGCGACCTGTTCAACGGTCCTGTCTTTTTCCATTATTCCGGAAGCGATACGGATCCGGTCTTTCGGATCTGAGGGATCCGTAACGATAGCCGTGATATTTCCCTGAGGGTCTGCTTTAATATAATTCATTAAGATCCAAAGTCCTGCCTGTTTTCTATTGGCTGTAGTTCCGGAGAAATGATTTTGTGCGCTCCTCGTTGGGATCTCCGAGGACCTTTTCGGGAGCGCCCTGCTCGACGATTACACCCCCGTCCATGAATATTACATGGTTGGAAACAGCTTTGGCAAAAGGCATTTCATGCGTGACGATGACCATGGTCATGTTTTCTTCTGCGAGCTGTTTTATTACCCTGAGCACTTCGCCCGTGAGCTCCGGGTCAAGGGCTGAAGTCGGTTCATCAAAAAACAGAATCTCCGGACGCAATGCAAGAGCTCTTGCAATTGCGACCCTTTGCTGCTGTCCTCCGGAGAGCTGGTATGGATAGGAATCAGCTTTGCTTTCAAGGCCCATTTTCCTGAGCATCTCCATAGCGGTTTCGGCTGCTTCCGATTTGTCGCGTTTTTGTACGGCAACAGGAGCATCCATGACATTTTTAAGCACGGAATAATGAGGAAAAAGATTGAACTGCTGGAAGACCAGCCCGTAGCAGCTTTTAAACTCTCTGAGCTCCTGAGCGGACACATAATGGCAGTTGCCGTACTCATCTGTGGAGGCTGCAGTCTTCCCCATATATTTGATCTCTCCGGAATCTATGTTCTCCAAAAAGGTCGCACAGCGCAAGAATGTGGATTTTCCGCCGCCTGATGGTCCGATTATGCTGACAACTTCTCCCTTATCTACATTCAGGGATATCCCGCGAAGCACATTAAGATTGCCGAAAGATTTTTTTATGTCGTTCATCTCGAGGATCATGGTGTTCACCTCTCCATATTATTTTATACATTACTATTTATAATAATCAAGAGCCTTCTCAAAACGTTCCATCGCAAAAGCTACAGCGTAATTGGCTATATAATAGAAAATGCCTGCGATAAGAAAAGGCATAAAACTTGTCTGAGAGGCTGAGATCTGCTTTGCAAGAGAGAAAACTTCCTGGTAGGCCAGAGTAAAAGCAAGAGAAGTATCTTTTACCAGCGTTATCACTTCGTTCGTTACCGACGGAAGTATCCTTTTTATGACCTGAGGAAGGATTATTTTAAAAAATGTCTGTGTTTTTGTATATCCGAGAACTTCTGCCGCCTCATACTGCCCGGCAGGTATAGATTCTATGCCGCCTCTGTAGATCTCGGCAAAATAGGCGGCGTAGTTTAATACGAAGCCAAGAATTATAGCCGTGAAACGGTAGCCTCTGATGGACCAGCGGAAAAGATAATAAGGTCCGAAATACCAGACCAGGAGCTGGAGCATGAGGGGAGTCCCTCTCATGATTGAGATGAAGATCTTTGTAAATGAGCTGAGAACCTTTATCTTGGATTTTCTCGCAAAATATATGACAAAACCCAGAGGAAGCGCTCCTAAAAGCGTGAGAAAGAAGATCGTACAGGTACGGAGCATACCGGCGCCCATTGTAGTCAGCATGGTGGAGAGAGTCATGGAAAAGGCCTCCTTAAAGCGGGAATCGGCCATGGACCGGAGCAGCCCATAGCCGTTTCAAAACTTATGAGAAAATAAATAAGACTGCTGTTTCAGCGATTTTTTAATGTGGTAGCATAATAACACATTGCATAAATAAAGCAAGAAATTTTTTCTGTTTATATGAGTTTTTGTCTGACATTGTTTTTTTTCGCGGGTATGCTATAATTCAGTAACTATGAAAACATATGATGCAGGAAAATGCGACATAGCAGTAATAGGAGCGGGCCACGCGGGGATAGAAGCGGCTCTTGCGGCAGCCCGCCTTGGAGCGGACACCGTGTGTTTTACGATAAATCTGGACAGCGTCGGAAATATGCCATGCAACCCCGCTGTCGGAGGGACCGGCAAAGGGCATCTGGTGAGAGAGCTCGATGCTCTTGGCGGAGAAATGGGAATTGCTGCAGACAAGGCATGTATCCAGTACAGGATGCTCAATCTTGGGAAAGGCCCGGCTGTACATTCCCTGAGAGCCCAGGCAGACAGAAGGCGTTACCAGGAGGTAATGAAGCAGACTCTGGAGAAGCAGGAGAATCTGAGAGTCAAACAGGCCGAAATAACAGATATAGGCGTCGAAGACGGGAAAGTCGTTTCTGTTATGACCGATAAAGGCGCGATATACTCCTGCAGCGCAGTCGTTATTGCTTCCGGGACCTATCTGGGAGGCAGAACAATAACAGGAGAGGCGGTAAAGACTTCAGGACCGGACGGACTTGCTGCTGCTGAAGCCCTGACACAGAGACTGCAGGAAATGGGGCTTGGGATCCGAAGATTCAAGACGGGCACTCCTCCGAGAGTAAACGCGCGGACAGTTGATTTTTCTAAAATGGAGATACAGAAAGGCGATGAAGATATCGAGCCCTTCTCTTTCCGTACAAAAGAAAAGCCCGTCAACAGGGCAGTATGCTATCTGACGTATACGAACGAAAAAACACATGAGATCATAAGGGCAAATCTGGACAGGAGCCCCATCTATAACGGAGTCATTGAGGGGACGGGGCCCAGATACTGTCCGAGCATAGAGACAAAAGTCATGACTTTCAGGGACAAGTCCCGCCACCAGCTCTTTGTTGAGCCTATGGGGCTCAATACCGAAGAGCTGTATATACAGGGTTTTTCTTCCTCCTTGCCTGAGGAGATTCAGATACAGATGCTGCATACTGTTCCCGGACTCGAAAAAGCCGAAATGACAAGATGCGCATACGCGATCGAGTATGATTGCATTGATCCGACAGAGCTTAAGGCAACACTGGAGCATAAGGCCGTATCAGGCCTGTACGGTGCCGGACAGTTCAACGGATCTTCTGGCTACGAGGAAGCTGCAGTACAGGGATTTGTTGCAGGAGTCAATGCTGCCCGGAAGATAAAAGGAAAAGAGCCTCTAATTCTGAAAAGAAGTGACGGGTATATCGGGACTCTGATAGACGATCTTGTCACAAAGGGCACAAATGAGCCTTACAGAATGATGACTTCGAGAAGCGAGTACAGACTTCTTCACAGGCAGGACAATGCAGATCTGCGATTAAGCGCTGTGGGTCTGAGGCTTGGCCTTATAAGCGAAGAGAGATATGCGGAAGTATGCGATAAATACAAAAAAGTGAACGCAGAGATCAGAAGGCTTGAAAGCACCCATATCCCGCCGAGCGATGATCTGAACAGGCTCCTTGAGAAAAGAGATACCTCTGCAGTCGTGAGCGGGGCCAGTCTTGCAGATCTTCTTAGAAGACCGAGGGTCACATATGAAGATCTTGCGCCTTTTGACAATAAAAGACCTTTGCTTGACACGGAGATCACACGTGAAGCAGAGATCGAGATAAAATACGAGGGTTATATAAAAAGACAGCTCAAGCAGGTGGAAGAGTTCACGAAGATGGAATCGAAGCCCTTGCCTGAGGACATAGATTACGACAGTATAATCGGGCTGAGACTTGAAGCAAGGGAGAAACTCAAAAGGATACGTCCGGAGAACTTCGGCAGGGCGAGCCGTATTTCCGGAGTAAGCCCGGCAGACATCAGCGTGCTGATGATATATACGGAGACAAAACGATGAAAAGAGTCGTTCTCGGTTTTTCCGGAGGAGTTGATTCCGCAGTTTCTTCCGTATTGCTGAAAAAGGCAGGATACGATGTCATCGGAGTGTATCTGGACAATGCCTCAGCCGCCGAAAGAGAGTATGCCGAAAAAGCAGCAGATCTTATGAAGCTTCCTTTAAAGGTCACTGATATTAAAGATGAGCTTGAAAAGAAAGTCTGCGTGCCTTTTTGCGAGAGCTACCTGAAGGGCGAAACTCCCAATCCGTGCATACTCTGCAATCCCTCGGTGAAGTTTAAAACTCTTATCCGGGTTGCGGATGAAGCCGGAGCGGAGTTTGTTGCCACAGGTCATTATGCCAGATCTGAAAATGGTGCCCTGTACAAAGGAAGACCTGAAAATGACCAGAGTTATATGCTTTGCAGGCTGAAAAAAGAGCAGATCGAAAGACTTGTCCTTCCGCTCGGTTCATACAGAAAAACTGATGTGAGAGCAATGGCGAGGGAGCTTTCCCTTCCTGCTGCTGAAAAGCCTGACAGTATGGAGATCTGTTTTATTCCCGATAAGGACTATCTGGGATGGTTAGGAAAAAGGAGAAGCCTCCCGGGTGAAGGAGATCTTATATTTCACGGAGACGTTGTCGGAAAGCATAAAGGGATATGCGCATATACAGTCGGGCAGAGAATGCCGGGCCTTTTAAATGAGAGAAAAGTCTATATATCGAAGATCGATGCTGTCAGGAACACCGTTGAGCTTGCACTCTGGGAAGAGCTTTTTAAGTATGAAGTCAGAGCCAGGGATTTCAACTGGCTTATCAGCAGGCCCGATGCTCCGCTGAAGGCACAGGTCAGGGTGCGGCACACAAAATGGGAAAATCCCGATTGTGAGGCAAAAGCAGAAGGAGATATGGTAATAATAAACTGCCGGGAACCCGTAAGGGCTCCGGCAGCAGGACAGTCTGCAGTATTGTATGACGGGGAAAGGCTTCTTGGAGGCGGGTTTATCTGCCCTTAAAAAAGTGATTCCTGTCTGTCTTCTTTATTATCGGGATACAGGCTCAGGAGAAAATCCTGAAAGTCGGAGTTCAAGCTTTCAATAGCTTCGGTGTGTTTTTCACGCAGAGAGGAAAGGCTCTTTTCTGCTCTTTGAACGAGTTCGTTCTGAGCAAGCTCAGCATCTTTCAGGATAGTATCCCTTTTGGTTTCTGCATTTGCTATTATCTCCTCAGCCTCGGATCTTGCTCCGTCGGTTATCTCTTTGGCTTTATTCTTTGCGGAGTTCAGTGTTTCAACGATTTCATCCTTATTCATGTTTAAAATGTCAAGCTGGCCCTTCAGCCTGGCATTTTCGTTTATTAAAGCCTCGGCCTGAGAGCGTATATCCGAAAGGATCTCATCCACCTCAGATGCAAGATAGTATTTTCTTTTTTTCAGACTTAGACCCAAAGCACTGAAGTATTCGTTATTTAACATCATTTACTCCTTTAATGTCAGGAAAGAATGAAGGTAATTCCGCTGTAAAAGAATAAAACGATAAGCCCTGCGATCATAACGCCGGCAAATATCACGGGAACAGCCAGGCGCCTCTTTATCTTCATCAGGGCAGCAACCAGAGAACCGGTCCATGCGCCCGTTCCCGGGAGCGGAACAGCCACCAGAAGGCAAAGACCTATGAGGCTGTATTTTCTTACCATTTCTCCTTTTGAGTCTGCTCTTTTTTCAAGAAACTCTATCTTTCCCTGCCACCACTTGTGTTTTTTGAGACGGTCAAAGATCTGTTCAATAAGAAGCAGTATAAAAGGAACAGGAGCCATATTTCCTAAGACTGCGATAACATAGGCCAGAACAGGCTCAATATCGTTATGTACTGCCCAAGGCAGAGCAAATCTGAGTTCTGCGACCGGGACCATACTCATCAGGAATTCCATTATGCATTTGACAAAAACTGATTCCGGCAATTTTACGCTCCATCAAAGAAATTAACAAAAAAATGATATCACAGCATAAAGAAATTTTCAATGAAGATAAAACATAAAGCTGAAAGACTGCTTGAGAACGGGGATCTTTTGCGATATAATTAAGACTCCGGTTAAACGGAAATAACAGAGTATTTCAGGAGAAAAGAAAATGAAAAAAACAGACCGTTCGAAATCCATAATCCTGCTTTTGGTCATCGCTTTAGTTGCGAGCATGACCGCAGGCCTTGCAGGCTGCGGCGCCTCACCTTCCGCACAGACTGCGGAAACGGCGACAGCGGTTCTTGAATCCGGTGAGATCGGGGAAGGAAGCAAACAGTTTTATCTGACAGTGACTGACGGAGACGGGAACCAATACGATTACACGGTCAATACAGATGCAGAAACAGTCGGCGAAGCACTTCTGGAACTAGGCCTTATTGCCGGAGATGAGACGGAATACGGACTCTATGTCAAGGAAGTAAACGGGTTCGTCGCGGATTACGATACGGACGGCACATACTGGGCCTTCTACATTGACGGCGAATATGCCATGACGGGCGTAGATCGAACGGAAATAACGGAAGGCAGCACATACACTCTGCAGGTCGAGAAGTGAAACTGAGCGTCCGGGAGATATGCAAATTTTCCATGATGGGAACTCTTATGTATATCTCTAAGGCAGTAATGGAGTTTCTCCCCAATGTGCATCTTATAGCGGCATTCATTGCGGTCTTTACTATCGTATACCGCGCAAAAGCGCTTTTCCCCATCTATGTGTTCGTGTTTCTGACAGGGCTCATGAACGGATTCAACACTTGGTGGATCCCTTATCTGTATATATGGGCAGTCCTCTGGGGCGCACTTATGCTTTTGCCGAAAAGTATTCCGAATAAGATAAAACCTTTTGTCTATATGGGCATCTGTGCTCTGCATGGGCTGCTTTACGGAACCCTTTATGCTCCCTTTCAGGCGCTTTTCTATGGGCTGAGCTTCAAGGGGATGATAGCCTGGATAGTTGCCGGGCTTCCCTGGGATGCTATTCACGCGGCGGGAAACCTTGTCACAGGCGCTTTGATAATCCCGCTGGCAAAGCTTTTGGAGAATATCGAGAAAAGACTTCAAACAGGAAAGGAAATCTAATAATGGAAATTTTATCCGTACATGACAAAGAATTCAGAAAGTACGGGCGGATAGTAAAGGGCTACGATCTGCAGGAGCTTATGAAGGCGCTTGCAGCCACCCCGCTTCCCGAAGAAGGGACAGCCTATGTCGCTTCCGAGCCGTCTTTCGAAGCACTGCCGGTAAAGGACCTGTTTTCCAAAAATCTTTATGGCGGCATGCCCGTTCAGCTCGGATGGTGCAACGGGCACAATACGAAGCTCAACTGCTTCGAATACCACAGAGACAGCGAGATAAACCTCGGAACAGAGGATTTTATACTTCTTCTCGCGAAAAGGTCGCAGATCAGAAAAGGTATTATAGATTCTTCCAAAACAGTCGCTTTCAGGATTCCGGCGGGAACGATGGTGGAGATCTATGCGACCACTCTGCACTTTGCTCCCTGTCATGCAGACCCGGAGAAGGGCTTCCGTGTGCTTGTTGTTCTTCCCGAAGGCACAAATACGGAAAAACCGGAGATAACAGAGCTCAACCTTGAGGATAAACTGCTCTGGGCAAGAAACAAGTGGCTTCTCGCCCACAAGGATTCCAAGCAGGCGGCAAAAGGTGCCCGGATAGGCATCAGTGGCGAGAATATCGACATAGCAAAGGATATCTGACCGGTATTCAATAAGCGGGCTGTGACATGAGTAGTCACAGCCCGCATTTTATATAAGATAAGCTGGTCCGATGAAATGAGATTAGAATAAAATGAGTAATACAGTCTGTCTTAACGGAAAACTACTTAACACTGTCTCGGATATGCAGAGAGGTTGACAGATAGATCTTCATTGAAGCTCTCTCCTCGGAGGCAGGATCATCCATACGTCTGAGCAGAATGTCGACTGCAATCTTTCCCAGCTGCTCTTTGTGGGAAGTCACTGTGCTTAAGGCAGGAGAGCATAGCTCGCATATCGGAGTATCGTCAAAACCGATAACAGACAATTGTTCCGGAACCTTGATTCCGAATGAGTTACAGGCTCTGATGGCTGCAGCGGCTACCACGTCGTTTTCTGCGAATACTCCGTCCGGCAATTCAGATGTGTTATTCAGAAAATCAACTGTACTTTTATATGCTCCGTCAAATGACACGTATGTGTTCATCATGCAAAACAGGTCAAGCCCCGCGTCCTGAAGAGCGCAGGCAACACCTTCCTGTCTGTCAATATAATTCTGATTTCGGAAGCTTGAGCGAAAATAACCGATCCGTCGGCATCCGCGCTGTATAAGATGTTCTGTGGCCATACGAGCGCCGCCGAAATTGTCATTGCAGACATAGTCTGCTCCGGCTATCGGTTCCACACTGTCCAAAACTATTAACGGGATTTCCGGATGCTCAGCGAAAACCGCATTGATCTCGGTTCTGCTCTTTTCGGTAATGTCAGTGCCTAAAAACAAAATGCCGTCGGTATCAGGCAGAACTTTTTCGAGCTGGTCCCGCAGAGCGGCCTCCCCTGCGTTGATATAACAGACCGATATGCTGTGACCGAGGGAAGAAGCCCGATCCGCGGCGCCTTTGAGTAAAAAGGAGGAGAAGGTCGTGTTTTCTGCAATGCTGACCAGATGATCCATAAAGATCACAAAACTGATACGTCTGCTGGTCAAAGCCTGTTGCATTGCGGCCGAAACAGGTTTTCCCATTCGTGCAGCCGTTTCACGAACCAGCTTTCGCGTCTCCTCACTGACACCGGGTTTATCCCTCAGGGCAAGGGAGACGGCAGCCTGGGAAAGCCCCAGTGTTTTGGCTATTTCCTTTGCTGTAATATTTGCCATAGTATTCTCATCCTTTCATTTATCATCTTAACTTCGCCTGTAAGCAATTGCAAATACAATCTCCTTCGTCAGAAAAAAATCGTCATTTCGCACAAAAAACAGATAAAGAATTTAGTAAATTTGACGATAAATAATTTGTTATTAGGCAGATTATCTAATTGCTCAGACTTATTCACCGTAAAAATAAAAACTTTTTAGCAAAAATTATTAAAACTGCTTGACTTAAATCCGACTGTGGTCTACTATATTAACATACGTCAGCTAAATTATTTAGCTGAAAATAATCAAAAAGAACTGAAAGGAAAGGAAAAACACAATGAAGAAAAAGATTTTTGCTTTGCTTCTTGCTCTCGCAATGGTCTTTGCGCTTGCCGCCTGCGGCAGCCAGGCTGCACCTGCCAGCAGCGGCAATCTGGTCGGTGTTGCGATGCCGACTAAGGATCTGCAGCGCTGGAATCAGGACGGAGAAAACCTGAAGGCTCAGCTCGAAGCAAAGGGCTATTCTGTTGACCTGCAGTTTGGCGCAAATGACATCGCCACACAGGTCTCCCAGATCGAGAACATGATAGCAAACGGATGCAAAGTGCTTGTTATCGCCTCCATAGACGGTGACTCGCTCGGCACGGTTTTGGCGCAGGCTAAGGAAGCCGGCATTCCCGTTATCGCTTATGACCGTTTGATCATGAACTCCGATGCCGTTTCCTACTATGCCACCTTTGATAACTGGCTTGTCGGTACCAAGCAGGGCGAGTATATTGAGGAAGCACTCGGACTGAAGGAAGGCAAAGGCCCCTTCAACATCGAGTTCATCACCGGCGACCCCGGCGACAACAACATCAACTTCTTCTTTGATGGCGCCATGAGTATTCTTCAGCCCTATCTGGACAACGGACAGCTTGTATGCCCGTCAGGCCAGACCGAGAAGGCTGTTGTTGCAACCGCCAACTGGGCAACAGATGCTGCTCAGGCGCGTTTTGAGAACATTCTCTCCAGCAATTATGCTGACGGAAAGCAGCTTGACGCAGTACTTGCTTCCAACGACTCAACAGCTCTGGGCGTTGAGAACGCACTTGCTTCTTCCTACACCGGCAGTTACCCGGTCATCACGGGTCAGGACTGCGACATAGCCATCATGAAGAACCTCATCGAAGGCAAACAGGCAATGTCCGTCTTTAAAGACACACGTACTCTCGCTGCCAAGGTCGTTGAGATGGTCGATGCACTTATGAAGGGAACCGAACCCCCTGTAAATGACACCGAGACCTACGACAACGGCACAGGCATCATCCCCAGCTTCCTGTGCGAGCCTGTTGCCTGCACAGTAGACAACTACAAAGAACTGCTGATAGATTCCGGCTACTACACGCTTGAACAGCTCGGCGTTGAAGACGGCGGCGAAGTTGCTGCTGCTCCCGCTGCTCCTGCAGGCGAACTGATCAAGGTCGGTATCATCAATCTTGACCCCGCAGAGTCCGGCTACCGTGAAGCAAACGTAAATGACCTGCACTCTGTATTCACTGCAGAGAACGGTTATGACGCCAGTTTCGCAACCGCTCCCACTGCTGACAAGCAGCTGGAAGCTGCCAATACCTTCATCACAGAGGGCGTTGACTACATCCTTGTTTCTGCTGCTGAAACCACCGGTTGGGATGAGACTCTTGAAGCCGCAAAAGAAGCCGGCATCGGCGTATTCCTCTTCGACCGCATGATCGATTGCGATCCCAGCCTCTACACTGCAGCTGTTGTTTCCGACATGCGCAATGAAGGCGAGACAGCTGTTGCATGGCTTGAGAGCCTCGGTCTTGACGAATACAAAGTCCTGCACATCCAGGGCCAGTTGGGCAGCGCTGCTCAGATCGGCCGTTCCGAGCCTCTTCAGGAGAAGTGCGAAGCTGACGACAAGTGGACCATGGTCCGTGAAGGCACCGGCGGAGACAGCTGGGATCCCAATGAGGCCCGTAAGATTGCCGAAGCCGCAATTAATGCAGGCGAGGAATTCAACATAGTCTATGCTGAGAACGATGGCATGGCGCAGGGCGTTGTTGCAGCACTTGATGCTGCCGGCATCACCCACGGCGTTGACGGCGACGTTATCATAATGGGCTTTGACTGCAACAAGTGGGCTCTCCGCGAGCTGCTCGCAGGCAACTGGAACTACGACGGACAGTGCAGCCCGTTCCAGGCCACACTCATTGACGGTATGATCAAGACTCTTCAGGCCGGCGGAACAATTGAAGGTCTGAACGATTTGGGTCAGATCATCAACGAAGAGAAAGGCTTCGACGCCCGTACCATTACAGAGGAGGATATCGCCACCTACGGTCTGGGCGAATAATATCCTGATTTCTTATTAAGGCACTCCCTGTAAGGGGAAAAATATCGGCGCGGTATGGCACCTTGTGGAGAGATCCGCGGTTCATACCGCGCTTTTAATTTCAAACAACAGGAGCTGATCAGATGCAAGACGATATCATACTTACGATGCGCGGGATCTGCAAAGTATTTCCGGGCGTAAAGGCGTTAAGTAATGTCGATTTCACTCTGCGGAGGGGAAAGATCCACGCGCTGATGGGTGAAAACGGTGCCGGAAAATCTACTTTGATCAAAGTGCTCACAGGCGTATATTCGATGGATGGAGGAGAGATCCGCATTGAAGGACATGACAGTCCAATCATCATCCACTCCCCGCAGGAAGCCCAGAGCTACGGTATAAGTACAGTCTACCAGGAAATCTCTCTTTGCCCCAATCTTACCGTGGCAGAGAACATGTATATCGGGCGTGATTCGGCGCATACTGTCAACTGGAAACAGCGTGAAAAAAAGGCCGGTGAACTGTTGGACAGTCTCGGCATCCCCGCTCGTCCCCGTCAGCAGCTTGCCAGCTGCTCTTTGGCTGTGCAGCAGATGGTTGCGATTGCCAGGGCAGTGGATACAGAATGCAAGGTGCTGATCCTCGACGAACCGACCTCCTCGCTGGACGACAAGGAAGTAGAGATGCTTTTTGGCCTGATGAGGGAACTGAAGAGCCGCGGTGTTGGCATCGTTTTTGTGACTCATTTCCTGGAGCAGGTCTACGAAGTCAGCGACCAGATCACCGTTTTGCGTAACGGCGAGCTTGTTGGTGAATACGATGTTGAAAAGCTGCCTCAGGTTGAGCTTGTAGCCAAAATGATGGGCAAAGATTTGAATGATCTGGCTGAATTGGAACAATTCGGAAAGAAGAGCGTTCCCGGCGACGAAGTGATATACGAGGCACAGGAACTTTCCAGTACGGAGAGCAAACCCTTTGACTTCCGGATTCGCAAGGGAGAAGTCAACGGATTCACAGGACTTTTGGGTTCCGGGCGCAGCGAGAGCGTGCGTGCAATATTTGGCGCGGACCATGTGACCGGCGGCAAAGTGAAGATCCGTGGGAAGGATGTAAAAATCAGCAATCCCCATGATGCAATGAAAAACGGCGTCGGCTATCTGCCTGAGGACCGCAAACGCGATGGAATCATTGCGGATCTTTCAGTGCGTGATAACATTATTCTTGCACTCCAGGTGCTCAACGGAATGGGCCGCCCCATTTCCCGTCAGAAGGCAGAAGAATTTGCCGACGAATATATAGAAGCATTGAATATCAAAACTGCCAGTACGGAGACCCCAGTCGGCAGCCTGTCCGGAGGTAACCAGCAAAAGGTCATTCTGGCTCGCTGGCTGCTCACCCATCCGGATTATCTGATCCTGGATGAGCCGACACGCGGAATCGACGTAGGCACCAAGCTGGAGATCCAAAAACTCGTGCTGAAACTGGCATCAGAAAATATGAGCGTCACTTTTATCTCCTCTGAGATCGAAGAGATGCTCCGGACGTGCTCCCGCCTTATAGTTATGCGTGACCGCAATATTGTCGGAGAACTCAAAGGCGAAGAGCTGACCCAGGCGAATGTTATGAACACCATTGCGGGAGGTGAACGGCAGAATGCATGATAGGAAGACATTATCGCGCGGAAATAACGGGCTTGGCCAGCTGCTGATCCCGCTGATCGCATTAGCGATCCTGATACTGTTCAACCTGTTCAGGGATCCCGGCTTTTATGCCATCGGCATCTCGGTAAACAACAGCGGAAACAAAGTTCTGACCGGCAATATTATCAGTGTCATCGACAGCGCAAGTGAGCTCGCGATAATCGCCATGGGAATGACGATAGTGACAGCGGCTACCGGCGGTCAGGATATCAGCGTAGGTGCCGTGGGGACCATCGCAGGCAGTATTTTTGTAAAGATCCTCAAGGGTTTCGCAGGTATCAATATCTGGACTGTCCTTCTGGGCATTCTGGTCTGCTGTATTGTAACTGTTCTGTTTACTTCGTTTAACGGTATGCTGGTATCCGTGTTCCGGATCCAGCCGATGATCGCAACACTTATCCTGTTTTCCTGCGGGCGCAGCATCGCGTACTGGATCATAGGCAGCGCAACACCTCAGATAATAAGCCCGATCATCAGTGCGATGGGAATGACCATCCCCGGCATCCCCATCCCGACCCCGATCTTCGGCGTGATTCTGGTGGCGCTTGTCCTTGTGTTGTTATTCCGATTCACAACGCTTCGGCTCTATACAGAATCGGTAGGTGTAAACCAAGGTGCTGCACGGCTCAACGGCATCAATCCGGTTGCCATAAAAATGCTCAGCTTTGTGATTCTGGGAATCTGCGTGGCAATCGCCGGTATTATAGGTACCTGCCGCATGGGACAGGTCAGCCTCAAAACACTGCTCGTTGATATAGAAATGGATGCCATTCTTGCAGTCGCGATCGGCGGTAACAGTCTTGGCGGCGGACGTTTCCGGATCGGAGCGAGCGTTCTGGGTGCCTATATCATCCAGATGCTGACCACGACCCTGTTGGCAATGCGTGTCGATCCGGTGAACATTAAAGCATACAAGGCTGTAATGATCATCATTATTGTTGTAGCCGGTTCTCCGGTTATCAAGAGAAAGCTTTCCCAGCTTTGGAACCGTTTGCGTGCCGGCAGGGCGAAAGTAGCGGTACAGAAGGGGGGCCGGTAAATGAAAAAGGATATAACATCCGGTGCCCCGAGAATCCGTGAGCCTTTGAACGATACCCAGCTGCTGATGACCATCACCATATGTATTTTTGTCGCAATGTATGCAGCTGCCATGATCTTTATGCGAGGCGGATTTCTGAAGGCTCAACAGTTTTTCGATCTTCTCAACGACAACGCTTATCTTATTATTATATCCTGCAGCCTTACAATCGTAATGATAGGCGGCGGAATCAACATCAGCGTCGGCGGCGTGATCAGCCTCACGGTCATGGCGTGCGCGATGTATCTTGAAAGCAGCAGTTCCACCAGTATTCTTACAACTCTTCTGCTCGCCTTGGGCATCGGTCTAGCCTTTGGACTGCTGCAGGGCTTTCTGATCAGTTATCTCGAGATCCAGCCGTTTATCGTCACTCTGGCAGGGATGTTTCTCGCTCGAGGTCTGACGACGATCCTGTCTGTCAATCCGGTCAAAGTTACTCATGAGAGATTTCTGAATCTTGTCAAAACCAAGGTGGAGATTGCCTGGTTGGGCTACACGGCAAAAAACGGAGCCCTGATTCCAGCCAAGCTTGAGATCGGAGCTGTTGTCGCGCTGATGGTGGTCGTGCTGGTCTATCTGATGCTGCGCTACACCCGTCTCGGACGGAACATCTACGCCATAGGCGGAAACCAGCAGAGCGCGTTGATGTTGGGCATCAATGTGAAGCTGACCCGCTTTTGGAGCTACGTGCTAAGCGGATCTCTCAGCGGTCTTGCCGGCTTCGTCTTCCTGATGCATAAACCGGCAGGAAATGCCAGCGTGGCACTTCGCAGCGAGATGGACGCGATCGCTTCTTCTATAATAGGCGGCACACTTCTGACCGGAGGGGTGGGCAATGTGATAGGTTCCTTCTTCGGGACCATGATACTCGGGACTATCCAGAAGATCATTGCTCTCAGTCCGCTGAATGCTTCATGGTGGCAGGAGATGGCCAACGGCGCCATGCTCGGACTGTTCATCATGCTCCAGAGCGTGATCCTTATGCGCAGACACAACAAAAAACACTGATATTCAAAATGATTTGATAAATCGTGACAGAGTAAAAGGTTATCTATAGAATCATTTTATCGATAAACCGATACACTCATTCAGTTAGGAGGGGGTAATTTGTCAGAATCGGACAATATTCTGGAAATGCGGGGAATTACCAAGGAATTCCCCGGAGTCAAAGCCCTGGACAACGTCAACTTCGTTGTCAGACGGGGCAGCATCCACGCGCTGGTCGGAGAGAACGGCGCAGGGAAATCAACACTGATGAACGTGCTCAGCGGACTGTATCCCTATGGCAGTTATACAGGAGATATCATTTATGAAGGCGAGGTCTCCAAGTTCTATAAGATCAAGGACAGCGAGGAAAAGGGCATCGTTATCATCCACCAGGAACTTGCGCTGGTGCCGTATATGACCATCGGCGAGAATATGTTCCTGGGCAACGAACGAGGGAAAAAATACGCCATCGACTGGGACAAGACCCATGCCGAGGCAACAAAATATCTGAAGATAGTCGGACTGACCGATTCCTCCAAAACTCTGATCAAGGATATCGGCGTAGGCAAACAGCAAATGGTTGAGATCGCCAAAGCTCTAGCCAAAAATGCACGCCTGCTTATCCTGGATGAACCTACCTCGTCTCTCAACGAGGCGGACTCCAAGGCTTTGCTGGATCTGCTGCTTGAATTCAAGAAGCAGGGACTGACTTCCATAATCATCTCACACAAGATCAATGAAGTATCCTATGTAGCGGATGATATAACGATAATCCGCGACGGAAAGACAATTGAAACATTGGTCAAAGGTGTCGATGATCTGAGTGAGGAGCGCATAATCCGCGGAATGGTCGGTCGCGAGATCGAGGACCGCTTCCCCAAACGCTACGGAGTAAGCATCGGAGAACCTGCGCTGGAGGTGGAAGACTGGAATGTATACCATCCGATCTATGCGGAAAAGAAGGTGATCGACCACGTCTCATTCCATGTCAATAAAGGCGAGGTGGTCGGCTTTGCAGGCCTTATGGGAGCAGGGCGTACCGAGCTTGCCATGTCAATCTTTGGCCGCAGCTATGGCAGAGACATCAGCGGTAAGATCAGGATCCATGGCAAAGAGGTCACACTGCACTCTCCGCGTCAGGCGATCGATGCAGGTCTTGCGTATGTTACCGAAGACCGCAAAGGCAGCGGACTGATCCTGACCAACCCCATTACAATCAACACGACTCTTGCAAATATGAAGGGTGTATCCAATCGCGGTGTTATCGATAGAGACAAGGAGCTTTCTGTCGCAGAAAAATACCGCCAGAAGCTCAATACGAAAACACCTTCAGTCCGGCAGAATGTAGGGAAACTCTCCGGCGGAAACCAGCAGAAGGTTCTGCTGTCAAAGTGGATGTATGCAGATCCGGACATTCTGATTCTGGACGAGCCGACCCGCGGTATCGACGTCGGCGCAAAATATGAAATCTACTGCATTATCAATGACCTGGTTGCAGAGGGGAAATCAGTCATCATGATCTCTTCTGAAATGCCTGAAGTCCTGGGAATGTGCGACAGGATCTACGTGCTCGCTGAAGGGCGCATCGTCGGTGAATTCGGCAGGGAAGAGGCCAGCCAGGAGAAGATAATGGCAAGCATTCTTTCAGTAGATTTGGCAGAAAAGGAGAAAGAGATATGACGTCAAAGACAAAAGTACTGAATTTTGTTCAGAAATATACGATGATCATTGCCCTGGTGCTGGTAACGGCTTTTTTTGCCTGGAGAACCAACGGCAAGATACTGATGCCGCAGAACATCACTAATATTATTTCCCAGAACGCCTACGTTTTCGTATTGGCGACAGGTATGCTGATGTGCATCCTCACCGGAGGCAATATCGACCTGTCTGTAGGCTCGGTGGTCTGCTTTGTAGGCACTGTCGGCGCTGTAATGATGGATCGGGACCTGAATATGTGGCTGGCTGTCCTGCTGATGCTCGTTGTCGGACTGCTGATAGGCGCCTGGCAGGCATTCTGGATCGCCTATGTCAAGGTTCCTCCTTTCATTACTACGCTTGCCGGCATGCTGATTTTCAGAGGACTGTCCAACGTGGTGCTTCAGGGGAAGACAATGGCCGTGACTAACGAGAAATTCGTTCAGATCTTTGGCGGCGGTGCCAACTGCTATGTTCCCGATTTCTTCGGCGGTGAGAATATCAACATTCTCTGTCTTGTAGTGGGTATTCTGGCCTGCATAATATATCTTGTTATTACGACCCGCAATCAGATAACCCGCCGGAAAGCCAACCTTGAATCAGGATCGCTTGCCGCAACTGTCATCAAGGCAGTGATCATCGTGGCGGTAGTCATTTTCTTCACACTGCGGCTTGCCCAATATAAGGGCCTGCCCATGGCGCTGATATGGGTGGTAGCGGTGATCATGATCTACTCGTATGTTACATCCAAGACCACAGTCGGCCGTTATCTGTACGCAGTGGGCGGCAACGAAACGGCAACCAAGCTCTCAGGAATCGACACCAGAAAAATATACTTCTTTGCCTATACAAATATGGGCCTGCTGGCCGGTCTGGCCGGCATTCTGACAATCGCGCGTCTCACCTCCGCCCAGCCGACTTACGGACAGAACTATGAGATGGACGCCATCGGCTCCTGCTTTATCGGAGGAGCTTCCGCTTACGGCGGAGTCGGCACTGTTCCCGGCGTTATTATAGGTGCTCTTCTCATGGGTGTCATCAATATCGGCATGAGCATAATGGGCGTTGACGCCAACTACCAGAAGGTGGTCAAAGGACTGGTCCTGCTGGCCGCAGTCATCTTCGACGTGGTATCCAAGAAAAAGAACAGCTGAGCGAAGATCCGCGCACCGTCAGAAGAGAGAGAAAACCGATAATGGACGACAGAAAAAAACAGTCAGAAACAGTTTGTGCCCGGGAAAGCAGCTTTACTGTTGTACGCGCGGTTGTAGCAGGCTATCTCGTCTATCTCGGTATCTCTCTGTTGCGCGGCACGACAGACGGAGGGACAGCAATGCCTCTTCGTCTCAAGTGGTTTTTCTCGCTTCTGTTCATCGTCGCAGGCTTGCTTTTTGCTGTATATACATGGCGCCGCTGGCGCAAGTTCTCAGTCAGGCCGGAAAAGCCTGAAACAAATGAGGATCTGAGCAGCGGAAAAGATGAACAGACAGAATAAATACAAATAAATCAGGAGGTGGGCGCTATCAGCCTATATATTGGAATCGACCTCGGCACTTCAGCGGTGAAGCTGCTGCTGACAAACGAGAGCGGAGAGATATTAAACAGTGTTACCAAAGAATACCCTCTTTCTTTCCCGAGACCCGGGTGGTCGGAACAGGATCCCAGAGACTGGTGGAAAGCCGTTCAGCATGGAATTCTGGAGCTGACCGAGAATTTCAACAAGGATCAGGTCCGGGGAATAGGCTGCGGAGGGCAGATGCACGGTCTGGTGGCGCTCGATGAAGACGATCGCGTGATCCGGCCGGCCATCCTTTGGAATGACGGACGTACGGCAGAGGAGACGGAGTGGCTCAATACCGTGATAGGAAAAGAGAAGCTCTCCGAGCTCACCGCAAATATCGCGTTTGCCGGCTTCACTGCGCCTAAATTGCTTTGGATGAAAAAGCATGAGCCGGAAAATTTTGCCCGGATCAAAAAGATCATGCTGCCAAAGGATTATATTAACTATCGTCTTACCGGAGTTCACTCATGTGATTATTCCGATGCCAGCGGCATGCTGCTTCTTGATGTGGCACACAGGTGCTGGTCAAAGGAAATGCTGGATATTTGCGGTATTTCAGATGAGCAGATGCCGAAGCTGTTTGAAAGCTACGAGGTCACAGGCACGCTCCGGGGCTTTGTGTCCGGATCGCTGGGACTTCCGCGTGACTGCAGGGTCGTGGCAGGAGCCGGAGATAACGCGGCAGCAGCTGTTGGGACCGGAGTGGTAGGAGAAGGCGGCTGCAATATTTCTCTAGGTACGTCAGGCACTATCTTCATCTCGTCGAAGAAATTCGGCGTCGACCCGAACAATGCCCTGCACGCCTTTGCCCACGCAGACGGAGGATGGCATCTGATGGGCTGCATGCTTTCGGCTGCCAGCTGCAATAAATGGATATGCAAAGATATCCTTCACACAGGCGATTATGCCGCAGAACAGGCTGCTGTAAAGGAAGAAAATCTGGGTCGCAACCGCGTATTTTTCCTTCCGTATCTGATGGGTGAGCGCAGCCCGATCAATGACATTGATGCCCGCGGGACATTTGTGGGAATGTCGATGGATACCGGGCGTTCCGATATGGTACAGGCTGTATTGGAGGGCGTCGCTTTCGCTATCCGCGATTCCTTTGAGATCGCGAAGAGTCTTGGAATTCCGATCGTTTCCTCCAGACTGTGCGGCGGCGGCGCGAAATCTCCTCTGTGGAGGAAGATCCTTGCCGATATTCTGAATATCCGCTTGGAGATCCCGCAGACAGAGGAAGGCGGTTACGGCGCTGCCATGCTGGCGATGGTTGGATGCGGCGAGTACAAAAGCGTTGAAGAGTGTGCCGGAGTCCTGACTTCCGTCAGCGAGACCATAGAGCCGGATCCTGCAGCAGCCGCGCGCTATGAAACCCAATACCTGAAATTCAAAAAAATATACCCTGCCATGAAAACACTGTTTAAAGAAATCAAGGAGGAAGCATTATGATATTTGAAAATATTCCCGCAATTCCTTATGAGGGTCCGAAGAGCACAAATCCGCTGGCGTTTAAATTCTATGATCCGGACAAGATCGTTATGGGAAAGCCCATGAAGGAGCATCTGCCCTTTGCAATGGCCTGGTGGCACAACCTTGGCGCGGCCGGAACCGATATGTTCGGGCGCGATACCGCCGACAAATCCTTCGGTGCGGTAAAAGGCACAATGGAGCATGCCAAAGCGAAAGTCGATGCCGGCTTTGAGTTCATGCAGAAGCTGGGGATCCGCTATTTCTGCTTCCATGATGTGGATCTTGTTCCGGAGGCAGAAGATATAAAGGAGACCAACCGCCGTCTGGACGAGATCAGCGATTACATCCTCGAGAAGATGAAGGGCACCGATATCAAGTGCCTTTGGGGCACGGCCAATATGTTCTCAAATCCGCGCTTTATGAACGGCGCAGGCTCCTCCAATTCTGCCGATGTCTTCGCTTTTGCGGCAGCACAGGCTAAGAAGGCCTTGGATCTGACCGTCAAACTCGGCGGGCGCGGCTATGTCTTCTGGGGAGGTCGTGAGGGCTATGAGACGCTGCTCAATACCGACATGAAGTTCGAGCAGGAGAATATCGCGAAGCTCATGCATATGGCCATCGATTACGGGCGCAGCATAGGCTTTACCGGTGATTTCTATATTGAGCCCAAACCGAAAGAGCCGATGAAACACCAGTATGATTTCGATGCAGCCACTGCGATAGGCTTCCTCCGCCAGTATGGACTTGATAAGGACTTCAAGCTTAACATCGAGGCAAACCACGCCACACTGGCAGGTCACACTTTCCAGCACGATCTGCGTGTTTCCGCTATAAACGGAATGCTGGGCAGCATTGACGCCAACCAGGGCGATATGCTCCTCGGCTGGGATACCGACGAATTCCCGTTCAATGTATATGACGCGACCATGTGCATGTATGAGGTGCTCAAGTCAGACGGGCTCACCGGCGGCTTTAACTTCGATTCCAAATCACGCCGCCCGAGCTATACAGTCGAAGATATGTTTGCAAGCTATATCCTCGGCATGGACACTTTTGCCCTCGGACTTTTGAAAGCTGCCGAGCTGATTGAGGACGGCAGGCTTGCCGCTTTCGTCAAAGAACGCTATGCAAGCTATGAGAGCGGCATCGGCGCAAAGATCCGCAGCGGAGAAACCGATTTGAAGGAACTGGCAGCATATGCGGATTCCCTCGGAGCTCCTGAGCTTCCCGGAAGCGGCAAACAGGAACAGCTTGAGAGCATAGTAAACCAGGTACTTTTCGGATAAAGCAGGGACTGTGAAATAGTCTCCAAAAAAGAAGGAAACTTCCAATCAAAAACGCTTGGAAGTAACCTTCTTTTTTGGTACAATTTTACTCAGATCTTATAGACTTTTCGGTGCTGCGAGACAATATACGGAAAAATGACAGAAAACCGGATCTCAAGATAAATGAGCAGACAGAATTGGAAATAATAATTAAGAAAGAGGCTCCCGCCAGACCTTCTTTTCCGGAGGCGTCAAGTTTATGATACTTAGTATTTTGGGTTGATTCCGTACCAGATTCTGTTGTAAAGTTAAATAGTCTTGGGATTGCAACTGAACCGATAAGATTTGATGATTATACAGGGAAGAAAATGACTTTTCCATGATCCGGATGGGTAGTCCATAGAGATATATGAATAGAATGCGGAATTAGTTATTTTGAAAAACGGAAAAGGGAAAGAATATGAAAAGAATATATGAATGGATGAGATGCCAACCCAAAACGAAGAACTATTTATACTTTGCAGCAGGGTTATATTTATTATATTTATCGTACAAAATGCTTCTGGGGATTAATGATATGGCAGGCAACAGACTGCCTATATATATGTTTATGTGTGCTTTCGCCATAATTGGCATCACATTCACGGTGTTTCCTGCTATTATTATAATTAAAGACCGTACAAATAACAATAACCAGAGATAGAGACAATCGAGAAGGATATAAAACAGACCACCGAAAAAAGGAATGAAAAGAGAATGATTCTGTGTGATATTAATGAGGTGTCGTCAAGGTGCGGGTTAACACCGGAAGAAATAATTGAGATTTCTGACAGAGCAAGACAGGAAGGCCTTAAAATACCTGAATATAACAGGGAATATCAATTTAATGCATTTGACAGGGTCCTGTTGCATAAGATAGCTAAGTTATTAAAAAAAAGGGGAGAATCATTAGAATCCCAGGAAAGAATCAGACAAAAGATTAGAAATCTGATTTTGGCACGGGAATCTGCATCTACGGTGGAAGATGTTGCATTAGAAGCAAATGTCTCGATTGGAGCAGTTTCCAGTACTCTAAATAACAGCGGTATTAATATAAGAGTAGGAGAAGCAACGAGAGAGAAAATAATACAAGCAGCAAGAGATTTAAAATATAATCCAAACCGTTTTGCCGCGGCTTTGCGAACTAAACGTTCAGGAATAATCGGAGCAATAGTAAGAAATATAGATGATCCTTTTTTGAGACAAGTTCTGTGGAGGGTGCAAGAAATAAGTGAAAAACATGGCTATTCTCTTTTGATGAGCCATGCAAATCGGGAGGCAAAACTCGCAGAAAACCAGCTAAAATTGATGGTAGAGAATTTTTTTGACGGGTTGCTGGTTCTCGGTGATATGACAGATGATTCGGAATTTATCACTGCTCTGTCAAGATGCGGAACACCTGCGGTAATGATAGGCGGCAGAAAGACCTCAGAAATAACATCAATTATGTATGATGACAGGTTGGGAGCGGAATTAGCATTTAATTATATAACAGGATTGGGGCATCATGAAATTGCTTATATTGGCAATTTACAGCACTATAGTGTTTTGACCAGAGTAGAAAAAATCAAGGAAATGCAGAAAGAAACACATTTGAATAATTATGCCATTTGTTATATGCAATCACAGAACATTCCTGAAGCAGGCGATGCTGTAAGGCGTTTATTCAGATCAGAAATTAATCCGACAGCAATATTGTGCGGTTCCGACTATTTGGCGCAAGGCGTTATGACCGAAGTGTTAAGAAACGGTAAAAAAATACCGGAAGACATATCCATAATGGGATATGACGATTTGACAGACGGAGTTTTTCCGGTTCCAATTACAACTATTCATCAGCCCGTGAAGAAAGCAGCAGAGTTGGCTTTTGAGGAACTTCGCGTTCAAATGACGATGAATTCAATCAATAATTATAACAGAAGAGAAATAACGATAAATCCCAAGCTCGTTATTCGCGAAAGCTGCCGACCCTTATTGAAAACAGCTAATCAGTGAAATAATAACAATTTAGGCACAAGCGTAAATAAGGGAATACAAATTCACGAATTTATCCTCAATATATTTGATGTTTAACATTATTGAAGGATAATACAGAGGAGAAATTGCATTAATAGATAAAAAAATGAACAAAAAAATGCATAAAATACTGTTTTTCTATATATTTGAATTAACTTGACAATAGAAAGCCGGATGATATATTATGAGGCCGATAATAAGTTTAAGTTGTTTTAATTGTGATAAAACGTTTTATTAATTATATATTTCTCATTGATTTATTAGCAATGAGAAAATAATTGTAAATAGATTTTGCAGTTTCAGTATATTGATAAAACCTTTTATGATTAGTTTTGTAATTATCCTGCATAGCAGGAAAAAATAATATTTTTTTAGGAGGAAACATGATGAAAAAAATCCTAGCACTTGTCTTGGCTCTTTGCATGGTGTTTGCACTTGCAGCTTGTGGCCAGGCAGCAGCACCGGCGCCGGCGGCGCAGGAAGCGGCTCCCGCTGCAGAGGAAGCAGCCCCTGCTGAAGAGGCGGCTCCTGCGGAAGAAGCAGAAAAGCAGATAGTTGTTGGTCTTTCTCTCCCGACTCAGCGTGAGGATATTTGGGTTCGTCATGAGAAACACATCCGCACAGCTTGTGAAGCTCTCGGCGCAACGGTCCTGACCCAGATCTCCGATAATGACGCGGCAAAGCAGCAGTCTCAGTGCGAAAACCTTCTTGCTCAGGGCATTGACGTTCTGATTATAGGTGCCCACGATGCACAGGCTGCGGCAAATATTGTTGAGATGGCACACGCCGAAGGAATTCCCGTTGTATCCTATGACAGACTGATTCTCAATTGCGATGTTGACGTTTATGTTTCTTTTGATAACGTAGCTGTCGGTGAATGCATGGGCAATTGGTTTGTTGAGAATGTTCCGACAGGAAACATTGCAGTCCTTGCAGGCGATCCGCTTGACAATAATGCAAAACTGTTCCGTCAGGGTGCAATGAATATTATCCAGCCCAAGATTGATGAAGGATTTTATAATCTTGTTATGGACCAGAGCGTTGCTGACTGGAAAGCAGAAAATGCTATGAGACTCGCTGAAGATTGCCTTACTGCAAACAATAATGACATAGTCGGTTTTGTTGCACCTAATGACAGCACAGCCGGCGGTGTTATCCAGGCACTTGCAGCTCAGGGACTCGACGGAAAAGTACTTCCGACAGGTCAGGACTTTGAACTTTCAGCACTTCAGCGCATTTACCAGGGCACTCAGGGCATGAGCGTATTTAAAGATACTGTTGTTGAAGGCGCTGCGGCTGCAAAGGCAGCTATTGAACTTGCCAAGGGCGAGACTCCTGCAGACATTAATGGGGAGACTGATAATGGCCAGATGATGGTTCCTTCCGTTCTCGCAACTCCTACTGCGGTTACTAAAGACAATCTTCAGGAAATCGTAGAGACAGCCGGTCTTTACACCTGGGATGAAGTTACTAAGCAGTAATCAGTCTGATTAATAGTGAATTGGCGGTTAGGATATAGATTATCTATATCCTAACTGCTCTATTTGGAATGGAGGGTACGAAATGGAAAGCGGCAATGTCCTGGAAATGGTATCAATTACAAAAGAATTCCCCGGTGTTAAAGCGCTTCAGGATGTTACTTTAAAAGTAAAAAAAGGCGAGATCCATGCTTTGGTCGGGGAAAATGGGGCCGGTAAGTCAACACTAATGAAGATTCTTAGCGGCGTTTATCCTTATGGTTCTTTTTCCGGGAAAATAATTCTTGACGGGGAAGAGCAGGAATTCAAAACCATAAATGAAAGCATCGCGCATGGCATAGCAACCATCTATCAGGAACTGACATTGGTCAGGTATATGGATATTGTCGAAAATGTTTTCCTCGGGCATGAACTTCGCAATTCTAACGGAAGCATTAATTATGATAAAGAGTATTCAGTAACAAAAAAGGCGTTGATTGAAGTCGGACTAGACGTGGATCCGACAACTCAAATTATTCAGCTCGGTGTAGGGCAACAGCAGTTGGTCGAAATTGCAAAAGCATTAGTCAAGGATGCCAGAATAATAGTGTTGGATGAACCTACTTCATCTCTGACAGAAGAAGAGACTAACAGTTTGCTGAATCTTTTGCGACGCCTTAGGGAAAAAGGAATTACTTGTATATATATATCGCACAGACTCAATGAGATTTTTGAAATATCTGATTCTACTACAATAATGCGTGATGGAAGAGTAGTACACACGTGTTCGACAGCTGATTTGGATGAAAATACATTGATTTCCCATATGGTTGGACGTGAGATGACGGATAGATTCCCGCATGTAGACCATACCCCGGGAGATGTTGTATTAGAAATAAAAAATTGGACAGTTTATAATCCTGAAATTCCCGGAAAGAAAAGACTCGATAATATTAGTCTTCAGGCCAGAAAAGGTGAGATATTGGGAATTGCCGGATTAATGGGAGCGGGCAGAACAGAACTGGCTCTATCGCTGCTTGGAGTTTATGGCACAGATATTTCAGGTGAAGTCATACTTGAAGGAAAGCCGATAAGGCATTTTTCGCCGGAAGCAGCAATTAAAAACGGTATTTGTTATCTCAGTGAGGATAGGAAGGGGAAGGGTCTTGTTTTGGGGATGAACATTCTCGAAAACACATCATTGGCAAATCTTCCTGCTCTTTCAAACAGAGGTGTCATAAATGCTAATGAAGAGCGGCGGCAAGCTGAGCAACAGGTTGATAAACTGAAAATTAAAGCGTCTTCACTTGAACAATTGACTGGAAATTTAAGTGGTGGCAACCAACAGAAAGTTGTAGTTGCAAAGTGGCTTATGGCTCATCCAAAAGTTTTGATACTCGATGAGCCTACCAGAGGCATCGACGTAGGCGCAAAGTATGAGATATACACAATTATGAACCGATTGATCGATGAGGGCGTCGCTATAATTATGATATCATCTGAGCTTCCCGAGATTCTTGGAATGAGCGACAGGATCCTTGTAATGCATGAGGGCGTAATAAAAGGTGAATTTAAATACGGTGAAGCTACTCAAGAAACAATAATGCACAGTGCTATCGGAGGCAGTAAACAATGAATAATGAAAAGACCAACAAAAAGAGTGGGTTCAGCTTACGAGGAACAAATGCCCGTAAATATGCGATGGTAATTGTTCTGTTGGCAATATGGGCGATATTTTCAATTCTTACTAACGGCTTATTTACCTCTTCCAGGAATCTTTCCAACCTTTTTATGCAAATGTGTACCGTAGGTATTTTGACCTGTGGCATGATGTTTATCATGGTAACAGGAAATATCGATATTTCGCTTGGCTCTGTGCTGGGAACACTTGGTGCGCTGGTCGCGGTACTCATAATAAAGCTGGATGTTAATCCGGTGCTTGCCACAATTATTACTCTTGTTACGGGTATATTGGTAGGTTTGTGGCATGGATATTGGATTGCATATCGTAACGTTCCCGCAATGATTGCCACCTTGGCGAGCATGACAGCGTTCAAAGGGATAACGTTAGGAATTACAGCCGGTATTACCATCAGCGGATTTCCCGAACTGTATAAACAGATAGGGCAGGGATATCTTCCCAAGCTTTTCCTGAAGGACGCTAATTTTAACGATACGAGCTTGATATTGATTGTTTTGATCTCAATTGCATTTGTTATCATGGATCAGCGTACGCGCAAGAGCCGCATTGAGTACGGTTTTAAAGTATCGAGTGTTGGAATTACGATCTTGAAAGAGGCGATAGTATGTCTTGCTATATTGGCAGTTGGGTCTATTATGGTAAGCTATCGCGGTATTCCGGTTTCAATTCTTATTCTGATGATAGTAGCTTATATTTTTAATTTTATCGCCAATAAAACCCCTTACGGTCGTTCCATATATGCGATTGGCGGAAATAAAGAAGCAGCGCGGTTTTCCGGAATTAATATCAGAAGAAATATGCTGGTCATGTATGCAGTTATGGGTCTGCTGACTGCTGTTGCAGCATTGGTATACACCACTAGGCTTAACGCCGCGACCACTTCTGCCGGACAAGCGATGGAGATGGACGTTATAGCTGCCTGCGTAATTGGCGGAACAAGTCCTGCCGGCGGAGTTGGAACAATATTTGGAGGAATAATCGGGGCACTTGTCATGGCGAGTTTGGATAACGGAATGAGCCTGCTCAACCTTGATATCATGTATCAGTATGTAATTAAAGGCTTAGTGTTGCTCCTTGCTGTTGCCATCGATGCTCAGTCCAGGAAAAAGGGCAATTGATTATGCATACTATTCAAGTAAAAAAGCTGAGTTCGGAAGCGTTTTCAAAATATGGATTTTTCACTAATGCATTGTCTCCAAAGGGGGAATCAATAGGATCTGAACCGGCCGAGTTTTTTAGAGATATTGTTCAGTTAAGATTAGGACATTCAAATGTGTTATCAGTTTCTGTCCTGGAACTAACTAAGCGTCCCTATGTGATTAATGCTATGGAATATCACAACAACTGTTGCGAAGGAATGATGCCGCTTGATGGAGATGTTATTGTACAGGTCGCTCCGGCATGTAACAGTAAAGAGGTCCCATTAAAAAAAGTAGAGGCTTTTTATGTTCCTCGTGGAACTCTAGTAGTACTTAATCCCGGTGTTTGGCATGAGTCCCCATATGTTGTTGATCAGGAGAAAGGTCACATTTTTTGTATGCTTCCCGAGCGAACATACATGAATGATGCATATTTAGTATCTATTCCGGAAGAAAATCAAATTTTAATAGAAAACCAGTAAAACAGGAGGAAACAATATGGCAGTTTTAGCAAACTATTTTGACAGACACCCTTGTGAGCCCGATAAAAAAGTTCCCACTCCGGTCACAAGAGAAAACATGGTCCACTACATTTATGTTCCTGAAGACCCGCACCATGCAGATCTGAACTGGATGTATGCTTCTACAGAGACCATGTTCAGCGGCAGATATCATCTTGCGCCCGGCTCCATGTTTACACCGCCTGATGTCCATCAGGGCGATGAATACTACTATATTCTCAATGGCACATTGACTATCTTTAATCCAAAAACCGGTCAAGTTGTGGAACTGAAAAAGGGAGAATGTATAAATCTTCCTAAGCATGCACCGCATAAAGGTTATAATTTTACACAAGAAGTTACTGAGATCCTTTATCTTATTGTTCCCAGCGTATGGCAGAAAGGCGAAGCGGGGCCACCTCCTTATGATGAGGCGAACATGGTTTTGCTGAATGACTTGAGAGCTGAGCAGGGAAAGCGGGAAGGCTTGGCGATAGAAAAAACAGATACCAAAAAGCTGGGTATCGGTTGCTGGCCGACAGATCCGGTTGCGGTCAGAGAAACCGGCGAATTTGTTAAGGTCAATGACGAAAATAAGCTTCGCACAATTCATGGTCGCGAATTTCCGATTCCTGTTAATTTCTTCTTCAGTACGGATTTGGGACATATGGGGGAGATTACTATTCCCTACGGAGGAAATGGTCCCCGTTCTATGGAGGAACTGACGCTTGGCGGAGACGCTACTCTGTTTGTACATGAAGGGCCTGTAACTTTCTTCTTCCCGAAAGATCAAGGCTGCTATACGCTAAACAATGATGAAGTTATGTTTGTACCTGCCGGGACGCCATTTAATATTATTAATTATCAGTCAAAAATAATACATGTTATCTTTTCTGTAGGCGGTAAAATATTCTGATTTTTAATAAATGGGCGTATCAGCATACGCCCATTTAATCTTAATTAATGGTAATAAATATATGAAATTGCAAGTCGCTATTGATTATACAGATCTTTTGCAAGCGAAAAGAACAATACTCGAAATAGCCGAAGTTGTCGATATTATTGAAATTGGTACGCCATTATTATTATCAGCCGGAAAGGAAATAATCTGCTGGAGCAAAAAACACTTTCCTAATCTCTGCGTTTTGGCCGATGCAAAAATAGTTGATGGCGGAGAAGCGGAGGCGGCGATGCTGTTTGATTCCGGAGCAGATATTGTTACGGTAATCGCGGATGCAAATGACAGTACAATTAGAAAGGTAGTTTCAGAGTGCAAAAAAAACGGCAATAAATGCATGGCAGACTTAATAATAACCAGGGATAGCATAAAAAGAGCAGAAGAAATAAATAAACTCGGTGTAGATTATCTCTGTGTTCATACGGCATTTGATATTCAAGCCGATGTAGCAACACCGTTTGAGGAGTTGTTGCAAATAAAGAAGTCATTGCCGAAGGCATCTACAGCTATTGCGGGCGGAATTAATCTGCAGAACATTCAATATGTTGCCGCTGCAAATCCGGATATCATTATCGTAGGAGGCTGTATTTGCAACAGCAGTGATAAAGTAAGTACAATTATGCAGATTAAGGAAGCAATGAGGCGGTATGGCGGCTGATAATAAAATGGAATTAGCAACAGATGTTAAGGAATTATATACAATAATCTTACAAGAACATTTTGAAGCAGTAAGAATGATAAACAAGGAACAAACAGAAGCCCTTATTGCCTGTATGATCTCTGCCTCGAGAATTTTCTTTGCAGGGTCGGGGCGCTCCGGACTCATAGTAAAAGCGTTTGCCATGAGATGCATGCAAATGGGATTGAAAATTTTTGTTGTTGGCGAGACTGTCACCCCTGCGATAAAAAGCGGAGATTTGCTGCTGATAGGCAGCGGTTCCGGGGAAACATCCGGTTTAGTACAAATAGCAAAGAAGGCTAAATCTGTCGGGGCAAAAATAGGCTTGGTTACCATCAGACCGGAGTCTTCTCTTGGGGCGCTTGCTGACTGTATAGTTTCAATTCCGGGAAGGACAATTAAAACCTCAGATATCACAAATTCTCCTGAATCTGTACAGCCGGCTGGCAACCTGTTTGAGCAAGGAATGTTTCTGCTTTTCGAAAGCATTTCTTTGAAGCTTATGCCAATTGTCGGGGTTAATAACACAACCCTTTTTGAAAACCATGCAAATCTCGAGTGAGATAGTAAGCGAGGAAGAATTAATGAAAGTCTTTTGTTTAGGTGAAATGGTAATTGATTTCACCCCCGGCGCAGAGAAGAATTCATACATTAAAAATCCTGGAGGGGCGGTTGCAAATGTTGCAATCGCACTAAAACGATTGGGAGTGGACTCCGTATTTTGCGGCAAGTTGGGAAATGATGATTTCGGATTTTTTCTCGAGAGATTTTTGGAAGAAAACGGAGTTGAGATCGCCTGTCGTGAAAAAACGGACCGTGCAATAACAACATTAGCGTTTGTTAATCTTTATGAAGACGGCAACAGAACGTTTACATTTGCACGAAAACCCGGAGCTGATATGCTGCTCAGCAAAAAAGATATAAAAGTAAGTGCAGTGAAAAATGCAGATTACATCCATGCCGGCAGCTGCTCAATGTCGGAAGGACCGGCGCGTAAAGCGACGGAATATGCTTTGGAGCTTGGTCACAGGCATGGGAAAATTGTAAGCTTTGATGTCAATTACCGTAATCTTCAGTGGAAATCTCCGGAGGCGTGTTCAGAGCAGGTGAAAAAGGTCTTGCCTTTTGTTGATCTGCTAAAGGTTTCAGATGAAGAGATTTTTCTTTTCGGGGGAGAAAAAGCAATTCCGAAACTGATGCAAAAATATTCAGTTTCTCTGGTAGCTGTAACTTGCGGAGAAAAGCCTGCTAAAGTGTTTTGGAATGGTAAAGTAATTGAATGCTCTGTTCCAAAAGTTAAAGCTGTTGATACTACAGGTGCAGGTGATTCGTTTTGGGCTGCATTTTTAGCACAATTAATAAAAAATGGAATAGCAGATATAAACAAACTCAACAGAAATGTACTTGAAGAAGCTCTGTCATGGGCTACAGTAGCCGGGAGCATGACAGTTATGAAATATGGTGCTATTCCGGCTCTGCCTTCATTGGAAGAACTAGAATTGTTCAAAGCAAACACTGAGAAGGGACGGGAAAGAATATAATGAGCAGCGTGTGGGAAGAATCGTGTATTCTTGCGCCATCTTTGATATGTCTCGATTTGTGTAATCTAGAGCGTGACGTGAATATCTTAAGGGACTGCGATATAGACGTTTTGCATGTAGATATTCTCGATGGCCATTTCAGCCCGAGTATGCCTATAGGATTGGATGTAGTAAAACAGCTTCGGCAAAAAACAGAGCTTGTATTTGATGTACACATAATGACCACGACACCGGATTATTTTCTGGATGAAATGATTGAAATCGGGGCAGAACAGATAACGGTGCATTATGAAACGCTCAACCATGCAGACAGAATTATAGATAAAATCAAGAATGCAGGGATACGGGCAGGTCTGGCATTAAAACCGGCAACAACACTCCATGTATTAGACTATATTATAGATAAACTGGATAATGTTTTATTAATGCAGATCAACCCGGGTTATGCAGGATATTCAGGGCAGACGGCGGCACCTTATATGGAAAGAAAAATTAAAGAATTATACGAAATGATTAGTCGGACAGGGTGTAAAACAAGCATTCAATTGGATGGGCGCGTAACAAAAGAAACAATTGATAAATATGCCAACAAAGAGGTATGTTCATTCGTGGTCGGGAGTTCCTGCTTTAGCAAAAACAATCTCAGACAAACTGTTACGGAGTTGGCTGATTATCAAAAGTTATTAAGAAAGGTAAAGAAGTAACAGATGACGGCCGATTATAATCTAACCAGGGAAATGGTGTTAGGCGAGATACAATCTGCTCTTGAAGCAGTAGATCCCGTACAGGTTGAGCAGACAGTTAAAATGATATTGGCTGCCGATCAGGTTTTTTTTGTCGGAGTAGGAAGAGTGCTCATGTCCCTGCAGGCTATAGCTAAACGTTTTGCACATTTAGGAATTAATGCGCATGTGGTTGGAGATGTAACTGAACCGGCGATAAAAGCCGGAGATTTGCTTATTGTTGGCTCTGGAAGCGGATCCAGTCTGTTTCCTGTTGCGATAGCGGAAAAAGCGAAGAATTTTGGAGCGACGGTTTTACACATAGGATCGAATCAAAACGGAAAAGTTAAACCGTTTACAGATTATATGCTCAGAATTCCCGTTCAAACAAAACTGAATATTCAGGATGAGATTAAATCAAATCAGCCTATGACAAGTCTTTTCGAACAGACGCTTTTGATTATCGGGGATATCATAGCTGAAATGATAGTTGAAAAAAAAGGATTGGATTTGCCCTCATTATGGGAATTCCACGCCAATTTGGAGTAAAATATGGATGAACGTCGACTCAGAAAATATGTAGGCACTATTCAGCAGTTGGCCTATGCCCGGGAAATAACATATCAAGAAGGCCGGGCCAAGGGTATGAATGCCGTTGAAGTCTGCTGTGGGCAGATGACATATACGGTTATGGCCGATAAATGTCTTGATATCGCGGAATTACGATACAAAGGGATCAATATATCTTTTATTTCGAAGCCTGGCCTCACTGGACGCTGCCATTATGATACTAATGGGGCAGAAGCTCAAAGAAGTATTATGGGCGGCCTGTTTTTTACTTGCGGATATGAAAACATTTGTCCTCCTTGCACAGATGAAGGTGTTAATTACCCTATGCACGGCCGTATGAGAACCACACCGGCCGAGCATTTGTGCAGCGACGCATATTGGGAAGACGACAAGTATCATATCGTTGTCAGCGGAGAGATGAGAGAGGCGGAACTGTTCGGAGAAAATATGCAGTTGCGCCGCGAAATCAAATCCGTTTACGGTGAAAAGACTATTTATTTAACGGATGAAATAACAAATTGCGCGTTCAGAGAAGAGCCAATGTTGCTTTTATATCATTTCAACATGGGCTTTCCTCTGTTGGACAAATCTGCAGAACTGGTTTTGCCCTCGAAGGAGGTTACACCAAGGGATAAGCTGTCAGATGCTGCCAATTGGTCAACTATGAGCGAACCAATTGACAATTTGCCGGAACAGGTATTTACGCACAAATTAGCAACAGATGAAGCCGGCAATACATTTTGTGCTTTTATAAACCCAAACCTAAACCTTGGCTTTATGTTGGAGTTTAATGTTGAGTTCCTGCCAAAATTTATGGAATGGAAATCAATGGCGTCCGGAGACTATGTTTTGGGAATGGAGATGGCGAATTCAAATGTTCTTGGCCGTTTGGAACAAAAAAAAGAGGGCTTGCCGAAACTGAGTCCTGGTGAGAGAAGAATAATCTCGATTAAGGGAACCATTTTAGACGGCATCGACGAAATTAAAAATGTAAAAGAAAAAGCAAAACTTTTAATAGAAGGAGACAAATCATGAAGAGATCTGAAGTAAATGCCCAAATAAAAAAAGCAATTGAGTTTGCAAAAGAATTGAATTTCAAGCTCCCGCCCTTTACGGATTGGACACCGGAAGACTGGCAGACGAAAAATCATGAATATGATGAAATAAGGGATAACATGCTCGGATGGGATGTTACAGACTATGGGATGGGAAAGTTCGATGAGTTAGGACTGGTTTTGGTTACTATCAGAAACGGCAACCAAAAAATGCCGGAAAAGTATCCCAAGCCGTATGCTGAAAAAATCTTTATTCTTCAGCCGGGACAGGTATCACCAATGCATTTCCATTGGTATAAATCAGAAGATATAATTAACCGCGGCGGTGGAAATATTTTGGTTCAGCTTTACAATAAAACTGAAGATAACAAGCTTGCGGATACGGATGTTCTGGTTAAGACCGACGGCAGGCATTATTATGTTCCTGCAGGGACTAAAATCAGATTGACTCCCGGTGAGAGCGTATCCTTTGAAAAATATGTATATCATGAAATGACGATAGAAGAAGGAACCGGGGCTGTTATGTGCGGAGAGGTTTCCATGTGTAACGATGACAATACTGACAATTATTTTTTTCAGCCATTGGGTCGTTTTCCGGAGATCGAGGAAGATGAACCGGCATTCAGGTTGCTCTGCAACGAATACCCGGAAGCAAAGGATTAAAATAATTCGAATAAACTGTTACAAATGGATGAGCTCAATAAGAGGATAGAAGAATACATATCTTATTGCGAGGAACTATTCAAAAGTGCAAACCCGTTTGCAGGTGTTTTTGGCTTCAGCGGAGGACCAAAAGAAGATAAGGGGCACCGCGAGTTCTACGATGATGTAGGAATTATGACTGACAGAGTCTTGAACGAAGGAGAACCGGAAGAAATCTCGCAAATGGCAGAGGCGCTGCTGTTTTCTGCTTCTTCGACAGAGAAAGACAATCCGGCATATTGGATGATCCGCGCAATTAATGGGCACGCCTTAAAACTGATTCCTGAACTTGCTCCTGAGCGCAAAAATGAGCTGCTAAAAAGGTTTTCCGCGACCTTCCCCAAAAATGAACGCCTGCCAATAGAACAGCAGCTTTTCAAAGCACTAAAGAAATAAGTAAAGATCATTATTAATAATATCGATTGGATCCTAGAAAGCTGAGGATATGATCAAAAACTATCGTCAGACACTGATCGCCTGCTATATGGGCTTTATTACGCAGGCTGTTGCGGCAAATTTCGTGCCTCTTCTTTTTCTGACCTTTCATGAGACCTACGGTATCTCTCTGGTTAAGATCGCGATGATCTCCTCGGTATTTTTCCTTACGCAGCTTGTTACGGATCTTTTGTCTGCAGGCCTTGCAGACAGGATCGGATACCGGCCCTGCATCGTGGCCTCAGAGATCCTCTCCGCCCTCGGGCTTCTGGGGCTCGCGTTTCTTCCGGACCTGTTTCCGGATCCTTTCGCGGGGATCCTGATCTGCGTGGCAGTGTATGCCGTGGGTAGCGGACTGATCGAAGTCCTCTGCAGCCCGATCGTGGAGGCCTGCCCTTTTGAAAACAAGGAATCGGTCATGAGCCTTCTCCACTCTTTTTACTGTTGGGGCGCGGTGGGAACGATATTTCTCTCAACGGTGTTCTTCTCTGTCTTTGGCACTGGAAGCTGGAGAATCCTGTCCTGCCTCTGGGCGCTCATACCGCTGGTGAATATCCGAAACTTTGCTGTCTGCCCTATTGAGCATCTTGTCGAAGAAGAAAAGAGCATGACAGGCGCCCAACTTTTAAAAACACCGCTGTTCTGGCTGCTGGTCCTGCTTATGGTCTGTTCCGGCGCCTCTGAACTTGCAATGGCGCAGTGGGCTTCCGCGTTTACGGAATCTGCGCTCGGCGTTTCCAAAACGGTCGGAGACCTGGCTGGACCATGTCTCTTTGCGGTTTTGATGGGCTTGAGCCGGGTCTTCTACGGCAGGTTTGGCAAGAGCATGGACATGATGAAATTCATGATCCTTTCCGGGATTCTCTGTGTCGCCTGCTATCTTCTTGCGGCGCTCTCGGTAAGCCCGATTTTCGGTCTGGTCGGATGCGCGCTCTGCGGGTTTTCGGTCGGTATCATGTGGCCGGGGACAATCAGCATCTCCGCACACACTCTGACCAGAGGCGGGACTGCGATGTTTGCGCTTCTTGCACTGGCAGGAGACTTGGGCGGGGCGCTCGGACCAGGCCTTATAGGTGTCGCCTCACAACAGATGGGCGGGAATTTGAAGACCGGAATTCTGCTGGGGTGCATTTTTCCGGTCATAATGGTTGCGGGTCTCCTGTTTCTGGGCAAAAAACAAAAACACAATAATTCTTTATGAGCAATTGGTATAAAGAGGCCGGAATGAGGCAAGATAATCATAAACCGAGCGAAATGTATACAGATAATTGATGAATCTGCTGTTTTATGGTATTCTGACAATACTGAACAAAAACCGTGTATGCATGAATAACAGCAATATGTTTATACAGGAGGAATTGATATGATTCATCTTTCATATGCCCAGGAACTCGCCCTGATCGAGCGCCTTCTAACTGCGCTGGATGTCCCCGAGGACGATGCAGCCTCACTGGCAGCAGTTGTCACCCACTCTGATTTTACAGGCACCTATTCCCACGGACTTTCCCGCCTCTGTATCTATCTCAGACAGTATATGGCAGGCGCGCTGATAGCAAGGCCTGACTTTCACTGCGTGAAGGATACGGATGCCTCGCTCGCCTTTGAGTGCGGCGGCGGTTCCGGCATCGTGGCCGTCAACCGTGTATACGACGCGGTGCTCGAGCGTGCCCGCAAATACGGGATTGCGGCAGGCGTTGCCCGCAACAGCGCGAATATCGGCTGCGGAGGTTATTACGGCTTCCGTATGGCGAAGGACAATATGATAGGTATAGTTGTGAGCAATACCTATCCCTGTATGGCTCCCTTCGGAGGCGCGGACCGTCTGATTGGCACGAACCCCATCATTCTCGGCTGCCCGACGACAAATCCCGACCGGCCTATAGTACTTGACATCTCCACAAGCGGAGTGGCCATAGGCAAGGTCTTTGCCTACCGCCGCGAAGATAAGGAGATGCCTGAAGGCTGGGCCAACGATTATGACGGCAACCCGACTACGGATCCGCACGACGCCTACTGTGTACGTCCTGCGGGAGGCCACAAGGGCTACGGACTTGCCGTGTTCGTCGACATGTTTGGAGGCGTTCTGGCTGACGCTCTCACGAGCGCTGAGATCCCCTTCGTTGAGGATATGGAGCCAGAGAGAACGGGCTTTGCGGTCATACTTCTCGATATCGCGCACTTCCTGAACGTAGAGCGCTTTAAGGAACATGCCGCTGCTTATGCCGAGAAGCTCAAGAACAGCAGAACGGCTACAGGCGTAAAGGAGATCTACCTGCCCGGCGAGATCGAAGCCCGTCTCTTTGAGGAGAACAAGATCAAAGGCCTTGATTTCTCAGACGCGCTGGTAGCAGAGCTTGAGGATCTTGCACGCCAGAGCGGCGCCCTCGGCAAGGACGGAGCGCTCGCAGACCTTCTCGCGTGACTGTTTCGATAAACACACCCCGTAATGACTTACGGGGTGTGTTTTTATCTCTTTAATATCGCTTTTTCAAATCAGCATCTTTTCGAGTTCTTCAATGTCCTCTGCGATCGCGTCCGCTCCCGCGGCTTCAAGTTCTCCGGGGCCGGCGTAGCCCCAGCGCACGCCGATGCAGGGAATGCCGACCTTTTTTGCTCCCGCCACGTCGTACTTCGTGTCTCCGATGAGGACGGTTTTTTCTTTCGGTACTCCGCTCTTTTCTATGGCAGAGGCGAGCACCTCCCATTTGGCGTTATTTCCCGCGCCGACATTGGAGCCCGAGATCACATCGAAAAGCTCAGTCATACCGGAGCGCTCCAGCAGCAGCTCCGCGAGTTCCTGGGGTTTGGAAGTGGCGATGCCGAGGACCTTCCCGGAAGCCCTCAGGTGCTCCAGCAGCTCTCGGATCCCGGGAAACGGCGTGCTCTCATAGACGCCGACGGGCTTGTAGCGTTCGCGAAACTCTCTGGTGGCAAGCACGGCCTCTTCTCTGGTGAACCCGAATTTTTCCATAAACATATCGTCGAGAGGGGGCCCCGCGAAACAGCGCAGATCCTCAAGCTCCGCGTCCAGACCGTGTTTGTTTATCGCGTAGCGCACGGATCTTGTGATCCCTTCGACAGTATCATAAACTGTACCGTCAAAATCGAATAAAATACACTCGGCCAGCTTCATCACCTTCTTTCCGGAGAAATCATACAGATGTGTAAAGGGGAAGTCAAGATGAAAACCGGTCGAACCAGGAAGTGATTTCTTCAAGCCGTCTTATACGGTGCTTTGGTTTCCCCGAGCGGCTGAGCTCGTGGTTTTCCCCGTGGAAAACGCACATCCTCGCCTCGACACCCCTGTCCAGCAGCGCCGCGTACATCTGAAGCCCCTGTTCGAGCGGGCAGCGCCAGTCCTCGTCGGAATGGATGAACAGGGTGGGGGTTTTGACGTTTCCTGCATATTTGAGAGGAGACTGCTCCCAGAGCTTCCCGGGGTCGGTGTACAGATCCCCAAGGGTCTGGTCCGGGGCAAACCAGACACCGATATCGCTTGTGCCGCAGAAACTGAGCCAGTTGGAGATGGAGCGTTGCGAGGCGGCGCAACAGAACCTGTCAGTGTGGCCGATAATCCAGTTCGTCATGAATCCGCCGTAGCTCCCGCCCGTCTCGCATACGCGTTTTTTATCTATCTGGGGGTATTTCTCCAGCACCGCGTCCGTGAAATCCATCAGGTTTCTGTAATCCGTGCCGCCGTAATCACCGAAGATGTCCGCGAATTCATTGTCTCTTCCGTCGCTGCCCTTCGGATTGCAGAAAAACACGAAATATCCTTTTCCCGCCCAAACCTGCATCTCATGGTAAAACACCGGGCCGTATACCGTCTTCGGACCGCCGTGGATGTCGAAAACGGCGGGGTATCTCTTCTCCGGGTCAAAATCCTTCGGCAGAAGTACCCAGCCGCCGATCTCAAGCTCCCCGCTTCTTACGGTCAGCGGCTCGGGCTTTGCGATATATCGTCCTTCTGTTGCTTTTTCGTTGAATGAGCTGATCTTATACAGAGCTTTTGTCTTCAGACCGTAAGTATAAAGCTCCTGCGGGAGCATGCCGTAGAGTCCCGAGAGCAAAACGGTATCTCCGGAGATGTCGAAGCACTCGGCGGAGCCCTCAGCCTCCAGGACAGGCTCATCCTTTCCGTCGGGGCCGAGACAGTAAAGATAACTGTTTCCTTCCCTGGTAGTCAGATGGTAAAGCTTCCCGTCCACAGGGACAAAGCTTCTTCCGCCGCCGTAACGGACATCGCTGCCCACGCTGTTGTACATGCTGTATTCTTCCCGGCGCAGCAGCTTCATTTCGCCCGTGCGTGCGTCTACTGTATAGACCCAGCTGTTTTCGTTTAAACCGTAGCGCTTGCCCTCGGAAGCAAAGAGAAAAAGCGTCTCCCCTGCTGCCTCAAGACCGCCGAGCAAATGGGACTCATTTTTCAGGATGACGCGTTTTTCTCCGGTCTTAAAGTTTACAGCTCTTACTTCAAAGCCCCGGATGCTCCGTTTTGGAGCAGCTTTTTCGACGCTGTAGAACACTTCATCTCCGAGCACGGTGATGCCGGATACATTTTCAGATATCTCCGTCACGGGACTGAGGGAATACGGTTCTGCCTCCGCAAGAAAGAGCATCCTGCGCCTTCCGCTGATAAAGCCCTGTCCGTTGGATGTGTAGGGAAGCTCATCCAGTACTTCATAATCCTTATTCTCTTTGCGCTCTTTGACGGCAGTTTCGGTATATTCCCGGTCCCCCTTCCAAAGCTCCGGATACTTCTTGTCTGCGGAAGCGATAAGCGCGAAACGCCCGCCGCCGAGCACCTTTACATCTTCCGAGACAAAGGGCACCGTAAACAGGCAGGAGGCCTCTCCGCCGTTTATGTCAAGGACATAATACGAGGTGAATTCCTCCCCGGCCTCGGCGCGCTTTTTCTCCGCGTCCGAGCGCGCGGCAGGGAATATGATATGAGTGTCGTCCAGCCAGGTAAAGCTCCGTTCCATTCCCAGATCGGTGAGTTTCTTCAAAGAACCGTTTTCATACAGCCAGAGCCTTGACTCGTAGCTGTTCTCCTCTTTATTGGCGTTCGATACGACAAAAGCAGCCCGCTTTCCATCGGGCGAATATCTGATCCCGGACAAAGATCTGTAGGATAGAATGTCATTTATTTTAACGGATTCCATACAAGCCTCCTTTATAAGCAGATAAAACTATACCACACATTGCCCGGGATTTGTATCACTTATATATAAGCCTGTTAACGATATAAAATTTGGGCAATTTTCGGGCGGCTTTTGTGTTTGTCATATGCCGGGGCTCGTGGTATACTTTCCGCATAAAAAGAAAAGAGGAGAAGAGGTCATGGGCAGGCAGCCGGATAACGACAAAAAACAGCGGATCCGGGATAACTTCCTGGCGCGGAACAGATACGCGCTCGATCTGCGCTTTGTGCTCAGGGACGGCAAGAAGCACCCTGCTGCGATCCTGATCCCGGGCGGGGCCTACAGAGCAGTCTGCAGCTTTATAGAGGGCGTGCCGATCGCGAGAAAGCTGAACGAAAGGGGCATATCAGCCGTTATTCTGTACTACCGCGTAAGGAGAAAGGCTTCTTATCCCGCGCCGATGGATGACCTCGCGCGAGCGGTAAGGGAATGCCTCGAAAGAGCGGATGAGCTCGGGCTGGATATGGACAGTTATTCCGTCTGGGGAGCCTCCGCGGGAGGACATCTCGCGGGCAGTATCGGGACGGAGAATATGGGATACATGAAATACGGCTTGCCGAAGCCCTCGGCGCTGATTCTGGAGTACCCTGTCATTTCCATGATGCCTGGCCTTACCCATGGAGTAACGCACGACAATCTCCTGGGAAAGAACGCGACCCGGGAAATGGAGGAGTTTACGAGCATCGAAAAGCATGTGACGAAAAACTATCCTCCGACCTACGTGTGGTGCGGTGACTGTGATGAAACGGTTCCTCCCGAAAACACAAGGATAATGGAAGAGCAGCTCGAAAAGACAGGCGTCAGGAACTTGTGCGATGTCTTCCCCGGAGTCGGGCACGGAGTCGGCCCCGGAACAGGCACAAGCGCGGAGGGCTGGATTGACACAGCCGTATCTTTCTGGCTTAATAAGGAACAAAATAGCAGGACACTTCAGAAAGCAGGTATATAACGATGAACAATTTTGTGTTTATTTCACCGAATTTTCCGGAAAACTACAGATATTTCTGCCGGGAACTTAACGAAAACGGCATGAACGTCCTCGGGATAGGCGATCAGCCCTATGACGAGCTGCCTTTTGATCTCAAGGAAGCTCTTCGCGAATACTACAAGGTCGGGTCGCTCGAGGATTACGACCAGGTATACAGGGCTGTGGCGTTTTTCGCGTTCAAATACGGCCGTATCGACTGGATAGAATCCAACAACGAGTACTGGCTGGAGAATGACGCAAAGCTCAGGACGGATTTCAATGTAACTACGGGCTTTAAGCTTGATGAGCTGCCGTATTTCACCAGGAAGTCGCTCATGAAGCAAAGCTATGAAAAGGCAGGCATTCCGGCTGCCCGCTTCTGCCTTCCCGAGAGCCTTGAAGATGCGCTCTCTTTCACGGAAGAGGTCGGATTTCCCGTCGTCGTAAAACCGGACAGGGGCGTCGGGGCATCGCACACATTCCGGCTTAAGAACGAAAAAGAGCTTGAAGATTTCTGGAAGAACAAGCCTTCAGGCATCACCTTCATTATGGAAGAGTATGTCTATGGGGATATAATCTCCTACGACGCGATAATCGGCAGCAGCGGAGATGTTATCTTCGAGACGGGCAACGTGACTCCGGGCTCCATCATGGACATAGTCAACGAGCAGAAGGAGACGGCTTACTATATAAGAAAAGAGCTCCCCGAGAACGTCAGAGCAGCCGGAAGAGATGCGGTAAAGAGCTTCGGAGTGAAAAGCAGGTTCATCCACTTCGAGTTTTTCTGCCTCACAAAGGACCAGGGGCATCTCGGCAGGAAAGGCGATGTAGTCGCGCTCGAGGCCAACATGAGACCGAGCGGCGGGTTCTCGACGGACATGATGAACTTCGCCCACAGCACGGATGTTTATAAGATCTGGGCGGATATGGTGAGCTTCGGACGCACGGGAATAAAGCCCGGCAAGCATGCCTTCTGCGCATTCCTCGGGCGCAGGGACGGGCGCGATTATCTGTATTCCGATGATGAAATAATCGGGAAATATTCTGAACAGATAAGGCTTATGCAGCGCATGCCCGACGCGCTCTCGGACGATATGGGAAACAGAGCTTTTCTCGCAGTCTTCGATACGCTTGAGGAAGTAAACGGATTTTTCGAAGACTGTACAAAACGAGTCTGAAACAATAACATTAAAAAGCCTTGTGCCGCTCAGGTACAGGGCTTTTATATTTGATCATAAATATTGTATTTACAACATGATGCAATTTATATAAAATTGATTATAACGAATGAATATCCGGATAATAATCAGAAAAGGAGGAAAAAAATATGTCCAAATTTGATGCCGTGGTCATCGGCGCGGGTACAGGCGGTCTGTCAGCCGCCTTAAGCCTTGCCACGGCAGGGAAAAAAGTGCTTCTGCTCGAACAGCACAATCTTCCAGGCGGTTGTGCCTCCAGTTTTGTGAGAGGCAGATTCGAATTCGATGCTTCCCTGCATGAATTCTGCTCGCTCGGATCACCTGCCGAGTGGGGACTTACCGGCAAGCTGCTTGAAGAGAAATACAAACTGAACGCGGAGTGGATCTTGGTCCCCGACCTGTTCCGCTGTATCGGGACGACAAGAAGCGGGAGGCATATGGATGTCACGATGCCCTGCGGAAAGCAGAATTTCATTGACAAGATGGAGGAGATCGTTCCAGGTTCCAGAGGACCTATGGAGACTTTCTTCGAGCTTGCCGAGGAATGTGACGCAGCCTACAACTACTTCAACGAGCATCTCTTCGAGGGCCTTGACAAGAAAGGCTACACTTATGTCGATGAAGGCCTCTTCATGAAGAAGTATCCGAACTTCCTAAAGGTTGCCGAGTATCCGTTCAACGTCGTTCTGAGAAAGATCGGAATGCCCGACGATGCCATCGACCTGCTCAACATCTACTGGACCTACATAGGCACGGACTATGAGCGTCTGAGCTTTGTGCACCAGGCGTGGATGCTGCTCATGTACATCAAGTACCATCCCGCGATCTGCAAAAAGACGGCGCACGGACTCACGATGTCGTTTGTCGAGAGATTCAGGGAACTCGGAGGTGAGTTCTGGCTAAATACGAAGGCTCTTGAGGTCACTGCAGACGAGAGCGGAAAGATAACGGGCGTTGAAACTACGGCGGGATTCGTGGAGACCAATTATGTCATTGCAAATGTCAATCCCCAAACGGCCTATACGAAACTTCTCAGCAAGAATATCAAAGTTCCCGAACGCGAACTCAAGAGAGTCTCTGCTGAAAAACACGGGGTGCGTTTCTTCAATGCTTACGTAGGCCTGAACAAGAGCTGTGAAGAGCTCGGCATCAAGGATTACACTATATTTATGCCTGGATCCTTCGACACGAATGTAAACTATGCCTGCTCCAAAAAATATGAGGGCAACCCCTACGGCACCATAGTCATATACAACATAGTCAATCCGGAAGCTTCGCCTCCCGGGACGACCGTTCTCACATTCACCTGCGCATACACCGAAGATGTCTGGGGCGGATTCAGCCAGAAGGAGTATGTGAAACGCAAACAGGAGACCTTCAGAGCGGTGCTCAAGAATTTTGAGGATGCGACAGGGATCATTATCCATGACTGCATAGAGGAAATCGAGATAGCCACACCATGGACCTTCTGCAACTTCCTCGGAACGCCACAGGGTACTGTCTACGGCTTTGAGACATCCGAGTGGGATACCATGGTATCGAGGCTTATGTCGCTCAAAAAGGATCAGCCCATACACGGCTTCAAGACCTGCGGCGCGTCGGGCGCCAGAGGCGACGGTTTCAACCAGACCTATCTGAATGGTGATGATATGGCCACCCTTATCCTTATGGATATGGCGGAAGATGAAAAGGAGGCAAAGTAAATGGCTAATGTACATATCAAGCCGATAGGCCTTCTGGACATGCTGTATTTCAAAAGCAAGAAGGTCAAACGCGACAGTATTATAGATGCCACTGCGGTGAAAGAGCTGAAGGCAGATTATGAATCCAATATAAAAGCGCATGAAAGGCATCCGGGCAATCAGGAGTTCGTGATCGAAGACATCATCATCAGAGGAAGAGGCGATGTCAGATCGTATGTGCTCAGAAAGAAAGACGGAACGAACCCCGCGTTTTTCAGAGCCGGCCAGTTCGTTGTGCTTCGCCAGATGATAGACGGCAAGCTCATATGCAGACCCGTTACTCTCTCCTGCGGGCCTTCCATGACGCTGGAGGGAAAGTGCATGGTGACCGTAAAGAGAGTCGAGCCAGACGGCTTCCTTAGCGGATACATACACGACAACTGGAAGATAGGAGATACCATAGAGACCTCGGGGCCTCAGGGAACCTTCTATTATGAAGGCATCAGAGACGCAGAAAAGGTCATAGCCGTAGCGGGTGGAAGCGGGATCACGCCTGTGTTTTCGATGGCCTGTGCTATAGCCGACGGCGATGAAGATTTCGATCTCACGGTTCTTTACGGCAGTAGAACAAGGGACGATGTTCTGTTTGAAGAAGAGTTTGCCGAAATAATGAAGAAGACCGGTAAGGTCAGAGTAATCAATGTGCTGAGCGAGGAAGAGGACGAAGGCTGCGAGCACGGCTTTATCACGGCAGACCTCATCAGAAAGTACGCCGGAGAAGGCACATTCAGCGTCTTCGCGGCAGGCTCGAAAGGCATGTATGATTTTCTTGACGGTGAAGCGGAAAAACTGGGGCTCAAGAAGAAGTACTATCGCAAGGAGCTTTACGACAATGTCAGCAGGCCCTGGGAGTATGAAGGCTATCCGATGGAAGCGAAGGATAAGACTTTCAATCTTAAAATCAAAATGTGCGATAAGGTCTTCGATATACCCTGTGCCGCAAACGAGAACATTATGGTAGCTCTCGAACGCGCGGGCATTGCGGGACCGAACCGCTGCAGAGGCGGGATCTGCGGATGGTGCAGGTCCAGACTTCTGGAAGGGACTGTATTTATTCCCGAAGAGACGGACGGACGCCGGGCAAAGGATAAGGAACTCGGATATATCCATCCGTGCGCAAGCTTCGCAACCGGAAATATATACATAGAGATGCCCAACCGCAGAAACTGAAAAAGATCATAAAGACAGCAAAAAGCCTTGTACCTCAATTGGTACAAGGCTTTTTTGGAGCTGATAACCAGATTCGAACTGGTGACCTCATCCTTACCAAGGATGCGCTCTACCGACTGAGCTATATCAGCGAAAACATATGCCCCTGATTAAGGGGCATATTGCGTGGCGACCGCGAAGGGACTTGAACCCTCGACCTCCGGCGTGACAGGCCGGCGTTCTAACCAGCTGAACTACACGGCCACGGCTGAAATAATATATCAAATCAAAGCATGCTTGTCAATATTTTTTTTAAAGTTTTATACTGTCAAGATAAGATTCGAGCAGAAGACTAGCCGCTACGGCGTCAACGCTCTTTTTGTGCTCCTTCTCCTTTTTGCCGGAGGCGTGAAGTATCGCGTGTGCTTCGATTGAGGAGCGCCTCTCGTCCCAGAGAATAACGGGAAGACCGCTTTTTCCCTCAAGAATTGCCTTGAAAGCCCTGCTTTTTTCGGCTCTGAAGCTCTCCGTTCCGTCCATGTTTCTGGGAAGGCCGAGTATAAATTTCTCAACATCGCGCTGCCCCGCCTCAATGCATAGCCTCTCCGCGAGCTTTTCCGGATCTTTTTCGCGGATTATGAACGCGTCCCCGGTGATGCTCAGGGTGAGGTCCGAAACGGCAATGCCTGTTCTAACATCACCGTAGTCTATTGCCATGATACGCATGAAGACCTCCTAATACAGCCCGAAACAGGCCCGGATATCGCCGCTCATGTAAAGCGAGCCCGTGGCGATAACTGCCCCGTTTGATTCAAGGGCAAGCTCTTTTGCTTTTTCGACTCCGTCCTGCACGGTATCGCAGACGGAAACAGGCTTTTGGTATTTTCTAAGGAAAGCAGCCAGCTCCTCAGCTCTCAGAGCGCGCGGATTGGACGGGGTCACACAGACGAATTCGTCAGCAGCTTCATTGAGAATATCGAAGAGAGCAGGATAGTCCTTGTCCGCCATGACTCCGGCGAGAAAAATGTGCTTCATTCCGGGGAAATAGGCGAGCGTGTTTTCACGCACGGTTTCCGCGCACTGGGGATTGTGTCCTCCGTCGACGACAAAATAAGGGTCATCCGAGACTATCTCGAATCGCGCCGGCCAGGAAACACTGTACAGCCCGTGCTCCAGAGCCTGATCCGATATATCAAAGCCGCGTTTTCTGAGAACCTTGACAGTTTCGATAACAACAGCGGCGTTTTTGAGCTGATGGGCACCCAGGAGCGGAAGCGAGTACTCCCTTCCTTTGTAGAAGAAAGCCTGACCCTCGGTCGAGTCAAATTCTCTTTTTATTGCCGAAAAATCGGCGACTGAAAGCTTCGCGCAGTTTTCTTTGCAGACTGAGGCGATAACATCCTCTACGGACTTTTTCTGCTCATAGAGGCACACGTCGCAGCCGGGTTTTATTATGCCAGCCTTCTCGCGGGCAATGGCTTCGACTGTATCTCCGAGTATCCTGGTGTGGTCAAGCCCGATGTTCATTATTACCGCGCATTCGGGAAAGGCAATAATATTGGTGGAGTCCAGCCTTCCCCCGAGTCCGACCTCGAGGACGACGATGTCGCAGCTCTCCTGTTTGAACCACAGAAATGCTGCCGCAGTCATCATCTCGAACTCCGTCGGATGATCCTCCATTTTTTCGGCTGCGGGCTTTATCCGGGCGACTATGTCCGCGAGGACCTCGTCCGGGATCTGCTCTCCGTTTATCTGCATCCTCTCGTTGAAGCGGTAGAGATAGGGTGATGTGAAAAGCCCTGTTCTGTATCCCGCCGCCTTAAGGACGGAAGCGGTCATTGCAGCCGCGCTGCCTTTGCCGTTGGTGCCCGCTATGTGTACGAACTTAAGCGAGTCCTGCGGGTCGCCCAGAGAGGAACAGAGCTCCCTGATGCGTTCAAGGCCGGGTTTTGAGCCGAGCCATAAGGTGCCGTTAATATAGTTTAATGCTTCTTTATACGTCATTTTCTTCTTTTGCAATATCCTCTGACGTGAGGAAAACGGGAATCAGATCTGACAGTTCCTTTTCCGAACAGACGGAAAGCACATAATCTCCGATAACGACGGTTTTTGAAAAGGCCGTACGGCCGGAGATCTCCGTTTTGCCCGACTGTATGAGAGGAAGGACCGAAAACGAAGTGAGCTCTTCCGCGAGGCTCTTTCCGAAGAGCTTTACGCAAGCCTCCTTAAGGGTCCACGCGGTGAAAAAGAGCCTGTCGTCTTCTCCGCTGTTTATCAGGCATCTCTCTTCCGGCGAAAAAACGCGCTTCTCAACACCTTCGTGCTTTCGGCCGGTGTGCTCCAGATCGATTCCGACAGGAGCTTCCGACGATACGCCTGCGACCAGATCTCTGCTGTGGGATATGTTGAAATGCGGGCCGTTCTCCGTGTACGGCTTTCCGTTTTCGTTATACCGGATATCCGTTTCGGGAAGTCCTGTCAGATAGCGTATCATCGCGCCGGCTCCAATGGAAAGAGGTCTTTCAGGACCTTTAAGCCGCCCCGGAAAGTTTCTTTCGCAAAACTCCCGGGGCAGAGCTTCAATCTCTTCTGTTTTGAGAAGAAATACGGTCACTCTCCGAAATCGAGGACTCTCGTCATCCTTATAAGGGTGAGGCGGTTTCTGATGGCGGCAGAGATATAGAGGGCTTCATTGCCGAGCTCGGGGTCTATTCCAATGTGCTCGGGCAGATACTTGCAGGAGCAGGCCTTGTACAGAGCCTCAAGCTCCTCCGGCTCGGGGATCTCATCGATGATGGCGCAGATCCTGTCCCAGTTGTCGATTATATTCTGCGGATCGAAGGTCGCGAGGATATCGTTTGAGTTTTCCTTCATGATGCCGTCATAAAGGCGCTCGCCGAACTTCTCCATCACCCATTCGCCGGTCAGAGGCTCGAATTTCTTCGCTTTCGGTGTGAGCTTTCTAAGACGCTTGTACTCTTTGACTGCTGCGAAAGTACCGACTCCTACGCATTCTCCGTGTATGCCCTCGGCGTTTTCGAAGCGCGGCGGGTGCATCTCGACCAGGTGTGCCATCAGGTGCTCGGCGCCGGAGGCAGCTCTCGAATTGTCCCAGAGCTGCATCGTGAGGCCGGACTTCATCTGGGCCATCGTCATGGCCTCGTGGTCGATCTCGCCTGTTGCAGCCATCTTATCTGCTGCCGCGCGCATGGTGACGAGCGCGTCCTCGGCGAGGCCTGCTATCTTTTCACAGTAATCTTCTCCGGAAACGAGGGAGGCTATCTTCCAGTCGGCCAGAGAGACGTATTTTGCCAGAATATCGTTAATGCCGCTTGAGACGAGACGCATCGGAGCGCCTTTTATTATGTCGAGGTCCGCTACGACCAGCGCAGGGGCTTTCATGCGGGTGGATTTTTTCTGCCCCTTGATTATTGCGGAACAGATGGAGGCTGTGAATCCGTCGGAGGAGGCGAGCGTCGGCACAGCGACAAACGGTATGCCGAGCTTATACGCCGGATAACGCCCGAAGTCCATAATAGTCCCGGCGCCGAAAGCGACGATGACCTCCGGAGAGTCCAATTTTGTCATCATGTCCTCGATGAGAACATCTTCTGCCCTCAGGCCCTTGCTCTCGAGGACTATCTCCTGGTCTGCCTTGAGGTGCTTTACCCCGGGAAGATTGTATACGAATGTATCGTATACGACAGCTCTTCTGGCTGAACCGAGGCCTACATCCTGCATGTACTTCTCGAAATGGTCGAGCGCGCCGTACTCGACGACTACTTTCTTCGTTTCGAGCTCATGGTCTCTGCCGCATTCGCAAAGGCCGGCATACTGTTCGCAATCAAATATCATACGGTATTCTCCTTATACTTTGTATTTTTTACTGTATTCGCTGAAATACCCGTCAAAAGCTGTGGTGTGCTGCACCGTGAGATTGTTTATATACTCGTGTGCGTCGAAGGTATCGGACTGGAGTTCTATGAGCGCGAGGGCAACATTCGAGCAGTGGTCCGAGAGACGCTCGAAGTTCGTGAGCAGATCGTTGAAAACAAGTCCGTGCTCGTACGTGCATTTGCCGTCCTTGAGGCGCTGTATATGGTGCAGCTTTATCTCATCACAGAGATTGTCCACCACCGACTCCAGAGGCTCGACGCGGTAAGCTGTCCCTACGTCATTGTACAGGAAGGCGTTAAGCGCGAGATTGATCACCTCCGCGACGGCAGAGATCAGGACATTGAGCTCCGCATTGCCCGCAGGCGAGAATTCCATGTTTTTCTCTGCCTTGGTCCTTGCGCACTCGGCTATATTCATCGCGTGGTCGCTCATGCGCTCGAAGTCGTTAATGGTGTGCAGATATTTGCTGATATCCTCAGTCTGGGACTTTGTAAGATCACAGGCCGTGACCTTCATGAGATAAGTCCCGAGCTTGTCCTCGTAGCTGTCTATAGCATTTTCAATCTGTTCCACCTTATCGTAACCGGCATCGGTGTAATTCCAAAGAAGCATGAACGAATCGGTGAGATTTTCGTGTGTTTTTCTCGCCATAGCGTTAACGGTGAGCCTGCACTGTTCGACCGCAAGGGCCGGATGGTCGAGAAACCTCTCTTCAAGCCTGTCGAAGTCTGCAGTCATAGCCTGCTCTCCGGGGCTTGGCTTTATAATTCGCCGGAGAAGATCGCAGAGTCTGTCCGTAAACGGGGCAAAGGTCACGGTGCCGATCGCCCTGAAGACCGTGTTGAGGAGCGCAATCGAAAAAGTGGTCATTGTAAGCGACATGATCCCGAGATGCTTTGCCGCGTTGAAAGCATAGAAAAGGCCTCCTATGACTGCGGCGGAGATCGCTTCAATGAACAGATATGACCAGGCTGCCCTGCGCCCGTCAGCACTGGCTCCTACTGAAGAGATCAGGACCGGTATCGAAGCGCCAACAGCGATACCAAGTATGAGTGGAAATGCAGTCGCGAAGGTAATGACTCCGGTGAAAGAAAGCGCCTGCAGGATACCTACTGCCGCGGAGGCGCTCTGAAGGATCGCCGTGAAGGCAGCGCCGGCAAGGACTCCGAGCAGGGGATTTGAAAACGAGGTCAGTATCTTTATGAAAGCCGCGTTATCTCTCAACGGGGCAACAGCGCTGCTCATATACATCATTCCGAACATTAAGACCGCAAAGCCCATAAGTATATCTCCGACATGCTTTGACGACGCGGTTTTTGAAAACATTCGGAGAATGATACCTACGATAGCAACAACGGCGGTGATGGTCGCGGTGGACAGTATGGAGACCCATCCGCTTCCCTCAAGAGCGGAGAGACAGACTACCCAGCCGGTAATGCTTGTACCGAGAAGGCTGCCCTGGATGACGGCAACAGCCTGATTCAGGCTCATAAGCTCTGAGTTGACAAAACCTACGGCCATGACAGATGTGGCAGAGGACGACTGTATGACGGCCGTTACTCCGGTTCCGAGAAGCACGCCTTTAAGCGTAGTCCCGGAGAGCCTGTAAAGTATGATCTCAAGCTTGTTGCCGGCTACTCTTTTGAGACCGTCGCCCATGAGCGACATGCCGAAAAGGAAGAGCGCAACTCCCGAGAGGAGCGCGAGAATGTTGGATAATCCCATTTTCCGGTTCCTTATTTTATGTTATTTTACCCTTTCGGGCTGTTTAATGTTCAGGAGCACTATTGCCGCAAGCACCAGAACTATGCCTGCAATTCCGGTAATGCTCAGGGCCTCCCCGTAGACAAAAACGCCGACCAGAGTCGCCACGACCGGCTCTATGCTCGCCATTATGCTGGCCCGGCCGTTTTCAAGGCCCTCAAGCCCGTATGTGTATAACATATAGGCGAGATACGCCGAAACAAAACCTGTCATCACGCAGAAGAACACATTGTGAAGGCTCGAAAACATGGCGGGATATGTCTTGCCTCCGCTTATAGCAAAAGCCCCGATAAAAGCAAAGAGCGATGAGTAAAATGTTATGCTCAAAGAGGAATAGCCTTTATTGATAGCGAAGCGGCTGAAGATACTGTAGAGCGCGTAGCAAAACCCCGATCCGAGCCCGAGCAGCAGTCCCGGAAGCGTGATTTTATCCCCGCCTCCAAGTCCGCACACCAGACAGCAGCCCAGAAAGGCCAAAGCCATAGCCGAAAGCTTTAACACACTCAGTTTTTCTCCGAAGAGAGGGACCGAGAGCAGGATCACAAAAACAGGCGCGGTATACAGGAGAATAGCAGCCGTCGAGAGGCTCATAAGCTGCATTGCCCTGAAATAGCAGAGCCCGAAGAACAGCAGGGACACGACTCCGCTTCCCAGAAAACACCACAGATCCTTCAGCTTAATTTTAAAGGCGGAGGGCTCCATGATCAGAATGGTGATCGCGTAGAGCAGCGCAGCGACTCCGACTCTGATGCCGAGACAGTCTACAGTCGAGAGGCCAATTGCCTCCATTCCGCGTCTCCAGAAGCCCATTGTGCCCCAAAGGCAGCCCGCGGCAAGGACGGAAAGGGTGCAGCGGCGGATCATGCGCGCGTCATTTTTCATCGGAGTAGTCCTTAAACTCCTTCATGATCTCTTCAAAGCTCTGGGCGCGCGGAACGCGCGGGGCCTTTTCGCTTGAGATGCGACGGGTCTCATCAGAAACGGAGACGCGCTGCTTCGCCTGCTCCCGGGCGGCCCTGGCACGCTCCTCAAATGCCGCTCTGCGTTTCTCTTCTGCTGCAGCCTTTTCGCGCAGATGGCGGCGTCTTAATGTCCTGTAACGGGCGACAAGGAAGAGATACAGGACAAAGAATATGACGATTATGACGATAACAACTTTTACCCAGGTCCTGTTCATGGTCTCGGATAGCCTCTGTTTTATGAAAGCGCTCTTTGAAAGCTCGATCGACACCGGGGTGACAAGGTCCACGGTCCCGCAGTAGCTCCCGTCTATATAGATGTCGGCCTCGCCCAGGACGGTGCCGGAAGAAATGGGGGCAGTCATCATATCCTCATACACGCGCGTCGTGACTGTTACATGATCGGGAAGGTTTTCAGTATCATTCGGCAGGAGAAGCTTTATGTCCTTCCCCGTTTTGAGAGTTACCGTGCCAGTACCGGAGGCGAGCGCTGCCTGGCTCACAGCCAGGGTATCTGCAGCCGAGATAACGGTCTGCTTTGAAAAATTTGAAAATACCCATTTGTAAAGGGCTATAGAATCGACAAAGTTGTTGTATTCCTCTGCGCCGACATTCAGCGGCCCGTCGCATCCGAGCACTATACAACAGACTCTGTTCCCGCCTTTTTCGGCAGTGGAGACCAGACAGTAGCCTGCAGCATATGTATATCCGGTCTTGACTCCTTTGGCGGGCTCATAGATATAGTCCGGACCGTAGATACCGGACGGGTTGATGAGCGCGTTGGAATTCGCGAGGGATCTCTCGCCGGAGACATTTGTCGCGGGTACGATAAGGGTCTTTTTATTGCACATTTCAACGAAGAGATCGTGCCTTAAGGCTTCTTTGGTTATAATGTAGAGATCGGAAGCGGTCGTGTAATGAGCCGGGTCCGTAAGACCGTTTGTGTTTGCAAAATGCGTATTGGCGCATCCTAGCCTGGCCGCTCTCTGGTTCATCAGATCTACAAAGCCGGAGATGCTGCCCGAAATGTATTCGCCGATTATGTTGCAGGCCTCGTTCGCGGAGCCGAGCATCGCGCAGTACATGAGATTCTGGAAGGACATGATCTCCCCGGGAACGATATTCTGGGTGCTGCTGTCCTCTTCAAGGCCCTGCCTGCAGTCGTCATAGGCCGTTACATTGTCCTGGAGGGAAACGGTGCTGTTCTCTACCGCCTCCACTGCCAGAAGGAGCGTCATTATCTTTGTAAGGCTTGCAGGGTGCACGAGTTCATCGGCGTTGACAGAGTAAAAAATATAGTCTGCGTCGAGGTCGGCCATAAGAATGCGCTTTGCTGTCACGGAAGGTACTTCTGCGGCTGCAAAAGCAGGGACCGACAGGATCGAGAACAGAATAAATGCTGTAATAAGAAAAGTTATGAAGGACTTCGCGTTTTTTTTCATTTTTGTCACCAATGACGCCAAAGATATGATATACTGTGAGTCAGATATAATGATTATATAGTTTGTTATGGGGAAAATCAATGAAGATTTTGGTAGCAGACGACGAGAGACTGCTCGTCAAGGGCATAAAATTCAATCTTGAGAACGAGGGATATGAGGTCGAGGTATGCTATGACGGAGAGGAAGCCGTATCCAAGGCTGCCTCCGGAAATTTCGATCTCATCATACTCGATCTGATGATGCCGAAAAAAGACGGACTCTCTGCATGCCAGGAGATCCGGACCTTTTCGACCGTCCCCGTCATAATTCTTACTGCCAGAAGTGAGGATTCGGATAAACTGATGGGCTTTGAATCCGGAGCGGACGATTATATAACAAAGCCTTTCAATATCATGGAACTCAAAGCAAGAGTCAGGGCGCTTTTGAGACGCGCGAATATCGCATCATCCCAGCCCGGTTCCGGAGCCAAAGCTGCCGTTATTTCCAACGGCTATCTCTCTGTGGATACGGAACGACGGGCAGCCTATAAAGACGGAAGAGCGGTCGAACTAACGATGAAGGAGTTCGATCTGCTTGAGTTTTTCATGAAAAATCCCGGTAAAGTCTACACAAGGGAAAACCTTCTCGATCTTGTCTGGGGCTATGACTACCAGGGAGATATACGCACTGTGGACGTGCATGTCAGAAGGCTCCGCGAAAAACTTGAGCCGCATCCTGCCGAACCGGTCTATATAGCCACAAAATGGGGAGTAGGCTACTATTTCGCTGATTTTTAAAGGAACAGTTGTCCGATGAACAGCATCCGCACCCAGGTACTTGGATTCATAGCCGTCATTCTGCTCATACTGCTTGTCGTTCTGAACGTGTATCCGCTTGTTTCTGCAAGGGACCTTGTCTTTACGGAAAAAGAAAACGCGATGAGCGCGCAGGCTTCGGTCATCTCCTCTTCGCTCTCGGGCCTTGACAGGCTGACAAGCGGAGGAGTGAGAGAAGTGCTCTCATTCCTGGAAGTCAGCGGTTACGACAGGATCGTTGTCGCCTCGGAAGAAGGCAGAGTCATATATGACGACGGGGGAGCCGCCGGCGTAATGGCAAAGGATCCGGACATAATGACAGCGCTTGGAGGGAAGACGGTCTTCCGCTCATCATTCAAAGGTGATGCGTTCCGGAGCGCGTGTGTCATGCCCATAAGCCGTCAGGGAGTAATAACCGGGGCTCTGTATATTTCCGAAGAAGACACCGAACGGGCAGGGATAATACTGAATGTCCAGAGCAGGATCAGGGTCATATCCGGTATAGTGGCGATACTGGCAATTGCTGTCGCTCTGTTTTTCGTATTGAATCTTACTGACAGAATAAAGATCCTTGTCGACTCGATGCGTACTGTTGCAGGTGGCGACTATGCGCACAGGCTGAAGATGCGGGGGAAAGATGAGATAGCTGAGCTCGGGGACGAATTCAACAAGCTCACTGAGAGGCTTGATGAGACGGAAAAGCAGAGAAGACGTTTTGTATCTGACGCCTCCCACGAGCTTAAAACTCCGCTGGCGTCGATCAGGCTGTTGAGTGACAGCGTTCTTCAGAATGAAAATATAGAACCCGCAGTAATGAGGGAGTTCGTATCCGACATAGGGCACGAGGCAGAGCGCCTTCAGAGGACTACGGAGGAACTGCTTGATCTTTCAAGGCTTGACGACGATATCCAGGTGATGCCGGAACCCGTAGATGTGAAGCAGGTCGCGCTTGATGCTTATGCGCTTGCAAAGCCTTTGGCGGACGACAAAGATATCCGTATAAAGCTCGATCTTCAGGACGGATGTGTCGTCATGGCAACAGCAAACGATATGTACCATATTATTTTCAATCTCCTGGAAAATGCCGTCAAATACAACAATCCCGGCGGAAGCGTAGACCTTATTATTGAAAATAAAGGGGACACTGTCGAGATCACGGTTGCCGATACGGGAATAGGCATTCCTGAGGAGGACAGGCTCAATGTATTTACCAGATTCTACCGCGTAGACAAAGCCAGATCCAGAGCATCCGGAGGAACCGGGTTAGGACTGAGCATCGTACATGACGCGGTTCATGTCCACGGCGGTACGATAACCATCGGAGCGAATAAGCCCCAGGGCTCCATCTTTATCGTGAGCTTTCCTGCTGCCCGGCAGGAGGATACAGGCATCTGACAGGGAGTACACATAAAAGGCTTGCAAAAGCAGGAATGATAAGATAAAATATATCAGTTGATTTATTATCTATAATAACAGTTTATTTATTGGAGGGTTCTTTTATGATTACAGCCGGAGATTTCAGAAACGGTGTTACTTTCGAGATGGACGGACAGGTCATGCAGGTCGTTGAATTCCAGCATGTAAAACCCGGCAAAGGCGCTGCATTCGTCCGCACAAAAATGAAGAACGTCATCACAGGTGCCGTTACTGAGACTTCTTTCAACCCGACGGCAAAGTTTGAGAATGCAACAGTTGACCGTATGACCATGGAATACAGCTACAACGATGGAGATCTTTACTATTTCATGAATCCTGAGACCTATGAGCTCGAGCCGGTCGACGCCTCAGTTCTCGGCGACAGCTTCAAGTTCGTCAAGGAAAACATGGAGTGCACCATATATTCATATAAAGGAAAGGTGTTCAATGTAGAGCCCCCGTTCTTCGTAGATCTGGAGGTTACAGCTACAGACCCCGGCTTCGCAGGCAACACAGCCACCAACGCCACCAAGCCTGCAACGCTCGAGACCGGTGCTGAGGTCAAAGTTCCTCTGTTCATCGAACCCGGCGAGAAAATACAGATAGACACCCGCACAGGCGAGTATCTCGGAAGATCCAAGTAATTTAAGGGAGATAATATGACTGTTTCAGAAAAGGCTGCCTATATAAAGGGTCTTGTTGCCGGCCTTGGCATCACGCCCGAATCAAAAGACGGGCTTTTGTGGAATTCCATGACAGATCTCCTCTCCGATCTCGCGAGAAAAGTCGAGGATCTGGAAAAAGGCAGTGAAGATTTCGCGATTGCTCTGGACGATATAAACGAAGACCTGAGTTATCTTGAGGATATGGTCGATTCCTGCTGCCCTCAGCCTCCTTTTGAAGACGATTTTATGTGTGACGGGGAATGCGACGGCTGCGAGTATGAGGATGAATGCGAGACCCTTGATGTGGATAATTTCGCTCCCGTCCCCGAGGACGCAGCTTCTCAAAGTGATCCGGAGACGTCTGAAGAAGAGGAAGATCTGAACGACGATGACGCTCCTGAGTTTAAGGTCTTCAAAAACAGCGAGCCGTACACCGAACCGATTTACGATGTGGTCTGCCCTGTCTGCGGGGAAGAGATAACGATCGATGAGGATATCCGCAAAGAGGGATTCATAAAATGCCCGGGCTGCGGAGAACTGCTCGAGTTTGAAGATACGGAAGAATAAGTCATAAAAAAGCCCCGCCGGAAGGCGGGGCTTAAATTATGCGCTTTCAGATCTTTGCGGCGGTCTTTGCTGCGAGAGCCGCATTGTTCAGTACCAGTTTTATGTTGCTCTCAAGGCTGTCTCCGCCCGTGAGCTCGACTATCTTGGCGAGCAGGAACGGGGTGGTCTCTTTTCCTTTTATGCCGAGAGCTTCGGCGTCTGCTATTGCGTCATCGATAGCTTTATCTATAACAGCTTTGTCCATGGAATACTCCTCGGGGATCGGGTTCGTTACAAGCATTCCGCCCTTGTATCCGAGAGCCCTCTGAGCTTTGAACATGGCAGCGAGTTCCTCCGGTGAATCCGCTCTGTAATCGACGCTGAATCCGCTTTCACGGGTATAGAAAGCAGGCAGCTCGTCTGTTCCGTATCCGATGACGGGAACGCCCTTTGTCTCGAGATATTCAAGAGTGAGCCCCAGATCGAGGATAGATTTTGCACCCGCACAGATGACCATAACGGGAGTCTGGGCAAGCTCCTCCAGATCGGCCGAGATGTCCATCGTGACCTCAGCGCCTCTGTGGACTCCGCCTATGCCGCCTGTGGCGAAGACCCTGATTCCTGCCAGATTCGCTATTATCATGGTGGTGGTAACGGTAGTCGCGCCGTCAAGTCCTCTGGCGACAAGTGCCGGAAGGTCTCTGCGGCTGGCTTTGGCGACCGCTCTTCCCGTTTTGCCGAGATATTCTATTTCATCACGCGTAAGGCCGGCCTTCAAACGCCCGCCGATAACTGCAATCGTCGCGGGGACCGCTCCGTTGTCGCGGATCGTCTGTTCAACGGTCAGTGCAGTTTCAACGTTCCTGGGATAGGGCATTCCGTGGGATATTATCGTGCTTTCAAGCGCGACAACGGGTCTCCCGCTCTCAAGCGCTTCTTTGACTTCCGGCGATATGTCGAGATATTGATTCATTTGCTTTTCTCCTGACTGAAAATGTGATATTTTAAATACCGTAATATTGTAAATGCTTTGTCGGAAAAGTCAAGGCAGATTTAGGAGGCATAAAATGACAAATACGGAAAAGACGGAAAGACTTTACGCACTTCTTGACGAGATAGAGGCCTACGGCCGCACGCTCGGAAAGCTCAACTTTGATATGCAGTGCTGCGCCCCTGAGGACGGGATGGAACAGGCCGGAAAGGACATGGCTCTTGTCGGGATGCATATAACGGATATAACGCACGGGGAAGAGTTTACAGGCCTTATCACACAGCTGCATGAAAACAGCGAGGGGCTTGCTCCGGTACAGAAGAAGCTTGTCGAAAGGCTTTGGGAGGACTATGAAAAAGAAAAAAACCTGAGCCCCGAGTTTTTGTATAAAAGAGATCTGGCGTCAAATGACGCTTACGGAAAATGGCTTGCCGCCAAAAAAGCCGGAAACTGGGAAATATTCAAAGGAGCGCTCTCCGAAAATATCAAAAATACCAGATTTGCCGTTGAAGCCAGAGACAGAAAATACCGGACGATCTATGACGCCTGCTTGGACGACAACGAAAAAGGCGGAAACGAGAGGCAGCTGGACGCTTTTTTTGATGCTTTGAAGAAACGGATAGTTCCGCTCGTCGGAAAGATACAGAAGGAGGGCAAAGAGATCCGTTCCGATTTCCTCTCAAGACCGGTCTCTATTTCGAAACAGGAGGAGCTCTCAAGGTATCTTCTGGAGCTGGAAGGCCTTAAAAAAAGCGCGCTTGTACTGATGACCACGGAGCATCCCTTTACGACCAATTTCGGCAGAGAGGACGTCCGGGTCACGACCCATTATCACGAGGAGAATTTCATTTCGAATGTCTTTACCACCATGCATGAGGGCGGGCACGCGCTGTTTATGCAGAACGAGCCTGATGAGACCGTCATGAACCACATGGCAGACCGTATGACCAATGGGATGCATGAGTGTATATCCAGATTTTTCGAAAACGTAATCGGCAGGAGCGAGGCGTTTATCGAATTTATATATCCCAAGCTCAGAGAGCTCTCCGGCGACACCTTCATCGATGTCAGCGCGAGAGAGCTTTACGAAGCAGTCAATATCGCTCAGCCGGGTCTGAATCGCTGTGAAGCTGATGAGCTGACCTATTGTCTGCATGTGCTGATAAGATATGAACTTGAAAAAGCTTTCATTAACGGAGATATTACAGTTGATGAAATACCTGTTGTATGGAATGCCAAATACAGGGAATATCTCGGAGTCGAGGTCCCGAACGATACGGAGGGGTGCCTCCAGGATGTTCACTGGAGCGGATGGGATTACGGTTATTTCCCCTCATATGCTCTGGGTTCTGCGTACGGTACTCAGATATTGCGGCGCATGGAAAAAGACTTTGATGTATTTGAAGAAGTGAGAAAAGGCAACCTGATAAAGGTCAGCCGCTGGCTGATCGATAATGTCTTTTCGATCGCGTCGCTATCAACACCGGACGAATGGATCCGCGCAATAACCGGAGAGAGCCTGAATACCGATTATTTTCTGGACTATCTTGAGGAAAAATTCACCGCTCTGTATCAGTTGTCTTAAGATTCCCGTTATGCTATAATTACGCGAAATCAAGGAGGAGTGTTTGCTATGAGCCTTGCCGATCAGATATTCATATCGAATTGCAGAGATATAATAGACAACGGAGTCTGGGACACGGACAGAGAGGTGCGGCCCCGCTGGGAAGACGGAACTCCAGCGCATACCGTCAAGAAATTTGGAATAGTCAACAGATACGATCTCTCCAAAGAATTTCCGATACTGACGATACGCCGCACATATTGGAAGTCTGCAATAGACGAGCTTCTCTGGATCTGGCAGGCCAAGAGCAATAATGTAAAGGAACTGAGGACTCGTGTCTGGGACGCGTGGGCGGATGAAAACGGCTCTATCGGAAAAGCATACGGCTATCAGCTCGGAGTCAAGCATCACTATCCTGAAGGCGATATGGATCAGGTCGATAAAGTTATCTGGGACCTGAAGCACAATCCCGCCTCGCGCAGGATAATGACGAACATATATACTTTTGCCGACCTCTCTGAGATGGCGCTCTACCCCTGCGCGTATTCAATGACATTCAATGTCAGCGGAAACACGCTGAATGCCATACTCAATCAGCGTTCCCAGGATATGCTGGCAGCAAACAACTGGAATGTAGTCCAGTACAGCGTGCTTACGATCATGCTCGCGCAGATCTCCGGACTGAAAGCGGGCGAGCTTGTACATGTCATTGCGGATGCCCATATTTACGACAGACACATCGAATCGGTTGAAAAGATACTTAAAAACAGGCAGTATCCGGCCCCGGTCTTTCATGTCGATGAAAGCATAGATGATTTCTATAAATTCAGCAGAGACAGCTTCACCATGGAAAACTACGAGTATTCCGAATTCAGTGACAAGATACCCGTGGCGGTCTGAGGAGAAAACGGATGGAAGCAATAGTCGCGGTATTCTCGGACTGGGGTATCGGAAGCAAAGGTACGCAGCAGGTGGTCCTTAAGGCGGACAGAGCTCATTTCAGGGAACTGACGTCAGGTGCGGCAGTTCTGGTAGGAAGAAAGACTATGGAGGATTTTCCGGGAGGAAAGCCTCTTAAGGGCAGGAACAATATTGTCGTCACGCGCCAAAATGTTGAGATAGAAGGGGCCGAGGTCGTCCACAGCACGGAGGAAGCCCTGCTTGCCGCTTCAAAATACGACAGATGCCTCTGCATAGGAGGCGCCAGCATTTTCAGACAATTCCTGCCATATACCGAAAGAATATTCATAACAAAGATCGACCTTGCGCCCGAATCGGATTCGTATTTTCCCAACCTTGATGAAGATCCCGATTGGGAATGTACGGAGCAAAGCCCTGATATGGAGGAGGAAGGAACGGTATTCCGTTTTTGCACATATGAAAGAAGATAGAAAGATCCTGCAGAAGAAGGCAATTCCCATTATAGGATATACTTTGGGCGCCTCGGCGTTCTGCATGTTCTTCAGATGGATGCAGAACATGATATCTTTTGACGACCTGGGGCTCAACACGCCCGGATTCTGGAACGTGCTCGTCATAGTCGCGATCATCGCCTCGGGAGCGCTTTTTGCCTCATTTCTGAAAAAGCTGAAGGATATCAGATACTATATGCCTGATAATTTCTTCAAAGCCTATTCGATTGACGGAAAACTGCCGGCTTTCTTTAGATGGACCTTCGCCGCCATAATGGCGATAGGAGGCTTTCTCATAATAGGGCAGGCAGAGGTCCAGAAAGATGCCGGCCTGTATATTGCGTGCGGAATACTTGCCGTGCTTTCGGGCATCTCGTACGGGCTGCTCATGTCGGCAGCGAATGACGATGAATTCAAAACAGGACCTCTCAGCATTTTGTCGATACTTCCGGTCCTGCTGTTCGGAGTCTGGGTCATAAAGACATACAAAGTCAATGATATAAACCCTGAGACCTGGGAATATCTTATAGAGCTTGTCACAGCGTGTGTTGCGCTCCTGTCATACTTTGCCACCGCAGGATTTCTTTTCTCCTCCGGGAATGTATGGAGAACGCTTTTCCTGAACATGATAGGCTGCCTTCTGTGTGTAATGACTCTGGCTGACTCACACCTGATCGGAGAATATCTGGTCTTCTTCGGAGCGGCCGCGCAGCAGATATTCAATGTCTGGATCCTGATTAACAATTTGAGAAAGAAACCGGCCAAAACAGAGGAAGAGAAGAAGATCTCCGAAGATGACGGCTTTGAACATCTGACGTAAGGCCGGATAAAAGAATACTTCAAAAAACAGGAACAGCTACGACCACGGAGCTGTTCCTTTCATCATCTGTTTCCCGATCGCGTCGCGATTTCTGACCGATATAAGATTATAGCATCATGACGATAAAGCCGTCACCGCGGAGATTTACCGTCACCCGAAAAAACGAGTGTTTTCAACGCTTCGCGCCATTCAGTGACGATAATGACGATATTTTTGAGATATGCTTGCAGTCTGTAAACAGTATATATCCGAAATACCGTCATTATCGTCATTATCGTCACCAACCCAGTAATTTCAAGGCTTTGAAGGATGACGGAGATATTACACCGTGACGATAAATAAAACACAGGTACATCGTGTTTTCATTTGATGATGTGGGTTGTAAATTGGACTGTACTCTGCAGGGTGGGGTCGCTGTGTGACGCCGAAATAGCCTCTACCAGTTCAAACCCTTGGAGCACAAGGCTTTGAAGGCTGTTGGTAGAGGCGGTAGAGGCAAATTGGCATTTTTTCTCAGGGAACGCCATTCAGGCTCCGGGCCATCACGTCATTTTCCTGGTTTATAACCCGAAATACCCCTACTGCCTCTACCAAAACACCGCAAACCATTGTGAATACAGGGATAGATTAGGTAGAGGCAAAATATGCTGCCTCTACCTGCTTCACCCGGTTTGTGATTATATATCATAAAATCGCAGAGCGATAAACGGATAACAGCAGAAGATCCGCCGGAATACGGCGGATCACCTGTTTATTTCGGGACTATCTGTCTGATAAAGGAGATAATCGATACCCATATTATAAAATCTTGACAGTCTGATCAGAAAATCATCAGTCCACTGTTGGGTGCCTGTTTCCATATAGCTGTATTTTCTTTGTGTAATACCAAGAGCATCGGCGACCTGCTGCTGTGTAAGGTCATGATCCTCCCGTATACTGCGGATACGGTTTTTCACATAATCACTGTCCTAAATGCTTTTCCACAGTATACTTAGATAACTATTATCTATTGCTTTTAAGATAGAATTTATCTATAATTTCACTAGTAAACGAAGCACTTTTGCACAAAATTCTGATTATAAGGACGGTGTTTGTATTTTGGCATATAACTACGGGACAAACGATCCAGCCTATTATGTTCAGCAGTTTAAACAAAACTATCTGGATATGTATAAGGATAAACAGTTATCCGAATTGAAACAGCTGTTTAGCATAATAAACCCGGATTCTGCAGGAAATGATATTGTGAAAAAGGCCACACTGGTCGGCGAGCAGTCGGCTGTTGTAGAGCTGATGCTTAAATTGCAGGATACCAATCGTAAAATCTGGGATGCAGAAATGGATTCTTATCATAAGGCTATTGCAAAAAGAATTGAAGAGAATGCAATTAACATGAAATATGCATCTTCCCCGAACGGTCAGCTGGTTGCATCGATCCTCGAAGAGGGTGAGGATTTGACAGCTTAAGAAATCGGAAGCTGGTGTGATGAAATGCGGACAATTCCTCCAAAACAGCTTACAGAGCTTTTAAACGGCTTGAAGAAAGAAGGAATAGTATCCGAGAAGAATGGCAAATACCATTTATCGTTTGTATATACGGGCAAGGAAGAAACCGATATTTTGTATCAGAATGCATTAATAAAAGTTCATGAAAGGTTTGATGACAGCCCGGGCTACAGTTATGAATTGAACGAGACAAAAGACTGGCAGTTTTACGATAAGATTCTAACCTGTTTTTATGTTGCAAAGTGGTGTTTACATGTTAATACCATTGCGGATATGAGGCATGCTTCATCCAGGGAAGAATATATGGAAATAATGAGCAGGGGAGCTACGCGCGACAAGGATCCCAACACAGATGAGATTTATAGAATATTAAAAAATGATTTAAAAGGGATCATCTCATCTTATCAGGTTAACGGTCTGGAGCTTTTCTATTTTACACTTCCCGGTGATAAGGAGGCATAAACATGAGATGTAAATTCTGTGGGAGCAAATCGCTCCATAATGATTCTGCTCATCAGACTTTCAGCACTGGGAAAGCCGTTGCGGGAGCGATCACTTTCGGTGTTGTGGGAGCGGCCGCCGGATTTATCGGTAAAGAACGTCAGGGGTATCGTTGCGGCGCGTGTGGCGCTTTTATGGATACACCGATGGACCTGCTAACGGAGAACCTTGTGGACAGTGCCATCAGGCAGGCCGAATTGGGCAAAAGCCAAAAGATGTACTCCTACTATAAATCCCAATATCCGAATATCCAGGCAAATATACCTGTTTCCGGGCCCGGGACAGCTGCCCGTACGGAAGAAATATATAAAGAACTTCCTGCTCCGCCAATTCAGGACGGGAAGAGTGAAGAAAACGTAAAGTACAGGTACCGTTTGAATGTATGGCATCCTGACTGCCCTGTATACATTGATGAGATCATCATTAAAACAGGAAAAGACGGGGACTGTCTTTCGCTCATAGCGTTTAACCAGGCAGAAGCACAACTGCGCTCGGCTTATTTCAACGTGGAGATTTTTGACGATACCGGAGATAAGATAGGGGAGACTAAGTGCGTATATCAGAATCTGAATCTGAAAACCGGAGAAAAACTTCCGGATAACAAGGAATTTCCGCTTAATACCGATATAGCCTACAGGGTGGATATAAAATGTGAAAAGGCTGCAATGGTCGGAGACAAGGTCTGGCGCGATGAGGATTTGGCAGACCCGGTTTTCCTGACGGAACAGGCGGTTTTGGAAGAGAATCATTTTCCAAGGCTCAAATATGTAAGAGCAAGCCTTCCCAAGTACTCAAAGCTCGATCAGTCAAGTACTCTGTATCTTCCTGAAGATCATGAAGAGTATTGGCAATGCATATGCGGTCACGCCGTAATCAAGGGTAAAGTCTGTCCTTATCGCGGCTCAAAAGGCGTAGAGTGTCTTGAAGAACTGCTGTCACAGAAGAGATTGGAGGAGTTGCAGCAAACTGCCGTAAAGGAGAGGGCTGCGAAGAGAGCTGAGATAACATATCCGTTATATGAAAAAGAATATAACAGAATAATGGACGGAATATATTCTAAAGCCGCAAGCCTTCTATCTGCAGACACAGAGCCCTTAGTGAGAGAGGCGGCAAGAATTTTCCGTTCCATTGAAGAGTACAAAGATTCCTCAGAGCGGGCCAGGCAATGCGAGGAGAGGATTCCCGTATTACATAATGATAATATCTATGATTCTGCCATAAAACTGATGGCAGAAGACAGTACAGAGAAATACGAGTCCGCAATAGAATTATTTCAGAGCATTCCGGATTGGAAGGATTCCAAAGAACTGATTGATGTCTGCCGGGAGAAGATAGAGGAACTGAAACAGAAAGAGGAAGAAGCAAGGCTTGAGGCAGAGAGATTAGCAGAAGAAAAAAGAATAACAGAAGAGAAAGCTAAGAAAAAGAGAAAGAAGACGCTTGCTATAGTTATTCCCATTGCCGTTGCTGCTTTTATTGCATTAATTGTTGTTACAACCGTCATTATTCCGAATAATCATTACGAGCAAGCAAAAGCACTTTTGACTGAGGGAAGAAATATAGAAGCTGCGATGGCATTCGGTAAATTGGGGAATTATAAGGATGCCGCACAGATATCATTTAGTCTATGGGGAGACGTCACGAAGCGCGAGACAATTTCTGCTGGAGCAGGCCATACGGTAGGGTTGAAGAACGATGGCACGGTTGAAGCAACTGGAAATAATATAGACGGCCAATGTTATGTTGAAGACTGGGAAGATATAGTAGCAATCTCGGCAGGTCGACAGCATACGGTGGGATTAAAAAGCAATGGTACGGTTGTAGCGACGGGGGAAAACGATTATAAACAGTGTAATGTTACTGATTGGATGGACATTATTGCGGTTTCTGCTGGAGATTCTCACACTGTGGGGTTAAAGAGTGACGGTTCTGTCGTGGCAGTGGGTTCAAATGAATTTGGACAGTGTGATGTCGCCGATTGGGAAAAAATTATTGCGGTTTTTGCTGGATATGGTCACACTGTAGGGTTAAAGAGTGACGGTTCTGTCGTAGCGGTGGGTTCAAATGAATTTGGACAGTGTGATGTCGCCGATTGGGAAAACATTATTGATGTTTCTGCTGCCGGTTTTTACACTGTTGGATTGAAGAGTGACGGTACGGTTGTGGCGACAGGGAAGAGTGACACAGGTGGATGTGAGACCATGTTGTGGAAGAATGTCATTGCTGTTACCACCGGAGGCGGTTTTACGATAGGGCTAAAGAATGATGGGACTGTAATATCAACAGAGTATATTGAGCCTGTTTTAGGTTATGCGTATCATGGGCAGTGTGAAGTTTCATCATGGAAAGATGTTTTAGCTGTCTCTGCCGGAAATCATCACACTATTGGCCTGAAGAGTGACGGAACTGTAGTGTCAACAAAATTGATCAATAATGATTATGGCAGTATATTCGATATTGACTATGGACAATGTAATGTTTCAGGCTGGTCGGATATCATGCTTCCGCAACAATTCCGATAGAGACAGTTTAGGATTGTGATACTTATAGTGCTCGTTCTGTCGTGCGGATAGATTTGGGATCATAGAATTAAAAATGAAAAGGTAATGAATATGATTAGTTTATATGAAATGACGTCATCAACGGAGGAAATGATTAATGCTCTTCGGGTAAATGCATTAAACCATAAAAACTATAAACTCTATATGCCTATGGATCGGGCATTAAGTTTTCTGCTTTCCGGATATCTGTATTTGAGTATTGGCGAAAAATGGCTTGATGACGAAGATCACAAGCAAATGGAAAACACATCATCATATGGTCGTTGCTTTGTTTGTTCAACTATGGAAAATATTGCATTCTGGCAGCTTTATGGTGGTTATAAAGGGGAAAATGGAGCAATGCTTAATTTCCCGGGCAGCATAATCAAAAATTTGGTAAAAACTGAATCTGCTGAACTGGGAAAATATGAAAAGAACATCTTTAAAGCTTATAAAGATATATATTCCGGCAAGGATTTTGATTCGTTTATGACGGATATTGTTTATACACAGGATGTAAAAGGGAAAAAAGGAGAGGATGAATGCCGATTATCTTTATGGGATGAGCATAAAACTGTCAGCAAGGCGCTTGTTTCCGATGAAAGGATTTATAAGAAAAACTATATTTGGCAAAATGAGAAGGAAAGCAGATACATAATACAGTTAAAAGGCGAAGCTGCAACCTGCGCTAAAGACGAAAAACTCGGAATTATACGAGTTGCGATATCAGAAAAAGACAAAAATCAAATGAAAAAGAATTTTTACCAATCCCCGTTATATTGTGGTAAGGTCGATTTTGGCAATCAGAGTAACACGTACGGCAAGTTGAATTTAAAAAAGGAAAAGGAGGAATAAACAGTAAACCGATCCATCTCTATGGATAGGTGAAAGAATCCCACAATACCCCGGAATTGCAAACAGCTCGAATGCAGGCCTGATCGCAGAGAAAATTCAAAAGAAAACAGACCGCGCGGCTGTGCTTGCAAAGCTTCGGGAGAGGAAAGCAGAAGCCGATAAGACAAACCGGGATCAATAAATAAAGAAGCGGCAGAGGCGGGAAATCCCCGCCTCTGCTTATTGGGAAATGATCGGTGCACACGGATGAACACCTGATGCGATCTGCTGAACAGCTGAAACGCTTGTGACGCAACGGCTCAGCCGTTAAGTGAAAGCGTGCACGCTCATTAAAACTTTTTGTTTTTCTGCGGATATATGTATATTATGTGTTTTTTTCCGGATTTTCGAAAAGGACGTGCACTGCGTGCACAAGTCTTGATACAAGAGGGTTTTTCCAAAGAATAGACGTGCACTATTGATGCACATGTTCACACCGTTAATATAAAGAGACAGAGGCGGGAGATTCCCGCCTCTGTCTGCTTCACCCGGTTTGCGAAGATATATCAGGAATAAACGCAGAGTGTAAGCATTAAAATATGAATTTCACATTGTTCCGAGCTGGTCGAGGTTCAGCTCGAAAGCGGGGATGAAGTGCTCAAGGAAGTACTTTACTTCGGGCAGAGGGCTTTCGTCCAGGATGGCCAGGGTCTGTTTCTCTGCAGAGATGAATTCATCGTTTCCCGCCCGGCGCTCTTCTATGCACTTGATGTACGCCGAAAGCTTGTCGGCCGCTTTGACCAGATCACGGTATTTTTCGGAGATCTCACCGTTGAAGACCTGTCTGAAGGAGCCCTGAAGCTCCTCCGGGAGAGTTGAGAGGATCTTTTCGCAGGCGAGCTCCTCCATCTCCTTATAGGCTTTGTTGATCTCCCTGCTGTGATATTTTATGGGAGTCGGAAGATCTCCCGTCAGTATCTCGGAGCAGTCGTGGTAAAGAGCGACTACTGCAGCTGCATCGGGATCACAGTCTTTGTGAAATATATCTCTTCTTATGACTCCGAGGGCGTGAGCGATAACAGCCACCATATGGCTGTGCTCCTGTATATTCTCACTTTCAGAGTTGCGCATCAGGCTCCAGCGGTTTATATATCTCATGCGCGATACATATGCAAAAAAGTTGTTCATGGTTCAGACATCCTTTCCTTTTCGCAATGATAACAAAAAAATATAAGAAATACAACAGGTTCAAACTATTGCAAACACACGCCTGACGTGGTAAAATCCTGCTGTTTTTTGAGATTTTCGGATAGGATGACAAACAGATGGATAAATTGAGAAATATTGCGATCATAGCCCACGTCGACCACGGCAAGACGACGCTTGTGGACGAGATGCTCAAGCAGTCGGGGATCTACAGGGAAAACCAGGAGATCGTCGAGAGAGTCATGGACTCGAACGATCTCGAGCGCGAACGCGGGATAACGATAATGGCAAAAAATACGGCCGTCCGCTACGGCGATACAAAGATCAACATAGTCGATACTCCGGGCCACGCCGATTTCGGAGGCGAGGTCGAGCGTATACTTAAGATGGTAAACGGCGTAATCCTGCTTGTCGATGCTGCGGAAGGTCCCATGCCCCAGACGAGATTCGTTCTCTCGAGAGCGCTTGAGATGGGACACAGGGTCATTGTCGTCGTCAACAAGATAGACAGACCTGACCAGAGGATACACGAGGTGGTCGATGAAATACTCGAGCTTCTGATGGATCTGAACGCGACCGATGAACAGCTCGACTCCCCCATGCTATTCTGCTCCGGAAGAAACGGGACCGCCTCTTATTCGCCGGATGTCGTCGGGACCGACCTCAAACCTCTTTTTGAGACTATCCTCGAGTATATTCCCGAGCCCGAATGCGATGAGACCGCGCCGTTCCAGATGCTGGTCTCCAATATCGATTACAACGAATACGTCGGAAGGATCGCTGTAGGCAGAATAGAGCGCGGGACCATCCGACAGAACGAAGAGATCGAGCTGTGCAACTGGCATGACCCCGATGCCCCCTCGATAAAAGCCAAGGCGGTATCGCTTTATCAGTTCGAGGGTCTCGGAAGGGAAGCCGTTACAGAGGCCTCCGCAGGCAATATTATAGCCATGAGCGGCATAGGCGACGTCACTATCGGCGATACGATCTGCGCGAGAGGCCACGCGGAACCGCTGCCCTTCGTGAAGATAGGCGCGCCTACCATGGAAATGACCTTCTCTGTCAACGACAGTCCCTTTGCCGGAAAAGAAGGGAAATTCGTTACCTCGAGACAGATCTCCGACAGGCTCCACAGAGAAACACTGAAAGACGTCTCGCTGAGAGTAACGGATGTCGAAAACAGCACAGACAGCTTCAATGTAGCCGGCAGAGGCGAAATGAGCCTTTCGATACTCATTGAGACGATGCGCCGGGAGGGCTATGAATTCCAGGTATCGCCTCCGAGGGTGCTGTATAAGGAGATAGACGGAAAGACCTGTGAGCCGATAGAAAGAGTTGTCGTCGATGTACCTTCCGAATATATGGGCTCCGTTATGGAAAAGCTCGGGCAGAGAAAAGGCGAATTTGTGGAGATGACACCTGTCGGAAACAGGATGAAGCTGGAGTTTCTTGTCCCGTCGAGAGGGCTTTTCGGATACAGAAATGAATTTCTGACAGATACAAAGGGCGAGGGCATACTGGCCTCTGTATTTGAGAGATATGAGCCTTATAAAGGCGATATCGCGAGACGGACGACAGGATCTCTGATAGCTCATGAGACAGGAGAAGCGGTGGCCTACGGCATATGGAACGCTCAGGAGAGGGGCGCAATGTTCATTACACCGGGAACGAAAGTCTACGGCGGTATGGTTGTCGGAGTCACAAACAAGTCTGACGATGTGCCCGTCAATGTATGCCGCACGAAGCACCTGACCAACACCAGAGCCTCCGGCAGCGATGAGGCCCTGAGGCTCGTTCCGGCCAGAAAGCTCAGCCTGGAGCAGTGTCTCGAGTTTCTTGCGGATGACGAGCTTCTGGAAGTAACGCCCGAGAACCTCAGGATCCGCAAATCCATTCTTGACCACAGCCTCAGAATGAAGGCTGTAATGAAAAACAGATAAATCAGCAATAAATGAGGGCTGATCCGAATTTTCATTCCGGATCAGCCCTTTTCTGTTTTTTAAAGACCCATGTCCAGCTGCTTCAGTTCCTTTATTATTTCGGTCTGACGCTCGTAAAACATGAGCTCCTCGTTGTGCCGGTAGTATTCCCGGCTTCCGTAACGCGCAATGAATCGCGCAGTATACACTGTTGCAGTGAGATCAGTCACCAGTATAAGAAGTTCCTGCCCTTCAGGCCAGACTTCTTCGCAGAAATTGAAAAGGTTTGAAAGCTTTTCACCTGCATCAGCGGCACGCTCTTTCATTGCGGAGACCTGTTTACCGAATGAGGAACGCGTATCTTCAAAACACCGGTCAAGGCTTTCGGTTAAGAAGCCGATAATAAAATCAAAGCGTCTGTGCA
>JAFRMX010000006.1 GCA_017430455.1 Oscillospiraceae bacterium
TCAGCTCTCAAAAGAATCTTTTATTTCAGTCTGTTTCTTCTCAGACCTTTTTGTAAAGAACCCATCTTTGGTGCGCTGCTTCCTTACCGGAAACAGCTTACTTTTCGTTCTGTTTTGTTCAATTTTCAAGGTACATCGCCCAGCCTCTCTTGAGGCGAGCTTGATTAATATAGCACCGTGAGTTCCGCTTTGTCAAGGTTTTTTTTCAGCTTTTTTCAAGCTTTTTTTCGACCGCAAAATATTGATTTTTTATGGCCTTCAAACACTATATCTGTAAACGCAAAAATGCCCCGCCAGAGGCGGGGCAGATGAGAGATCAGATCTTTCTAAACGTTGAAGCGAAACAGCGTGACGTCTCCGTCCTGCATGACGTAGTCCTTGCCCTCGCTGCGCACCAAGCCCTTCTCCTTGCACGCGGCCATCGAGCCGTTTGCCCTGAGGTCGTCGAAGGCGACTATCTCGGCTCTTATGAAGCCCCTCTCGAAATCGCTGTGGATCTTTCCGGCAGCCTGCGGCGCTTTTGTGCCTCTCTTTATTGTCCACGCCCTGCACTCGTCTGATCCGCAGGTAAGGAAGGATATGAGCCCCAGAAGGTCGTAGGAGCACTTTATCATCCTGTCGAGCCCCGACTCCTCGAGCCCCAGCTCCTCAAGGAACATCAGCTTGTCGTCGGGCTCCAGCTCTGCCATCTCCTCCTCGACCTTGGCGCAGATCGGAAGGACCTTGGCGTTCTCCTTGTCCGCTATTTCCTTGACCGCTTTGTAGTAGGGGTTGTTCTCAAAATCCGAGACCCCGTCCTCGTCCATGTTCGCGGCAAAGATTATGGGCTTCGCGGTGAGAAGGTCCGAAGTCGCTATTATCTCTGCCGCGTCCTTGTCGCACTCGAAGCTTCTCGCGGAATTGCCGTCGTTCAAATGCTCGCGCAGGGCCTCGAAGACCTCCGCCTCCTTCAGGAACTTCCTGTCGCCCTTGGCGGCTTTTCTGGCCTTGTCTATGCGTCTGTCGATCATCTCGATGTCCGCCATGATGAGCTCGAGGTCTATTATGCCTATGTCCCTCGCCGGGTCCGTGCTGCCCTCCACATGGATGACGTTCTCGTCGTCGAAGCATCTGACCACATGGACGATCGCGTCGGTCGCCCTGATGTTTCCGAGGAACTTGTTGCCAAGGCCCTCGCCCTTCGAGGCGCCCTTTACAAGCCCCGCTATGTCGACGAACTCTATGACCGCCGGGGTGTGCTTTTTCGGAGAGTACATCTCCGTGAGGAAATCGAGCCGCTTGTCAGGCACCTGCACCATCCCAACATTGGGCTCTATCGTGCAGAACGGGAAATTCTGGGCCTGCGCCCCCGCGTTCGTTATGGCGTTGAACAATGTGGATTTTCCGACGTTCGGAAGTCCTACTATTCCGAGTTTCATATTATCCGGTACCTTTCAGATCTGAGATTATTCTTCGACTTCTATATCGATCCCGAGCTCCCTGGGGAGGAATCTGGGACAGACGTTTTCGCTGGACATTATGACCGAGGAGGCAAGCCTCGTCCCTATCTCCACGGCCTCGCCCAGCGTCTTGCCGTATGTAAGGCCCGCGGCGACTCCCGCGCAGAAGGCGTCTCCGGCCCCTGTCGTGTCCTTGACCTCGACGGGATTTGCCGGGACAAAGCCCCTGTTCCCGCTGAGCTCGGCGTACACGGAGCCCCTGCTGCCGAGAGTGACGACCATCGAGGGGATGTTGGCATTGGTTATCTTGTCTAACAGGACCTTTTCCATCTCTTCGGGCTCCCTGTCCGAGAGATCCTCCACAAAGAGTATGCCCGCCTCCTCCTCGTTGCAGATGACGCAGTCCATGGATTTCATGAAATCGCGCCGCTCCGCCGCCAGGGTCATGTTTGCCACGACGGCAAAGATCTTCTTGCCGTATTTTTCAGCAAGAGCTATGCTCCTCTTTATTATCTCCTTGCCGAGGTCTATCTCGATAACGACGCTGTCGGCATTTTTGAAGATCTCATCGCCCTCCTCCTCGAGAAGGCGCTCGAGCGCCTTCTGGTCGGGTCTCTTGGAGACGCTTCCGGCCAAATCCCCGCTGTTGTCGAAAACGGCCAGCCACATTCCCATCGAGTCGGGAACGGAGCGCACATATTTCGTGTCGACTTTGTGGTTTTCAAGCTTGCGCTTTACCTCCTCGCCGGTCCCGTTGTTGTCGACCAGTCCGATAAAGGAAGGTCTCAGCTCGAGATTTGCTATATCCTCGACGACGTTTCGCGCGACTCCGCCGTGTATGAACTCGACGCTCCCGGCGTTTCTGCCCGTGGGGAGATAGGTGTTGTAGGGGAAGCCCTTGATATCGACGAAGACTGTTCCTATTACGGCGATGCCCATCTGCTTATTCTATCCTTACTGTTCTTTATTCTTACTGTTCTTTATTTATACTGAGAAAAGGGAGTGTAGTTTATAACGCCCGTGTCCGCTCCCCAGATGTCCATGAGCTCCGCGGCTCTTGCCTCTGTAGTATATGCCGAGGAGGTCTTCACTCCCGTGAAGGGCTCGACGTAATGGTTGAAGTACTGCCAGAAATACACGCCGTTTGCGTCGACATCGGAGTAGAGGAAGTCCTTCTGAAGCAGGTAGTCGGGCTCGGAGGTCGAGAAGTACGATGCCGAAATGAGGGTATAGGCAGCTCCTCCGGAGCCTCTGTTGTATATGACTCCCGTTCTGCCGAGCCAGTAGAGGTTTCTCTCCCAGCCCTTCAGGGCATGGACACTCTGCCCGTTTATGACCGTATAGATGTCGTCGAGATTTCCTTTGGGCCCGTCCGCGACGTAGCCGAGTATGAGCTCATCGGTCCCGTTCGAGTCCAGATCGAGGAAAGCGTAGCCGATCTCGTTGAGTCTGCTGCCCGCGTCGGAGAGGCCGTAGAAGCTGTTGAGCCCGTTATCTTCAAGAGTCTGTCTGTCCCAGCCCTCCGAGAAAGCGCGGCTGTACGCGTCGAGAACGCTTTTGTAGATCGCAGTGTCTGTCGCCTGGTCAGCTATGGGAGCCGCCGCGTACTCCTTGACGGTGAACTGTCTGACGATGATGTCCGTCGTGGTCTTGCGCCCGCTGTCATCCGCTGTCGCCGTGACGGTATACGTGTAAGTTCCGGCGCCGAGCTGCCCGAAGGACAGGTCGTTGTTTATGGTCTCGTGTATATCCAGAGTCGGCTTGTTCGGTTTGTAGACCTGCGATGAGATCGCTATCTTTCCGTTTGAGTCCGTGACCTTCGCGTAGACCTCTGTCAGAACGCCCGAGCTTGCCGACACGATGCCTTTAATGCCGAATTTCTTCCCGGCTGTCAGAGTCTCGGGGTATCTCTCCCCGCTCACGCTGATCACGGGGCCGAGCAGGGCCGCGGGTGAAGGAGTGGGAGTAGGCTCGGGAGTCGCCTCAGGCGTCGGCTCGGGAGTCGTTTCTGGAACAGGCTCGGGAGTCGCTTCGGGAGCCGGAGCGGTCGCTTCGGGAACCGGAGCTTCGGTCGCGGGAACGGGCGTCGCCTCAGGCTCTTTCGAGGCGGCTCCGCAGGCGGCCGTGCCCAGGATCACAGACAGCACCAGCAGCAATACCAGTATCTTTTTCATTGTGTTCTTCTTTCTGCAATATATGCAAGTGTATAAATTATGTTAACCTAACCGATATTAGCACCGGCATTTTTATTTGTCAATGCTTTCAGATGAATACCGATTCTTTCAGCCTCTTCATAGCCTCCTCGGCGAGACTGTAGGGCAGCGCGAAGTTCATTCTTATGGTGTCCGGCCAGTTGAAGGCCTCACCGTCCTGCCAGATGACGCCCTTTCTGACGCCTCTGTGCTGGAGCTCCTTTATCGAAATGCCCTTCGATGCACAGAATTCCGAGCAGTCGAGGTAGAGCATATAGGTCCCCTGTGGCTTCGAGACCTTCACTCCGGGGAGGTTCCCGTCTATGAAGCTGCAGGCAAAACTGAGGTTTTTGTCGATGGCTCCGATCATCTCCTCTGCCCACTGCTCTCCTTCCATGCTGAAGGCGCCGGTGAGCGCGTGCATGGAGAGCACATTCTGGCTGTTGTAGTGGCTCATCTCCTCAAAACGCCTGATCCTCGCGCGAAGCTCCTTATTATATATAATATGGTAGGAGCCTATCAGCCCCGCGAGGCTGAAGGTCTTGCTGGGCGCGTAGAGGGCGACCGTTCTGTTTCTGGCGTCCTCCGAAACGCTCTGCGTGGGGATATGCTTAAAGCCGGGCATTATTATATCGGACCAGATCTCATCGGAGATGACAGTGCAGCCGTTGTCTTTATAGACCTGCATGGCTTTTTCGATCTCCTGCCTCTCCCAGACTCTTCCGGTGGGGTTGTGCGGGGAGCAGAAGATGCAGACCCTGATATCGTTTTCCTTTATTTTTCTGCCCATGTCCTCATAATCCATGCGCCAGATGCCGTTTTCATCCCTTTTGAGCTTTGAGAGGACTATGTTTCTTCCGATGGCATCGAGCGTATGGGTAAAGCCTATATAGGTCGGGGCGTGGAGCAGAATATTCTCTCCGGGGCAGGTCAGCACCTGAACTGCCGAGCTGAGTCCGCCCAGAACCCCGTTTTCATAGCCTATGTCGTCCTTTTCAAGGCCAGATACTCCGTTACGCCTTTCCTGCCAGGAGATTATGCTGTCATAATACCTGTCCGACAGCGAAAAATAGCCGAAATGGGCCTTATCCGTTCTCTCGCGGATCGCCTTCAGGATGGAAGGCGCCGTCGGGAAGCTCATATCGGCGATCCACATGTTTATCCTGCTGACCCCCTCTTCGGGCTGAACACCCTCGAAAGGTATCTTTTCAGCCGCGAGACAGTCCTCGTTTCTTTCCATCACGGTTTCAAAATCGTACTTCATCTCAGCTCTCCTCTGTTAAGATGCACATTCATAAGGGGAAGCCTCCCCGGCGTCTATGTGCCGGGAAGGCTCTGTTTCGGACAGTTCTTTCGGATCATTCCGCGGGATTGACAAGCTCGAGGGTCCTCTCGGCGTTGAGCTTCCTGCACATCTCGACGAACTTATCGAGGGGCACGTCGTGGATCTGGTTTGAAGAACCTCTCATGCTGACCGAGAGAGTGTCGGTCTCCGCTTCCTTGTCGCCGAGGACCAGAATGTACGGATCCTTGTAGCCGCGGAATTTCTTGATCTTGTTGTTCATATGGGTATCCGTGTAGTCTGCTTCGACTCTCACGCCTGCCGCGGTGAGGGCTTTCTCGACCTTCTCCGCGTATTCGTTGTGCGAGGTCCTGATCGGGACCAGGGCAACCTGGTAGGGGCAGAGCCAGAACGGGAAGGCACCCTTGAAGTGTTCTGTTATGATGCCCGTGAATCTCTCGAAGGAGCCGAGCAGAGCCCTGTGTATTACTATGGGCATCTTCAGCGTCCCGTCCTGATCCTGGTAGGTCAGGCCGAAATTGTGCGGGAGCTGGAAGTCGAGCTGGACTGTGCCGCACTGCCACTCGCGGCCGAGCGCGTCCTTTATCTGGAGGTCTATCTTCGGGCCGTAGAAGGCGCCGTCTCCCTCGTTGATCTCGTAGTTGCCCTCGCCGTATTTTTCGTCGAGTATCTGTTTAAGCGAAGCCTCGGCCTTGTTCCAGACCTCGATATCGCCCATGTAGTCGTCGGGTCTTGTCGAGAATTCCGCTCTGTATGTGATGCCGAAGGTCTTGTATTCGCGGTCCGCAAGCTCGATGATCCTCATGATCTCGTCGCGGATCATGTCCTCCGTAACGAAGGTGTGGTCGTCATCCTGCCTGAACTCCTGGACTCTGAACAGGCCGTTCAGCTGGCCGGATTTCTCCTTGCGGTGAAGGACATCCATCTCGCTGTAGCGGATTGGCAGCTCCTTGTAGGAGTGGCTTCTGCGCTTGTATGTCATCATCGCGTTCGGGCAGTTCATCGGTTTCGCGGCCATGGTGTCCTCAGCCTCGATGCTGTAGCAGCTGCAGGGCGCGGAGGCCTCTTTGATCTCGGTTTCGGGCTCGACTCCCTCGGTGATCCCGGGGATGAGGAACATGTTGTTGACATAGTGGGCCCAGTGTCCGCTGACGATCCAGAGGCGCTTGTTGTTTATGAGCGGCGCGGAGATCTCTGTGTAGCCGTATTCGTCCTGAAGCTCTCTGACGAATTTCATCAGCTCCCTGTACATGATCCAGCCTCTGGGCAGCCAGTAGGCCATGCCGGGAGCCGTATCCTGGAAGGTGAAGAGGTCGAGGGCCGCGCCGATCTTCTTGTGGTCTCTCTCGAGAGCTTCCTTGACCCATGCGATATGGGCCTTGAGCTCGTCCTTTGTCTCGAACGCGTAGAGATAGATCCTCTGGAGCATGTCGCGCTTCTCGTCGCCTCTCCAGTACGCGCTGGAGGCGGATCTGACCTGGTAGGCAACGCTCATAAGCTCCTGGGAATTGCTCACGTGAGGGCCTCTGCAGAGATCGACGAAGTCGTCGCCGGTCCTGTAGACCGTGATCTTCTCATCCTCTGGCAGATCCTCTATGAGCTCGACCTTGTATTTCTGATCCTTGAAGAGCTCCAAGGCCTCTGTTCTGGTGAGCTCGCTGCAGGTCCAATCCTCGCGGCGCCTGATTATCTCGCGCATCCTGTTCTCGATGGTCTTGTAGTCGTCTGCCGTGACGGCGCGCGGAAGCAGGAAATCGTAGTAGCAGCCGTCCGCTATCTGGGGGCCTATCGCCAGCTGTACATTTTCCTTTCCGAATATCTCAATTACCGCCTTGGCCATTATGTGGGCCAGGGAGTGGCGGTAGACTTCTTTAAACTGTTCTTTATCCATTCTGTCCTGTTCTCTCCTTCGCTTTTGGAATTACCTGTAGATTGTACCATAAAATTTCAAGAATAAAAGAACTTTTTCAGCCCGTTTTCCATGAAATTGCTCTGCGGGAGCCAAATATCTTTCATTTTGGCTGTCCCCGTGATATAATGCCCCGGATCAAATATAATATAAACCATTTAACATCTGTTGCGGAGGTACGAAGGCATGGATAAACTGACTGTTGAAGAAGCAAAACGCCTGAACGGCACCATGGTAACGGAGGAACATCTGAAGCTCCACGCCGCAAATGTCGCCGCCTGCATGGGTGCGATGGCCCGGCACTTCGGTGAGGATAAGGAGCACTGGGAGGCCGTCGGGTATCTGCACGACTACGATTACGAGAAATATCCCGAAGAGCACCTTGCCCATACGGAGGAGCCTCTGAGAGAGGCCGGAGTTCCCGAGGAGGATATCCGCGCCATACTGAGCCACGGCTACGGAATATGCACCGATGTGGAGCCTCTGAGCGCTATGGAAAAGAGCCTCTTCACCGTGGACGAGCTCAGCGGCATCATCCAGGCAGCGGCCAGGATGCGCCCGAACGGCATTACGGACATGGAGGTCAAGAGCTTCATGAAGAAATGGAAGGACAAGAAATTTGCCGCGAAGTGCGACAGGCCTCTCATACTGAAGGGCTGTGAGATGCTGGGGATGGATATAAAGGACGTCTCGGAGATCTGTATCAGCGGAATGAAGGAGCACGCAGCCGAGCTGCAGCTGACAGGCACGGAAGAATAAAAAAACCTTGAAAGAAATAAAGGAGAAAACACCATGAGAGTAGCAGTCACCTACGACATTGCAAGCGGAGAAATATTCCAGCATTTCGGAAGGACGGAGTATTTCAAGTTCTACGATATCGAGGACGGAAAGATCACCGATTCCAAGGTCGCAAGCACCGACGGCCAGGGTCACGGAGCGCTGGCATGGCTTCTGCAGGGAGTTGGTGCGGATACGCTGATCTGCGGAGGCATCGGAGGAGGAGCACAGTCCGCTCTGAGTCAGGTGGGGATCACACTGTACGGCGGAGTCACCGGCTCTGCAGACGAGGCTGTGAACAGACTTATCGCGGGCACTCTGGAATATGACCCCAATGTCGTCTGCAACCACCATCACGATCACGGCGACGGAGACTGCGGTCACCATCATCAAGAGGACGGAGAGGGCTGCTGCGGGCATCATCACGACCATGACGAGGGCGGCTGCTGCCACGACTGATTTCCGGATAATTGTCAATAATAAAAGGCGCGAGATCATCGCGCCTTTTATATATGTAATTTTGTGTTCCGCTTTGAAGCTGCTTACTTCAGTCCTGCCGAGAGAAGGTTCGCAAGCAGATTCATGCCGTTTGCGCTTACGTCTTCCTCTTCCTTTACGCTGACCTGAGGATTGAAGAGCGAGCTGAATAGGCCGCTCTTTTTCTTTGCGCCGAGCATTGAGGCCACGTCACTCAGGTCGAGGCCGTCGCTGAGATCCACGCCGTCCGCTTTGCTCTTTGCAGCGGAGAGGCTGCAGAGAAGTGCCGGTGCAAGGACGCTGAGGACCTTGTTCACGTCGCCGCTGCTGAGACCTGCGCCGGATGCCAGCGAGCCCGTTTCGGAATCTCTGCTGTCTCCGAGTATATGACCAACGATCTTGCCTCCGTCCGTCTCATCCGCTTCCTCTATCTGCAGGGGCACGGGCTTCTTGCTGGTGTGCTGTGTGAGCGCGCCGAGAAGAGAGCTGGCGCCGGCCTGGGAAGAGGCGTTGCCCGTCATATATCTGAGAAGCAGGGGAACTGCCAGGGGTATGAGCTTCTTGAGCAGCGATTTGGAGATGCCCGTCTTTTTGGAGAGTGCTGTAAGTGCGCTGCCGCTCGTCAGAACGCTTAAGAGAATACTTAATAGATTCATTTTGTTTCCTCCTTGATAATTATGTTTTAATAAAGATCATCCCAGTTTATTTTCTTTTTCCCGATAAATTCCCTAACAAGCGCGTTTTCCGGAACCATGCTCTGATCTATCGTTCCGAAAAGCTGCAGCGCCGGCAGGACCTTCCTCAGTTCTTCATAGCGCTCGATGCCCTCGGGAATATTGGAAAAGAGCTTTGTTGCAGTTTCGTTGTACACGGCGAGCTCATAAGGAAGCGAAGTGTCGAATTGGAAGTCAGCGGTGTTTTTGTAAGGAGAGATGTAGGTCGTCTCCCCTCTTCTTACGTTTGCCCACATGTTCATCGTGTACTCGGGGCTTGCTCCCCTGAAGTTGTAGTCGCGTACAAGTCTTCTCGTGAGCCTGAACCAGGTCCTTTTGAAAACTATGGCGTCGCGGAAAACCACATCGCTTCTGGCGGAGATATAGAGCTTGAAAGCCTCCGGGTGTTTTTGCGTGAACATCGGATTCAGGGCGTGAATTCCTTCGAAAACGGCGACCTCGTCCTTGTCAAGCCGGACAGTCTTGGATATTCTGTCCGAGCGCTTCTGGGCCGAAAAGTCGTAGGCAGGAACATCCACCTCTTCGCCTTCGGAGAGACGGCTGAAGTGGTCGTTTATCATGTCGATGTCCAGGCAGAGAGGAGATTCAAGGTCGAATTCCCCTTCGGGAGTCTTGGGCGTCACTCCCTCGGAGACGCCGAGGAAATAGTCGTCCATCGAGACATAGTTGGATTTGATACCGTGCTTTTCAAGAGCTTCCGATATTTTTGAAGCCGTAGTCGTCTTTCCGGAGCCGGAAGGTCCGGCAAGCAGAACGATCGGGCTCTGTTTGAGATTTTCGGCTATCTTTTCGGCCGCTTTCTCAACGTTTTTTTCATATGTCTCATCGCTCTCGAGAATAAACTCGACCGGATCGCGTATGGTCCTGTAATTGATAACGGAAAGATCGTAGGCCATTTCTTTTCACCTTTTAAAATGATTTAGCTAATTATAGCATTTGTGCTGATTTTTGGAAAGAAAATATTGTCATTCCGGTCCCGAATGATGCGGACTGCAGACGCATCTGCACAGCGGCAGAGTTGAAAGGCCTGCATCAGTTTTATCCGGCGCCAGAACGTCAAAAACAATATACCTCTTTATGTCAATTAAGAAACAGCCACCATGAGGTGACTGTTTGTATATGGAAAAATAATCATGCATTGAAAGAAAAAAGCTTAGGGGGAGTGCATTTCATTTCAGAAGCTCTTGGATCTCCTGTTCGAAATCAGAACCGATCAACACGACCCGCTCCCCGGCGCTCTGATACCCATTGATACAGCGCTCGTTATCTCTCTTCAAATCGACGATCGTAAAATCGGAGGGAATTAATCTGGCCTCTATTGCGCACTCATTTCCTGTTATCTCGTCAAAATGCTGCTTTATGTATTCTTTGGTCATGGCAAGACAGATGAAGCTGATGAACGGTAAATACCGTCCGTCAAAATCTGCTCTCCAATTATACGGTATATAGCAGCCTTCCACGATCAAATTCTGCTTGTTTTCAATGGCGGTCTTTATGATCTCCCGGACGATCGGCCAAAGATAATCTGTCAGTGCTTCATCATCTTCCGGAGTCAGGTCTGTGTTGCCGCTCCTGATCAGGCCCATTTTCAGATGATCAATGGACACATAAGGGTACTTGTATTTTTCGAGCATCCGTTGTGCTAGAAGCGTTTTCCCCGTATGCGATGCGCCCGCGATCAATATGATCATACTCTTGCCTTAAGTTCCTTTCTGACCTTTTCCAGATCACTGCAGGTCAGGATCGGGATCAGACTGTCGATCTCTTCTATGCTTTTATCCCACCATCTGAATCTGAGCAGCAGGCCGATCAGCTCATCATCGAAGCGCTTCCGAAGTACTTTTGCCGGATTCCCGACAACAATGGTATACGGCTCAACGTCACTTCCCACAACACTGTTTGCGCCAATAACCGCTCCGTCACCGATATGAACGCCGGGAAGAATAACCGCGTTCTGACCAATCCACACGTCATTTCCAATAACGGTATCGCCCTTGAAAGGCATATCATCCTGAGCAGGAGCTTGCATATTCCAGCCTTCAAGCGTATAGAACGGGAAGGTAGACACAGCGTTCATCTGGTGATTTGCGTCGTTCATAACAAATTCAGTACCTGCCGCAATCTGGCAGAATTTTCCGATAATAAGTTTATCCCGGCTCCACGGGTAAAAGTGTGTTACATGGCTGTCAAAATCCGAATCTGCGATATAGGTAAAATCTCCTACCACGATGTTCGGATTCTGCACCATTGGCTTTACATAGATTTCCTTCTCATAACCTGCAATCGGATATACTGCATTCGGGTCAGGTTTTTTGCCGTTTTTCATGATACTCACCTCTGCAAATCGCCAATCATCCATCAGCGCGGACAGGCCCTCGGCCTCATCTGCTCTGTCATCATAGCATAAAAAGAAAAGAACGGCAATTCTATCAGAATTACCTTTCTTTTATGGAAAAGGTATCGCATATTGAACGATAGGGGGTGCACCGACAAACCGGAATGTACCGGTCTCATTTGGCTTTCTTTGGTTTCTTCTCGGGCAGTTCTGCATACATGCCTTCCAGTAATTCTGCAATCAAAGCCGTATCCTCAAACCTGTCGAATACGTGCATCAGTGTTTTTGAACCTTCATACGGATAACGCAGTTCGGAATCTGCAAGCAGCCTGTCTGATGTCGGTGTTCTCTTCAAAAACAGTTCGTTACCGCAAATGTCACCTATCAGCTTACCGTTGAGGTATACAAGATATCCGCCCATCATGGCTTTTATGACAATATCGCCGGCTGTGGAAAAACTCTCACGTACATATTCGTTTAATTCATTCACTGTAATTACCCCCGCAAATCCGGATTTATCTTCCTGATTACCAATCGTCGTCCTTTGCCCTGCGTTCATCATAGCATAAATAGAAAAGAACGGCAATTCTATCAGAATTACCGTTCTTTTATGGCGGACAGGGTGGGATTCGTTCTCGCCTGCGGGCTCGGTCAGTCGCGGGTCTGGCCGTCCGCAGGAAGGCCGTTCAATACCGCGACGTTCGAATCACCGTATTAATTATAAAGAAACAGCCACCCTGCGGTGACTGTTTCTTTATGGCGGACAGGGTGGGATTCGAACCCACGAGCCCGTTGCCGGACTACCTGATTTCGAGTCAGGGCCGTTATGACCACTTCGATACCTGTCCATTGCCGGGATATTATACCCAAAACATGCCGCAAAATCAACCTGATTTTTTCCGTTGACTATGCTCTTCCCAAATCATATAATTTACTCTTAAATATAATTGACTGACCGGAGGCACGACATGCTCGATTTTTTACGCTCTGAAGGTATCGAAGAGGAGATCATAGGAAAGATTGAAAGCTTCAGGAGGGCTTATCCCCTTGAGGAGAACAATGCTTCACGGGTTCCGGTGCCGAGATTCCGCTACTACGGGAAAGAGATCTGGGAGAAGGCGCTGATCGCTCTGCTGTCCGGCGAAAACGTTCTGCTGGTCGGAGCCAAGGCAACGGGCAAGAACGTACTCGCCGAGAACCTGGCAGCTGTCTTCAACCGGCCTGAATGGGATATTTCCTTCTATCTCAATACGGACGCCGCTTCTCTTATCGGGACCGACACCTTCCGCTCGGGAGAGGTGCGTTTCCGCAAGGGGCCCGTCACCCAATGTGCCGAGGAGGGCGGTTTCGGCGTGCTTGATGAGATAAACATGGCGAAGAACGAATCTCTGGCCGTACTTCATGCTACCCTGGACTTCCGTCGCGTTATAGACGTCCCGGGCTATGAGAGGATCGTCCTCAGACCATGCACGAGGTTTATAGCCACGATGAACTACGGCTATGCCGGAACGAGAGAACTCAACGAGGCGCTCGCCTCCAGGTTTATGGTCATCAATATGCCCATCATCTCAGAGGATAACCTCGATAAGCTCATAAAGTCGCAGTTCCCCGCATTGAAGCAGGAGTATTCCGCCCAGCTTGCGGGTCTCTTCGAGGATATTCGGAAAAAGTGCGAAAACTCGGAGATCTCCACCAAAGCTCTGGATCTGAGAGGTCTGCTGGCGGCGATTTCGCTTGTTGAAAACGGTCTTTCACTCGGAAAGGCGCTTGAACTCGGCATAGTCAACAAATCCTTCGACGATTTCGAAAGGCAGCTCGTCTCCGATATGATAACGACCCGTATAGACGGGAAACTTACAAGAACAGATCTTTTTGAATCATGAATGAAGTTACCGAGCTTCAGAAAAAAAGAGCGGTAAATACGATCTGGAATACGGCTGACGCTTACGGTTTCCAGCCGGATTTCAAGGCCTACGACAGCGACGGAAACGCGGAGATATACTTAAACTGCATAATCGGCGGAGTATACCGTTATTATGATTACCCGAAGCTTGCAGAACTGTTTTCGGCCTTCTCCCGCTATGAAGACGACGCGGATACCTACGAAGGTCTCCTCTGGCTCGGACTTGAAAACGCCGTTTATCCCCGCCTGCTGAAGGAAAGGCCTGTGCTTGAGTCGCTGAGGCGTGATTACGCGAAGCGCCTTGTTTCCATGTTCGGAAACACCGCTCCGGACGACTACTATCTCCTCGACTGTCTCACATTCGGCCACTACCTGAGAGTGCTCGGAACAGAGCCTGAGATCAGCCGTTACGACAAGAGACTGCTTGATGAGCTGGAGTTTTCTTCCGATCTGAACACGGATGAAATAATCTCACTTTCAAAGGAATTGCTTCAGAAGTGGTTCCGGATCACGAATTTTGAAAAAAGAAAAGAGCGCAATCCCTTTGTGCTCTTCACGATAAAGCACAGAAACCGCAGGGCAAAGGCTGTGCGGCTCCATAAATACGGCATCAGCTTCTTCGAACAGCCTAAAAACTTTGGGACTCAGGCAAACGACAGTCTGAACAAATTCGATGTAAAAACAAAGCTTACCGAAGAAGAGATGCAGGCTTTCATTGCGGGCAAATTCGGAAAGCCCATATATTCTAAGACAAAAACTGCCGAGCTCGAGCGTCAGCTCTGCTCAGGGAACCATTCTTTCTGTCATCTGCATTTCACACGCGGAGAGTATGCTCCCGAGACAATCCGGTCAAGCTTCGAGGCATATAAAAAAGAGGAAGAAGCCAAACAGCGTCTGCGCAACCGGAAATACTACAAAGACCGCTACACGGTAAGCCGCGCCGCAATAGCCAAACTCTCCGGAGCCATACAGAACTCCGTGCTGCTGCATCTTCAGCCGACGCCGGTAATTGCCGATACAGGCCTTCTGTGCGGCGCCAAAACATGGCGTGCGCAGTATCTCAATGACAACAGGATCTTCATACGCAATGATCAGGACAATCTCGGCGATTTCTGCGTGGATATCCTTCTCGACGCCTCTACTTCACAGGAGAAGAGACAGGATATCGTCTCCTATCAGGCCTTCATAATAGCTGAAGCTCTTACAAGATGCAATGTTCCCTGCCGTGTCAGTTCCTTCTGCTCCATGAGCAGTTATACGATAATGCATATATTCCGGGAGTACAACTCGCCCCAGGACAATGAAAAGATCTTTGATTTCGTCTCCAACGGCTCCAACCGCGACGGGCTGGGGATCAGGGCAGAACACTACCTGATGAACCTCTCCCCGTACGAGCACAAGCTTCTCATCATTCTGTCGGACGTAAAGCCCAACGACTCCGTCAAGATCGATTACGGCCCGGACAGAGTCGCTTATTACGAAAACGAAGCCGGCCTTAACGACACGGCTGTCGAAGTGAGAAGAGCCCGTTCCGACGGAATAGCCGTTGTCTGCGTATTCACCGGAGAGGACAGGGACATCCCTTCCGCGCGCCTTGTTTACGGTCATGATTTTGCAAGGATAGCCTCTTTGGAAAGACTTTCGGATACCGTCGCAATGCTGATTCAAAACCAGTTGAGGATGCTGTAATCGCATTTTCAGAAAGAACGTACAGATATCCTGTTTTTCCAATACATAAACAGATCGGACAGCTGAGCTGTCCGATCATTATTTGTACGATTAATGCTCCGGTATTTTACAACAATACGCCCTCGAGCTTTAAAAGCTCTCTTTTTCTTTCTGTTCCTCCGGCATAGCCTGTGAGACTGCCGTCAGAGCCGATCACTCTGTGGCAAGGGACAATGATAGAGATCCTGTTATGCCCCACCGCTCCTCCGACAGCTCTGGCAGACACGCGCTTTGTCCCGCGTTTTTCTGAAAGCATATCCGCTATCTGCCCGTAGGTCACGGTCTTGCCGTAAGGGATCGAGAGGAGGATCTCCCATACTTCATTCCGGAAAGCCGTACCAGAAAAACGCATCGGGACATATATATCGGGTTTCTTTCCGGAAAAGTAGATATCCAGCCACTCCTTCGCAAGTCTGAGGGCACGGGTCTCCTTTTCGTCAAATTCTTTTTCTGAATAATCAGGATAATACTTCTGACCTTCGAACCAGAGTCCCGTGAGCTCCCGTTCATCTGCTTCAAGCGTGATATCTCCCAGCGGAGACCTGTAGCTGCAAATATGCTTCATTTTATCACCCGTATTGCCTGTAGAACACCTCGGCGCCCTCACTGAGGCCCGAGATTATCTCGGCAGTATAACCGTCAGAGACGCCTGTCTCAACCTCGACCGGAGAGCCGATAGTTTTGCTCTTGGCATCATAATCGGTATATACGACCGTCCTTCCGCCCTCCTCATACAGCGCGGCGACCGGCAGGGTCAGGATGCCGTCTTTTTTCCCCACCTCAAGTATGGCCGTAGCGTTCATGCCGTGGTACATGTCCTCGTCCCAGCCGCAGTCGAGGCTTACGGTATATCTCGTGCTGCCGCTTTTGTATTTGCCGACGGGATCTATCGAAATCACCTTTCCCTCAAACACCCGTCCGGGAATCGCGTCCACACTTATTTCCGCTTCCTGGCCGGGCGCGACCGAGAGGATATCGGCCTCGTCGACCTGCATCTGCATTGTGATCGATCTCTTGGGTATGACATTCATTATCTCATTCCCGGTCAGATCATATATCTTAAAATCCTTGGACACCTTGTAGACGGTGTCCTTTTTCTGTTCCTCCAGGATCTCCTGCTGAAGGGCGGCGAGCTGCTCATTCGAAAGCGCGTTGCCTTCCTCGTCCATTCCGGACATATACATCATCTCTGCATCGGAAAGCGTATCGTCTCCCGATCTGGAAGCGGGGTACTCGACTGTTTGCAGCTTATAGTCCGATACAGACGTAGACTCCGCCCCGAGCCTGTTCTCGTCGATCCCGCTGACCGTTCCCGCGGCCGGAGACAGGACCTTTCCGCTGCGATATATCTCAAAGAGCTCGCTTAAGACCTCTTCATATCTCTGATGCTCATAAACGGCCTCATCGAATCTCCGGCTTCCGACAGCGGTCTCCTTTACCGTGCAGAGGATCGTCCCTCTCGGGACCTCTCTCTCGAGCTGGTCCGTCATAAAGCTCACCGTCCCGGAGGAAACTGCAAGGTTCCAGGCAGAATGCACTCTGAGCGTGCCCTCTCCCAGAAGTTCTCCCTGAGGGGTATAGACCTTTGCCCTGTCGCCAAGGCGCGGTCCGTCGTCAGTCAACGTGACTGCAGTTTTTCCGGCCTTATGGGATTCCGCCTTTCCGTCATAGACTTCTCCTCCGGAGAGCTCAACCTTTACGCTGTCTCCGGGTCTCGAATGTACTTCTGTTTCTATTTCCACGGACATCATCCCGTCGATCGAAAGCACGAGGAGGCAGCCGTCTCTCTTCATGATCTCATCCGCGCTCTCCCCGACAGACGCATAGACTGCTTTAACTCTGCCGTATAACGGCGCCAGTATATTCTTTGATTCGCCCGCGCCGATCGCGGCCTGGATCTCAGTCTTCAGATAGTCCAGGCTGTTGGAGACGAGTGAGATTGTCTGCATTACCGAGGCTCTTTCCACCTCAAAGAGCGCCTGCCCTTCAGAGACCGAGTCTCCGTCAGCGACAAGATATTTCGTCACTCTGACTCCCTGAGGGATGCTGACCTTCAGACCGTTTCCCGCGCTCAGGGACCCCGAGCCCGAAACGGTCGATACGATCTCACCTTTCGAGACCTTCGCTGAGACTATTTCGAACTCTTCAGCCTCATTGCTTTTCCCCCTGTTCAGGGTGGGAAGGAGGATCATCAGCAGCAAAAGCGCAGCCGCGCAGACCGCGATTATCGATTTTGTTCTTTTACTCATCTGTCAGCCTCCATAGTGAAGAGCGTCTATAGGTTTCATCTTGGCGGCCTTGTTCGCAGGATAGAGTCCGAAGATAAGGCCTATCGCGAAGCAGAAAGCCGCGGCCAGCAGGACCACCCCCGCGTCCAGGTCGAAGGTGAGCCCGAGTCCCTGGACCACGCTGTTGGCAAGATTCAATATGCACCAGGAAAGAAAGACTCCTATTATGCAGCCCATCATGCAGAGCACCACCGCCTCCATCAGAAACTGGCTGAGAATGCTCCGCCGCGTGGCTCCGATGGCCTTACGGATGCCGATCTCACGGGTGCGCTCCGTAACTGTCACCAGCATGATATTCATTATTCCGATGCCCCCGACTATCAGGGAAATACTCGCGATCCCGCCGAGCAGCGCGGAAAGAACGGATGTGACGCTGCTTGCCGAATCCTCCAGAGCGTCCATCGTGGACACATAGAAGTTGTCATTGCCCCATTCGTCTTTCTCGAATCTGCCGGAAAGCCAGTTCCGGACGGAAACCGCGGCGTCTGAGACGGAGACTCCCTTCGGAGGTATCGCGTAGAACGAATCTATTCCTCCACTGAGCTCCGCGTACTGCCTAAGCATCGATGAAAACGGGATATAGACTGTGCTCTCGCCGCCGAACATCATCATGGAATCGTTCTCCGCCAGAACTCCGGCGACCGTATATCTTATCCCGTTTAAAGATATCTCCTGTCCGACACAGTCCCTGTATCCGACCACATTGTCCGCGGCAATCGAGTCCAGCACGCAGATACAGCTGTTGTTCTGCACGTCGACCGGTTTCAGGAAACGTCCCTTTTCGAGCTTGAGCCCTCTGATGTCGTAAAAGGCCGACGTGGTCCCCACAACGCTGACCTGCTTCGAGCGCGCTCCGAATTTGGCAGTGGCGCTGTTCTGGATCGTCGGGGCGACAGTCTCGACAAGCTCCTCGCCATCGGCCCATGTCTCCAGTTCCCTGGAAGTGAGCGGATCGTCCCATGTGTTCCAGATGTATATCTGCATGTAGTTTGTACCGAGCGAGGCTATCTGCTCGTTTACGGACTTCGTGGCGCCGTTGACCAGGCTCACCAGGACGACCAGCGCTATAACGCCTATGATTATGCCCAACATGGTCAGCACGGATCTGAGCTTGTTGGAGCCGATGGATCTCAGCGCCATTTTGAAGGACATGCTCACAGCCGCACCTCCGAAAGCTTTCCGTCCAGAATGTGGACGATTCGCTTTGCTCTCTTCGCTATATCGTTGTCATGCGTTATCAGCACAACCGTCTTCCCCTGATCGTTGAGCTCCTCCAGGATCTCCATTATCTCCGCGCTCGTGTGCGAGTCCAGGTTTCCCGTCGGCTCGTCGGCCAGAATGACGGAGGGATCCGTAACCAGCGCTCTCGCTATCGCGACTCTTTGCTGCTGGCCTCCCGAGAGCTCGGTCGGCATATGCTTCGCCCGCGACGAAAGCCCCACCTTCTCCAGGGCCTTCTTCACTTTTTCGCTCCTCTCCCGGGCCGGGGTTCCCGCGTAGATGAGCGGCAGCTCCACATTCTCCTCGGCGGAGAGCTTCGCTATCAAATTGAAGTTCTGGAAAACGAAGCCTATCTTCCGGTTCCTGACCCCGGCAAGCGCGTTCTCGCTGTATTCATTTATCGGAATGCCGTCGAGCGTATAAACGCCCGCGTCCGCGGTATCCAGAAGCCCTATTATGTTCATCAGCGTGGATTTTCCGCTGCCGGAGGGCCCGATCACGCTCACGAACTCCTGCGGCGCGATATGCAGGTTCACGTGGTTCAATGCGTATATCTTCTCCTCGCCGATCTGATATACCTTTGTTATGTCCTTGAGATCTATCATCTTTCAGCCTTCCGCCGCGGCGGTTTCATCCTCGACCCAGCCGGCGTTGCCGTCTGTGCTGTACATCCACGAGAACGGATCGTAATACTGGATATACCAGATCGTGTCGCCTTCCGAAATGCCCTCCGTTATTTCGATCATGCTCCCGTCGGAAAGTCCCGTAACAACAGGCACCTCATCTCCGAGCATTCCCGTTTTCTCGTCATACGAGAGATATACCGAGCTTCCGGTGCCCGTCTGCTGAATGGCGGCGACGGGGATCACAACTGCTCCCTTGACACCCTCTATCTTTATTACAACATTTGCGGACATCCCGGAGAGCATCCGGCCGTCCTTGGGCAGAGTGATCTCCACTTCATAATCAGTGACGCCGTTTTCCGACTTGGAGGACCTGTTCACCTTCGTGACTTTGCCCGAGAACACCCCGTCCAGAGAGTTTACCGTAATCTGGGCATCCTGCCCGGGAGCGATGTTCAGGATATTCTGCTCGTTTACGGAAATAACGGCTTTCATGTCGGTATCCTTTGACAGCGTGATCACATCCGTGGCCTTCTGCGCGTTTGTATTTGCGCTGTCAGAAGAGGCGGAGGATGAAGCCGCGGCGCTCTGCCCGGTCAGGGCGGAGGCGTAAAGGCTGCTGTCGCCTTCAGAGGAGGATGAGGTATTCTGTGTTTCGTCCGGATCCTTGTAGTCTATGCCCGCGACAGTCCCCGAAAAAGGCGCGGTCAGGTATCCGCTTTCATATATCTCCAGCAGAAGCGCCATGTCCTTTTCGTATTCTCTTCTCTCGGAGAGGATGCTGTCGTAGTTCGCGCTGTATTTGGTGTCCTTGAGTCCGAACATCGCGTTGGAGGACCAGAGATACTGGTTTTCGCTGCAGTACACTCTCTCTATGGTCCCCGCGTAGCCCGTGACCTTGAGCGGCCTGTGGATATAAAGCGTCCCTTTTCTGTCTCCGGAGGACGTTTTGAAAGTGAACTCCGCCCCGTTTGCGGGCCCGTCATCCTTGACCAGGACTGTGGCTTTTCCGTCCGCGACGGACGCGACGCTCGCCTCGAATTCCTCTCCGTCCGGGGCAACGGCGGTCAGCGTCTCCCCTTCCCTGAGGCTTCCGGCGTCAATTTCGGCCGCCATTTTACCGTCCATAGAGATAACCGCGAGTGCTCCGTTATTCTCCATGCAGGAGATGACGCTGTCCCCTTCATGAGCGTATACGGTCTTGACTCTCCCGTTGACTCCCGCGGATATCACGGAGGGGACTGTATCGAAGGAGGCGTCCTGCAGCTTTTTGTCGAGCTCGTCGAGCCTGCTCTGCACATTCTTGAGAGCAGTGAGCACGCTCGGCAGCTTCACGGAGGCGATGGCCTGCCCTTTCTGAAGCTTTTCTCCCTCGCTGACCATGATCTCCTCGATCTCTGCCCCGGCGGGCAGTGCGAGTTTTTCGGTCTCAGCGTCGGTAAGCCTTCCTTTTCCGGAGACGGTCGTCGTCACGTTGCCCTGCTCCGCGATGACAGAAACGGGCTTATTCAATTCGTTCTCCGAGACCATCTGGTCTATCCGGCTGCGCCCGGCTCTGACTCCGATGACTATAGCGATCGCAATGAGCAGAACGACCGCGGCCGCTATAATCACGGCTTTGCGTCTTCTTTTCTTCCTGTCCCTGCCGATTGCCTCGAAAAGCCCGCTGTCGGACCCGTTCGGAAGCTTCCCGGCGTTGTATGTATTTTCCTGTTCTTTTTTCATGAGCGGCCTCAAACTGTATTATTTAGATTAACACGGTTTATGATAACACCGTATTCCCGGTTTGTCAATGTATGCCTGCATTGTTAACAGACAATACAAAAAGGGAGCCTCCGGCCCCCTCTCTGGAAACTGAGATCTGTTAAAGCCTTTCCGCGGACTCCACATCCAGGAAATACCTGTAGCTGTCCACCTTCAGCTCGCCGCAGGCCGCCTCATCGCAGGCGATGATCGCGTTCGGGTGCAGCTGGAGCGCCGAGCAGGTCCATTTCTGGGATACCCCGCCCTCAACGGTCTCCGCAAGCGCTCTGGCTTTCGCGTGGCCGTTTATGAGTATCATGACCTCCTTCGAGTCCGTAACGGTTCCGACTCCGACCGAGAGCGCCTTCGCCGGCACTTTCTCCGGGTTGTTTCCGAAGAAGCGGGAGTTTACAATTCTGGTGTCAGTCGTGAGCGTGCGGACACCTGTACGGGAATTAAGGGACGTGAACGGCTCGTTGAAAGCAATGTGCCCGTCTACTCCGATGCCGCCCATGAAGAGATCTATTCCGCCGCACGCCTTTATCTTCTCTTCATATCTCGCGCACTCACCCTCAGGGTCATCGGTCATGCCGTTTAATATATTGATGTTCTCGCTCTTCATATCGGTCAGATGATCGAAGAAATTATCGTGCATAAAATACCAGTAGCTTTGGTCATGCTCGTGCGGGAGTCCGAGATACTCGTCCATATTGAAGGTGATGACGTTTTCAAAACTGACTTCGCCGGCTTTGTTCATCTCTATGAGCTTTGCGTACACGCCAAGCGGAGAGGAACCTGTCGGAAGACCGAGAACGAATTTCCCTTCCTTTTTTGCCTTTATCGCCTCAGCAATATGATTGGCTGCCCACGTGCACATCTTGTCGTAATTTTCCTGTATGATAACGCGCATTTTATACTCCTCCTTAATTGATTTAACCTGATTATTTTAATCTCTTGGGCGCAACATTGCAAGAATTTTTATATGTGCGCAAGGCTTGCTTTTTCAATAATTCGTGGTAAAATTTATATAAATTACAATTCAAATTCAGGTGATACAATGAAGAAGACCTTATACAGCCTTATGCTCAACGATGAGGTGATGCGTGAAGTGGACATGCTGGCCCACAGCATGGGCACAAACCGATCGAACCTTGTCAATGAGATTCTGGCAGAATACGTAAACTACGTCACGCCGGAGCGGCGCATAAACGATGTGCTGAATTCCATAGAGGAACTGATGAAGCCCTCGCGGGATCTGAGGCCGGTCATTGCGCCGAACTCCTTTTCCGTCTCGCTTAAGAGCTCCCTCGAATACAAATACAGGCCGACAATAAAATATGAGGTATTGCTCTACAAAACACACGAGGATGGCCTCGGTGAGATCTCCGTGAATTTCCGCACCACATCGGATCAGCTCATCGGGGCGATGACCGGCTTTTTCAGGCTCTGGAGATCCATAGAGGATGCCCATCTTCTCCCGCTCCTGCACGGCGAGAAGATCCGCTATTCCCTCTGCGACGGGAAGTTTACGAGAAGCATTGCGGTTCCCTTGAAAGATTGCAGCGCATCCGAGCTCGGCAGCGCGCTTTCGGAATACATAAGGCTCTTCGATACGCTTTTGAAGTCGTATCTCAGCGGCCGCCTGAGCGCGCACGAGATTGAGGCCGCCTATTACTCCTGGCTCGTGAATACGGAGATAAGGTTTTGATCTTTGTGCGGCAATCAAGAAAATACAACAGTTTACCAAAAATAATCCGGAGGCATTTTTGAAATGATATACAGAAACTGTTTCATTTTTAACGGAAATGGGTTTGAAGCGGGGTCGTTTGAGACCGGAAACGGTCTTTTTACTGACGTTGGAGCTTCTGTTTCGAATCACGGGGAAGATCTTGAAGGCGCGTATGTGATACCGGGCCTTATCGATATACATACTCACGGAAACAGCAATGCCGATTTCTCCGACGGGGACTGTGAAGGTCTTAAAAAAATGGCTGCCTACCTCGCGAAAAACGGCATAACCTCCTTCTGCCCCACCTCGCTCACGCTCCCCTACGAGGTCCTGGACAAGGCATTCAAAAATGCCCTCAGGCTGAAAAAAGAGGCTCCGGAGGGTCATTCGAAGGTAGCCGGCATCAATATGGAAGGCCCTTTTTTCGCCGAGAGCAGAAAGGGCGCCCAAAACGCCGCGCACCTGAGACTTCCGGATTACAATGCCTTTGAAGAGCTCTATAAGGGCTGCGAAGGCCTTATAAAAATCGTTGATATCGCGCCCGAGCTTGACGGCGCTTTGGATTTTATCGAAAGCGCAAAGGCGCTCTGCACGGTATCTGTTGCCCATACCGACTGCAGTTACGATAACGCGAAGGCTGCCTTTGACAGAGGCGCGAAGCAGCTGACCCACCTTTACAACGCCATGCCGTCCCTCCACCACAGAAAGCCCGGCCCCATCGCCGCCGCTGCCGAAAGAGATGACGTCAGGGCTGAACTCATCTCCGACGGGCAGCATGTGCATCCGGTAATGGTAAGACTTGCTTTCAAGCTGTTCGGAGCGGAACGGATCTGCCTCATCTCGGATGCTCTCCGCTGCTGCGGGATGCCTGACGGGCTGTACGATCTCGGAGGCCAGGAGGTCGAGCTCAGGGACAACGTTGCAAGTCTGACTTCCGACGGAAACATAGCGGGCAGCGCCACAAATCTGTTCCTGTGCATGAAAAAGGCGATCTCCTTTGGCATTCCCGCAGCCGACGCCATACGCTCGGCGACGCTCAGCCCGGCCGAGGCGATCGGCATGCAGAATGAGATCGGCTCCATCGAAAAAGGAAAGAGAGCGGACTTTCTCGTCTGCTCCAAAGACCTCGACCTCATATCCGTTTATATCGACGGCGTAAAGGTCTGACCGGATACTGTTCACGGTCATATACCCGAAAAGATGAAAACAAGACTGATATCCCTGGAGAGCACCATCTCCACGAACGATCATCTCAAGGCTCTCGCGCGCGAAGGCGCCGAAGCCGGGACCTGTGTCACTGCAAAGAGGCAGGAGTGCGGCAGAGGAAGGCTCGGAAGAAGCTTTTACAGTCCCGAGGGCGGGCTTTACATTTCATATCTTTTAAGGCCGCGGTGCGAACCGGAAAAGATCCCTGAGATCACCAAATGGGCGGCGTCAGCCGTCATAAACTGCCTGGACGCTCTCGGCGTAAGGGCAGATATAAAATACGTCAATGATATCCTGTTAAACGGAAAGAAGCTTGCAGGTATCCTGACCGAGGGCTCCTCTTCAGACGGGAAAACAGATTTCGCGGTCATAGGCATAGGCCTTAATGTCGATCAGAGAGCATTTCCGGATGAGCTCAAAGATATCGCAACTTCGCTTTATCTTGAGACGGGAAATACTTTCGGCATTGACATTGTTGCTTCCTGTCTCATATCCGAGCTCGAAAAGCTGGCCGATTCCTTCCCCGAAAAGGAAGAGGAATACATGGAAATATACCGAAGACGGTGCATTTATGAATCTTATCCCGATAGACAGCTTTGACGATCCCGCGCTGGATGTCTACGCGAGGCTCACAGAAAACCAGCTGAAGAACAGAAAAGACCCGGGCAATGCCATGTTCATCGCGGAGAGCCCCGTCGTAATCGAACGGGCCCTGGATTCCGGCTGCGTTCCGGTCTCATTTCTGATGGAGACAAAGCACGCTCTCGGCAAAGGCAGAATTCTGATCGAAAGGTGCGGAGAGATCCCGGTATATACGGCGGAACCGGAAGTCCTCACGAAACTCACAGGTTTTCATCTGACCCGCGGCATGCTCTGCTGTATGCTGAGACCTCCTCTTAAAAGAGCGGAGGAGATCTGCGCGGGCGCGAAAAGGATCGCTGTTCTGGAAAACGTCATGAACCCCACAAATATCGGAGCGATCTTCCGAAGCGCGGCAGCTCTCGGGATGGACGCTGTTCTTCTGACAGACGAGGGCTCCGATCCTCTCTACAGAAGGGCGATAAGAGTAAGCATGGGAACCGTATTCCAGATTCCCTGGGGATATCTCGGAGACGAGGGCTTCGGTATCTTAAAAAGGCTCGGTTTCACGACCTGCGCCCTGGCTCTCGATGAAAGAGCGATCCCACTCTCGGATGAAAGACTCAAAAAGATCGAAAAACTTGCCGCGGTTCTCGGTACCGAAGGCGACGGGCTTTCCGCAGCCGCGATCGATTCATGCGACTATACCGTGCGCATACCGATGGCACACGGGGTCGACTCCCTGAATGTTGCGGCGGCAAGCGCGGTCGCGTTCTGGGAACTGTGCAGATAAAAAGGAGGCCGGTATGAAGAAGGCTATAGTCAGTGTTTTTGCAAAGGACTCAAAAGGAATAACCGCGTTTGTCACATCACTGCTTGCAGAGAACGAGATAAACATTCTCGATATTTCGCAGACCCTGATGCAGGAGTATTTCGCGATGATCATGCTGGTGGATCTCGCGGACTGTCCTCTGAGCTTCAGCGAGCTCAGCGGGCTTCTGAAGACCAGGGGAGCTGAAAGATCGCTTGATATACATATCCAGCGCTCCGATATATTCGAAGCCATGCACAGAATCTGAGGGAGAGCGGCATGAGCTATCTTATCAACAGCGACGAGATCCTGCAGACGATAAATATGATAGACCAGCAGCATCTGGATGTCAGAACAGTCACCATGGGCATAAGCCTTCTCGACTGCGCCGATACCGGTACTGACGCGTGCTGCAGGAAGATCTACGACAAGATCTGCAGAAATGCGGAAAAGCTTGTACCAGTGTGCGAGCAGATAGAGGGTGAGCTCGGCATTCCGATAGTCAATAAGCGAATCTCCGTAACTCCGATCTCCCTGGTTGCCGCCAGTTGCGATACCGAAGACTATGTTCCCCTGGCAGAAGCTCTGGACAGAGCCGCGAAAACCGTCGGGATCAATTTCATAGGGGGCTTTTCGGCTCTCTGCCATAAAGGCTTTACCGACAGTGACACGAAGCTCATAAGCTCCATTCCGAAAGCGCTCACTCAGACCTCTCTGGTCTGCTCCAGCGTGAACGTTGCTTCCACCAAAGCAGGAATAAACATGGACGCTGTGGCATTGCTCGGAAAAATAATAAAAGAGACCTCCGGCATTGACCCGGTCGGGTGCGCGAAACTTGTTGTTTTTGCCAACGCCGTAGAGGACAACCCTTTTATGGCAGGAGCATTCCATGGGACCGGTGAAGGAGAGTGCGTAATAAATGTCGGTGTCTCTGGTCCGGGAGTGGTCGCCCATGCTTTAAAAGAGTGCAAGGGGCTTCCCTTCGATACGGTTGCAGAGACAATAAAGCGGACAGCCTTCAAAATCACCCGTATGGGACAGCTGGTTGCGAATGAGGCCTCCAAAAGGCTCGGAGTACCTTTCGGAATCGTCGATCTCTCGCTTGCCCCGACTCCCGCCAGAGGGGACAGCGTTGCGGAAATACTTGAAGAGATGGGCCTTGAGACTGTGGGCATACACGGTACCACTGCCGCTCTAGCGCTTTTGAATGACGCGGTAAAAAAAGGCGGGGTCATGGCTTCTTCTCATGTAGGCGGGCTTTCGGGCGCGTTTATTCCCGTCTCGGAGGACGCGGGAATGATAGCCTCCGCGGAAAAGGGCGTCCTTTGCATTGACAAGCTTGAGGCGATGACCTGTGTGTGCTCTGTCGGACTCGACATGATCGCGGTGCCCGGAGACACTCCGGCAGAGACTCTGAGCGCGATCATAGCGGACGAGGCCGCTATAGGAATGGTCAATTCCAAGACCACCGCGGTCAGGATCATACCCGCGAAGGGGAAGAAGGTCGGCGACAGAGTGGATTTCGGCGGACTTCTGGGCTCCGCTCCCGTTATGAATGTACATGCCGGCAGCTCCGTAAGATTCATAGAGCGCGGAGGCAGAATCCCCGCTCCGTTGCAGAGTCTGAAAAACTGAAGGGCATCGGAAGCGCAGCGGGGACTTTCTTGACAAAAACAGTAAAAATGTGTAACTAGTTTAAGTCTCCGTTCAATTGCAAATCATTTGACAATATTGTATAATGATTTTTTAGAAAACATTTGGAATTCTGTTTTCAAATTGAAAAAAAATACATTTTTCAGGAGGATTATCAATGGACAAAAAAACACGCATCTGCATAATAGGCGGCGGCCCGGCCGGTCTTTCTGCAGGCATGTATCTCGAACAGAAGGGTTATGAGAATTACACCATTCTTGAGAGATCCGACAGAGTAGGCGGAAAATGCTGGTCTCCGCACTACAACGGCAGACGCTACGAGATGGGCGCCATCATGGGCGTTCCCTCTTACTACGCCGTCAAGGATGTCGAGGACTTCTGCGGGATCACCCACGACGGTCCGAAACTCAACCGCAACTACAAGAACAGGGACGGAAAGGTTATAGAGCCTTTCGAGCCCAAGAAGAACATCCTCAAGATCCCCCGCCTTTTGAAGATGAAGAAGCAGATCAAGCAGCTCGGAGAGATCCTCGAGACCAAGTACAAAGGCTACGACGTCAACGGACACCGCGGGGTCTCCGAAGGAAGATATGACGGATACGCCGTCACTCCCGGCAGAGAAAAGGTCGAAGGCGTCAACGAGAACCTCAAGGATCTGGCAATGCCCTTCAAAGATTTCTGCGCCAAGAACGGTGTCGAGCTCACTCAGGACGTCTGGATCGGACCGTACACCTCCTTCGGCTACGGCTACTTCGATGAGATCCCCGCTGCCTACGTTCTCAAGTACCTCGACTTCCAGACCTGCATGAACTTCGTAAAAGTCAATCTGTGGACCTGGAAAGACGGCACACAGTACATCTGGGAGCAGCTCGACGCTCACCTCAAGAACCCCGCGAGACTCAACAGCGAGATCTCCCATATCGAGCGTGTCAACGGCAAGGTATACGTCACCGTAAACGGCAATACCGAGGAGTATGACAAGCTCATAGTCACCGCACCTCTTTACTGCGCGGACGGCAACAACGGAGCCACGAACGGCTTTGTCGATTACGCCGACGCGAGAGACGACGAGAAGGAATACTTCTCCAAGATCGATTACGAGCGCTACACCGTCCAGGCTGTCCTCACAAAGCCCGAGGATCACCCCGAGATCTCCTACTACGTATTCGACAACATGGTCAAAGAGCGTCTCGGCCATCTGATGGTCTATTACCGTCGCTGGAAGGATCAGATCGACCAGGTCATCACCACCTATGCTCTCCGTACCCACAAGGATATGAAGGAAGTTCCTTACGAGGAATGCAACAAGATGGTCCTCGAAGACCTCAAGACAATGAAGAACCCGGCCTCCGAAGTCATCAACAAGTGGTCCGTCTACTACTTCCCCCACATCTATTCGGAAGATTACAGAAACGGCTGGTATGAGAAGGTCGAAGCCATGCAGGGCAAGTACGACACCTACTACGCCGGCGAGATCATGTCCTTCGGCGATATGGATGAAACTGCCGAATACAGCCGCGAGCTGGTAGACAGATTCTTCTGATATGGGGAAATTCTATAAAGATCATTACGACGTCGTCATAATCGGCGGCGCCCTCGCCGGAATGTCCGCCTGTCTGCAGCTGCAGGCATTCGGAATAAAGGATATCCTTATCCTTGAGAAGCACAACATGCCCGGCGGTCTCGCGACAGATTTCGTCAGAAACGGTTTCGAGATCGAAGCCACTCTGCACGAGATGATGTCCATAGGCAAACCCGGCGAGAGGCTGAAGGTTGGGCAGTTCTTCGACGACATGGGAGTCAATATAGACTGGCTCCCTGTCCCCGAGTGCTACAGAGCGGTGCTCCCCAACTCCGGAATAGACATCACGCTTCACGACGGCTATGACACCATGGCCAGAGAGATAGATGCCCAGGTCCCGGGAACCTATGAGCAGGTTCATGAGCTGATGCTCCTCTGCAGAAGGGTATATGACAGCCTGAACTATCTCTCGACCCACGAGATGGGCAAGGTCCAGATGCTCCTGAAGCACCCTGATTTCGTTAAAACGCTCGGCTACACCGCGACGGAGGTTCTCGAAAGCCTCAAGATCCCGCCCAAAGTGATCGAGATGCTTACGCCCTACTGGATCTACGTCGGAAACCGTATGGACGATCTGCCCTTTACCATCTACGCCTTCCTGATGGCGGATTACTTCACCGGCTCCTATGTCTGCAGAGGCTTTTCGCATGAGATGAGCATGAAGCTCCAAGCAAAGTGCGAGGAGAATGGCGCGCAGTACGAGTTCAACCAGGAAGTTGAAAAGATACTCGTAAAAGACGGCAAGGTATACGGCGTGCGCACGGCCAGGGGCGACGAGATCCATTGTGACTATGTCATATCCGGCCCGTATCCCAACAAGGTCTACTCTCAGATGATAGAGCCTCTGAGCGAGGTCCCCGAGGGCGCGATCAAGATGGTCAACGGCAGAAAGCTCGCTGTGGCCCCGGTCAGCGTCATCATGCTGCTCGACGGAACGCCCGAAGAGAACGGAATTATGAACTATTCCACCTTCTCGGGCACGACCATGGATACCAACAAGATCTGGGAGAACTACTCGAACCTCACGGAGCCGTACAATTACATCACCACGATCTGCCTCAACTATGCCAACCCGGGTTCTACCCCGGAGGGCATGACGCAGGTCTCCATCACCGCGCTGGTCCCCATAGACCCGTGGCTCGAAGTCAAAGAGGAAGAATATTTCGATCTCAAGAGGCGCCTTGCCGACGAGATGATCCAGAGCTACATAGACCAGGTCGGGCATGTGGACTTCAGGTCCCGCATCCACGAATTCGAAGTGACCTCTCCCGTTACGATCTCGCACTACGTTGGCGCGTGGAAGGGCCAGATCTACGGCTATCTGCACAGCATGAGCGACCACGCTGTCGCGAGAAAGCAGATGGTCAGCGAAGACCACTTTATCGACGGGCTTGAATTCGCCGGAGCCCACGGGCTCTCTGGCGACGGAATGGGCCCGCAGGTCACGAACGGCAGGGCTGCTGCCAAATTTGTGAAAGAAGACATGGAAAAGAAGGAGGCGAAGGGCAAATGAGCAAGAGCATTTCTGTTCACGGACTTATAAAAGACGCCGGCGGCGCGAGCCGTATCGTAAACAAAAGGCGCGAATCTTATGCCAGCGCTTCCTCCGTCCCCGATCCCAAGGACCATATCAGGGAACTGGCCGATGCTCTGCATCCTGCGAAGATGACCTTCAAGGTCACAGATATCCGCGAGGCCTCCCCCACGAGCCGCACCTTCAGATTCGAATCCGGAGACGGACACATACCCGTGTTCCAGTGCGGCCAGTACGTAAACATCAGGCTGAAGATAGGCCAGAGCGTTCTGTCGAGGCCCTACTCCATCTCCTCCGCGCCTTATGAGGCCAGAGGCGAGAATCCGTTTTTTGAGATCACGGTAAGGCGCAACGTCCCCTATCTCGTCCCGGATTATCTCTTTGAGAACGTTCATGTGGGCGACGTGCTTGAGGGCTCTCTCCCCTTCGGCAATTTCTACTGGGAGCCGATGAGAGACTCGAAGGAGATAGTTGCCCTGGCCGGCGGCAGCGGAATTACCCCGTTCATGTCCATGGCAAAGGAAGTGGCTCACGGAAAGATGCAGGGCTGCAAGCTCACGATACTCTACGGCTCGGTCAAGGCCAATGACATCGTCCTCAAGGACGAGCTCGACGCTATTTCAGCCGAATGCCCGGACGTGAAGGTCGTGCACGTTCTGTCGGACGAGCCCGACTGGGAAGGCGAAAAAGGCTTTATCAGCAAGGACATCATTGCAAAATACTCCGGAGAAGATACTACATACATGTTCTGCGGACCCAGAGCTATGTTCCAGTTTGTTGAAAAAGCCCTCAAGGAGCTCAATGTCCCCGGCAGGCGCTTCAGGCACGACGTCGTCAACAATCCCGGAGACATCTCCAAGATGCCCGGCTATCCCGCTGGAACTGAGGAGAAGACCTTCAAGATCACGGTAGTCCGCGGTATACACGAGGATGTGATAGACGCAGCCGCAAGGGAGACGGTCGCCGTCGCGATCGAGAGAGCGGGAATAGCCATAGACACCCACTGCCACAACGGCGAGTGCGGCATGTGCAGAAGCCATCTTCTCTCAGGCGATGTTTACGTTCCCGAGTCAAACGACGGGCGCCGTATGATGGACAAGGAAATGGGCTGGATACACCCCTGCTCTTCCTGGCCCTTGAGCGACCTCAAGATCAAGATCCCCATCATGTAATACTCTTTAACGGTCCCCGCCCTTCCCGGCGGGGATCTTTTCTTCCCCGGTGCCTGAAAGGCGCGCTGAGCTTTGGTTTTTTTCCGGTATCTTCCCTTTTTCCCTGCAGACCGGGTCAGATACAAAAACCTATTTATTTACAAAAAAATTGAATTTCCGATTCAATTTTTGATTTCTAAACCCCTTGCGCTGCAACGGATTCGAATTGTTTGGATTTATTTACATGTTTTTTCAAGTGTGATTTGAAAAATCATAATAATGTCATTGCGCGGATCCGTCTTTGCGAGCTCTTTAGAGAGCGGCAATCCGTTTCCCCGTTTTGTCATTGCGGGCAAAGCGTGTGAATCCGTCTTATCAAGAATGATTATACTGTTTTGCCATATGTGATAATACCCGGAAATAAAGATTTGCTTTATTTGGGGCCACATTCGGATGGCAGTTGTTATATATATCATTCATTTTAGCTTCAGTTCTATTAAAAATGTTTGGCTTATAACAATTACGATTGTAGATTAAAAAGATAAAAAAAATAGCCACCCTTTCGGGTGGCTGATACTTTTTATGATTTTAGTCGACAATTACCAAGAAGTTGAAGTATTCAGAGGATTTGGTTGTAGTTGTAAATTTAAAATTATATATACCTTGATGATTTGGAGTTATGTAGAAAGGAGCTCTATCGCCTACAAAATCTCCCCAGCTGGCCTTTATTGTTCCGGACCCTTTTGCTGCTGTGTATTCATAGCTGCAGGTTGTGTTAAATGTACAGGTTACGTCAAAAGCTCTTGTTTTAGAATTGCCTTGAGAAAGATAAACAACTTGTTTATTGGAATAATATCTGCTTGAAGTCTTTTTTAAAGTATTATAACTGTCTTTTGTTTTCTCTATTTCACTGTTAAGATCGTCTATTTCCGTTTTTTGTATAATTATTTGATTTCTTAGATTAGCATTATCAGATTTTAGATTAAATGAAACTATCGATAAGACTATAACAAGTATCCCTAATACACCTGAAATGATTGGTAAAACTATTCTTGCTGATTGCTTATTCTGGGTATAGCCATCTTGAATAATATCTCTTTTTTTGTCGACATCTTCGCAATTATCTACTTGGGAGCCGCAAAACGGACAGAAAAAACTACCGTCCGGAAGTTTATGCCTGCAATTCGGACAAACATCATCCGGGATAACATCTTTGCCACAGAATGGGCAAAAGGCACTGTCATCAGGTATCGATTTTGTATTTCAAATAGAAAAAATAGTTGAAAAATCCGGGTAATTGTTCAGATATGGGATAAAGTCTATATGTAAATGTAGGCGGATTCCTGTTCTTCGCTTGAAATGACGAGCATTGTTGAGGTCAGATTCGTACATTTTGGCGAAACGGTCGGTCACGCCGGAAGTAGAGGCAGGGTGAAAATGCTTAATTTGCCTCTACCAGATCAAAGCCTTGCGGTGCAATGGATTGAACGGTGTTGGTAGCGTTGGTAGAGGCATTTTCGGAATTTATTTCAGGGAATGATTATTCACAGCCTTGATATCAGATCCATTTTTCATTCAGCACGCCAAAATACCCCTACCGCTTCTACTAAACACGTGTAAGCACTGATATCACAGGTGTTGAGCAGGTAGAGGCAAATAATGAATAGTACTGTGACCACTACCAGGCCGGTCTTCAGAATTACATCTTTTCGATTATGAATTTTCACATTAAAAAACATGTAAATAAATCCAAACAATTCAAACCCCTTGCGCTGCAAGGGGTTCAGAGCTCGGAAATTAAAACGGAAATTCAATTTTTTTGTAAAAAAATAGGTTTTTGAAGGGCCGATTCAGGGCTCTTCCTTTTGCTTATGCGGAAACTAAAATAATTGTTGCAATCGGCGAAAGCGCGTGATATAATACCCTTCGCCCGTAAAAGGGCAGCGCAACAGGCACGCGGGTGTAGTACAATGGTTAGTACGCCAGCCTTCCAAGCTGGATACGTGAGTTCGATTCTCATCACCCGCTCCATTTTTGACGATATGCGCCAATAGCTCAGCAGGATAGAGCAACTGCCTTCTAAGCAGTAGGTCGGGGGTTCGAATCCCTCTTGGCGTGCCAAATTTTTTTATATGGTGGGATTAGCTCAGCTGGGAGAGCACCGGATTGTGGTTCCGGGTGTCGAGGGTTCGAGCCCCTTATCCCACCCCATTTGAAAATACAATATTTTTTATATATAATGGGATGTAGTGTAATGGTAACACACCGGACTTTGACTCCGATATAGTGGGTTCGAGTCCCGCCATCCCAGCCATATACGCCCCAGTAGCTCAGCAGGTAGAGCACCGCCCTTTTAAGGCGGGTGTCCGGGGTTCGAGTCCCCGCTGGAGCACCATAATTGTACGCTAATCCTGATACGATTAGCGTACTTTTATTTTGCACCCCGGGAAGAACGAAAACCCCTTGCAACAAGGGGCTTTCAGGCTTCTCGCAAATATAATCATGGCAAGCAATTCCCCGACAGGCCTTTTCTGCCGGGGATTTCTGCGTTTTTGAGGCGCTTCTTTTATGTACTGATTTGAAATCGTATGCGAGATGGGTATTCGTGTGCGAAATCTCAGTGACGATAAAATCTTCAATGTCGCTAATTCCCGACTGGGGCTATACCGCAGAAGCGCCGGAGATGTGATGAACTACACCTTGAGCCCGAAAATCCTCGGACTTAAAACAAAGGCCGACCCGTTTTGGTCGATCCTTTGGCATACTACCTCGCAAGGTGTACTTGAATTTATGCTTTGATGTAGCACCTGACCGGTACGTACGGTGCAACGGGAGGGAGGGGTAGCACCCCTCTCTACCCTATTGACAATTGGAAAAGGCACCGCATGCCCGATGTCTTTTCGGTTTCATCCATGTTCAATGTTGTTTTCTAAAAGCCATGCGCTCAAGTTATCTTTCAGGCCGCTGCCGCCTGAATAGTGAACCGAGAGGCCCTCCCCCATGTTCGCGTCAGGGGCAAGCTTGGCGATTGCTGTCAGGCTCTGGCCGAAGCGACCGCCGTCGTGGTGCTGCGGTAAGGGTTGTATTTGCCATTGAACAGCGCCGCGTACCAGCGCCGGTTGAGGATCTGGTGGACAATCACGGTCAGGGTCATGAGGATGCCTGTCCACTCGTGCTTCTCCCCGCCCGTGACCTGATAGCTCATCAGGCACAGCAGGAGGATGAGCATACAGACATCCACGAGCTTTCGCAGACCGTCCCGTTTGATGCTCTGCATGTTGCTCATTTGTGGCTGTCGATCCAGCTTTGCAGCTCGCTTTCGGTAACGCTGGAGCTGAAGCGCGTGGAAGTGAGGAAGGTGCCGGTGCCGGCCTGTTCGCCCAGGGTCTCCCCGGTGCGGCCCGCACCGCTGCCGCCGGAGGTGCAGAACGGAACCACGATGATGCCGGTAAAGTCATGGCTCTCCACGAAGGTGCTCATAATGCGCGGGGCCTGTCCCCACCAGATGGGGTAGCCAAGATAAAGGGTGGTGACGCCGTCGAGTGAGATGTCTTCCGCGATCTCCGGGCGGGCGTCGGGGGTGTTCTGCTCCATGGTGGCGCGGGTCGAGCGGTCATTGTAGTTTAGATCCTCTGCCGTGTAGGGCTGAGCCGGGATGAGGTCCACAAGCTCCGCGCCGGTGAGGGCCGCGATCTTCTCGGCGACGCCCTTCGTGGTGCCGGTGCAGGAGAAGACAACGACAAGGCTCTTGCTTTCCCGGGTGGGTTCAGCGGGTGCTTTTTCGAAGGCCGCCTGTTCGGGCGCGGCTTCGGGAATCGCAGTGGATGCCGGGATGGCTGCCGGTGCCGGGGTGGACTGCGCCTGCGCCGGAGTATTGCCGCAACCGGCGGATACCAGCATCAGGACAAACAAAAGGAATACTGCGATTCGTTTTTTCATTTTCATATCTCCTTACGAAAGCTTCAAGCTGTCGATCCAGCTCTTCAGCTCCCGCTCGGAGGCGCGGGCTGAAAAACGCTTGCCGCTTAAAACCTTTGCGCCCCCGGCCAGCGTTTCGATCCGTCCCTGGCCTTCGCCTAGTCCGCTCCCGCCAGAGGTGAAGAACGGCACGATCGTCTTCTCTGAAAAATCATAGGCGTCCAGAAAAGTGTCGATGATACTGGGCTCGCGGTACCACCAAATGGGAAAGCCCAGGAAGATCACGTCTGCCTCGACAACAGAGGCGGCGGTATCGGCAAGCGCCGGGCGGCAGTCTGGATCCTGCATCTCCACAGTGCTGCGGGCTTTCTTATCCATCCAGTTCAGATCTTTTCGCTCATAGGGTACGGCAGGCTTGATTTCATATAGCCCTGCGTCTGCTGCAGCGGCGAGGGTCTGTGCCAGTCTGGCGGTGCTGCCGCTGGCGGAAAAATAGGCAACCAGTGTTTTCATTTCGATAACTCCTTTTCTTGTTTCAGTTTCTTGTAATCGTCCTCAGAGACCGGCTCCAGCCATTCCGTGGAAGTGTCTTCCCCGCTGACTTCGATGGCAAGGTGTGAAAACCAGCTGTCGGAGGCAGCACCGTGCCAGTGCTTGACATTGGCGGGGATGTTGACAACCGTACCCGGTGTCATTTCAACGGGCTCCTTGCCCCACTCCTGATACCAGCCGCGGCCGCCTACACAGATGAGCATCTGACCACCGCCGGAGCTTGCGTGATGAATGTGCCAGTTGTTGCGGCAGCCAGGCTCAAAAGTCACGTTGAATACCGGAACCTGTGTCATGGAAACAGGGGCCAGATAGCTTTGTCCCACGAAAAACTGCCCGTAGGGGTTTTCCTCCCCGATGGGGAAGAAAATCGAATTTTGGTAAGCGTCCTTCTCCGACTGCGCGGGCTCTTCTTCGTTCCAGATCTCCTTTGCCTGTCGGAACACCGCCCAGCCCTTGGGCCAGCCCACATACATGGTGGCATGGGTGATGATGGCGGCGATCTCCTCTTTCGTCACGCCATTATTTTTTGCGTTCTGCAGGTGATAGCCGAGGGACGAGTCCGTAATCCCCGATGCCATCAGGGACACGACGGTGATGATGCACTTGGTTTTCACGTCAATCGCTTCCTCGTTCCAGACCTCGCCGAAGAGCACATCATCGTTGAGGTGGGCAAACATCGGCGCAAATTCGCCGAGCTGTGCGCGTCCCGCTGTCTGTGTGATTTTCTTGCTCATGTCATATTCCACCTTTACTTTTTAATAAACTTCATATCCTTTTCCGGCAGGGCGGAATCATCGGAAACAAAGCGCTCGACCTTCATATGCAGGTCGTACTTCTCCCGCAGCGCCGCAATCTGCGCCATCATGGGGGAAGCATGGTGTGCGTCGATGGCATCCTGATCCCGCCACTGGTCGATGAGCAGCACGGTCTCGGGATCATCCATCGGGAAAAAGTATTCATAGCGCACATTTCCGTCCTCGGCGCGGATCGCGGCGACGTCGCCGCTTTGTACCATTTCTTCCGCAAAGGCTCTGGCACTGCCGTTTGTGCCGGTATAATAGAGATTGACGGTAATCATGTCAGCCCTCCCAACAGCGACCGAATAAAGTCATAAGCCATGTCATAGGTGCTCATATACACATAGGATATTCCTGCCTCCCGCATGGCCTGCTTCTGCTTTTCCGTCACCACGGTATAGGGATAAAGGCCATAGACAAAGGGCAGGAAAGCATACAGGAAGGTCTGGCGCTTCTGTTCGTCCAAGCCGGGAACAAATTTTATAAGGCAGCGATCTACTGCATCCTTCGACGCTCCGTAAGCTGTCTTAAATTCAATCAGGCGCTCCATGCGGGAATTTGCTTCCATGTCAAACATATTCATGCTCAGGAGCTTGAGCATCAGCGGCCGCCGCTCCAGCGCGTGAGCCAGCTCGGAGGCCAGCTCATCCAGCGTCAAGCTTTCCTTCTGCTCGCAGAGACCGTCAAGGTCTTTGGTAAAACATTCGTATTCCTGCGCAAAGAGGGCGAGGAAGATTTCTTCTTTCGTCTCATAATAATTATAGATCGACGTACGCGTAAAGGAGGTCTGCTGCCCGATCTCCTTGATCGTGATGTCCTTGAAGCTCATGGCCTCATAGAGCCTGCGGCAGGCAGAAATGATCTCTTCCTTGCGGGCATGGTCAGTTCCGGTGATCCTTTCGGCATTTCTCTAACCCTCTCTTTTTAATTTGTAATGGATGTCAGTTCATTTTCATGCAGGCGCCAAGGATGTCGCCGGTTTCCAGATATTCATAGGTCGGGAACTGGAACAGCACGGGTTTGAATTTTCGGTAGTCGATTTTGTCCTTCTCGGTCAGGATGTCCTCTTCCACATAGGTGGCGGTAATGCGGCAGATGAAGTTTTCAAAGCCCTGGAGCTCGTAGATGTCCTCCACCTCGCACTCCATGGTGACCTTGGCCTCGTCGATCATCGGCGCGCCCCTCTCGCCGAGGGTGTAGGCAAACGCCTCGGATTTATCTGTCTTGTTTCCGCTGACACAGCCCATTTTATCTGCGTCTCCGAGCCAGGAGGCGTCCACCACATTGACGGAGACGACCTTGTTTTCACGGATGCCCTTGTTGGTATAGTGGGCCTTGACCATGGAGAGCATCAGATGGCTGTGTGCCATGACGCCCGCATGGGCCACCAACGTCCAGTTCGGCTTCCCGTCCACCATCGCGCCGACCACGATCACCGGCGCCGGATACAGTGCAAGCTGCGCTCCAGTATTCTTTTTCATTGTCATACTCCCTTTTAAAAATTATAATGACACGATGTCAGAACGAACTATAACACCATTCTGACAGCGTGTCAACTATATTGTTTGTTATTTGCATCTGGAAATGGCTTTATCGGCTCTTTCATCTGTCTGCGGAAAGGAATCGACAAATCTCCACCTTTCACTGTCCACAAGTCGGGTTTTTGTACCCCTTGAAATGTCCATTTTCTGGGTACATTTTAAAAAGCAGTGGCTCGTGCACCCCGCCCAGCAAAATGCACCCCACCTTAACCCCGGGGTGCATTGGTATCAAAATTAGCGTTATATCCCATAAAAGTACGCTAATCTTGATACGATTAGCGTACTTTTATTTTTACACCCCGGGAAGAACGAAACCCCCTTGCAACAAGGGGCTTTCAGGCTTCTCGCAAATTTAATCATGGCAAGCAAACCCCCGACAGACTCATTTTGCCGGGGGATTTATGCTTATGCAGGGCAAATCCAGACTGTCTTTGTTTATAATATTCGCAATATTTGGCCTCAAACTGCTTTCCTATTTCAGACGATACGTTGCCTTTACAGCGGGAATGCCACAGCTTCCCGATACAGACCCTTCAGAATATCGATGAACGAAGATACGCTTGGCCGCTTATCCGCCTTATGTGTGCACAGCACGCAGGAAAAACTCTCTTCGCAGTCAAAGGGGATCCAGGCAAACTGGCCGCTGTGGTCGTTCAGAAAACCGGGGGCGAGACATACGCCTCTCCCGGCGGCAACATTTGTAAGGGTCGTATCATGATCCGGACTGTTGAAATACCGGATCTTTCCGGTGTTTATCAATCGGTTTTGAACAGCCTTCAGCGCAGGAGGAGAACCCCCGCCCACCATCAGGGTGCGTCCGTAGAGATCCTCTTCCCGAATGATGTTCATTCCGGCGAGAGGATCGTCTCTGTCTGCGATCAGATAGACGCGGCTTTCAAACAGCTCATGGACGGCGATCCCGGGGATCTGCTTCGTCTGCTCTTTCAGCGCAAACAGGATATCCGTTTCGTTTCTCAAAAAGGACTCGACCCCGTTTTCATACTGAAATACAGGCGTGATCTGAACGTCATGGTTTGCTTCCGAAAAAAGCCGGATGGCCTCCGGGAGAAAGTATACGGCCTGCCGCACCATGAGACTGATAGAGATGCTGTCCCGGTAGGTCGCGCTGAAATTCTGCCCCTGTTCGATGGCGCGCTTCAGATCCTCCCGCATGCCGGCCAGGAAAGAGACGAACTGGGCGCCTGCAGGAGTCAGCGCCGCGCCTTTCCCGCTGCGTTCAAAGATCGGGAAGCCGACCTCGTCCTCCAGCAGCCTGATCTGATAGGTCAGGGTCGGCTGGCTGACAAACATATTCTCCGCCGCACGGCTGAAGTTCAGGGTATGGGCAAGCTCTATACAATAGTCAATCTGTTTCGTGGTCATGGCACGCTCCAGCTATTTAAGAATTCAATTGATTATACACGATTCCGATTGGACATTGCAATAGTTTATGCGTATAATGAAAGCAGAATAAAACAGGAGGAGAAAGCAATGGCAAAAACTTTGATCGCATACTATTCCAGGGCGGATGAGAACTACTTCGGCGGAGCGATGCGCTATGTGAAAGTCGGCAATACGGAGATCGTCTGCAATATCATGAAGGAGCTGATCCCCGCGGACAGCTTGAAAATCGAAATGAAGAATCCTTACTCACCGGTATATATGACCTGCATCGAGGAGGCAAAAAAGGATCTGCGTGCAAAGGCAAGGCCGGAGCTTGTTTCCATGCCGGACTCTATCGACGGGTTTGATACTGTCGTCCTTGCCTACCCCAACTACTGGGGCACCATGCCGATGGCTATCTTCACCTTCTTGGAGCATTACGATTTCTCCGGAAAGACCATCCTGCCGCTGTGCACCAACGAGGGCAGCGGCATGGGCGGCAGCGAGCGCGACATCAAACGCACATGCCCCGGCGCGAATGTAAAGAGCGGACTGTCCATCACGGGCAGCAGCGCGGCCAACTCCAGAGAAGCGGTCAAGCGCTGGCTGTCCGCCAACGGCCTGATGTAAGGAGAAAACAGATGGACTACGAAAAAGGCTATGTATACGAACTGATGGATCGGGGCGGGCCGACAGATACCCGAGAACCCTATTTCAAAGAGGTTGTGGAAGAAATGATGCGCGCCAGAACGCTCTGCGCAAAGGCGAACGCCGCGCTGCCGGACGATCCGGCCTGTGTGGGCTATCTGGAGGAGCTGTTCGGCCGGAAGCTGGACGACGTGCGCATCCTTACGCCGTTCATCTGCGATTTCGGAAACCGCGTCA
>JAFRMX010000007.1 GCA_017430455.1 Oscillospiraceae bacterium
CGTCAGCGTTATGCTGTCAGTCGCGCCTGCTTTCTTCGCCATGACAAAGCATCTCTTCGCCACCGCCATCTCTATGCCTGCCGCTATCTCATCCATCGGTTTGCCTTCTCCGACCAGCGTGATAACTTCAGACTCCGCAAAAACCGTGCACTGTGCCGTTATGGGGATGACGTTCTTTGCTCCCAGCGACAGCTTGGAGAAATCCTCGAGGCTCATCTCAAAACTTCTTGCCATAGCTTCAAAAAATCTTCCCGTTCCGGCAGAGCACTTGTCGTTCATCGCAAAGTTCTTTACTGTTCCGTCAGTGTCGATGTTGATGCCCTTTACGTCCTGTCCGCCGATATCTATGATCGCTTTGACCGTAGGATCCGTTATATGCACGCCCATCGCATGGCAGGATATCTCCGAGATGTTCTCGTCAGCAAACGGAACCTTGTTCCTTCCGTATCCCGTGCCTATGAGGTATGCCAGATCTTTGGATGAATGCAGCTCAGGTACCTGATTTATTACTTCCTGCATCGCTATCTCCGCGCTCTGCTGGGAGTTTATCTTGCTCATGATTGTGGTATTCGCTACCATCTTTCCCGTCTCATCGAGTATTACTGCTTTCGTATATGTCGATCCTACGTCGCAGCCGCCAAAGTATTTCATGTATTTTTTCCCTTCCTAAAAATATTGATCATCAATCGCGTGCCGGATATTTGCTTATATCGTAAGGCATCTTGGTCTTATCTTCTCTTTCCATATTGTCATAGTGCTTTTTAAGGAATGGCTCAACAAAGTTGAACAGCAGTTTTCCATCGAGGTCAAAGAAGAATATTGCAAACAGCACCCCGAATACAAGAACAAGAATTCCGACGAGTTTCAGAAAAAATTTGCAAACTTTTTTCATGGGTTTTCCTCCTATCACCAGGTCATAGAATCGTCGAAGTCAAGCAGTGACGGATCGAGCGGTTCTTCCTGCATTACAGTTGACATGAAGTCGTTTATACCACGGCGTATCTCCGCGCGGGAAACGGTTCTGCTGTCCGGAAGAGCATGAGGAAGCCAGAAAGCTTTAATATCTCTCTTGCGGAATTCATCCTCAAACAACCCGTGAACGCCTTGCATGCCTTTGCACTGGAGCTGGTCGTACATAGCGACCATATCGCAGTTGAATCTCTCTTTGTAATCCCACAGCTCGAAAATGTGGTGCATTCCGCCGACTGCCATACGGCGCATAGGTGCCCACATATGGTACGTGGCTATGTCTTCAAGTGTGTGCTCATACTCATCTGTGCGGATCTCCATATCGAACATCAGGGAGTCCATATTGATTATTACATTCAGACCCCAGCAGTTATATGCCCAAACAACCCAGTTGGAGTAGTAAAGCGGAGCGCAGGACCAGGCAATGACTCTGTGGCGTGTTTTCGGGAAAGTATTGATCTTCTTTGCGACACACTTTTCCATGATCTTACGGACCTTGGCATCAACTTCATGCCAGATCGGAAGATCGCCGTACTGTGACTGGTAGATACGGTAAAGTGCCTGTGCAACACCGTTTATCGGGTAACAACTCGTGTTAGCTGCAACATCCCATTTCTCCCACTCAAAGCGCATAAGCTCATTCTGCTGATTGAGACGCTTGCACAGAAGCTCATAATTGAATGGAACGCCTGTCTGCTCCTCTATGAATTTCCAAGCCCCCTCTATTTCCTTCATGCAGTATTTCTTCGCTATCGGGTCGTCAAAGCGCATCGGCTGAGTCATAGCATAGAGAGGTTTATCCCAGAGCCAGTCCTGAATAATGGATGTAGAAACAGAAGCGTCACAAGCTTCATTGTCAGAGAGCCAGAAATTGGCATAATCCGGAACGTCATCCAGAAGGAAGATGCCCGCTTCAGCCTGGCACATAGGACATGGGTCTCCGGGGAGGCCTATGGACTGAATAGCGTCTATGTAATTGAGAACCGTATGGCTGTTGACATGACAAGTAACGAAATACGGAATCATTTCAATTGCCACATTGCGGTACTGATCGCTCCAAGGATAGAAAATACCGCCCCAAAGAGTCTCATTGTGTGCAATCGTATGGTCGTGCCAGTAATTCTTCTTGCCTTTGTTAAGATTAGCATCAGCAACAAACATGTACATGAACTGGACTATAGATGCATTGACCATGCCTCTGTAGTGCCATGCGGAACCTTTAAGCGCTTCACCTCTCAGGCCCTGCAAGCCTCTGTCGAACCAGTGCATGACCGGCAGATAGGTCTGACCGACCCAGCGGTATCTCCACACGCCTTTGGCGAAAGGTACAAGGCCTCCGTATTTCATGATGTCGATAACCATGTGGAGGTAGTTGTAGCACCAGATATTCCAGAAGTAATACATGGTGTCCTTGACACCGCGCCACTCTCTGTGCTTATAGAGGCCAGTCTTGTCTTCCAGTATATCGCCAAGCCTGCGTCCGCCTTCTTCAGCAGAATGCGGTTTGCCGTACCAGAAATCATTGAATCCCTTTTTAATCTTGTTTATATCCATTACTTATTGCCCTCCTGGATCTTCTTGATCTCCAAACTCTCAACAAATGCCTGGAATCTTGTCCTGAGCTGGCCGGAAGCAGAATTGATGTATTCCTTCTCGATCGAGCAGACAGGAATACCGAAATCACGCGGCATGACAAAAGAATCTATAACGCGCTCGTAGCTCCAATACTCGCAGAATTTGTTGGATACAACAATTATTCCGTCCGCATTGTATGCTTTTGCAAGATCCGCAAGATGCTGTTTTCTTGCTCTCATCTCGTCCTGCGGCATGTAACGCGGACAATTGGATGTTTCGAGATAGTGGCGTGCAATTGCCTCTATCGGTCTTTCGCCTTCCTTGACCACTATGGGAACACGGGATTCGACCGCTCCGTAGCAATAACGGTCACAGACCACTTCAGCTCCGCATCCCTCTATCATCTTTGTGAAATCAGGGTCGTCATTTTCGGAGCCCGCCAAGAGAACCTTGCATCTGAACGGCCACCTCTGATCAGGCTCACGTGTCTTAAGCTCTTCAGCCGTCTCGCGAAGCTTATCTATGATCAAATACTTCGGGCAGGTAAGAGAAACGAGCTGGATAACGTGAAATTCATAGCCGGTGATCGTAGGTTTCTCAAGCTTGCGGTAGTCGCCTATCTCATTGATGAGATTTGAGACCTCGTTATGAAGATCTATCGCTTTCATGAGCGCTTCATCAGAAGTATCTATTCCGAAATGCTCTCTGAGAGGTCTTAAGACATGATACTCAAGTTCTTCCGCAAAGTAGGCCTGACTGTTAGGCGTTTTTTTGAATGGAACATCGGTAAACTCCACGAAGAAATCGTCATTATCGACGATACGCATATCTTCGACCGAATCCAGATGTTTCTGTTCCATATGCTCCTGAAAACGCGTCGTTGCCGTGCAGGTTTCGGTCGCCATATCGGCGTCGAGGAAATTGTACCCGCCCTCAAGCGCACGCTCCATCAGGCTTCTTGCGTAGTGGCAGGTTCGCGACGACAAATAATATGTCGCCACATCAGGCGAAGTACAGCCCGGAGCTCTGAGTCTTACCGCAAAGCATCCGGGAAGATCGAGGAGAACCTCAGGCATGAAGTAACAGGTGTAGCCAACAGCTTTATTGCCGTCAGCTCTGCCCTTCTGGACCAACTCATTGTTGGCCTGCTGAAGAAGATCCTCAAAGTAAATGAGATGTTTCAGGTCTTTCAACTGTTTGATAACCCCCTATACCAAAAATTATTCCGCTTTTCGGGCATGCATTCTAAGCCCATAATACGTATAAATTATAAAAGGATGTCAGATAATTGTCAAATCAATTATCCGCCATCCTCAGTTTTACAGTTAGCCAATTTATCAGGTTTTGTCTAAAAATCTATATGAGATCTTCAAGTGCTTTTACTATTACAGAACGGTCTGCCAATGCCCTTCCCGAGATCATGGAGCTCTTTCCGCTACCTTTGCCCGAGACCTTTTCATTAATCAGCGGAGCTAGTGCTCGGAGATCAGTATGCTCAGAACCGAAAATATAGCGATATGTTGCTCCGTCTTCTCCGCAGAATACGGCAGCAAAGCCTTTACACTTTGCTGATAGTAAATTTACAAGTTCACGCTGGGCAGGCTCGTCAAGGGTGTTTTCAAAAAGGATAATATTCCCTTCATTTTCAGGTATGCTTTCTGCCCTGAGCCTTACATATTCCATTGCAAGTTTCGAATGCTTTTCTTTTGCAGTCTCTTTCTCAGAAAGAAGCCTTGAAACCGCATGAACTATTTCCTCTCTCTTTGCTGAGAGAAGTCTTGAAACTCCTGTCGCGGAGTTTTGCATCTCACGGAAATTCTCAAATGCATCCATACCGCATATGAGAGACAGTCTTGTTCCGCCCCTGTGACGCATATGATCCAGAACCTTGACTATCCCTACCTCTCCGGTGGATGAAACATGCGGCGCACAGCAGGCACAAAGATCCACTCCCGGAATCTCCACAAGCCTAAGATCTGAAAGAATCTCTTTCTTGCTCCTGTAACTCAAGGTTTCCTGCTCCTGCGCAGTCGGGAAAAAAGCTTTAACGGGAATATTGTCTCTGACTTTTTCGTTGGCGCTCTTTTCAAGGAAGCAAATATCCTCTTCTCTGAGCTCTCCGCTGAAATCAAGTGTCATAAAGGCAGGTCCCATATGAAAGCCCACATTTTCAAATCCGAAGTTTCGGTGAACAAGGCCGGAGAAAATGTGCTCACCGGAGTGATTCTGCATCCTTCTCCATCTTTGCTCCCAGTCGAGAGAGCAACGATACTCTAAGCCGGGTTCAAGCGGCAAGTTTACATAATGAACAATAATCCCATTCTTCTCATGCACATCCGTGACCCTTGATGCGCCGATAGTGCCCGTATCTGCAAGCTGACCGCCGCCTTCGGGAAAAAAAGCAGTTTTATCAAGGATTACCTGGTATTGTCCTTCATGCTTCGGAGAAGGCTCACAAGATACGACGTTCGCAGAGAACTCATGCAGATGACTATTTACATAATATAGTCTTTCAGTCGACATACAGAACCCTCAACCTCAGTATATCTTCCATGCTGCGCATTTCTTCAGCTGTCTTCGGCCCTATCTTCTTGCCGAGGTCAACAATAGTATACGCATATCCTCCGCGCGGTTTGTTTATCATGTGTTCGACATTGATGTTTCTCGCGGATATGAAATCAAGTATTCTGGTGATCATGCGGGGCTTGTTTCTGTGCAGGACACACAGCCTGCAGTTTCCCATGCGCTCAAGGGATGCGTTCGGGAGATTGACGCTGTTTTTGATATTGCCGTTTTCCAGATAATCGAACAGCTCGTTTGCAGCCATTACAGCACACCGGTCCTCGCTTTCAGGCGTACAGGCTCCCAGATGGGGCATAGCTATCACATTCGGGGCTTTGAGTATAGTCTCATTCGGAAAGTCCGTAACATATTTGGCAACTTTTCCGGAATCAAGAGCCTTAGTCATTGCGATATCATCCACGACCTCTGCTCTGGACTCGTTAATAATACGTATGCCCTGTTTCATTTTTGAGAAGGCTTCATCATTCAAAAGATGATGTGTATTCTCATTATAGGGAATATTGATGCTTATATAATCGCTCTTTGAAAAGACCTCATCGAGATCATCCACATGTTTGACTTCTCTGGAAAGCATCCATGCGGCTTCAACAGACATGAACGGGTCATAGCCCAAAACATTCATTCCGATCTCCAGCGCTATATTCGCGACCATAGCTCCTGTCGCCCCGAGGCCGAGAACCCCGATGGTTTTCCCCATAAGCTCAGGGCCGGCGAAATCAGACTTGGCTTTTTCTACAAGTGCGGGTATTTCTCTACCCTTGTCCGCGACAGATCTGACCCAAGCTATGGAACCTAGAACATCACGCGAAGACATTACAAGAGAGCACAACTCAAGTTCTTTCACTCCTTCGGCGTTCGCTCCGGGAGTATTGAATACCACTATCCCTTTTTCTGCACATTCATCAATCGGGATATTGTTGTAGCCCGCTCCCGCCCTTGCTATGGCTAGGAGATTGTCTCCGAACGGAGTATTGTGAAGATCAGCGCTGCGAAGTATTATTCCTTCCGGATCTTTTATATCTGGCCCTACATTACAGCCTTTATCCTTCAGGATACTCAGTCCTTCATCGGAAATCTTGTTGTAAGTCTTTATATCAAACATTCTTATTCTCGAACTCCTTCATAAATTCAACCAGCGCTTTAGCTCCCTCTATCGGCATTGCGTTGTAAAGGCTTGCCCTTATGCCTCCCGTCGATTTATGTCCCTTAAGACTTAACAGGCCTTTTTGTTCCGCTTCTTTGCAAAAAGCAGCATCAAGTTCCTCTGAGGGAGTTCGGAAAGTGACATTCATAGGGCTTCTGGAATTAACCTCTGCCATTTTAATATAAAAGCTGCTTTCATCCAGGAAATCATAGAGAAGTGCAGATCTTTCGCGTGCGTTTTTCTGCATCATCTCAATCCCGCCTTTATCCGTTATCCAGTCGATTGTCAGCCCGAGCATATAGATGCACCAGCAGGGAGGAGTGTTCAGCATGGAATCCTTTTCGATCTGGACCTTATAGCTCATTATCTTGGGTGTTATCGGCAGTTCGCGGCCTGAAAGGCTCTTTTTTACAATAACTGTTGTCAGCCCCGCAGGAGCCATATTCTTCTGTGCCCCTGCATACAAAAGCCCAAATTTGGAGATTTCCATGGGCTTAGAAAGAGCACTTGAAGAAAAATCGCAGACAAGCTCCGTATTAACATCCGGAATATAAGACCACTGCGTGCCATAGATAGTATTGTTGTCACAATAGTAAAAGTATTTTGCTTCATCAGACAGCCTCAGCTCATTCTGCAAAGGAATTCTTTTGAATCCTTCTCCTTTCCCTGAAAAGGAAATATTGACATTTCCGTATTTCTCTGCTTCCTCGGCAGCAAGTGCTGAAAACCTTCCTGTCACAGCATAGTCTGCTTTTCCCCCCTCGATAAGATTCATAGGGATAGCTGCAAACTGGGAAGTAGCTCCTCCCTGAAGGAAAAGGATTTCATAATCGTCAGGTACATTATACAAAGACTTCAGCTTCGCCTTGGTCTCGTCAAATATCTCTTTAAATACAGGCCCGCGGTGGCTCATTTCCATAACGGACATGCCGCTGCCTTTGTAATCGAGCATCTCGGATGCTGCTTTTCTAAGTACTTCCTCAGGCATGACTGAAGGGCCTGCCGAAAAATTATACTTTCTCAATTCTTTCACCTTACCTCTTCACACAGAAGACATTTTTTGTCAGCCTTTATTGCCCTTACTTTTATAAGCCTTCCATGCAATTCTTTGCCTTTCATTTTGCAGAGTATATAATCGGCGCTGTGCCCCTGCCACGCGGACTCCTCTTCATTTTCGAACAGCACCTCAAATTCTTTGCCAACATGTTCTTCAATAAAGCCCATCTGCATCTGTCCTGCTACTTCGGCAGCCTCTTTTGCCCTCCGGTTTTTTACTTTCTGACTGATTTGATCCGGCATCTTGTCTGCAGGGGTCCCGGGTCTTCTGGAATACGGAAAGACATGCATGGCCGAAAAACCTATAGATTTTATAAATTCAAGCGTTGTCCGGTGATCTTCCTCTGTCTCTCCTGGAAATCCGGTTATTAAGTCTGCAGTAAGCGCGCACCCGGGAAAATAATGTCTGAGCCGTTTTACTGTTTCTGCGAATTCCCTTGTTGTATATTTCCTTTTCATTGCTTCAAGCGTACGGTCACATCCTGACTGAAGACTCAGGTGAAAATGCGGACAGAGATTTATGCATTTGGAGAGCGTGCGGCAGAAATCTTCCGTTATTGCTGTCGGTTCAATGGAACCGAGTCTGATCCTTACATCGGGCACAGCTTCACTGACCGCATAAACTATATCCTTGAGCGATATTCTGTCCTTAAGATCCAGACCGTAGGATGCGATCTCGATTCCCGTAAGTACTATTTCCCTGTATCCCTTTTCCGCAAGCTCTTTTGCTTCTAAAACAGCCCTCTCTACAGGAAGACTCAGGATCCTTCCTCTTGTATACGGGATTATGCAGTAACTGCAGAAGTTGACGCAGCCGTCCTGTATCTTCAGCATTGCTCTGGTCCGGCCGGATACTGCTCCGGAAGGGAGCGATTCAAGCGTCTTTCTTTTAAAAGGGTCATCGACGCTAACACAGTTCTCTCCACTCTCTACCGCTCTCTCAATTGCCTTAACAAAAGCCTTCCTATCGTTGGATCCGAAAACCACTTTTGCGCCGAAGTCCTTAACATCTTCAGGACTTAACTGTGAATAACATCCTCCGACCGCTATTACGGCATCCGGATATTCTGAAGAAAGCTTTCTTATAGCCTGGCGGGATTTACGCCCGCTTTCAGCTGTAACCGCACATGTGTTGACTATAACACAATCCGCTTTCTCATTTTCTCCGGCAGGGAAATGTCCGTCTGAATTCAAAATGGTCTCAATTGCCTGGGTCTCGTACTGATTGACCTTGCAGCCGAGGGTTGTTATAATATATTTCATAAAACAGCAGTATCCTCAAAGGAAGATTATCTGATGGAACACTATCTTGACAACAGTGCAACTACTCGCGTCTGCGATGAGGCAGCGGAGGCAGCCCTCAATGCCATGCAGAACATTTACGGAAATCCGAGCTCTACCCATACAAAGGGCAGAGAAGCCAAAAAACTTCTGGACTCATCCAGGAAAGAGATTGCCCATGCTCTCGGATGTGCTGCGGATGAACTCATTTTCACCTCATGCGGCTCGGAGAGCGACAACACTGCGATCATAAGAGGGGCTGAATCCCGGCAACGCACAGGAAAGCATATAATAAGCTCAAGTGTCGAACATGATGCCGTGAGGCGCTCTCTCGGCCTCATGGAAGAAAAAGGGTTTGAAGTAACATACTTAACGCCCGACAGTAAGGGCGCCATTCGAGCGGAAGATGTTGCTTCCGTGCTCAGGGACGACACGGTATTGGTCTCATTAATGCTTGTTAACAACGAAACAGGCGCTGTCACTGATATAAAAGCAGTATCCGATGTTTTGAAAGCAGCAGGATCAAAAGCGCTTCTGCATACCGATGCAGTGCAGGCTTTCTTAAAGATTCCCTTTTCTGCCGATAAGCTGGGAGCTGACATGATCAGTATATCCGGCCATAAAGTGCATGCACCCAAAGGTATCGGTGCACTCTATATCAGAAAAGGGCTTAAACTCAAGCCGTTTATTCTCGGCGGAAGCCAAGAATACGGATTACGAGCAGGAACAGAAGCAATGCCCCAGATAGCCGCTTTTGCTGCCGCAGTAAAGGTAGCGTATCCGAAAATGTCTGAATATACAAATCGTATGAGAACGCTCAAAGAAGAGCTTAAGGATCGTATTGAATCTGCAATCCCATGGGCAGTATTTATCGGCGGGGACGCACCGCATATCTTAAGCCTTTCGCTTCCAGGGTTCAGGAGTGAAGTTCTCATGAACTATCTTGAGGCAAGGGATATCTATGTTTCAAAAAGCTCCGCCTGCAAAAAGGGAGGGCGGAGCCATGTTCTGGAATCAATCGGCCTTGACAGCCGTATAATTGACGGAGCTCTGAGAGTCGGCCTTTCGAGATTTACATCTGAAGCGGATACCGAAGCTTTTGCTGATGCTGTTATTGAAGCTTCAGCTTCGCTTGCACACCGTTAGTCTTTTCCTTCTTCCCGTTTTTTTACAGGTTCCCTTGTAACAGGGTCTATCCTGTCCAGATCTTTATACTCTTCCATATCCGTGGGCAAAGCGCTTCTTTTAAGCTTTTTGTTCACGGAGTTATTTATCCATGTGTAGATAACCGTAAATACCGGAACTCCGAGAAGCATTCCCCAGAATCCGAAAAGCCCGCCGCCAAGAATTATGGCAAACATAACCCAGAATCCACCGATTCCCAGCGAGTTTCCAAGGATCTTCGGTTTTATCAGATTGCCGTCAAACTGCTGAAGTACAATAATAAAGATAATAAAGATAAGGCATTTTATAGGACTTACAAACAGAATGATCAGGCCGCTCGGAACAGCCCCTATGAGCGGGCCGAAAAACGGAATCATGTTTGTGATTCCGACAATTACCGAAACAAGCAGAGCATACGGCATATTTACTATCACACAGAATATATAGCAGAGCACTCCTACTATTGCCGCATCATAGAGATTGCTGGAAATAAAGGTCATGAATGTGCGGTCTATTTCACGGACAGCGTACCTTATTTTTTCTGCTGCTTCTATAGTAAAGATACAATAGAGGAGCTTTTTGCATCCGGCAGTAAAAGCATCCGATTTGGCCATGATATATACCGAAACTATTATGCCTATTATCAGGTTGTAAAGAACTCTGAAAACGCTGTATACGCCGGCATATACATTAGATATGACATTTCCGAACTGGGGCAGGAGTTTTGTCTGGAGCCAGCTCAACGCCCCGTCTTCAAGGCTGTCTATGGCCTGAAGGGCATATGTTTCAACAGTCGGATTATTATTAAATATATTTAAAACCCAATTCTCGGCTTTATCCATATACTCGCCGCTGTTTTTAACCATTGTCTCAATGCTGTAATACAGCTGCGGAATAATAAGCCAAACCAAAGCTGCAAGAATAACCAGGAAGATGATCTCGGCAGCCATTACAGACATGCCTCTTGCTAAACCGCTTCCGTCATTCTTTTTATTTTTTGAATATAGTTTTCTGGAAAGAGGGATAAATGCATGTTTTTCGATGGCATGCATCATCGGGAGCAGTATATATGAAATAACAAGACCCCATATAAATGGAGCAAGGATAGAAACCAAATCAGACAGAGCTTTCCCGAGAGATGGCAAATATGCAAGCGCCATATAAAAGAGTATACTGAATGCAATCACAACAAAAGCCGTGATTCCCCAGTTCAGATATTTCCTGTCGCCTTTTATAAAGCGCCTCATCCGGCATACCTCCATTTATTTGTCTATATATTCTACTATTGATAAAAAATGACGTCAAGTGAAAAAAGTCATAGTTAAATGATTAAAAGTTAACAATAATTTAGTTATGTTAATTAATTTCAGACTCACTGTGTTAATTCTCTTCTTTATGCTTTCTAAAGGAAACAATTGCATTTTAATCTGTGACAGACAATGACAGGATTCCTCAAGCAGTCAGTATTTCATTTTACTCCTGTATTCTTTATTTCGGTTTCACCAGTGAAAAAGCAGCCCGCAAGGCTGCTTTTTCACTGGTGGATTGAAGCTTGTCAGGCACCGAGAAGCTTGTTGATTTCTGTCTCGACCTTCTTGGCGTCCTCCTCCGGAATCATTTTTGTGGCAACGACCTTGTCAAAGATCTCACCGCAGCTTTTCTTGTAGAGAAGCTTTACTCCGGGGTACTTGAGGAGCTTTGCCGCATACTGCTCCATAACCTTCCTATATTCGGGCGTTTCGAATACATCTTTTACTTTGAGATCGCGAAATGTCATTTTCTTTCCTCCTGTTTATATGTATTTTATGGTTCTTTTTGATACTATCTGTACCCGGTCATGTACCAGGTTTGCCGAGCATCTTGAACATATTTTTCTTATATGCCTCTACTCCCGGCTGATTGAAGGGATTGACACCGCTCATATATCCGGATATTCCGCAGGCCAGTTCAAAGAATATCACCATTTCCGCAAAGCCTTCTTCGTTTCTCCTGGGTATTTCCACGACCATATTGGGAACACCACCTTCAACATGAGCGGCTCTCACAGCATCTGCTACTACCTTCCCAATCTCTCCAAGATCGCGCCCTGCAAGATAATTCAACCCGTCTGCATTTCCTTCATCGAAGGGAACTGCATATGTTTCCGCTTCTGAGCCGAAGCGAACGACAGTCTCCATCAGGTTTCTGGGACCGTCCTGTATGAACTGGCCCATGGAATGCAGATCTGCAGTATATTCGACAGATGCGGGGAATATGCCGACACCATCCTTACCTTCGCTCTCACCGAAAAGCTGCTTCCACCACTCACCGACGAATCTGAAACTCGGTTCAAAGCTTGCGAGTAGTTCTGTCCCATAGCCGATCCGGTAAAGATGCTGTCTTGCTGCTGCATATTGCCAGACAGGGTTCTCGGGAGACCTCAGATCCATATTCTTCAAAGCCTTCTCTGCAGAACTTATGACCTTGGAGACATCGATCCCTGCTACTGCCATCGGTAAAAGACCCACTGCAGAAAGTACACTGTATCTTCCTCCGACATCATCCGGAACGACAAATGTCTCCCAGCCTTCTGAGTTTGCAAGAGATTTAAGCGCACCTCTTTCCTTATCCGTGGTGGCGAATATGTGCTCTCCTGCCCTGTCTCCGTATTTTTTCTTCAGCAGTTCTCTGAATATACGAAATGAAACTGCAGGTTCAAGCGTTGTACCGGACTTAGAAATGACATTTACATCAAAATCATCATCACCTATCTGCTTTAAGGTATCGCAGAGATAGTCCGGTGAAAGTCCGTTGCCGAGAAAGAAGACCTTGACATCATTTTCATCCGGAACCGGTTTGAGCAGGTTTATCGCTGCTCTTGCCCCCAAATAAGAACCTCCGATTCCTATTACTACAAGAGCATTACTACGGCTTTTGATCTTCTCCGCAGTTTCGATTATTCTCGGTAGTTCCCCGGATATCATTCTTGAAGGCAGTTCCAGCCATCCTCTGAAATCTGAGCCTTTTCCCGTACCGGATACAAGTGTTTCATGAGCGCGCGCAGCAGCTTCATAATCCGGATTCTCTCCTTTGAAAAAACTCTTTGCACCGCTTAAGTCTACTTTGATCATATTTTTTCCCCCTGAATCATTTGATTTATCTCTTTTCCGTCATCTCATCTATTTTCTCAGATCTAGCAGCTTTCTTTGCCCTTTTCTTTTCAAACAGTTTTTTCACAGGCTTACGAAAAGCGAAAAACAGCACCGCGATTATTGCGATCACAGGCAGTGCGCCGACTATGAAGACCAGGAGATTTTTCAGAAACTCAAAAGCTCCATTAATACCGTCTATAAAAGCATTCCCGAGTCTGTCCCAAAAAGTAGGTTCTTCTGTAGGCGTATATTCTCTGACCTCCATAAGTCTCAAAGAAATGGTACTGTAACTGACGCGCCTGTCATAATTGTTTAAGACAGACTGCAGACTGTCTATGCTGTAGTTCAATTCGCTGAGACGCTCCTCGATCGTTATTATATCCTCTACTGTCTCAGCTTTTTCTATAAGTTCAAGCAACCTCGTCTGCTGTGTCTTGTAAGCTTCAAGTCTGGCCTGGGTGTCATAGTAGGCAGACGTCACATTCTCGGTATAAGTATAGCTGTACGGCACATTGCCCATCTCGGAAAAGCTCTTCATTATCCCGTTGAAATTCTTACTTGGGATCCTGAGAGTGTAATTTGCAGATCTGTTGACGGTACGTCCGCGCTGCTGATCGTTTAAATTCACTCCGCTTACTGAGCTTGACTGGACAAAACCGCCGTACTTTTCCACAAATCCTGCAAGCGCCGCAACAGCATCATCGAACTGAGTGGTTTCAACAGTTACATCAGCAGAATAGATTATCTTGTCATAGTCCAGGTCTGTCTCCGCATCACCTTTAACATCCAGAGCAGATGTATTATCGGTTTTTGCTTCGGTAACTTCTTCTTCCTTTGGATACTCTGCGTCAAAGCCGTATTCATAGGCTCCTGAAGCTTGAGATTCAGATGCTGCATAATAAGAAGCATTTGAAGAATCATAGGCTGCAGCAGGAGTTGAAGATCTACCGCAGGCGCAAAGGGAGAAAACCATTGCAAGGGAAAGAATGATTGCAAGCAGCTTTCCTGGCTTTTTCATTAGTTTGTCCTCCTTTGTTTGCATTATTATCGGTGTTTTGATTATAACATCCAAAAAATCCTTTATCAACAAATGCAAAAAAAGTTTAAAATGCTGTCAATAAAAATTCATAATTCACAATATTATGTAATCCTGATATTCAAAATAGCTGCTGTTTGTAACTATTTTATGTTGAAATCTTTGTGGAAACTGTTGAATTTTTGCTGTTATTTTGAAGTTTCAAGTATATAAGTCAGAAGTATAGACATGCATATTTGTAACCCGATATGCATAAACAGGCAACCGGCATAAGTAAACTTATGCCGGCATATGATTAACTTATCTCCCTGAACATCATCGGAGCTTCATCTTTTTTCACATTTTCACTTGTATTGAGGATCTCAACCTTCAGTGTACGGTTTCCAAAAGCTATCTCTATAAAATCCCCAGGCTTGACCTGAGTGCCGGCTTTTGCCTGTCTGCCGTTGACTTTGACATAGTCGCTGTCACAGGCTTCATTTGCGACCGTTCTTCTTTTTATTATCCTTGAAACCTTCAGAAATTTATCAAGACGCATTTGCTTATATCAGAAGGGTCCTGATCTTATCGGAAGCTTCATTGGGATCCTGAGTATAACTTATAACAAATTCAATATTTTCTTTTTCAGAAAAGTCGATCAGCCAGTCAATGAAAGCCTCAAAAGACTCTTTGCTCCTGTCTTTCACAAGCTTTCTGAAATTATCTATAAAGAAATGAGTTATATCGTAATTTCCGGCGTGTATGCCGCAAATCAAGCCTTTCAGAAATTCATATTCTGCAATGGGATATGCTCCGGCGTCAATAAGTCTTGCACTGTACGGGATATCATAGGTAAGCTTTTTCTCCCTTTCAATGACGACAACATCACCGTGCTCTGCTTTTACTGCCTCGCGTACCATGTCTACAAGCTTCTTCGTTTTTCCAGTTCCTTTCTCACCCATGATTATCTTGACCATGATAAATCTCATTCTCCTTTTCAGTTATTTAATGCAGTATTTATCGCTGAACTTAGAATAACATTTTAAAAAGTAAAAAGCAACAGCCTCAAATCAAGACTGCTGCTCTTTTGTTCTTTTACCGGTGCGGCGTTTATTATTACCGGTTCTTCTGTGGGGGCGGCCGGAATGTCTGCGGCGCTCTTGTCTGGCATCTTCACGCGGAGTCTCCGAGATATCCTCCGCTATATCAGAGTTTTTTAGTACTGTTTTACTTTTTTCCTGCTCTTCCGGAGAAACTATGACTCTTGCTTCCCATCTGGGAGCTTCTTTTTCGTCATTCTTTTCTTCCTCAGGAACATATTCAAAAACATGCTGCGGTTTTTCCCCTTCCGGGGGTCTGCCCCCCGGGACGGCACACAGTTCATTTGATTTATAGATCCTGAGTTTGTCGTCAGAATCTGTGTCAAGTCTGACCTTTACTGTCGATCTGAGAATATCAGCCTGCTCTACCGTTCCGAAACCGTCTTTTGTCTCAACAAAAGTCCCTGCCTTCGGAATTTGTTTTATCAGATCTTCATATGCCTCCTGTTCGTATCTCAGACAACACATCAGCCTTCCGCAGCTTCCCGATATCTTTGTCGGATTCAATGAAAGGTTCTGTGTTTTTGCCATTTTGGTCGATACCGGTGCAAAATCATCCATAAAGGCTTTGCAACAATACGGTCTTCCGCATATCCCCAATCCGCCGACCATTTTCGCCTCATCCCTCACACCTATCTGCCTGAGTTCTATACGGTTATGAAAAACGGCAGCAAGATCCTTTACCAGTTCCCTAAAATCCACTCTTCCGTCAGATGTGAAAAAAAATGTTGTTTTGGTCCCGTCAAAGCTGTATTCGGCACCCACCAGCTTCATGTCCAGACCGTGATCAGAGACTTTCTGTCTGCATATCTCCAACGCTTCGCCTTCCTTAGCACGGTTCTTCTCAGCATTTTCCTTATCCGTGCCGGTCGCGATCCTGATCACCCTCTTTAATGGTTGGACCACCTCTTCATCTTCCACCTCGTGATTACCCATGCAGCACTCGACCATCTCGAGTCCTTTTGCTGTCTCCACTATTAAAGTGTCGCCAGATCTGCATTCTATTCCTTCAGGTGCAAAATAATAAATCTTACAACTGCCTCTGAATCTTATACTGACTACTTCAGTCATTAAATATCATCCTCAATAATTCTGTCTTCAAACGGGAGAACTGCAAGAAGCCCCGCTATATGGTTTGGGTTTACATTCGCTTTTATATAAGCAGTACACCTGTCCGCAATAAGTGTTATCTTGAAAAGCAATTCTCTGCCGAGCCCCGGATCTTTCCTGCGATAGCAGAGGATATCATTTGCATACTCCCTGATATATTGCAGAAACTCTTCCGTTTCGGCTAGAGTTTTCAACTTTAGATCCATCGCGGCGCAGAATACTTCACTTCTGTCACCCATAGCAAGAGCTTTCATGTAACTCTCGCACCTTTTTTCGGTCTGCTCACTGAAAGCACTGTTTTCGCTGTTGAGATTTATCCTGTTGCAGCGGGACCTGACTGTAGGCAGTAGGGCATCCAGATTATCGGTCACCAGAACCATCACGACCCATTCCGGCGGTTCTTCCAAAAGCTTCAAAGCCGCACTCTGGGCAGCTGTATTCATCAGCTGGGCTTCTTTAATTATGTAAACCTTTTTTTGCCCTTCTATGGGAACAATTCCCGCTTCATGAACAATTTCCCTGATCTGATCAACAGATATATTCTGTTTGGGCTTTCCTCCCTGACCTTCTTCCCTCTCTATTACCGAAAGATCCGGGTGAATTCTCTGCCTGACTTTTTTGCAAGCCCTGCAGACCCCGCATGGCCTTTCGGATGTGGCTGTGCACAGGGCTATTTGCGCTATCTCAAAAGCTTTATCCAATCCCTTCCCGGCATCCGGTGAAGAGACTATGTATGAATTTGTCTGCTGCATGGAATGCCTTCAGAAAATCCCGCCCTCAGGCGGGATTTAAAAATTACTGCAGGTTCTCCAGATAAGCAGTGATCTGCTCGACTGTAAGAAGCTTTGCGGCATCATCATCAGAGATCGAAATACCGTAGTTGTCTTCAAGGCTCATGATAAGCTCTACGACGTCAAGAGAATCAGCGCCTATATCGTCTATAATATTGGTTTCAGGTGTTATTGTAGCGGGATCTATCTCAAACTGCTTTGCCAGAGTATCTCTGACCTGTTCAAAAATGCTCATTGTTTCCTCCTGTTTCATGCCCATTCGCGGGTCTTCGGTTTTTCCTCCGGTTCGTTGGCCGGCTTAATATAGTTAACTACCACTCTCCGGTTTGGTTCTGTTCCGGTGGATGTTGTTGTAACTCCATTATAGTTCTGGAGTGCTGTATGAATTACATGGCGTTCATATGAATTCATCGGTTCCAGCGCCATACTCCGCTTATATTTAATGGCTTTCTCTGCCATTTTTTCGGCAAGCTTGACGAGAGATTCCTCTCTCTTACTACGATATCCTTCCGCATCTACATTAATGTGAGGACGCTTGTCATTCCCTTTGCCGCAGGCATAATTGGTAAGATGCTGTATTGCATCAAGTGTTTCTCCCCGGCGTCCGATAACGCTTCCCATAGAAGGCCCTGAAAGCGTTACATCTATCGTTCCATTATTCTCTGTGATGTCGATATTGGCTTCGACATCCATGTTTTTCAATAATCCGGTGAGGAAGTTTCTGATTTCGGCGTATTCGCTTTTTTCTTCTGCAGGAGCAGCCTGTTTAACGAATACCTCTTTCTTGGGTTCTTTTTTGGCGGAAGGCTTAGTGTTTTTCGAGCTCCGTGCCAGTCTTTCATCCTTTGCAGATTTCTCAGCCTTTGCAGATTTCTCAGCCTTTACAGGTTTTTCAGCAACGATCGGTTTTGCCTTGACCGGTTTCGGTTCGTCCGGGATCTCATAGCTCACTTTGACCTTTGCTTTAACGGCACCGATGCCTAGAAATCCGGATTTCGGTCTGTCTATTATCTCTACCGAAACATCGTCTCTTTCCAGCCCCAGCTCGTCAAGAGCTGATTTGATTGCCTCTTCCTCTGTCTTACCGGACTTAAGAAGTTCTTTAATCATTAAGTCTTTTCCTCCGGCATTGTATCACTCATGGTTTCCCCGGGATTTTCCATTCTGTCCGCAGAGACATTCTCTTCAGAAAATGAATCTGCAAATACCGTATTTTCTTCAGTATCTTCCAGTTCCGGAATAGTTTTTTCCGACTCGTGAACCTGTTCAGCGACAGTCCCGAAACGGTCCGGGTCGTATGCTCTGCCCCGGGCATAACGTCTGTGCCCTACCTGAGAAGCAGGTACTTCAGTCTCCGCTATTCCGAGGCGCTCTCTGCGTTCTGCTTTTTCTGCCTTTTGAGCTGCAGCTTTGCGTTCGTCGCTCATCTGTTTTTCTTTTGCCTGAATCTTCTTTTTGCTTGTATTATCGTTTCTCTGAGTCAGTCCTTCGGCTTTAAGACGTTCTGTCTCGGCCTTCTTCGCTTCAAGTTCTTTTTCTCTCTCTGACCTGGTCGCGATTCTTTCCGCATCCTCTGCTTCTATCTGACGCGTGTATACTTTTGTAAGCACTACATCTCTAATCATGCCGAATACGCTGTTTGCAATCCAGTATACGCCCATGGCCGCCGGCATGACAAAGCAGATCCAAATTGACATCAGAGGCATGACAACATTCATGCTTTTCATTGATGCCGCTGCAGCGTCGTTACCTGACGATCCGGACTGAGGGTTCATTTTCTGGGAAACGGTCATTGAAAGCCATGAAAGGCCTGCAGAAACAAACGGGATCAGAAAAATGCCTATTGCAGCCCATGTATACGGGCCCTGCCAAAGAGTCTGCCAATTGGGCTGATCTCCAAGATTCATGCCCAAAAAGCTGAAGTCAACATTAACAAGGTTCTCCACCTCTCCAAAGCCGGAAATAAAAGCATCCCAGTTTTTATGCAGTACATCAACTATCTGGATCTCACTGTATGCAGCAGTTCTTGCATTTGTGGATGCCGTATACCAGCCCTGAGCGGTCACATATTCCGTTATCTTGGCAACAGTCTCCTTGGCAACGAACATCATTCTTGAGAGTGGCTGACGTATAACGCTGTAGAGAGCTATAAGTATAGGGAACGGAATAAGAGACCAGAGGCAACCTGACATCGGGTTTATTCCCTCTTCCCGGTAAAGCTTTTGCATCTCTTCGTTCAGCTTCTGCTGGTTGCCTTCATGTCTGCGCTGGATTTCCTGGATCTTCGGCTGCAGACGCGTTGTTTTCATGGTGGCTTTTTTGCTTTTTCCCATGAACGGGGTAAGAATCAGGTTGACGATAAGTGCAAACAATACTACAGCCCAGCCGTAGCTTCCGGTAAGTCCATAGAGCCATACCATAAGCTTGGCAAAGGGCCAGGTTATTATCTCGCCAAATGACATATCGTGCTCCTTAATATTTAAGGTACGGGATCATAGATGCTGTAGCCCTTTCTGTGAAAAGGGTGGCATCTCATGATGCGCTTTATGCTGAGCCATCCGCCTTTGACAGCGCCGTACTTTCCGATGGCTTCAAGCGCATAGCTCGAGCAGGTCGGAATAAACCTGCATGAAGGGGGTGTGTACGGAGATATGAACTTCTGATAGAACCTGATTAGAGCAATCAGTATATTTTTCATTCTGAGATACCAAGTTCTGCGCAAGCCTTCAGGAAGGCCTCTTCAATTTCAGAATATGCAGCATCTGCTGTTTTCGATCTTGCAACCGCGACGATGTCAAATCCTTTTTTCAGCTTATGCATATTGAGACGGTACACTTCTCTCATGCGTCTTCTGATACGGTTACGTGTAACTGCTTTACCAAGTTTTTTTGAAACTGTATATCCGATCCTGTTGAGATCTCTGCCGTTTTTCCGGCAATAGACAACAACCAACGGATTTGCAGATGCTTTGCCTCTGTTATAAAGCCTGTGAAAATCACTGTTTTTTTTTAGTGTCGATGCGCTGTTCATTTGTCTGCCTTAATACACCCTTGCGCGGTCTCACCGCAGACAGTCATGAAAATCAAACTGTAAGTTCGGCTCTTCCCTTTGCTCTGCGGCGGGAAAGGACTTTGCGTCCGTTTGCTGTTGCCATTCTGGCTCTGAAACCGTGAACTTTGCTGCGCTGGCGTTTTTTAGGCTGGAATGTACGTTTCATGGATCATGCTCCTTTCAATATACTCAACATCGGAAATTTTCCGAAGCAGTTGGCAATAGAATATCTGTCTGTCTTCAGGCAGACAATGTATTATATATAATTTGAATTGACGTGTCAATAAAATTTGTACGCAGTTCTGTGGCAGTATTTCTCACCGGGTCTGAGGATTGGCGTAGGAAAATGAGCCATGTTCGCAGCGTTTGGAAAGTTTTGTGCCTCAAACGCTGCGCCCTGTCTTGCCCTGTAATGTACACCGCCTTTTCCGCATTGTCCGTGAAGAGCGTTTCCTGCATAAAACTGAAGCCCCGGCTGATCTGTATACATCTCCATAGTGATACCGCTGTCCGGAGAAAACAGTCTTGCGGCAAGCTTGTATTCACCATGTTCTGTTTTTTTCAACACCCAGTTATGGTCAAACCCCTTGCCAAATCTCAACTGAATGTCATCTGAGTCAATATCGCGACCGATGCGCTTTGCTTTTCTGAAATCAAAAGCGGTTCCCGCTACCGGCCTAATTTCTCCGGTAGGGATGAGATTTTCATCTGTGGGCGTAATAAAATCCGCATTTATTGTCAGTATCTGCTCTGAAGCGCTGATATCTGAATCATGCCCGGCAAGGTTAAAATATCCGTGTCCGGTAAGATTGATCGGAGTGTCCCTGTCCGTAACCGCTTCATAGGACACCCGCAGTTCCTTATTGTCAGTCCAGGTAAAAGTGCATTTTACATCCAGTTTTCCGGGGTAGCCTTCTTCCATATTCGGACTTGAAAGAGTAAAACTGAGGCTGTCTTCAGTGCAGGTATCAAGTTCCCATACTGCTTTGTCAAACCCCCTTAGCCCTCCGTGCAGTGTATGACCCCCCGGAGAGTTGCTGTTTAAGTGATATTTTTGCCCGTTCAGTGTAAATTCGGAACCGGAGGTCCTGTTCGCGACCCTGCCGACGCTTGCGCCCAGAAAGGCGTCATCTTCTTCATAATCCGAGACTTTGTCGCATCCGAGCAATACATCTCTCACCTTTCCGTCTCTGTCCGGAACATTTATCGAAACGATTCTGGCGCCGTAGTCTGTGACCGAGACCGATGCCCCAGCCGTGTTTTTAATCTCATACAGAAAAGTCTCTATACCCGAGGCTGTTCTTCCGAAGCTTCTTTTTAAGATCATACAGATATCCTCCGTAACTGTTTCTGTTTCAATATTTTATTGCATATTTGTCCTTTCTTCAAGAGTTTCAATACAAGTTGAAAAGATTTTATAAATGCTATATAATTTCTTTTATGAATAAACTCAAAAAGCTGATCAAAGATCCGCTTATAATACCAAAAATCATATTTCTTAACAGAAATACGAAAAATATGTCTGATGAAAGGTATCTGAGGAAGTATTATTATTACAGGACCGGGTTAAAGCTCGATCTTGATAATCCTGAGCGTTTTAACGAGAAAATGCAATGGCTCAAGCTGCATGACCGCAAAGATGTCTATACAGAGATGGCAGACAAATTCTCTGTAAAGGAGATAGTCTGTAAAAGAGCAGGGGCAAAATATGTTATTCCGCTTCTCGGCGTTTGGAGCTCACCTGAAGAGATTGATTACGATAATCTACCCGGATCATTTGTACTGAAGACTACCCACGACTGCGGAGGGGTGGTAGTCTGTAAAGACAAAAACAGTTTTGACAGAAGAAAAGCTGCCGAGTTTTTACGTTCCCACCTTGAAAATGACTATTATGAGACTTGCAGAGAATGGCCTTACAAGAATATCCCTCCCAGAATCATAGCTGAGAAGTATATGAAAGACACTGACAAGGATTATCTGCCTGTTTATAAGTTTTTCTGTTTTAACGGTATTCCTAAAATCATCCAGGTCATTCAGAACGATAAACAACCTGATGAATCAATCGACTATTATGACCGGAATTGGAATTTCCTTGATTTAAGACAGAACTTCCCCAACAGCTCTGATCATCTCCCGAGGCCTCAAAAGCTTGATGAAATGCTCGATATAGCGGAGTTGCTCGCTGACGGAAAAAATTTTATCAGAGTTGACCTCTATGTTATCAATGGAGATGTATATTTCTCCGAATTTACTTTCTTTTCAGATGCAGGTTTTGAGCGCTTTTATCCGGACGAATGGGATTATACGCTCGGTAAATGGATAGATCTTTAAAATGAGAATTATTCAACTTATCAGTTCACTTGGATCCGGCGGGGCCGAATCTGTTGTCAGAGACTACGCTCTCGGCCTTCAGGAAGGAGGAAACGAAGTCTGTGTTGTCATGCAGTATTGGAGACAGGACAATGGCAACGAGATTGCGCTTGCCGAGAGAGGAATACCTCTGCGAAGCTTTTACGAGGAAGTATACCATGCAAACACTATAAATCCTGTTGTACGCACATATAGAAAAATAAAGAGAAATAAAGCTACAAGCACGTGGCTTCTCGGCATAGTCAGGGATTTTGCCCCGGATGTGATTCATGTACACCTGGACATGCTGAAATACCTTGCTCCGATTGCAGACGAACTTAGAGGCATCAGACTTTTCTATACCTGTCATAATGAACCCGAATTCTTTTTTTCGGACAGTTCAGAGAAGGAAGCAGCTTCAAAACTGATCGAAACCTGCAGGATGAGGCTTATCGCCCTTCATGAACCTATGCGCAGCGAACTCAACAGGATCTTTGATGTTTCCGATACCTTGGTTTTAAACAACCCTGTAGATATCAACCGTTTTTCCCAGACCTTCGATACCATCAAAATAAGAAAATGGCTGAAGATTCCCAAAGATGCCTTTGTCATAGGACATGTAGGCCGTTTTGAAGATCAGAAGAACCATGCTTTTATCTGTGAGATTTTTAAATCTGCTCTGAAGCAAGCTCCCGAGGCTTTCCTGCTTTTGGTCGGGGACGGGTCTATGAAAGAAAAGACTATTAAAACTCTGGAATCGTTCACAGAAAGGTTCATAGTTTTGTCAAACCGTTCCGATATGCCTGAGATGTATGCTGCAATGGATGTTTTTATTCTGCCTTCCAGATTTGAAGGTCTTCCCGTGACTCTTATCGAAGCACAGGCTAGCGGGAAGAGATGCGTGATTGCTTCAAATATTACACGCTCTGCTGTCGTATCGGATAACGTGACCTCACTGAACGTTGACGACAACGCCTCCGAGTGGGCAGATGCCGCTCTTTACGGCTGGGACTATCTGAAAACCGACGCTGATATCAGGGATTTTGATATGCGGAACATTATCTTCCGTTTGGCAGAGGTCTACACGACATGAAGAATATTATTCTGGTTGTAACACATAAAAATGTTCCCCTGCCGGAGGCCGATTGTCTGAAACCAATTATTGTCGGCAAGGGAGACTTTGAAGTTCCGGGCGCTTTGCGGGACAATACCGGAGACAACATTTCCGAAAAAAATCCCAACTATTGCGAGCTGACGGCGCTGTACTGGTTCTGGAAGAATTACCTGGATTACGATAATGCCGGTCTTTGCCATTACCGCAGGATCTTCTCAACAAACCGCTTTTCAAAGGATCCCAGATACTATTTGAATTCAGCGGATATTGACCGGATTCTTAAGCGATATGATATTATTCTGCCGGAGAAAATATATTTTCCGTGCTCAACTCTGGATTTTCTCTGCGGGAGAGGACCTGGAAGATATGAGGACATGGAAAAGCTTAGGAATGTTCTTCTTTCAAAGTATCCCGAATGTATTCCTGCTTATGATTCTTTTACAGCGGGAAATACAGGCAGTTATTATAACATGTTCGTAACTTCAAAGCCTGTTTTGGAACGGTATTGCAGTTTTCTTTTCGACATTTTGGGTGAAGTGGAAAAAATGACTGACCTGTCTTCGTATACGCCCACTGAAGCCAGAATATACGGCTATCTCTCAGAGATACTCATGAACATATGGGTCATGACGGAAAAGCTCAAAGTACGCCATATGCCTGTTACGGAAAACCTCGACTATGTGACCGGCAACTATTGGCACTATAAGCTGTCCACTGATGTGACAGCGCTGAAAAATATCAGAGAATTCCAAAAACGGAAACAGATCTGTCTTGAACGGTAAAAGCGTAAGGAAAAACTATATATTGAATCTGGCCTATCAGATCTTCAGCATCTTAGTGCCTGTAGTTACTGCCCCCTATACCGCCAGGGTGCTTACTGCTGAAGGGATAGGGATAAACAGTTATGTGTCCTCTATGGTCTCGTATTTTGTGCTGTTTGCCGGTCTCGGTACTTCACTGTATGGAGTGCGGGAGGTCGGTTCCTGCCAGAATGACCTGCAGAAAAGGAGCAATATACTGTGGGAAATGATCTCAATTCGATCGCTGACCTCGGTCATTATGCTCGTTTTCTATGTTGTCTTTGTTCTGATGACAGTGAGCCGGAGCCGTGTGCTCTATTGGATCTATGCCGTAAACATCCTGTATGTGATCTTCGATATATCCTGGTACTATCAGGGTATTGAGGAGTTCTCCTATACGGTCCTGGCAAGCTTCTTCATAAGGCTGATGAATGTGCTTCTGCTGTTCCTGCTGGTCAGGAGCCCCAATGATGTCTGGATATACGCGTCGCTTACCGTCTTTGGCAATGCTGCTACAGGCGCCATACTGTGGATATGTCTCAAAGGCAAGGCGGTAAGGCGTACCGAGATACAACCCTTCAGACATATGAAGAGCATAATCGCTCTTTTTATTCCAACGATTGCCATAAACATATATACAGTTGTCGACAAATCTATGATAGGGTGGTTTTCATCCGGTTCCGCCGAAAACGGCTATTATGAAGAAGCCGAAAAAATCGTTCGAATAGCCCTTACCGTGGTAACAGCGATGGGACCCGTGATAATACCCAGAATATCTATGCTGTTTCAGGGAAACGATAAGAAAAATATGAATTATTATCTTGGTAGATCCTTCAGATTTATCTGGTGTCTGGGCCTTCCTATGATAGCCGGCATATTTTGCGTATCCGATTTATTTGTTCCGGTCTTTTTCGGACCCGGATATGAAAAAGTTGAGACAGTAATGCCTCTTCTGAGTTTTATCATAGTACTGATCGGGCTGAGCTCCGTTATAGGCATGCAGTATCTCGTCCCTACCAGACAGCAAAAGCCTTATACATTTTCTGTTACCATGGGGGCAACTGTCAATCTGGCCGTAAACCTGCTTCTGATCCCCCGCCTGTTTTCTATAGGAGCTGCACTCGGAACCATTGCAGCTGAAACTGCTGTTACTGCTTATCAGATTGGATTCGTGCGTAAAACAGATCAGATGCAAATGGGTCTGATATTCAACGGTGCTCCAAGATATCTTTTCGCTTCCCTGATAATGTCAGCCGTTCTTTTGTTTGTGAAGCAGTTTGCAGAACCCGATCTGTTATGGCTTCTTATAACCGTATTTACTGGTATGGGTGTATACCTGATTTATCTGCTCATCATAAGAGACGAATTTCTGATTGAAAATGTCGGAGCTGTCATAAAGAAGATATGGAAGAAATAACTGTCGTCACCTGCTACAATGACAAGATCAAATATGACGCTTTTCTGGAGACACTGAATGCACAGGACATTCCATTTGCAGTTACAGGCTTAGATAACACCGCGAAGCAGTTTTCCTCCTGCGCGTCTGCATTGAATAATGCGATTAAAAATGTCAAGACCGAATATGTTGTTTTCGCCCATCAGGATATTCTGCTTCCCGGCTGCAGCATGCTCAGAGATTTTCTTGATGCAATGAAGAAATCAGAACCCGGCAGCATCTTGGGAGTAGCGGGAAAGGTTCCGGGTCAGCCTCAGGCATTCAGCTGCATACTCCACGGGCAGAGCGCAGAAACTCTGTACAATCCGGGCACAGGCTTTGACGGGCTGGTGGAAGTCCAGACCCTCGATGAGTGCTTTTTCGGAGGAGAGAGCATTCATTTTAAAGACAATCCGTTTGATGAATCTCTCTGTAACGGCTGGCATCTGTATGCTGCTGAGCAATGCCTCAGAAATATAAAAAACGGCAGAAAAGTATATGCATGCAGTATCCCTCTTATACATCTTTCTGTCGGACATCCCGACAGGAGCTTTTACAGGTGTTTTTACAGGCTTTGCATGACTTATTCGTCAGATTTCAATTACATAACAACAGGCTGTGCCTGGGGAAAAACGAAAATACCGGGAAGATGGCTGTTGCCGTTCAATAACATAGATTTTGTCATGTTCAAAGAGAGACTGCGGAGGCGACTGAATGCATAAATTTGTCGAGATACTTTTCTATGGCAGAAGCCTGCTGACCTGGATTTTATACAGATTCGGACCTTCCAGAGCTGAACTGGATGAAGATATGAAAAGGGCTGCATTTATGACGCCTTATTCAAACCCGGGTTTTAAACTCCTGAATTACCTGATGATATACAACAAGCCTTTCCGATCAGTTTACTATATGCGGCTGCGGGAAGTCAGAGTACTTGCAAGGTTTAACCGGGTTTTCTACAGACCTCTTGATTCCATCGAATTAGGAGACAACATTGGAAGCGGCCTTCTTGTGTTTCACAACACGGGCTGTGTCGTTTATCCCGAAAGAACAGGCAAAAATCTGACTGTCGGCCATCTTGTCACGATAGGAGAGGGGCATGCTGACGAGACTGGGAGAACCAGACCAATCATAGGTGACGATGTTTGGATATCTACCGGATCAATCATATTCGGGCCTATAACAATCGGGAACAATGTGCTGATCGGTGCCGGAACTGTCCTTCACAAATCCGTTCCGGACAATTGCACTGTTGTTGGGAATCCCGCGAGGATAATAGAAAAAGACAGTAAAAAATGCAATATACCCCTGTAAAAGCAAAAATCCCGCAAATGCGGGGTTTTTACATGCCTGGGATCAGGTTTACCCTGATCCTTTTGTTTTTTACATCTTTTTCGACGATAAACTCCGGGTTGTCCGGTATAAGATGTTCTTTATCTCCATATATCTCATAGATATTTCCGGCCGGATATTCAAGAACCCGTTTTAGAACACCGATCCTGACGCCGTTCTGATCAATCGCTTCGGCTCCCAGAATATCGTCTATAAAAAACGTTCCTTCAGGGAGCAGTGCATCTGTTTTTTTTACGCTGATCTCCGCATTTTTAAAGGCCATGGCGGCATTCAGATCTTCTATGCCTTCAATCCTGATCAGCGCGTATTTCTTTTGAGTTCCGGTTACCTCAAAAGCATACTCTCTGTCATTAATATAAAGCTTCTTGAAAGTCTTGAGGAAAGCGACCGAGTCGAGCCAGACTTCGGTCTTAAGCTCTCCTTTTACGCCGTGAGTATTTGTGATCCTTCCGGCTGAAACAAATTCACTCATATATTACAACCTGTCCGAAACAGCAGCAAACTCCTCGATTGTGAGTGTTTCGCCTCTGATATTTTCATCGAGCCCGCATAAGGATAGGACCTCTGCGAGTTCTTCTTTACTCCTCCCGGGATAAATGCTTTTCAGCCCGTTCACAAGAGTTTTTCTTCTCATATTGAACGAAGCCCTAATAATCTTGAACATTTTTGCTTCGTCTTTTACGGTACAGGGCCTCTCCTGTCTCTTTTTAAGCCTGATAACGGAGGATGTGACCTTAGGTCTGGGCATGAAGCATTCCGGACCGACATCAAAAAGCTTCTCAACTGTACAGTGCCACCGGATGAAGAGAGTAAATGCTCCATATTCCGGAGTCCCTGCTTTTGCACAGATACGCTCGGCCACTTCTTTCTGTATCATTACGGTTACTGTATCAAAAAGATCCGCCTCCAGCAGCTTTGTTATAACCGGAGTAGTTATATTATACGGAAGATTTGCGCACACACATGGCCTTAACCCGTCAAATCTTTCAGAGATCAGTGCATTGAGATCCGTTTTCATTATATCCGTAAAAATGACCTCAGTATTTTCACAGCCTTCCAATGTTTCGGACAGAATGTCTTTAAGACCGCTGTCGAGTTCAATTGCAACTGTCTTTCCTGCTCTCCTGGAAAGCTCCCTCGTGAGGCATCCTATTCCGGGGCCTATTTCCAGAACACAGCTTTCACTGTCCAGGTGAGCACTGTCAGCTATCTTCCCCGGAATCTCATCTGCAACGAGGAAATTCTGACCCATGGATCTAGAGAGATTGAACTTGTGTTTTAAAAGCAGATATCTTATAACTTCAGGATCCGTGAGATTCATTTGATTATCTTCTCGAAAGCCTGCCTGGCAGTGTCATGCCCGGGCTCGCAAAGTACAGTAACATTGCCTCTGTACCGGAAACCCTTCTCCTTCAAAACGTGCTGGACGGCTTTGTTCTTTCCGTGGGTATCTGCCCTCAGATATCTTATTCCCTTCGCCTTTGCCATCTTTTCACAGGTGTCGAGTATAAAGGCAAAAACTCCGTTTCCATGGTATTTTTCCGCTACAGCAGTTCTGTGTATGGTACAGTATGGAAGGTCGCTGCTCCATTTGCCGTCTGTGATGCTTTCGTAATCCTCTTCGGGCGTGTCCGTTATTACGAAATAAGCACAAACCTCATCACCATGCGTAACGACATATCCAATATTCTTTTCGATATCTTGTTTGAAAAGAGTTTCTGACGGGTATTCTCCCTGCCACTGGTCAAAGCCTTTTCCCCTAATCAGCGCTCTCGCCTCCGAAGTGATCCTCAGCACAGCATCCAGATCATTTTCTGTCATATGCCGGAATGCCAGGGGCTGATTCAAATGAAAAGCTTCGGATTCTTTTTCAATCTTTGTCATGAGTTCTCTATCCTCCCGGGATTTCGGTCTGAATCTTTCCCACATGTCTGGTCTTTTATTCTTTGTGCGTTCCAGCTGTTTTTTTCTTCTCCAGATCCTGACTTTCTCATGGTCTCCTCCCAGAAGTACATCAGGAACTCTTCTGTTTTCCCATATCTCCGGTCTGGTGTATTGCGGATATTCCAAAAGCCCGTCCCAATGGCTCTCCCCCGTATAGCATTGCTCATCGGAGAGGACTCCAGGCACAAGTCTGCATACAGAGTCTGCAACGGCCATTGCGGCAATCTCTCCGCCCGTCAGCACAAAATCCCCAATAGAGATCTCCTCATCGACGCAGCTTTCTATAAAGCGTTCGTCGACTCCCTCATAGTGGCCGCACACAAGGATCAGGCTGTCATAATCCGATTTGAGTCTCTTAGCCATCTCCTGGTCAAAGGTCTTTCCCTGGGGAGACATGAATATAATCCTTGTTCTCTCCCGAGATATCTGCCTCTGTTCATTTCCGGAAACAACAAAATCCAGGCAGGATTTAAGAGGCTGCGCCATCATAATACAACCGAAGCCTCCCCCGTAAGGGTAATCGTCCACCTGGTTCTGTCTGTTCTCCGTAAAGTCGCGGATCTGAACTGTATTTATTTCAATTATTCCTTTGGCAGCGGCTCTTCCGAGTATCGATTCGTGAAGAACAGCGCCGACCGTATCCGGAAAGAGAGTAAGAATGTCGATCTTCATCTGCAAAGGAAACCGCGGTTTCAGTCGAGAATCTCGACTGAAACCTTTTTTCCTTTTCTAGCAGCAACGGCTTTCATGAGGATGCGGATCTGCTTTACAATCCTCCCCTGACGCCCGATGACCTTGCCCATATCTCCGTCGGCAACACGTACTTCAAATACGGTCTCTCCTCCGGAAGCGCGCTCGGTCACAGAAACCTTATCTGGGTTATCGACAAGGCTCTGTACGATGTAGGTCAGTAAGTCTTTCATAGGGGAAAGCTCCTCATCAGCCCTCGATCTTCTTGAGAAGGCCGCGGACTGTATCGGTGGGCTGCGCACCGTTTGAGATCCAGTACTTTACACGATCCATATCGACTGTGAGCTTGCTGCCCTCAGCTGCGGGATCATAGGTTCCGATCTCTTCGATGAATTTTCCGTCTCTCGGGCTGCGGGAATCTGCAACCACGACACGGTAATAAGGTGCCTTCTTTGCACCCATTCTGCGAAGTCTGATTTTAACCATTTATCTTTACCTCCTGTTAAGAATAAACCATTGAAATACTTTGCGCCTGAACTCAATGCGGCGCTTTTTAAAATCCGAATCCTCCCGGGAAGCCTCCCATTCCGGGCATCTTGGACATGCCGCCCATGGAACCGAACTTTTTCTGAAGCTTTCTCATTTTCTTTCCGGAAAGCTGCTTCATCATTTGCTGCATAGCCTCATGCTGCTTCAAGACTCTGTTTACATCCACCACAGACGTGCCCGATCCTGCAGCGATCCTTTTTTTGCGACTTGCATTGATTATCTGCGGATTGTCTCTCTCCTTCGGAGTCATTGATCTTATGACTGCCTCCTGGCGTGCCATGGTCTTGTCGTCGATCTTGGCGCCCTTCAAGGCCTTCGCGTCCATACCCGGGATCATCGCGGCCAGATCTCCAAGATCGCCCATATTCTTTAGCTGTTCCATCTGATCCAGATAATCCGAGAGAGTAAACCTGTTCTGTCTGAGCTTTTCCGCAGCTTCCAGAGCCTTCTTCTCGTTTACTGTCTGCTCGGCCTTCTCTATCAGGGTGAGCACATCCCCCATTCCGAGGATCCTGCCCGCCATGCGGTCCGGATGGAATGGCTCGATCATATCGAGCTTTTCACCCGTACCGACATACTTTATCGGCTTTCCTGTAACTGACCTGATAGAAAGTGCAGCTCCGCCTCTCGCGTCGCCGTCAAGCTTCGTAAGGAGAACTCCGGTTATTCCCAGCGCATCATCAAATGCCGAAGCTGCTCTGACAGCGTCCTGGCCCGTCATCGCGTCAACAGTCAGTATTATCTCATTGGGAGACACAGCTTCCTTTATATCCTTGAGCTCGTTCATAAGCTCTTCGTCTATGTGGAGACGCCCGGCCGTATCAAGCAAAACGACATCGTTGCCATGTTTTTTTGCATGAGACAGAGCAGCTTTTGCTATATTGACGGGATTTTCCTTTCCCATCTGGAACACGGGAATATCCAGCTGCTTTCCGACAGTCTCAAGCTGCTCTATTGCAGCAGGTCTGTATATGTCACATGCGGCAAGCAGTGGACGCTTCCCGTTCTGTTTCTTTAGCAGTCCTGCAAGCTTTGCGCAGTTTGTCGTCTTGCCCGCGCCCTGAAGCCCTACCAGCATGATTACAGCCGGAGGATTTGACAGATCGAGCTTCTTTGTGTCTCCGCCCATCATGGCGGTGAGTTCTTCGTTTACTATCTTTACTACAGTCTGAGCGGGAGACAGCGATTCAAGCACATCCGCGCCGATGGCTTTTTCGGTTACTTTGTTTGTAAACTCTTTGACTACCTTGTAGTTGACGTCGGCTTCAAGAAGTGCCATACGCACTTCTTTCATGGCTTCTCTTATATCAGCTTCGGTAAGTCTGCCCTTGCCGCGAAGTCGTTTGAATACGTTATTGAGTTTTTCGGAAAGTCCTTCGAATGCCATTATTTCTCGAGCCTCATCCTTATCCTTCTGACTGCATCTTTCGCTTCACCATCTGTGAGCTTCTCAAGCCTTGAAAGCTCCTCTCTGATTGCGAGGAAATCTTCCACGATTCCAAGCTTACGTTCGGTCTCCGTCAGCGCGTTCTCGGCATGTCTGATGTTGTCCCATACGCCCTGCCGCGATATTCCGCAGTGTTCAGCGATCTCCGCCAGCGAAAGATCTTCATTGTATTTAAGATCACAGCACTCTCTCTGTTTTTCCGGAAGAAGATCCCCATAGAAATCAAAGAGAAGCGCAAGCTCAATATTGTCCATAATTATATGTCCTTTTTATCCGACTGCGGGATTATATAACAAAAGCATATTGGTGTCAAGTATATTTTCTTAACAGGCATGAACAATAAAATGCTGACAAAGCAGCATAGTGCGTGGTATAATAATTTATTATTCATTTGGGGTGCGGTCACATGATTTTTTCAAGAAGTGAAATAATGCCGGGAGTTGCTCTCAACTGTCTTACCGGCGATAAATTCAAGACTTCTCTGTTTACTGTGAGTCTTCTTTCCCAGCTTACAAGGGAAGATGCGTCTTCTGATGCGGCAGTTGTCTCTGTTCTTTCCAGGGGCAGCTCGTCATATCCCGATATGGAGAAACTTTCCGCCCGTATGGAGGAGTTGTACGGGTCCGGTGTTAATCCTGCGGTCAGGAAGACGGGTGAGATACATTCCGTCGGCTTTGCCTCTTACTTCCCGGATGCGAAATATCTTCCCTCTGGTGAATCCGTAACCGGAGACGTAATATCGCTTACCTGTGAAATGCTTTTAAACCCGGTTACAAGAGGGGGGCTGCTGCTTCCTGACTATGTCGAACAGGAAAAAGCTGTTCTCCTGGACCGTATTCGCAGCCGTATAAATGACAAGCGCACATACGCCGTATCCAGATGTATTGAAGAGATGTGCGCCTTTGAAGACTACGGTGTAAGCTCGATTGGTGACGAGAAGCAGGCAGAGAGCATTTACTATACCAAACTGACCAAGCATTTCAGAAAGCTTCTCTCAGAGAGCCCGATAGAGATCTTCTTTGTGGGCTCGGAAGATCCTGACGAGATCGCTTACCGCCTATCGGAGTCTCTTTTCACTCTGCCGCGCGGAAACATAAACACCGATATCGGAACAGACGTGCGCATGAATTCCGTTGAGGAAGCTCCGAGATACACCGAAGAAGTCCTCGATGTCGGCCAGGGCAAGCTTTCAATAGGTTTCCGCCTCGGTGAGTGCATGGAGGAAAGAAATGTTGCAGCTATCTCATTGTTCAACGCGATCTTCGGTGGGACCGTTACATCCAAGCTTTTCATGAACGTGAGAGAGAAGCTGTCGCTTGCCTATTACGCGAGTTCCTTTACGGATCTTGCCAAAGGGATCATGCTTGTCAACTCCGGCATAGACTCTTCCAACTATGAGAAAGCCCGGGACGAGATATTTGCACAGCTTGAAGCCGTAAAAAGAGGAGAGATCTCCGACTATGAGTTCTCCGCAGCAAGAGCCGGGCTCAGTTCCTCATACCGCATGGTCTCTGACAGCCCTCAGTCTCTTGAAGGATTTTATTTCCAGAGAATGCTTGAAGGCGAAGACATTTCACCGAACGACAGGATAGATGACCTTATGAATGTCAGCAAAGACGATGTGGTGGAAGTTGCAAACAGTGTCGTGTGCGACCAGATCTATTTCCTCAAAGGTATGGAGGGTTCTGATAATGAATAATATGGAGCTTAAAGAATATATCCGTATTGGCGAGAAGGTATTTTCCGGCGTGCTTCCCAACGGCCTCAGGATAAAAGTTATAGAAAAGCCCGAGTTCGTGACGGGATATGCCGTTTTTGCGACCCGCTACGGCGGAGCCTGGAGGCGCTTCAGACTTGACGGAGACCTTATTGATACCCCGGCAGGCATCGCACACTTTCTGGAGCACAAGATGTTCGATATGCCTGACGGAGAAAACGCGCTGGAAGTACTCGCTGCAAACGGAGCAAATCCGAACGCTTTTACCGCTTCGGACGTCACCTGTTACTACTTTGAGAGCACAGAGTCTTTTGAAGAGAATCTGCGAATGCTTCTCAAATTCGTCTCAACTCCTTATTTCACAGCTGAAACTGTTCAAAAAGAGCAGGGCATAATCGGGCAGGAGATCATGATGGGAGAAGACAATCCTGGGAACAGGCTCTACTACAATTTTTTAAAGCTTCTCTACAGTTCCCATCCCATCAGAGACGAGATTGCAGGTACTGTGGAATCGATTGCAGGTATCACAGAAAAAACTCTGTATGACTGCCACAGGGTCTTCTATAACCCGGTCAATATGGTTTTGATTGTCGAGGGGCCTGTGGAGGCGGAGAAAATATATGACATAGCTCTTGGAACGGTCACTGCAGAATGCGGCACAATGCCCGAAGCTGATTTCGGTCCTGATGAAGGCACTGTTCCCCATGAAAGGTTCAGAGAAGAAGCTATGGAAGTCGCTCTTCCCCAGTTTCTGTTCGGTTCAAAGATAAAACCGGAACAGGGAGACCTGCTGCTTAAACAGAAGCTTACCGCGACTCTGTCTCTCAATCTCCTGTTGGGCACCTCATCTAAATTCTATAACGATCTGTACAAAAAGGGTCTGCTGAATCCCGGTTTCGGTTATGATACAGACTACTCCTGCGATCTCGGAACGATATTTATTGAAGGCGAATCCAGAGACCCCTCGGCTGTATTCGAAAGATTCAGGGAAGCCGTAAAGGATGTTTGCGAAAACGGCATAGAGGAGAGCTACTTCAAACGTATGAAAAAAGCTCTGTACGGCAGTCTGATCAAGAGTCTGGAAGACTTTGAAGGAGTATGCTTAAGTCTTATGGACGGAATGTTTTCCGGATATGATCCGATGATATCCGTGCAGTGCCTTGATTCCGTTAGGCTCGGGGACTGCCTGGATTTCATAAAAGAAAATCTCCCGGATGACAGGCTTGCCATGTCCGTTATAAATCCCGTGAAGAACGGAGATGCCGGAAATGCCTGAAAACTTCTTTCTGCTTCTTTTTGATACAATACAGAGGGACTCCGTTATCAGTTTTCCGATGCTTGGGAATCTGACCATAGATCCTCCTGCTTATATCACGGTCTTCGGCAGGAACATATATCTCTACGGTATAGTCATAGGGCTCGGATTTCTTATTGCTATCCTCTTCTGCTCTGCAAACGCAAAGAAGTTTTCCCTCAAATCTGACAATGTCTACGACGTGATTCTTTTTGTAATGCCGATCGGCATACTGGGAGCGAGAGCTTATTATGTCGCATTCCAGTGGGATTACTATTCCCTTCACCCGAATGAGCTCCTTGCTTTCTGGAACGGCGGCCTTGCGATATACGGCGGCATAATAGCAGGAGCGATAACTCTGCTCATCGTCTGCAAGGTCAAAAAGATCAAACCTTTCGCTATGCTCGATCTGATCATCATGGGCCTTCTGATAGGCCAGATCTTCGGGAGGTGGGGCAATTTCTTTAACCGCGAAGCCTTCGGAGCAGAGACCGGCATCTTCTGCCGCATGGGTCTTACAGACCCCTCAGGCAATACGATCTTTGTACATCCGACTTTTCTCTATGAAAGTCTCTGGAATCTGTGCATTTTCATTATTTTGTGTGTGCTGCTCAAAAAGAACAGGAGGAAATACGACGGTCACTTTACCCTCCTGTATTTCCTTCTCTACGGGATTGGCAGGTTCTGGATAGAAGGTCTGAGGACAGACAGCTTGTATATAGGGCACACCGATATCAGAGTCTCCCAGCTGCTTGCTGCGATACTTGTCGTATTCTCTGGCGTAATGCTCATCATAAACAGGAAAAAATCATTTCCGCAGGAAATAACAGAAACAGCTGAAAAGGAGGTATGACCCGTGAAGCTTTACACTGTATTATTCAAAGGGAAAGAGAGACCGGCTGTTGAAAAAGACGGAGCACTTTATGAAGTCATCGGCTTCAAGGACATGAACGATCTGATAGAAGGTTTTGCGCCCGGTTCGGAAGACTCTCTTTCGCTCGGAGCCGCCATTTCGGATTATACGCTGCTCTCCCCGATCGTGCATCCGAGACAGGATATCATGTGTCTCGGGATAAACTATTCCGATCACGCTGAAGAGGCGGGCAAGTTCTCGAAAGAAGCTTTCGGCGGTGAGCGCCCGTATACGATCTATTTTGCAAAACGCTGCAGCGAGGCTATAGGCCCGGGCGCAGTGATACCAAGCTATCCCGGCTATGTCGACAGCCTCGATTATGAGGTCGAGCTGGGAGTTGTTCTGGGTAAGGACGCGAAAAACGTGAAACCGGAAGACGCGCTCAAATATGTGCTCGGCTATACCGTATTCAATGATATCAGCGCCAGAAATCTTCAGACGCGGCACAAACAGTGGTATGTAGGAAAGAGCCTTGACGGTTTTACGGCAATGGGACCCTGCATCGTAACGCCGGATGAGCTTGGAGATATATACGCACTAGGCATCAGGTGCTTCGTAAACGGAGAACTCAGACAGAACAGCATAACCTCCCGGATGATACAGACCATTGAAGGGGCGATCGCCGAGCTGTCGCAAGGCATCACCCTCAAAGCCGGAACAGTTATCGCGATGGGAACGCCCTCCGGAGTCGGAATGGGAATGGATCCGCCGACGTTCCTCAAACCCGGCGACGTCGTCCGGTGTGAGATCGACGGCATCGGAGTTCTGGAAAATACAGTCGAATAAAAAATAAAACCACCCTCCCAAGGGTGGTTTTAATATGCCCTGATTAGTTTACCATAATTATTTTACGTAAATTATTCAGGCATTCCTGTTTATACTTTTTTCTCCAGGATCACTATCCCGTATGCGGGAACAGTAAGCCTGGTCCCTTCTATTGAGGATTTCCCATCTGATGTATTGAGCTGTTCAGATATCTCAGTGTATTCAGCGCCTGCACCTTCGAGCAGGAAGGTTTTTTCATTTTCCGACAGATTTATAACCGCAAGGATATTCCCGTACTCCTCTGATATTTTGTAGAAACCACAGCCTGTATCGCTGCACAGCGAAGCTTCCGCAACAGTCCTTCCCCTTGCGATCTGCGGATATGATCTTCTTATATGGATTGCCTGTTTATAATAATTGAACACAGAAAGCGGATCCTTTTGCTGGTCTTCCAGAGACGGGAACTTCATCTCAAACCTGTCCATGTCTTCCGGACCCTTGCATAACCCGATGTACTCGGGGTCATCGCTCCAGTACATGGGCGCCCGCTTATTCTCGTCTTTACCTGATCCCTTCATTCCCAGTTCTTCGCCATAGTATGTATAGCTGCATCCTCCCATCAGAAGATTCAGGGCTCCCGCTATCTTGGTCTTTGTGCCATCATCCCACGCATAATAGCCTGCCGAGCGTGCCATATCGTGATTCGTATAAAACGGCGCATTTATATAGTTTTCGTTATGCGAAGCATAAAGCTTCTCCTCGGACTCCATAGCCGTTGCGTACAGAGATGCCGGTGCTGTCCCATTGACGACCCGCGCGATAATGCCCTCGGCGCCTGAAAATTGAAAATCAAAGACTGAATCTATGCCGCTATCATAATACAGCGCATAGGAAGCCTGATCCGCCCAGACCTCACCGACAAGATAGCACGAAGGATCGATCTCCTTTGCCTTAGCGTTCAGCCAGCTCAGAAATTCGACGGACTTCGTTCTGTCCCCCGTATAGAAAGACGTGCAGGCATCGAGTCTGAAGCCCGAAACACCGTGTTTCAGCCAGAACTTAAGTATTTCTTCCAGTTCATCTTTAACCCTGTCGCTTGAGAGATTCAGATCAGGCATTGAAGAGACAAATCTCGACTCATAGTACCAGGAGGTCCCCTCTATGTTAGAATACCCGTCTTCCGGATCTCTCGAAAAATTATAGTAATCAAAATAAGGGTTTTCATCTGAAGAAGGCTCAGCCCCCGGGGCGAGACTCTTCAGATAATCGCAGGCAGAAACAAACCACGGATGCTCGGATGAAGTGTGATTAACAGGCAGATCGAGAATAAGGTCGATTCCCATCTCCGAGCATTTTGAGACAAGGGAATCGAAATCTTCCATGGTTCCATATTCCGGATCGATATCCGTATAATCCTTAACATCGTATTTGTGATAACTCGGGGACGGGAATATAGGAAGAGTCCATATCCTGTCAAAGCCCAGACCTTTATCCCCTATGTAATCAAGCTTCAATTCTAGCCCTTTAAGATCTCCGATTCCGTCTCCGTTCGAGTCACAGAAAGAATATACGAAAACCTGATAAGCAGTACGGTAGTCATCGTCGATCGATATAAGCGATGAAGACTCAGGCTGCGTGTTCGCGCAGCCTGACAGTATAAGTGACAGTATTAATACAAAAAGAATGAGTTTCTTCATCCTTTTACGGCGCCGCCTGTCACACCTTCAACATAATACTTCTGCAGTGACATGAACAGTACGGTTACAGGAATTGCGACAAGAATGCCTCCGGCACAGAACCTGGTAAAGAAGCCCTGGTAGTCGTTCGTCCAGACCCATCGTGTCATGGCGACAGCTACGTTGTAGCTGTTTTCGTAGCCAAAGGCCACGTAGGAGGCGAAGATGTAGTCGCACCAAGGAGCCATGAAGGCTACCAGCGCGGTGTAAATAATGATCGGCTTGGACATGGGGATGATCATCTTCCAAAGAATCTGCGCGCGGGTCGCGCCGTCGATAATGGCGGCCTCGTCCAGTGCTCTCGGAATCGTATCGAAGTAGCCCTTACAGACGTAATAGCCCATACCGGAGCTTGCCACCGAGATGAGGATCAAGCCCGGAATGGCGCCGGCTTCGGTCAGGTGCAGGGCCTTAAGCAGGAAGTACAGGCATATCATCGTAAGGAAGCCCGGGAACATCCCCAGCACCAGCCATATGTTCATAAGTGCCTTGCGGCCTCTAAAGCGCATGCGGCTCAGCGCGTAGCTGACGCAGATGATCACTATGGTCTGCAGGATCGATACAAAGAGTGCGATGATCAGTGTGTTGCTGTACCATTTCAGGAATTTGCTGTTACTTCCGAAGAGGAACTGATAATTCTTCATAGACCATTCTTGCGGGACAAGATAGCTGACCATGCCGCCACTCTCGCCGCGGAAGGACTGCAGCACAAGTCCGAAGAAGGGGAAAAGCCATATGACGCTGATCAGTATGAGAACGATATAGCATATCGCGTTTACAATACGTTTCCTTCTTTTCATTATTGGAATCCCTCCTCATCTTTGACGGACGGCAGAACGTTGTACACAATCAGGGAGATCACCGCTGTGACGATGAAGACCATGATGCCGATGACTGCCGCGATCTTGTAGTTGGAGTCGTTGATCGTCATTTTGTAGAGCCAGGTGACCAGAAGGTCGGTCGCGCCCGCGTTGTTTGTCAGCTCCAAGCTCTTCGGGTTGCCCTGGTTCAGCAGGAATATAACGTTAAAATTATTGAGGTTGCCGATGAACTGCGTGAGCAGGAAGGGGCCAGTGACAAAGAGCATATACGGCAGTGTGATCTTCCGGAAAGACTGAAAAGCGTTGGCGCCGTCAATGCGCGCGCTCTCGTAGAGCTCTGCAGGGATATTCATCAGCAGACCGGTTACGATCAGCATCGTATAGGGAATGCCGATCCAGAGGTTGATAATTATGATCAGCACACGTGCGCTTGTTGCGTTCGCCCAGAAATTGATTGGAGTGCTGATCCAGCCCCATCTCATCAGGAAGGCATTGACCAGGCCGTCCACTGCGAACATCTTGCCAACATACAACAGAGACACGAACTGAGGCACAGCGATAGTGAGCACCAGAATCGTACGCCACAGCTTTTTAAACTTTATACCTTTTTTGTTTATCAGTATTGCGACTGCCATTCCAAGAAAATATGTAAGGAAGGTTGCAAAGAAAGCCCAGAGCAAAGTCCAGCCAAGCACGTAAAAGAAGGTCCCGCCGAAGTTACCGGTGCCGCCGATGCCGAACAGTTCTTTGAAGTTCTGCAGGCCGACCCATGTAAAGAGCTTGGAAGGCGGCTGGTGGGTAACATCATAATTGGTGAAGGCAATGCAGATCATGAAGATGATCGGCAACACCGTGAAGATGAATATACCCAGAACAGGAAGTGCGAGCAGGGTCTTGTCAAAGTTCTTGTCAAACAGCGAGGCCAGATCCTCCTTATTGCTTGGAAGCCGTTTTCCGGCGGACAGAAGGTGTTCAGCGTCCCGGTTCTGACGCAGGTTCAAACGCCACAGATAGATCAGCGCAAGCACAGCTACGATGACCAGAATGCCGTAGAGAAGAATGAAAAAGCTGTTATGCCCGTATACAGTAACGCGGCCTTCACGGTGCGTCTCAACAGTGCCCAGCGTCAGGATCTTTGTCAGATACTGCCAGCCGAAGCCGAAAATGAAATACAGCAGACCGCCCTGCAGCGCCAGCATTGACAAACCGCGCACGATCTGGCCCCGGCAAAGCTGGCCGAAGCCCATGATGAGGAAGGAGAGCTTGGTCTTCCAATCTCCACGGACAAAGGTCTGACCAATATCCTTCAGATCATTGCCCAGCCATTTTAAAAATCCGGAATTCCCCCGTTTTTTTTCATCCATATTATCTCCCCTTTACAAGCAAGGCAGGGCAATAATTATGCCCTGCCTCGATATTGTCAATTATCAGCCTGCGTAAGAAATGCAGGTATCCTGGAAGTTCTGCAGAGCTTCCATCAGCGCGGCATCGTCGGCGGTATCATATTTGCCGGCAATGATGTCGTCGCCGAGTGCCTCTGCGAGGCTCCAGTATTCACCGGGGTACTGGCCTTGAGGCACAGTGAATGCGAGCTGAGCGCCCAGAGCAGCCAGAGCTTCGTCAGCCTGAACAGCGGGATCAGCCTTGGCAGCGATGTTGGAGGGGCCCCAGAAAACAACGTTGTAACGGGCAAGCTGGACATCGCCGCTGGAGAGGAAGAGGGCAAGGTCGTCGCAGAGGGCGAGCTTGGTCTCATCGGTCTGAGGCTTTACACCCAGAAGCTTGAATCCGCCGAAGCCTCCAAGCTGAGTAGCTGTGCCGTTGATCTCAACAGTGGGGAGCTTGGCGCAGGCGTAGTTCTCACCGAAAAGTTCCTTGGCTGCATCAGCGTCCCAGGTACCGTCAATGATAGCGGCAGCATTGGTGGCGTTAGAGACAGAAGATCCGTTGACGAAAGCGGGAGACTTGTGAAGAGCAATCAAAGCTTTCAGAGCACCGAGACCGGCCTCGGAAGCATAGTCAATATTGCACGCAGTGAAGGCGCCGGAATCGTCAGTGTCATAGGTCAGGGTGCAGCCGGCGCCGAAGAAGAATGCGGGCATATACCAGCCGCTGCGCAGGTCGTAGTAAAAGCTCTTGCCGGCTGCTTCACAGTCTGCAATTATACCTTCGAGTGTAGAAGGATCGCTTATGACGGACTTGTCGTAGTAGAGGAAGTAACCGTTGTCGGAGGTCAGGGGGTAGGCGTAAACAGTGCCTGCCATTGTGGCTGCAGCGACGGAACCGGCGTCATTTTCCTCGGCGACGATGGCGGCGTTCTCGTCAGAGAGAGGGATCAGCGCGTCGGCGGCAACCAGACGGGCCAGCTGGTCCTGCGGGAAGCCGAAAATGTCAGCGCCTGCTTCGACGTCCATCAGCATGTTGGAGGCGGCATCACCCTCGCCGACGGGCTCGACGCTGACGGTGTAGCCGGCATATTCGGGATGGTCAGCCATAAAGCTGGCGACCTGTTCCTTAGTGAAGTCGACGACAGCCTCGGCGACCCAGATCTTCAGGGTGCCTGTTGCGGCGGGCTCTTCTGCAGGAGCGGCCTCCTGTGCGGGTGCGGCTTCCTGTGCAGGTGCTGCAGCCTGTCCGCAGGCTGCAAGAGCAAATACCATACAGAGAGCCAGAAGAAGTGCTAAATACTTTTTCATTTTGGTAGTCCTTTCTATTTTTTCCCGCTGTGCGGGTAATATACTGCTTCAAAAAATGCATGGCTCTGTCACCAAAGCCTAAATTTAGATTATATCAAAACCGATGGCATTGTCAACGAATCCGTCGGCAATGCCATTTGATTTCAGCAGTTTGAACAAATTCAGTTAAAAATTTTTGTGCAATCTGTCAGAAGAACTCCTGCATTTTTTCGATATCTCATTTTACTTTAAAACTTATTGTCACGCTCTCAAATCCCGGAGACGAGATCTTTATTAAGCCCGCTCCCTTATCCCCTGTTGTTCCGACATATACTCCCGTCATTCCACCCTCTGCCGTAACAATATCCGGACCCAGAAGTCTGACCGATCCTTCTGCTTCGATCTTTAACGGAATCTGAGCGTAAGAAGCAGTGCAGCCGTTTTTGTCCTTTATTATGATGCGTATGGCAGATGCGTCATATTTATCGCCTTCGGTGAGAGTGATGCAGCTCAAATCCGTCTCGATGTGAAGCTCGGCGGAAGGACTTCTCGTAACGGATGAAACGACTTCCCCGTCCTTTACCGCATCGAAGCGCCATACGGCGCTCTGTCCTCCCCAGTCGTTGACTCCCGCCTCAAAGGGCATCGGGCCGTGCGGAAGAGCCTTAAAAGGAGTTTCCGATATTTCTCTGTCAAGAACCCCGTCCCTGTAGACCAGGACCTTATCCGCATTTGTAAATAAATATACGGTTCCGACTTCCGTTGCGCTGTAGTCGCCGATCGCCATCGGAGAACCTATTTCCAAGACAGCACCTTCATCGCCCTGGCTCGCGTAGAGGGCAGCTGCGGTTTTGGGGTTTCTGAACGCGTCCATAACACCGTGGTAGCAGATCCTGTCTCCGGAACCGAAGTCCCTGTGTGTCGCATAATCGAACATACACCAGCCGAAGCATCCGGCATGCTCGTTATCGGCCATGGCATCGTTCAATACACTGGCATGTCTTATCGCCTGCTGCTGGCGCTTCAGCCACGGGTCAAAAGCTTTGGTTGGAAACATATGCCCGTTGTGCTCTGAAATAAGAAAAGCTTTTGACATGTCGGGAGTGACATCATACTTTTTCAAAACCCCGCCGTTTTCTCCGTTATGCGAAAAATCATTAAAAGTATAAACATCTTCCAGAAGACTCGATTTCGTAATATATCGGACTCCGCCTGTCTGTCTTGAAGGGTCGAGCTCACGAGCTAGTCTGTTTGTGCGTCTGTAAAACGCGTCATTGTCCTGACTCTCATTGATTCTCACTCCCCAGAGGATGACAGAAGGATGATTTCTGTACTGCTCTATCATCTCGCGCACATTCTCTACAGCCTGATCCTGCCAGCTCAGATCTCCGATATGCTGCCAACCGGGAATCTCGGTAAATACCAGCAATCCCTCCCTGTCACACTCGTCGATAAAATACTGGCTTTGGGGATAATGTGATGTCCGTACAGCCGTGCACCCGAGCTCATGCTTTAAGATATAAGCGTCCTGCCTCTGGAGTCTCTCCGGAGCAGCATAGCCTATATACGGATAACACTGGTGACGGTTCAGGCCTCTCAGGAAAGTCTTTTTCCCATTCAGATAGAAGCCGTCCGCTTTGAATTCGGCTCTTCTGAAGCCGAATCTCTCTGTTTTTTCATCCGTTTCCCCGTCTGTGAGCACGGCTTTGCAGGTATATATGTTCGGGTTATCGATATCCCACAACTTCGCGTTTTCGACCGGGATATCGAAGTTCCTCTCATTTCCGGTGTACAGACCGACCGTCTCCCCTTCCGGGGAAACTATCCGTGCCTCCAGACTGCCTCCCGTTTCTGAAGTCATTACTCTGCAGTGAACGATTCCGTCATCGGAGGCGTAAACAAAGAGGTCTTCAATGTGATTTTCGGGCCTTACATCGAGCCACGCCTCCCTGTACAGTCCCCCGTATGTAAGATAATCGATTACAAACCCGAAAGGCGGAACAGCTTTGTTTTCCGTGCAGTCCAGCTTGACGGCAAGCTCGTTTCTGCTTCCGATCTTCAGTTCTTCCGTAAGTTCTGTCCTGAAAGCGGTATATCCGCATCTGTGGCTGCCGAGCTCTTTCCCGTTTAAAAAAACGGTCGCGATATGCGCTGCTCCGTCGAGCTGAAGAAAGACTCTCTTTCCGGCCCAATCCGCAGGAGCATCGATTATTCTCCGGTATCCGCACACAGTCTCATAGTCCGAGGGAGAGCTGCAATGAAGAGGAAGTTCCTTTACATTATGAGGCAGCCTCACGCTTTCCGCTTCCGTTTCAAAGCGGGCAAATTCCTCGCTCCAGGTATAGTCAAACTCCCAGCCGTTACATAAACTTATCATGTTTTCTCCGTTTTCTGTCTTTCTCAAAACCCTGAAATACAATTTATAATAGCATTCATTTAACCCGAAGGCAATTAGAATCATTTATGTCTCTGATATAAAAAGAGCCAGAACATTCAATGAAATATACCGGTTACTGCATTGATGACAGCATATAGTCGGGTGACAGCTTGAAGAACAAGCTGTCACCGCTCAAAGCATTGAAAACACAGGATTGATGACAGGATGACAGCTCAAGTGCTGCTGTCACCCTATAGGTTTACATAATAATTGATGACAGCTGGGGCTGTCATACACTTTTACTGTCATGCTGTCATCTCCCTTGCGCCGCAAGGGTTTGAAGGGTGACAGCTGCTTTTTTGAGCTGTCACCCGCTTTGAACTGTCATCAATAATCTGTTTTCGGAACAAACATCAGATTCACATCCACGGGGCCTTCGACGCCGGGGACGGAAGCATCGGTCGTATACTGCCAGATATCGTGCGAGTAATAGAATCTCGGAATCGAATCGCCCTCAATAAGCGGATTCGAGACCCAGAGCATATAATCCGAAAGCTCCTTCATGTGATACCAGTAATAGCCCTGCACACGGTTTAAGTACAGGCAGGGCTTATAGCCCTTGGCCTCTATCACAGTCAGAAAGGCCTTGGGAAGCGATGTGAGAAGGTCTTTATTCTTTCCTTTTCCTGTCTCACGGTCGATAAGTCCGTCGATTCGGGTGCTCGGCTCGTTTTCCACGCGCTCCAGATCGTAGGCGACAGGGAGATCTATCTCCTTGTCTTTTATTATATCCAGGAGAAATTCCGCCTCCTCCGCGGCTTCGGTCGCGTTCACAGCCTGGGAGAAGAAGTAGACGCCTACCTTGAGACCGGCTGCTTTCGCACCCTCATAATTCGTTTCGAACCATGGGTCCTTAAACAGCCCGCCCTCGGTACAGCCTCTGCGGCCGGCTCTTATGTAAGCAAAGGACATCCCGGAGTTTTTTACAGCGTTCCAGTCAACATTATACTGGTGCTCCGAGACGTCTATTCCTCTCTCGGCCGTATAAGCGCTTCCCGTATATACAGGGGCTCCGCCCTCGAGCGTCATGTCCTCTTCGCCGATCGTATTCACGGGAACGCCTTCCTCAGGCGTCATCCAGACAAAATTGAATCCGTCCCAGATATAGACCATGCCCTCATGGGGATCGACGGAGACCTCTTCTTTCCTTTCCGCAGTGTTTCTCAGCCTGCCTTTGGAAAATACGGCAATGACCGCAAAAGCGGCGACGGCAAGAACAACAATAAACAATATCAGACCTGAAATATTTCTTCTCATAGAGGGATAATAACATAAAGCATCTTTCAATGCAATTTGCACTTTTATATCTGTTGTGATAGAATCTCCGACATGAGAATGAGACACAAACCAAACCTGACAAAACGGATAGCAGAGTGCGAGGGCCTTCTCTTCGAAAGTCCGGAGGGCTTTAAAGGCGACTGGAGAAAAGCGCTCAAATATGAAAAAATGGCGCTCGAGATCGGCTGCGGCAAGGGCGCTTTCACCTGCGACATCGCGGAAGCGAACCCGGATGTTCTGTTCATCGCGCTGGAAAAGGTCCCGGACGCCATGGTCACGGCCATGGAGAGAGTGCGCGACAGGGAGATAAAGAACGTCTTTTTTATAGACAGGGACGCTGCAAACATAAACGACATGTTCGATACCGACGAGGTTGATATAATATATATCAATTTCTGCGACCCCTGGCCCAAGAGCAGAGACGCCAAGTTCCGCCTCACCGCCCCGTCGTTTCTGAGGAGCTATGCCGACATCCTTCCTATAGGGGGCGAGATCAGATTCAAGACGGACAATCTGCCGCTTTTCGAATGGAGCATCGGTCAGTTCAAAGCCGAGGGCTGGGCTTTAAAGGATACAACAAATGATCTTCATGCTTCCGGTATATCCGATTTCATGACAGACTATGAGATAAAGTTCATGCAGCAGGGAGTGCCAATAAACCGTCTGACTGCTGTAAGACGGGATGAGACCTTCACCAGGAAAGCAGGGACTCCTGAAAGACTCAGAAACGCATCACTAAGCGACGCGAGAGGAAATGCAAAATGAGATTTATATCCTGGAATGTAAACGGGCTCCGGGCTGCCTGTAAAAAAGGCTTCGAGGAGAGCTTCAGAGGACTCGACGCGGATTTTTTCTGCATTCAGGAGACAAAGCTGCAGGAAGGCCAGATCGACCTCAGCTTTGAAGGCTATGAGTCCTACTGGAACTATGCCGAGAAGAAGGGTTATTCCGGCACCTGTATTTTCACAAAACATTCTCCCCTTTCCGTAAAATACGGCATAGATGTCCCGGAGCTGGACACTGAGGGCAGGACAGTTACTCTGGAATATGATAAGTTTTTCCTTGTCTGCGTATACACACCCAATGCCCAGCCGGAGCTGAAGAGGCTTGATTTCCGCATGGAGTGGGAAAAGGCTTTCAGGGATTATCTGTGTGCTCTGGATAAGAATAAGGGCGTCATAGTCTGTGGGGACCTGAACGTCGCCCACGAAGAGATAGACCTCAAGAATCCGAAGGAAAATATAGGAAATCCGGGCTTTTCTTATGAGGAGCGCGAAAAGTTCTCCGAGCTTCTCGGCGCGGGCTTTACGGATACTTTCAGATATCTCTATCCCGACCTTACAGGCGCGTATTCCTGGTGGAGCTACAGAGCAGCCGCCAGAGAGAGGAACATAGGCTGGAGAATAGACTATTTTCTTGTCTCCGACAGAATGAAGGACAGCATAAAGAGCGCCTATATCCTCCCCGAGATCCATGGCTCCGACCACTGCCCTGTCGGCCTCGATCTGTTTGGCGATGCTTAAACTCGGCAGCACAGAGATTAAAGGACGTTTTTCTCTTGCGCCCATGGCGGGCGTGAGCGATTTTGCCTTTCGAGAGATATGCTCGTCCATGGGGGCGGCGCTGACCGTGACAGAAATGGTAAGCGCGAAGGCTCTGGTCTATAAAGACGAAAAAACCAAGTCGCTCCTTTACTCCTCCGGGAAAGACATGCCGCTTGCCTGCCAGATCTTCGGGCACGAGCCCGATGTAATGGCGGAAGCGGCGTCTCTCGCGTTGGAGATATCCAAAGCGCAGATACTCGATATAAATATGGGCTGTCCCGTGGGCAAGATAGTCAGAGCCGGAGACGGAAGCGCACTTATGAACGACCTTCCCCTCGCATCGTCGATCATAAAGGCTGTAAAAGCAGCCGTTTCAGTCCCGGTGACAGTCAAATTCCGCAAGGGGCCGGACAGCGGGCATGTAAATGCAGTGGAATTTGCGAAGATGTGTGAATACTCCGGAGCCGACATGATCTGCGTACACGGCAGGACCAGAGTCCAGATGTACTCTGGCCGCTCGGATCCGGATATAATAAGAGATGTGAAAAAAGCTGTTAAGATACCTGTCTCCGCCAACGGAGATATCTTTACGGCGGAGGACGCGGTTCATATTTTAAAATACACGGGTTGCGATATGGCTGCTGTCGCCAGAGGTTCATTTGGAAACCCCTGGATATTCAGGGAAGCGAACGCGCTTTTAAACGGCTCAGAAATACCCGCTCCGCCTTCTCTTGCCGAAAAAATGGACACTGCTTTTGCACAGATCGAAAGACTTGCCGGGATTACCGGCGAGAGATACGCGCTTCTGGAGGCCAGGCACCAGGTGCCCTGGTATCTGCACGGAGTGGCCCACTCGGGGGTATACAAAGAAGCGCTGGTGCGCGTGAGTACGCTTGAGGAGCTCAAAAAAATATGCAGAGATATAAAGAGAGACCTTAAATGACCGAAGAGAAAGCATATGCAAAACTGAATATCTCACTGGACGTGCTCTCAAAGAGAGAGGACGGCTATCATGAGCTCAGGATGATCATGCAGAGCATTTCTCTATGCGATACTGTCTTCATAGATCAGGATACAAGCGGGATCATTTCTTCCTCTTCAAATTTCGGATATATCCCCGGCGATATCAAAAACCTTGCCGTTGCAGCAGCTTCGATGTTTTTCGAAGAGGCAGGCATAAAAGACGGGCTCAGGATCAGGCTTGAAAAAAGAATACCCGTCGGCTCAGGCATGGCGGGAGGGTCCTCGGACGCTGCTGCAGTACTGAGAGCGCTCGACAGGCTCTACTCTGGCGCGCTTGAGAGGGACCGGCTCTTTGAGATAGCAAATAAAGTCGGGTCTGATGTCGCGTTCTGTCTTGAAGGCGGCACCTGCCTCGCGGAGGGCAGAGGCGAAAAACTCAGCAAGCTGCCTCCTCTCCCGAACTGCTTTATTGCGGTTTGCAAACCATCCTTTTCCCTTTCGACTCCCGAGATGTACAGAAGACTGGACCATATCAGAAGAGTCTTTCATCCTGATACCGAAGGTATCATAACCGCGCTCGGAAAAGGCGATCTTACGGGAGTATCGCGGCGCATGTACAATGTATTCGAGGATATCGGAGGGAGGGAGTTCAATACCGTTAAAGAGATAAAGAACACATTCCTCGAAGAAGGTGCTCTCGGTGCGGTCATGACAGGCTCCGGCAGCGCCGTGTTCGGCGTATTCGATAAAGAAAAGTCGGCTGCTTCTGCTGCCGAAAAGCTGAAAAACACTTACTCCTTTTCCGCGCTTGCGGTACCCGTAAACAATTGAAGAAGCAAAAAACCGGGCGCATGGACTGAGTCCTTGCGCCCGGAGTATATCTCAACGATTAAGATATGTTTACGCGTTTGCTTCCTTGGCTACTTTGCAGAGATCTGCAAAAGCGGAAGGCTCATGGATGGCCATCTCGGAGAGCATCTTGCGGTTCATCCCGATACCGGCTGTCTTGAGGCCGTGCATAAATGTGGAGTAGTTCATTCCGTTGGCTTTGCAGCCTGCACTGATACGGGTGATCCAGAGCTGTCTGAATTCGCGCTTCTTCTGTTTGCGGCCGATATACGCATAGCGGCCGGACTTCATCATCTGCTCATTTGCCATCTTGAAATGGCGGGACTTGTTGCCCCAGTATCCCTTCGCGAGACCTAAAACTTTATTTCTGTGCTTGCGCGTCATCATCGCGCCTTTAACTCTTGCCATTACTTATACCTCCTGATATTTACGGACACCCTTATTTGTAAGGGATCATTTTTTTGATCGTAGCTTCGTTTGTCACATCTGCATAAGCCTCACTGCGGAGCCTTCTGCAGCGTTTCGTATCCTTCTTTGTCAGGATATGGCTCTTAAATGCGTGCGCGCGTTTGACTTTGCCTGTCTTGGTCAGGTTGAATCTCTTTTTTGCACCGGAGTGCGTTTTCATCTTAGGCATTATCTGTATCTCTCCTTCATAGAAATATTAATCTTCTTTGACAGCCTCAGAAGTTTCGGGAGCAGTTTCCGGCTTTTCCGCGGGAGTCTCCTGTTTGGGCTGTTTTGGTTTGCCGGACTTTTTGGCCGGCGCCGTCGGTTTCGCGCTGAGGAAAATGCTCATCATTCTACCCTCAAGTTTCGCGCCTTTGTCCATTGCTGCCACATCCTCACACTGCCGGGCAAAATTCTCAAGGATCTCTTTGCCGATCTCGGTATGGGCCATTTCACGGCCTCTGAACCTGACAGCTACTTTGACCCTGTTGCCCTGGGCCAGGAATTTTCTGGCGGCACTGACTTTGGTATTGAAATCGTTATCGTCTATATGAGGCGACATGCGGATCTCTTTTATCTCGATCACGTGCTGGTTCTTCTTGGCTTCCTTTTCTTTTTTTGTCTGCTCGAAGCGGAACTTGCCGTAATCCATTATCCTGCAAACGGGCGGAACGGCATTGGGCGCGATCTTGACAAGATCATAGCCCTGTTCTTCAGCGTGTTTAAGCGCTTCTTCAGCAGACATGATCCCCAGCTGCTCGCCGTCTGCCCCAATAAGGCGGACCTCACGATCGGTTATTTCCTCATTTATCTCGTGGACCTGGTTTGCTATGTTGCAACAACTCCTTTGCACATTACCTAGCGTTTAAAAAACTTCAGCCTGAAAAAACAAAACGGACGCAAAGCGCCCGCGCAATAAAACACCTTATATTTCAAGGTTTTTTATTGACCCTTTCGATAGTTCTGAGGGTGAGGCAGAGCCTTCTTTGTTTTTGCATCCGCAAATATATCAGAAAACAATATGCCTGTCAAGCGGAAAATGAAAAAAGCACCCGATCTTTCGGATGCTTTTTCATTTAAGGTTTAATCAGTCAGCAACCGCGTCCTTAAGAGCTTTGCCGGCTTTAAAGGTTGCAACCTTTGTAGCAGGGATCTTGATCTCTTCTTTGGTCTTGGGATTGCGACCCATGCGGGCTGCGCGCTCTTTTGCCTCGAAGCTGCCGAATCCGACGAGCTGAACCTTCTCACCCTTCTTGAGGGCATAGGTAACTGCATCGATTACTGCTGCGACGGCTGCATCTGCCTGCTTTTTGTTCAGGTCAGCGAGTTTTGCAACTTCTGCTACCAATTCTGCTTTGTTCATAATGTTTCTCCTTTGAAAACTACGCGGCTCTTTTGCGTTACCGCACAAATAATCATTAAGCGAATTACGCTTACTGCGGGTAATTTACCATAATAACCGCGCTCTTTCAAGTATTTTTTGCTATTTCGCTACATTCTGCCTGTGTTTTGAAGGGTTATTCAATCCAAATGTAACAATTTTGCAACTTTTTCGCCTTTAGGGATCTGGGTGATATCTTCCTTTGTAATATTTCCGAGTCTGAGCGTCAGGAAGAAGTATACGCAAATTGCAGCCAGAATTCCGCCGCCCATGCATATCAGCATTCTGCCGGAATTGTTGAGCCCGAAAGCGATGCCGAGGATTCTGTATACTCCCCAGGCTGTGACCGACATCGCAGCTGTGGCGAGAAGTGGTCTCACTAAGATCACTTTAAGGCTGGGGGCTCTTTCAAGATGCTTTGACATGAAATGATAGTTGACAGCGCACATGGCGATATATCCGCACAGGGTCCCGACAGGCGCACCGTAGATGTTGATTCCGGGCTGAGCGACCAGAAACCAGTTCACAGCAATCTTCACAAGCGAACCGGAGATCATAGTCGCCATAGTGTATTTCTCAAAACCGGAGGCCTGTAAAACAGCGTTTTCCATCAGAAGTATGCAGACAAAAAACGACGCGAGTCCCATCATGGCAAGCAGAGCAGGGCCTGCTTCATGACTGCCTTTATAGAAAACGTTCATTATCGGACCTGACATTACTGCAAGCCCGGCGCCCATCGGCATTGCAAATACCGCCGCAAGCTTGATGGAGTTCTCGGAGATATGTGCTGCCTCTTTCCCGTTTCCTTTTGCGATGGCGCCGGAGATGGCAGGAACTATTGAAATTGTGAGAGGAGTCACCAGAGCAGCGGGCAGATTGAAGAATGTCTGGGCTTTGCCATAGACTCCGTAGAGTATCTTTGCGTCTTTGTATGAAAAACCTGCAGCAGACTGAAGTCTGTTCATGCAGAGCTTTGAGTCCACGGAATTCAGGATAGCCATTATACAGGCCCCAAAGGCGATCGGAATTCCGATCGAGAAGATATCTTTTACTATCTTTGAAGCTTTGTCCGCCTTATCATCGTCACCGGGAGTATCGTCTTCCGCTCTGATCCCGGCGGAATACGGTGCCTTGAGGCTTGCCCTGTGCGTGTGGCGGTAAAGGATCATGTATGCCAGAGACACGACTGACCCGATCGAAACGCCGGTAATCGCTCCTGCAGAGCCCTCGGGAAGGCCTTTGCCTGATCTGAGTATAAGAGACGCGATTATAAGCCCTGAGACTGCCTTGAAGAGCACTTCCAGCACCTCGTCGACCGTTGTCGGGATCATATTGCCGTTTCCCTGGAAATAACCTCTGTAAGCTGAAACCAGACAGACCAGAAGTATCGCGGGCGCCATTGCCCTGACCGAGAGGGCAGCATCCGGGTTCTCGAGATATGTGCCTGCAAACCAGTCTGAACAAAAATACATCAGATTGGCAAAGACAATACCGATGACCGCAAAAGTCGCAAGCGCCACTCTGAAGGTCTTCTCCTCCTGCTTCACCCTGCCGTTTGCGTCAGCCTCGGCAACAAGCCTTGAGATTGCCACCGGGAGCCCTGCTGTCGCAAGCGTAAAGAAGATATTATATACATTGTAGGCGCTCATAAACATGGAATAGCCTTCGTCGCCCAAAATGTTGCCGAGCGGTATTTTGTATACCGCGCCGAGTATCTTCATTATGATGACGCCGAGAGTGAGTATCAGAGCGCCGTGGATGTATCCCTGTCTCTTTCTGTTATCAGCCATTTAAGATCATGTGCGCCACATGTACCCCGCTGGCGCTGGCATGGCTCAAAGAGTGGGTCACTCCGCTTCCGTCGCCGATTACATACAGGCCCTTAATAGTTGTCTCAAGATTCTCATCGAGGCAGACTTCCATATTGTAGAACTTGACCTCCACTCCGTATAGAAGCGTATCGTCGTTTGCGGTTCCCGGGCAGATCTTGTCGAGGGCATAGATCATCTCTATTATTCCGTCGAGTATTCTCTTCGGAATGACGAGAGAGAGATCTCCGGGCGTTGCTGCCAGCGTCGGTCTTACATAAGACTCCTCGATGCGCTTGACAGTTGACCTTCTTCCTCTGACAAGATCGCCGAAACGCTGGATGATGACTCCGCCCCCGAGCATGTTTGAAAGTCTTGCGATGCTCTCGCCGTATCCGTTTGAATCCTTGAAGGGCATTGAGAAATGCTTTGAGACAAGAAGGGCAAAGTTCGTATTGTCCGTGTGCATCTTCTCGTTCTCGTAGCTGTGCCCGTTGACTGTAACTATGCCGTTTGTGTTTTCGTTTACGACAACGCCTTTCGGATTCATGCAGAAGGTCCGTACATTGTCCTCAAACTTTTCCGTGCGGTATACTATTTTGGATTCGTAGAGTTCGTCGGTCATAGGTCTGAATATCTCATAAGGCAGTTCGACCCTGACTCCTATATCCACTCTGTTTGAAAGCGTTTCTATTCCAAGATCATCGCAGACGCTCTCCAGCCACTTGCTCCCGCTCCTGCCGACTGATACGATGCATTTTCTGCAGCTGAAGGAATCATTCTGCGTAATAACATTGAAGCTGCCGTCATCGTTGACGGAGATGCTCCTGACCTCGGTGTTGAATTTAAATTCGACCTTTTTGCTCAGTTCGGCGTATATGTTACCCAGGACCTCATAATTTATATCAGTTCCGAGATGCCTGACCTGTGCATCCAGAAGGTGAAGCCCGTTCTGGAGACATTTGCGCTTTATATCCGAATTGGCCGTGGAATAGAGCTTTGTGACCGAGCCGCCGTATCTGCAGTTTATCTCATCCACATACTTCATCAGCTCGATCGCCCTGTCCTGGCCGATATGCTCATAGAGCGTACCGCCAAACTGATTGGTTATATTGTATTTACCGTCCGAAAAAGCGCCGGCACCGCCGAAGCCCGACATTATCGAGCAGACGGAGCATTTGATGCAGGATTTGATCTTTTTCCCGTCTATCGGGCATTTACGCTGCTCCAGAGGTCTTCCGAGTTCGAACACGGCAATCTTCAGATCCGAGTTCTTTGAAAGCTCATACGCAGAGAATATGCCTCCAGGCCCCGCGCCGACTATTATTACATCATACATGATCATAAATACCTCATCAGTTTTTGTTCACAAAACAATTGATTATATCTCATCGGGCAATAAAATACAAGATTTGTCATGCCGCATACAGAAATGGCTGTCAGAACCTGAAAAGAACAAAGGCAAACCGGTTGCCGGTTTGCCTTTGAGTTAATCTGTATAATTATGATATGCGATCAGGCGTTGCGTACGCTGTCGATGTGACGGGTGAGGTCGAGCATCTTGTTGGAGAAGCCCCACTCGTTGTCGTACCAGGCCATGAGTTTGACGAAATGATCGTTGAGAGAAAGGCCTGCTTTTGCGTCAAAGATGGAGGTGTGCGCGTCCGTCTTGAAATCGGAGGAAACGACTTCCTCGTCGACATACTCGAGGATTCCCTTCATCGGGCCTTCGGAGGCTGCCTTCATGGCTGCGCAGATCTCGTCGTATGTGGCTGCCTTGTCGAGACGAGCAGTCAGGTCTACGATGGAGACGTCGCCGGAAGGAATACGCATGGAAGTGCCGGTGAGTTTGCCTTTAAGCTCGGGGATGACCTTGCCGACTGCTTTTGCGGCTCCGGTTGAGGTCGGGATGATGTTGTTATATACGGATCTGCCGAGTCTCCAGTTCTTCTTGCTGAATCCGTCAACTACGGACTGGGTAGCTGTGGAAGCATGAACTGTCGTCATAAGGCCTTCAACGATACCGAAGTTGTCGTTCAGGACTTTTGCCATGGGCGCGAGGCAGTTTGTAGTGCAGGAAGCATTGGAAACAAACTGCATATCAGATGTGTATTTCTCAAGGTTTACACCGCAGACGAACATCGGAGTGTCGTCCTTTGCGGGGCCGGACATGACAACGACCTTGGCGCCGCCGTCGATGTGGGGCTGTGCTGCTTCCTTTGTGAGGAATGCGCCTGTGCACTCGAGGACATAGTCTACTCCGAGCTCACCCCAGGGAATAAGGGCAGGATCGCGGTATTTTTTGTCTGCAAGGACAAGAACTTTCTTGCCGTTGACAACAAGATAGCTCTCTTCGTCATTTGCTTCTACAGTGCCGTTGAATCTGCCGTGTACAGTATCGTACTTGATGCAGTATGCAAGCTGGGAAGCGGGATGGCCGGGAGCGTTGATCGCTACGATGTTCACATCATCTGCGACTATACCTGCGCGGAAAGTGAGTGAACCGATACGTCCGAAGCCGTTTATGCCTACATTGATCATTTAATAAGTCTCCTTTTTTCAGATTTGTTTTTACCGAAAGAATAATATCAAATAACTTTGTATAAATCAAACAAAAAAATGCTGAAAATCAACATTTTTTTTGGGAATTCTGAAGCAGAATTTGTGAAAAATAACTGAATGCCCAATTGAAATAGCCTGTGCATTAATCTATAATGTCGTCATGAAGAAAAAAGAAACGGTCAGAGCGGTCCTGACAGTGCTCATAGTGCTCACGCTCATATTCATATTCAGAAATTCCACGGACTCGAAAGAGGAGAGCTCGGCTCTCTCGCTATATGTCAAAGAGCTGGTCGGGCCGATTCTCGAATTGTTTGTCGGAAAGGGGAAAGTGACGGAGCACCTTGTCCGGAAGCTTGCGCACTTCACGGAATTTTTCGCGCTCGGCGCCGAGTTCTCGTTTCTTATAATAAATGAGAAAAAAGTCAGTATCGCAGGGGTCTCGCTTATCCTGCTTGCAGGGCTTGTCTCCGCCCTTTCGGATGAAACGGTCCAGCTTTTTTTCGAGAGGGGCAGCAGTGTCATGGATGTATGGCTGGACTTCGGGGGTTACTGCACGGCAGTTGCTCTGATCCTGCTGATCTTCTTTGCTGTTATAAGGTTCAAAAAGGACAGACCGAATCTTGCATGATCCTTTCAAGCCAGGCGGGAAACATATACTTCCGTTTTATCTCATCAGGGATCTCCTTAAGCGGAGAGCTCAGGAAATCGTTGAGTTCCGAATAATCATCATATCCCAAAACGAAAACATTGTCCTTCTCATATAGATCGCTTTTCAGGATCCCGGTATTGTCCGTGATGAGCTTTTTGCCTAATACAGCTGCCTCGAGCGTTCTTGTCGTTATTCCGCACTGTTTTCCCTGCAGGATCTCCACCACCGCATGGCATGAGCAGGTCCTTTTCAGGACATCCGGATAATCTGCCATCTCCTCAAGCACTTTTACGTGCTTCCCGGTTTTCGTTTCCGGCATAAAGACAGAAAAATTGCTTTCATAACCACTGTCATTTATATGCTCTGCAAGTTCTTCCAGAGTACTGATCCTGCCCTTGTCAAATCCGACAAACAGGCAGGTTTTTTTGTCGTCGCTGACGTCAAATGAATTGACGATATCGAAATAAAACTGCGGATCATACTTCCATCCGAAGTCACAGCAGCATTTTTCGTCAAAGCACCAGATATCGCAAAAATCCTTATACTCATCCATCGGATCCGATCGGATGTTCCAGTTCCACAGCACCAGTTTTGCCTGAGGCCCCATCTTTTTCAGCTTTTTAATGAGCGGAAGGTTCGCGACAACATCAAAGACTATTATGAGGTCAAATTCGCAGAGCCTTTTTTTCCAGCTTTTCCAGAAAACGGAATAAAACGGCATACCGGGAAGCACGGCCTGAAATGCTCTCGGAAGGTGTCTTACTATTACCTGGTCAACTGTGACTCCGAAGGAGCGCATCTGCTCCGAGAAAAACTGCTCAAATCCGCCGTCCTCACATTTCAGGATCAGCGTTTTCCCGTAATTCCCTGTATCCGGTTTGATTGATCTGATATCATTCATAGCACTCAGAAATCGAAAAGCGTTATCTGGCTTGTCTCCGGCAGCTCTCCGAGCGCGCCGATATCCTTCAGTATCTGAACGTGGGTTGAGCTGAGTTTCGGACATAATGATGACAGCTCCTCTACCGAAATGAACTTTCTTCCGCCTTCCCTTGCCCTTGCCAGGTCCTCGGCAGCAGCGCCTCCCAGCCCGGAGATGGAGATAAACGGCGGACGAAGTCTGTCTTCCCCGACGATCAGGAATCTGTTCGGATCCGACTTGTAAAGATCTATCGGTGCAAAGCTGAAGCCTCTTAAGTTAAACTCATAAACTGCCTCCAGGGTGACCAGGAGGTCTTCTTCTTTTTTAGTGATATCCGTCTTGCGCCTCAGCTCGTTTATCTTGCGCCGAACCGACTCCGCGCCTCCTGTCATCATGAGAGCATCAAAGCCGTCCTTCTGGGACCTGCGATAGAAATACGCGCTGTAGAAGGCAAGCGGATAATGGACCTTGAACCATGCTATTCTGAATGCCATCATTACATAGGCCACTGCATGTGCTTTCGGGAAAAGATATGCTATCTTGCGGCAGGACTCTATATACCAGTCCGGCACGCCGGCAGTTCTCATCATCTGTTCGGCATCAGACGGGAATTTGCCTGTTTTCTTGACCTTGCCCTTACGGACCGCCTCCATTGTTTTGAAAGCGAGGGACGGTTCGATTCCCTTGGAGATAAGATAGAGCATTATATCGTCACGGCATCCGACCGTCTCGTTGACAGTAGCGATCTTATTGACTATAAGATCCCGGATATTGCCCGCCCAGACATCGGTCCCGTGCGAAAAGCCTGAAAGACGTATGAGAGTATCGAATTTGTCAGGCCGGGTGTCTACAAGCATCTGGCGGGTGAATCCGGTACCGAATTCAGGGATCCCGATAGTGCCTGTTTTGCCGATTATCGGATCGTCCTCCGGAAGCCCCAGAACTGACGGGGAAGTAAAGATGGACATCGTCTCCGGATCTGAAAGAGATATCTCTCTGGCATTTTCCCCGGTCATATCCTCAAGCATCCTTATCATTGTGGGATCATCATGCCCTAACTCGTCGAGCTTGAGAAGGTTATCTTCCATGCAGTGGTATTCGAAATGAGTCGTTATAATACCGCTGTCCGGGTCATCTGCTGGGTGCTGCACAGGGCAGAAATCCGTTACATCTTTATCCTGCGGTATTATTACAAGGCCTCCGGGATGCTGTCCTGTAGTACGTTTTATTCCGACAAGGCCGAGTGCAAGGCGGTTTTCATCTGCCTTTGTGGTCTGCATATTATGGTCTTCAAGATACTTTTTAACATAGCCGTATGCCGTTTTCTCTGCAAGAGTGCCGATAGTGCCTGCCCTGAATACGTGATCGCTTCCGAAGAGCGTTTCTGTATATTTATGAGCTTTGGCCTGATATTCTCCCGAGAAGTTAAGATCAATATCGGGAGTCTTCTCGTTTCCGGGGAAGCCAAGGAATGTCTCAAACGGGATATCGAAGCCGTCGCGGTAAAGAGGCTCTCCGCATACCGGACACAGCTTCTCAGGCATATCCGCTCCGCAGCCGTAGCTGCTGTCCTCAGGGAACTCCGAGTATTTGCATTTTCTGCAAACATAATGCGGCGGGAGCGAGTTCACCTCTGTTATTCCCGCCATAAAGGCAACTATAGAGGACCCGACACTGCCTCTGCTCCCGACAAGGTAACCGTTTTCAAGAGAGTTCTTGACCAGCTTCTGAGCAGACATGTATATGACGTCATAGTTATGCTCCAGGATAGTATTGAGCTCTGTTTCAACCCTCTTTTTAACGATATCGGGCGGATTCTCACCGTATATGTCGTGCATCCTGCCGTATACCAGATCTTTAAGGTCTTCAGCTGAGTTTTCTATCTTCGGCGGGAAGAGATCCCTGGGGAGCAGCTCTATCTCTTCGACTGTTTCTGCGATCCTGAGCGGATTGTCTATAACTATCTCTTTGGCAGTTGCTTCATCAAGATACGCAAACTCGGCGAGCATTTCCTCAGTGTTTCTGAAATATATCGGGCAGTCTCTGTCTGCATCATCAAATTTCTTGGCATTCTGTAAGATCTTGCGGTACTGCTCATCCTCAGGATCCAGAAAATGCACATCGCAGGTCGCAACTACAGGTTTTCCCATTTTATGGCCCAGATCTATGATCCTGCGGTTATAATCCTGAAGAACGCCAACATTGCTTACTCTTCCGTTGTCGACCAGAAAACCGTTATTGCATATTGGCTGAACCTCGAGATAATCATATGTCGAAGCAATGCGTTTGAGGTGCTCATCGTCCTCGCCTCTCATGACAGCCCCGTAAAGCTCGCCCATACCGCATGCAGAACCAACAAGGATCCCCTCCCTGTGCTGGGAGAGAACGCTTTTCGGAACGGTCGGCACTCTGTGGTAGTATTTGAGGTACGACTCGGAGATCATCTCATACAGATTCTTAAGGCCCTTTTTGTTCTGTACCAGAAGGATCATATGATAGGTCTTGCTGGAATCCGAAGGCTTCAGCCTGGTCACAGCCTCGCCTATATCATCTATCGTCCTGACTCCGAGGCTTTTCAGCATAGGAAGGAACCTGAGCATGATCTGCCCGCATACCAGAGCGTCATCCGAAGCGCGGTGGTGGTTGAACTTGGGAAGATTGAGATGGCTCGCGACAGTATCGAGCTTATGGCGCTTCAGGTCCTGGAGCAGCGCTCTGGAAAGAGCAAGTGTATCGATGTATACATACGAAAACCGGATCCCGTGACGTTTTGCCGCGGCCGTCATGAAACCGACGTCAAATGATGCGTTATGGGCGACAAGCGGCCTGTCCTTGGCGAAGTCCATGAACATCTTAAGCGCCTGTTCCTCTTTAGGAGCTCCGGATACATCGCTGTCTTTTATTCCGGTTAAGTCTGTGATATCCGCGGGAATCGGCATTTCAGGGTCAACAAAAGTATTGAATGTCTCCTTGATCTCACCACGTGAAAACAGCACGGCTCCTATCTCGGTGATCCTGTCGTTTATGGCATTAAGGCCTGTAGTCTCAATATCAAAAGCTACAAAATCCCCGTCATACGGAAGGCTGCTCTTGCCGTGGACAGCGCGATTGCCGTCCATATCATTAACATAGTACGCCTCCATGCCGTATATGATCTTGACGCCGTATTTCTTTCCCGCTTTCCACATATCCGGAAAAGCCTGAGCGACTCCGTGGTCTGTAACTGCTATTGCGGGCATGTTCCAGTATGCGGCTCTCTCAACTGCCTTGGCAGGATCTGTAAGCGCGTCCAGAGCAGAGAATCTCGTATGGAGATGCAGCTCCACGCGTTTTTCCGGAGCATTGTCCGGGCGCACGTATTTTTTGCCCTTGGCTATGCTCCTGGGCTCTATTGTTATGTCTTCGGCATATTTATCGAAAGAGATCTGTCCGCTGACTGTAAGATGATCGCCCTCGGCTATCTTGTCGAAGACTGATCTGTCATCGTCCCGGCTGAAAAACTTTGATACCTTGAATGTACCTGTCATATCCGTCAGGTCGAAAGAGAGCACTGCCCCTCCTCTTCTCTGAAGCTCGCGGTTTGTCACAGCGACCACATCACCTTCAACTGTGACCTTCCCCGATTCCGCTGTAAGCGTTGACATAGGGACAGGTTTCGTCTTTATTTCATGGCCGTAGATGACCTTTCCGGCAGGAGATTTTCCACTGCTGCTGCCGGGATCCGTAGCAGAGGAAGAAGCTCTTACGGTTCTTGTGTAGTCCGGATTGATGCCTACGCCCGTGAGCCCGTAATCTTCTTTTATGCGCTGTGAAAGTATAGTCAGGTCTGCCGGAGCCGGCATCGTGTCAAAGTGAATGTTGAGAGTGAGAGTCATCTCTTCTTCATCGACCTGAGCTTCCGTCACATATGCATTCTGGAGGCCTCCGCAGCTGTCTTCAAGGACTTTGCACGAAGGAAACATTTCAAGAAATTTTGTCATCAGTCTTCAATTCCGTTTATAAGATCCATAAGTCTTGAGGAGAGCTCGCTGTATGGATATGTTCCAAGGACCTCTCCTTTTTTGAACAGTATTCCCTTGCCGACCCCTCCTGCTATTCCGAAATCGGCTTCTCTGGCCTCTCCGGGCCCGTTTACAACACAGCCCATGACAGCAACCGTAATGTCTTTGCTGACATCTTTGAGCTTCTCCTCGACTTCGGCGGCAAGAGATATCAGATCGATCTCTGTTCTGCCGCAAGTGGGGCATGAGATAAATCTGACACCGTTTTTTCGCAGACCGCATGCCTTGAGTATTGCTATGCCGGCCTTTACCTCTTCCACAGGGTCTGCTGTGAGAGAGACACGTATAGTATCTCCGATGCCTTCGTTCAAAAGGGTTCCGATACCGACAGCAGACTGGATCGTGCCGTTCCATGAGGTTCCCGTCTCGGTGACGCCGAGATGCAGAGGATACGAAAAACGTTCTTTCGCAAGACGGTAGTTTGCAACAGTCATAGATACGGAAGAGGATTTCATGGAAATACAGATATCGTCAAAATCATATCTGTTCAGAAGCTTTATATGTCCCTCAGCACTCTCCGCCATGGCTTCGGGGCAGGGATGTCCGTATCTTTCGAGAAGAGGCTTTTCCAGACTTCCGGCATTGACACCGATACGAATGGGAATGTTTCTCTTTCTGCAGGCATCAGCTACCTTCTTTACGTTTTCACTGCCGCCTATGTTGCCCGGGTTTATACGTATCTTGTCTATTCCTCTCTCTGCTGCTTCAAGCGCGAGCCGGTAGTCAAAATGAATGTCTGCAACAAGAGGCATATCCGTCTTTTCCCGAATTTCCGATACTGCCTGAGCAGACTTCATATCAGGGATCGCTATCCTGACTATATCGCATCCGGCAGCTTTAAAAGCGTTTATCTGAGCGACTGTAGCTTCCACATCCCAGGTCTTCGTATTGCACATGGACTGGACAGACACAGGAGCCGCGCCTCCAATCTCAAGTCCCCTGATCTTTATCGACTTTCTGCTGTTCATATTATTCTGTACCGGTTTATCCTTTTATAAGTTTATAAATGTCATTGAACATTATAAATGCCATAAGCGCGAGAAGCAATATAAGCCCCGCAGCGTGGACGTATCCTTCATATTTCGGGTCGAGCTTCTTTTTGGTAATCGCTTCAATGATGACAGTTACAATCAGAAGAAACACTCTTCCGCCATCAAGCGCCGGGATAGGAAGCATATTCATTATGGCAAGGTTTACAGCTATGAAGGCGGCAAGATAGAATACAGAATACAGCCCGTCTGAGACTGTCTCAGCCTGTTCACCCGTTTCTGCCATAAGGTCCACGATTCCGACAGGTCCCGAGAGATCCTCTGCTTTGACTTTTCCGTGGACAAGCTGTCCGAGGCTCTGCCAGATCATTCTTCCGAAATCCATGCATGTATTCCAGGAATACCTGATCACGTTGCCGAAGTTTCCCTCATCATATGCATTAAAGAGCAATCCGATGTATTCCCCTTCCCTGCCCTCATATTCCATTTTCTCGAGCCTGATATCATTGAGTTTTATTCGCTTTCCGTCTCTTCTTATTACAAGATCATATATTCCGTCTTCATCTGCCGAAAGATACTCGTTTACATTCGAAAGCTGATAAACTCTCCTGCCGTTAATCTTAATAAATCTGTCTCCGACCTGAAGGAGCTCCTCACTTTCATACGGGCAGCCCTCCATAAATTCCCCTATGACCGGAGCATAGAATGCTTCCGCAGAGGAATAGAGTATCATTACGATTATGAGCCCGAGAAGGAAATTGTTGAAGGAGCCCGCGCATAGGATAATTATCCTCTTCCAAGCGCTCTGGGAGGTGAAAGCGCGGGGATCATCCGATTCTTCGTCCTCTCCGGCCATAGCGCAAAAACCCCCGAAAGGGATACATCTGACGGTAAACAGTGTTTCGCCCTTCTGCTTTTTGATCAAGGCAGGCCCCATACCGACTGCAAATTCATTGACTTTGACACCACAGAGCTTTGCTGCAGTGAAATGCCCGAATTCATGTATGATTATAAGAACGCCGAAAATAAGTATAGCTATTATGATATAAAATGCTGTCATCTGCTGAAATTCTCCCTGACAAAGCTGCGTGCCGCTTCATCCGCCAAAAGTATTGTATCGAGATCGGGATCATCTGACGCCGGTATCTTTTCAACAGCAAGAGCAGCCGCGTCATAGATCTCGTTATATCCTATCTCATGCCTCAGAAATTTCCATACAGCCACTTCATTCGCAGCACTCATAATACAAGGGGCAGTACCGCCTCTGCGGGCACAGTCAATGGCGAGTTTCAGGCAAGGGGTCTTCTCGTAATCCGGTGCTTCAAAAGTGAGATCCTTAAGGCTGTAGAAGTCCAGACGCCCGAACATTGAAGGAACTCTCTCCGGGTATGTCAGTGCCAGCTGTATCGGAAGGCCCATATCCGGAACTCCCAGCTGTGCAATAACTGTTCCATCGACAAGCTCCACCATCGAATGAACCACACTCTGAGGATGGACAACAACAGTAATATCGTCCGGAGTGACTGAGAAAAGATGCATAGCCTCGATAAACTCAAGGCCTTTATTCATCATAGTAGCACTGTCTACGGATATTTTGGGCCCCATGCTCCAGTTTGGATGCCTCACGGCATCCTCGGGAGATACATCCTTAAGTTCATCTCTTGTCTTTCCTCTGAAAGGTCCGCCGCTGCCTGTCAGGAGTATCTTTTTCAGCTCGCCTTTCTTTCTCCCCATAAGGCACTGGAATATCGCGCTGTGCTCCGAATCCACTGGAACGATCTCTGTCCCGTTCTCAGAGGCCTTTTTCATTACTATATCTCCGGCGCAAACCAGAGTTTCCTTGTTTGCAAGGGCTATTCTTTTCTTACAGTCTATGGCGGCAAGGGTAGGCTTCAGGCCTATTGCTCCGGAAACTGCAGTCACAACGCAGTCGGACTTTTCATAAGTTGCAGCTTCTGTAAGGCCTTCGAGTCCTGCGCCAACTTTCACATCCAAGTCCGCCACTCTGACCTTGAAATCTCGCGCAGCATCCTCATCATAGACCGCCACATATTCCGGTCTGAATTTTCTCGTCTGCTCCTCAAGCATATCCGTTTTTCTGTTGGCGGAAAGAGCTGAAACACTGATCCCGGCGTGCCCTGCTACAGCAAGGGTCTGCCTGCCGATCGATCCTGTTGAACCGAGGACTGAAATACTTTTAACCGACATTTCCATACCTTCTGTTTCTGTTATTGAATTCAGCGATTGCCTTATCCAGCTCGGAAGTCCCGAAATCCGGCCAGAGCACGTCGCTGAAATAAAGTTCACTGTAAGCTCCCTGCCAAAGCAGGAAATTGGATATTCTGACTTCTCCTCCGGGGCGTATTATCAGATCCGGATCCGGTGTCCCTGCACTGTCGAGATATGATGAAAAGAGTTCCTCGCTCAGTTCTCCTTCGGCTCTGCCTGCAACAAGATCTGCCGCATACTTTCCGGCAGCCCTAACTATCTCATCTCTACCGCCGTAGTTTAAACATATGTTGGCGGTAAATCCTTCAAATCGTGATGCAATTTCATTGGTCTGTTTTACAAGCTCCTGAAGTCTCGGAGAAAGGCCGGAAACATCACCGAAGACCTGCATTCGCATGCGGTCACGCTCCATAGTGTCTATAGCTTCATGCAGATACTTTTCAAGAAGCTTCATGATGGTATTGACTTCCGTCTCAGGACGTTTCCAGTTTTCTGTCGAGAACGCATAGACAGTCAGATAATCCACACCTATGTCCCGGCAATAGAGAGCAATTTTCCTGAAGTTTTCGGAGCCGACAGCATGTCCGGCAGTTCTGGGAAGACCGCGTTTCTTTGCCCAGCGCCCGTTACCGTCCAAAATTATCGCAATATGGCGGGGAACAGCGGCCTCTCCCGCCTCCCCCGCCTTATCTTTCTTATTTTTTCTGTCTTCCGACATAGCATAAACACCTTTCAGAACAGTTTCTATTTTATCTCACGCCCGTTATTATCTTTCAGATGAATAACATTCTGAGGTTTATTGTTATGGGAGGGCTTCGTATTCACCTGCAGATTGATTGAGTTGCCTTGAGGCTTGTGATTTTGGGAGGGCTTGGGGCTCTGACCCGCATGTACTCCGCTGTCAGCGGAATCAGAGTAATAGTGATGGGAGGAATGAGACTGATGGTGAGCGCTCCCGTTGTTATGCTGCACGCTATATAAATGTGAAAAATTCTGCACATGATTTGGGTGCGGAACACTGTAATGCTGAACGGAGAAATTGTGGCTTCCTGTAAAAGTCGGCATACTGAAAAGCCCCAGTGTAGCAGCCCCAAGTCCGAGTCCTGAACCTGCATTTGAGAATGATGAGGACGATGATGTAAAAGAGGAATACGCGTCTTCCTGTTTTTTTGCTTTTAAGGTCTTATACCTTCCGTTATCAAGGCCGGTCAGGTATTCGGATATCTTCACGCCATACAGTTTTGCTGCTTCTTTTATATCCTCTTCGGACATTTTGCTTCCGAGCGGATTTCCCTGTGAATTGTACGATGAACCCGTAAACAGTTCAGCTATGGCACTGAGCAGTCCGCCGGAGGACTCGTCGTCGTCATAACCGTCAACTATGTTTTCGTAGCGCTCCCAGATGATGTCCTGGGCCTGAAGGATCGGATTCGGTATATCACTGGCGCGTGCGACTCTTATCTTGCCGTTGTCCTCTTTTATTGACATGCCGCAGTATTCGCATGTATACGGATTGGCGCTCGGGGCCCCGCAGTACGGGCATTCGTAAGTCCCTGATGAAGCGCTTTCCCCTACCACCTCATATCTGGCGCGGAATGCATCAATATCGTCCGCATAATACAGGACATCAAGAAGCTGAGTCTTATACGGTTTGCAGACTTCGCAGGCCTCAGGCGCTATTGAACACCCTGAAGGGCAGTTTGAACACGGCAGATCAGCCTGCTTTTTTTCATCTTTTATGCCGAACAGACTTTTAAAAAAATCTCCAAGTAAAGACATGGTTTTGCCTCCTGAATTTTTTATGATATTACCATAAACAGGGAATCCGATAATTAATATTTTTAAAACAATCCCAATCTTTTGGAAACGTATAGAAAAATGAAAAATGTAAAAAGCGAAAATACACTTGTTGTGACAACCAGATATGCCGCAAGATGGTCGTCTCCGCCTATCTGCTGAGTCATGGCAAATGATGAAACCGCGCTGGAAGAGCCGAACATTGAGAGTATCCCCACATATTCAAGCCCGCGAAATCCCATAAGATAAGCCGCAACAAGCGTAAACGCGGGAACGATCAGCATTTTGATAATGTTTATCTCAATAATGTCCTTCAGGTACTTTCCCATTCCCCTGAAACTGAAAAAGGCACCGAGTGAGAATAGCATAAACGGTGTCGAGACATTTGCCGTCATTTTAAGACCTTTTTCTATGAAAACAGGAAATTTTAATCCGGAGAGAAGAAAAGCAAGACCGAGCAGAGAGCCGATAATAAGCGGGTTTGTAACTATTCTTCTGAGCAATTCTTTGAGCTCCGGTTTTCTCCCGTTGAAAAGGTCCAGAGTTATGACTGCAAGAGCATTCATAAGCGGGACTAAAACCGCTACGCCGACCATATAGGCTCCGACTTCGTCCCCAAATATATTCTGCATGACCGTAAGGCCTACTGCTGCCGTGTTGTTTCTGAAAATTCCTTGGATCATTACTCCTTTTTTCAGTGTTTCCTTCTCGGTAAGCATTACATATATAAAAGCAAAGGTATAGATGAACGCCAGTGCGACGACCAGAAAGAACAGATATTTTGGACGAACTACTGAAGAAATGTCCGATTCGCAGACATTGTAAAAAAGCATTATGGGCAGGAACACGTTAAAAGCAAGCGCACTCAGCCGTGAGACTTCTTCCTTCTTTACAACACCGGTCAATCTGGCGATATATCCGAGACCCATTACCATAAAAATCGGAAATACCGCGTTTAAACAGACAATAAAATCTTCCATCAGCGAGCATGTTCTCCGTTCTATTCTACGGACTTTAAAGATTCAGCCATTTTGACATGATCCAGCTTTATTCTCATAGCATAGTTTACACAGACCGAGAATGCAACCGTAATTATATAAGAAAGTATATAGCTTAGCGGCGTGATACGGAGATCAAATTTCAAGGCATCAACATCTATCCGCGTTATTATATACATATGGAGATATTTGCCGAGTATCAGTCCGAGAGCCGCCCCGAGAAAGGAGAGAAGAATGTTTTCTCTCAATACATACTCGCTGGTCTCAATATTTGTAAAACCGAGTACTTTGACGGTCGCGATCTCTCTGAGCCGTTCCATTATATTGATATTCGTAAGGTTATAGATAACTATAAAGGCGAGTGCCCCGGAGCAGATGATGACTACATAGACTATAGCGTCAAGACTGTCCATGGATTTTGACATAATCTCTTTCTCATCCGAAGCGACCGAGACAAAAGTAACGCCCTCAATGCCTCTGGCTTCAGCTGCAGTTTCTCCCGCACTTTTTCCTTCCTTCACAGATAAAAATACGGTGTTGTTTTCAAGTCCTGGTACGCTCTCCGGAACCGTGAATATATAATGGTTAACATAATTATCAAATATTCCTATTATGTTAAGCGAATACTCATTTTCTTCATCTCCGGCAGTAAAAGATATACTGTCCCCCTCTTTCAGATCGAGCTCGTCTGCAAGTTTTATGCTTATTATGGCTTCCCCTTTATTCGGATAGGGCACAGAAGTTCCCTTGCGATGAAAATCAATGAGGCCATTCAAGTCTTTTCCGTCTGTGAGGACAAGATCACAGTCCCATTCTTTGCTGCCCGAGAAGGCTGTAACGCTCTCAGCATGAGCAAAAGCATAGTTTCCGGCATTGCTGTAAAGCAGAGGGACAAGCTCTTTAAGATCATCTGTTTTGTCCTCATCCGCAGATATTGCAATATCATACATCATGATCTCATCATACTGGTAGTTCATTATATCACCTACACTGTCACTGATTCCGAAGCCTGTTACCAGCAGGGCAGTGCAGCCGCTCACCCCGAGGATCATCATCAGCATTCTCTGTTTGCTCCTGAAAGCGTTTCGAAGCATTACCTTGTTGAGAAAACCGAGTCTTTTCCATATAAAACCGATCTTCTCCAGCAGTATCCGTTTCCCTGCAGGCGGAGTCTTTGGGCGAATCAGGTCTGCAGGCATTCCTCTGAATTCTTTTCCGCATGCCCAGAGGGTTACAGCAAGTGAGAGAGCAATACAAAGCATTACACTCCCGACAAGATAGAACGGACTGAAGTAGTATTGTAATGCAGTATAATCATAGTTTATCTGATACACCCGCCAGACAACCAGTGGAATGCAGGCTGTTCCTGCAAAGAATCCCAGAACAGCTCCTATAAAGGATGAAAGCCCCGAATACCAGAGATACTTTGAGGCAACTGAAGATCCGGGCACTCCGATCGCTTTCAGAGTACCTATGACGGTCCTGTCTTCATTAACCATGCGTGTCATGGTCGTCATACATACCAGCGCCGCCAACAGAGCGAAAAACACCGGGAAGATATCTCCGACTGCACTTACCGTATCGATATCGCCCTCAAACGTGGCAAGGCTCTCGTTCTCTGCTCTGCCGAGAACATACGTATCCGGTCTTTTGAGATCTTCAAGTTCTTTCAGGCTGTCTTTATATTCTCTTTCTCCGTCGGCAAGCTCTTTCCCTGCATCTATGAGCTCATCCCTGGCATCTTTCAGCTCAGCCAGTGCTTCGTCTCTTGCTTCATAGAATTTGACCCAGTTGTAGTTTACTTCCTTTCTGCCCTCTTCTATCTGTGAAATGCCGTCATAAGCTGCCTTAATGCCTGCCTGAACAGCGGATGCCTGCGCCTGCAGATACGCTCTTTGTTCTTCAGCCTCCGCCGGGAGCTGTGCCAGAGCTTCATTTATTTTTGCAAGATTCCGGTTCGCGGTCTCAATGGCTGAATAAAGCTCCTGCTCCTTAAGGTAAAGGCCGTTTGTAATGGCCTGGAGCGTCTTCAAATTGTCGGCGATCTCTTTTTCGGCCTTTTCCTTTCCCTCATAATATTCTTTCCAGCCGTCGTCGAGCTCTGCTTTCGCGTCGTCAAGTTCTGCCCTGGCATCGCGGAGTTCCTCCGCGGCATCATTATAAAGCTTCAAATATCTTTTCTCTGCTCTTTTTTCCAGAAGCTCTTCTATTTCAGGTTTTATTCTTTCGGCTGCGCTATCATAATCATCTGAATAAAGCTCACCTTCCATAGGGCATGTGATTAGAAGCTCATGATAGACATCCGATGTGAAGACCCGGGGCTGAATATAGACAAAACCTTCGACCTTCCCTGATCCGAGATCTGTATCGGATCTGTCCACTCTGCTGATAAACCGCGGGGATTTGGCGATTCCGGATATACGAAATCTTAGATTTGAAAATTCCTCAAGAGTATCCTCATCATTGTTTTCTGAAACAACAATCAGCTTTCCTATATCGGATTCATCAAATACCGCTGAATCCGCCAGACATTCTTCCTTGTCAGACGGCATTTCTCCGGATATAAGGTAAGGCACGGCGATCTCATCTGTCAGGGACATGAATTCGTAGATCTTTTCGCCGTCTCCGGCATCAGCGAAAGCATGCACAGAACATGCGCCTTCAGTGCATGCAGTAAACTCTTCATTTTTAAAGGCTTCTGCGTCTTTGTCCTCAATACCCAGTGTCGAGACCAGCCGGAAATCATACATGTTCTGGGTTTGCATATATCTGTCAGCAGTCGCGACAAGTGCAGGTTTTGAACATTTAAGACCTGTAAAAAGGCCGACACCGAGCGCCACGATACAAAGTATCGAAAGAAAACGCCCGAATCCGGACCTTATGGTCCTTATCAGCATTTTACTGTTAAATAAAGACATAATACAATCTCTGACACATGCTGTACTGCCGATCGGATACTGTACTTTCTGAACCGATTTTCACCATTCGATATTTTCTACAGGTATTATGTTCTCGTTCAAGAAGCACTCGGTGACTGTCCCGCTTTTGAGGCGTATAACTCTGTCTGCCATTGCGGTAAGAGCCTTATTGTGAGTTATGATGACGACTGTCATTCCTGTGTTTCTGGCAGTATCCTGAAGCAGTTTCAGGATAGCTTTGCCTGTTATATAATCAAGGGCACCTGTCGGCTCGTCACAGAGCAGAAGCTTTGGATTTTTTGCGAGAGCTCGGGCAATTGCAACTCTCTGCTGTTCTCCGCCGGACAGCTGCGCCGGGAAGTTGCCTTTTCTGTCGGAAAGCCCGACATTCTCCAGAACTTCATCCGGATCCATCGAATCATTACAAAGCTGTGCTGCTATCTCCACATTTTCAATTGCTGTGAGATTCGGGATCAGATTATAGAATTGGAAAACAAATCCGACATCGTTTCTGCGGTACCGGGTAAGCTCCCGTTTTTTGAAAGCCGAGATCTCCTTCCCGTCGACTGCTATTCTGCCTGATGAAGGGACATCCATTCCGCCAAGAATATTTAAAAGCGTCGTTTTACCTGCTCCGGATTCTCCGACGATAACGCATATCTCACCCTTTTCTATTTCAAAGGAGACCCCTTTGAGTGCATTTACCGTCACTTCTCCAGATATATAATCTTTCCCGACCTTATCAAAACATATGTAAGCCATTTTTATCCTCCTGAAGGGACAGCAATAAAGACTTAAATTTTATTATATCATATGTATTTCAAATTGATAAATCTTTTTAGTAATTATATAATGCTGAAAAAGGAGGCGTCTTATGGAAATTGGAGAAAAAGCCGTTTCATTTCATCGGGAAGGTTACAATTGCGCGCAGTGCGTCATGCTCAGCATGCAGGATAAAACCGGGCTTACGGAAGTTCAGTCAGCAGCCGTTGCGGAGGGTTTCGGCGGTGGAGTCAGATGCGGCGAAATATGCGGAGTTATATCCGGTGCAGTAATGGTTGCAGGGCTTGCTGTGAATGCGAAGACCCGGGAAGAAAAAATGAAAGTCTCTGCTCTCACGAAGGAGATAACAGGGACTTTCAGGGACAGATACGGAGTTATAAGGTGTTGTGAGCTCAAAGGAAACGGTGTCTCATGCGATGAGCTTATTGCTTTCGGTGCCGAAACGGCAGAAAAACTGGTGAAATAATCTAAGCCCAAAACCTGTATTGAAATATTTACTTTGTCTTTTTCTTCCTGAATATCTGTTTTCTGAAAAGTACAACATTGAAAACTGCAAATAATCCTACACATGCCAGCAAAACAATTATTGCATTTGAGAGACTTCTCGGAGCGATACCAACCATCAGAAACATAGGTGCACCGAACAGGATAGCCCAGGGCATGTGGTAGACCATATTATTGCTGGCCTGAGTTTCGTATTTCGGGTCTATCTCTCGAAGAAGTATAGCTCCGGTTGAAGCTGTGCCTGTCTGCATACCGTAGAGCGAAAGGAATGCCTCGTATTCATACCAGGGAAATATCCTTTTGCAGACGAATTTCAGATAGAAATAGGTTCCCACGGCACCTGCAATGCAGATAAGAGTAAGAGGTATTACGAATTCTCTGTTTTTGAAGGCGCTCAGGTCGATCGCAGCGATGGAAGCGACGACCATTATATCGAACATGAAGCCTGATATGCGGTTCTGCATAAAGTTATTGGTGTAATTACGCTTGATCACGCCTTTTTTCATTAGTGCATTGAGTATGGTCTTGACGAGTATTGCGCAAACAGTGCCAAACAGGAACTGAAATCCCCAGATCATACCCTGCAGCGTGCCGGCTATGCCTGAAGCTCCCTGCCCTGACGGATCAAGCAATTTGTTCAGTCCTGTCATTACCGCATAGGCCAAAGTGTAGGAGATGAAGACGAGCGCGACCTGGATTGTAAACTTGTCCATGGACTCGGTGACCGGGATCTCGTTTTTCCCGGTAAAGGTGTCTACAGTGTACTCCTCAACCGCATCCTGCCCTATCTCTCCTTTGAAGATTCCTTTCTTTTTCATGCGATTTAAGCATATCACTCCCCCGACACTGGCGGATACAAAACCCATAGCCGCGATTGCGAGTCCGAATGATGTTCCGTGTTCAAAGCCGTGCTGTATCTCGTATGTATGTCCCCAGTTATAAGCCTGTCCGGGCCCTTGCCCGTAGCCCATGGGGAGTATAATTCCTGAAGCAAAGAAACTGCCGATAGCTTTATAGAGAATTATCGTGATCAAAAGGCCAATGACCGCCTGCAGCAGATATCCGTTTACCACTGTAACTCCCGAATCAAAAGCACCCGTCTTGGAAACGCCGTCCGTTTTTTTGGGGGTATTTCTTAGCGCGAGAGCGGCAAAGCCCAGCCCCAGTCCGTGATATGTAAGAATCTCCAATGTAGATGTTTTATATATTTCTATCCCGAATGCAGATTTAAACAGCCAGTGGACCAGCAGAAGCAAAAAACCTCCCAGAACCGAACTCGGGATCATTGTCTGTTTTATCAGTTTAATATTATTTCTAAGGATCTGTGCAACGATCATGGCTATCAGAAGCTCAGAAATTGTAAGAAGAAAAGCCCAGACATTAAAATCCCATAAATTCATACCGGTTGTCATAGAAGCACCCCCCGCGGAAAAGTTAAATTATTTGAACTAATTATAATCTTAAGCTTGGATTAAGTCAAACAAAAAGGCAGGGCATTTGCCCTGCCTTTTTGTTATGGCTTCAGTGTTTAATTCCTTTTGCTCCGATACCGAAGTGCAATTCTTTCATGCCTTCGACTTCATCACAGACATCTTTCAATGAACATACGGAGCAGTCTGTAGACAAACCCTCAAAAATATGAGTCAGCGTCTCAGTGACATCCCTGGATTTCTTGGCTATCTCCTGCATCTTTCTGTAGTCTGGGGCAGGGTCTGTGATAAACATGACCTTTACCGCCAATACATTCAGATTCTTTTTGTACTCGGTAATATAGTTGTTCCCGAGCGCTTCAAAGCTGATGCCTCTTCTGTAAGCCTGTTTTGAAATTCTGACCTGCTCGCGGTAGTTCTCAGAAGACATGCGCACCATATAGCCTTCCGGATACACATGATATTTTGAAAACTCGATGTCCTTCAAGGTCCTGTACACGGCCTCATCCTCCATCTCAAGTGCTCCGACTCTGAGAATCACTATCCTTGCGAAATCAGAATCTGAAGAGATGGCATTAATATCTCTGCCGTATACACATATCTCATCTTTTTCGACCAGATCCCCGGACGATGTGAAAAGGATATAGTTGGCGCTCCCCTTTCCTGAGGCGCCGAGCTCGAAGGCTGCGTCTCTAGAGAGGACGAGCTCATTAGAACCTATATCCTTCCAGGCTTTGGACGGAATATAGGGATATGACTTCGTGGTAATGCCATTAAGCAGATCATTTGTTTCTTTTATAAGAGAATTATAAAGCTCCATGGAAAATATCTTTCAGACTAGAATTTAATATCTACCTTCTTGCGGTTGAACATTTCATTAACCTGCTGGTAGGCCCAGCCGAGAAGCTTCTCGTCAAGATTCCAGAAATATACGACGAAAAGAACAACTACAACAATAAGAAGTACCTTCAGCAGGCCGAGTAAAAACTTAACAAGTTTCATCTGAAACCGGTGCTCCTTCCGTTATTATTTCTTTGCAAGGCCTTTCTGTCTTGCATATTCTGCTGCGCCGAGCGCTCCCATCAGCTGCGGGTCTGTCTTCAGGTTGATGACCTTGAGTTTCAGCACGTGCTCGATCGCTTCCTTAAGTCCGTCGTTCTTCGCGCAGCCGCCCGTCAGCGTTATGCTGTCAGTCGCGCCTGCTTTCTTCGCCATGACAAAGCATCTCTTCGCCACCGCCATC
>JAFRMX010000001.1 GCA_017430455.1 Oscillospiraceae bacterium
ATCAGATGCGCTTTATTAGATGTGCTTTGCTTTCACATCCCAATGAACTAATCTTTTTCCGTCTCATCATAGACATGTTTTTCAGCATATGCCATCATGGAGTTATTCCTCCAGCCATGTGCTGTAAAGACCAGTAAAGGAATAATTGCTACCAACAAACTGTTTTTGATGATTATTCCCGCAGCAAACACAGCAATAATACAAATGCCAATGAGCGCCATGATCGCAACATGCTCTTTCAGCCATTTCTTTTTGAAGTACTCAATCTTGTCTTTATGGTCGAATACACTTGATTTTACCAACTGGTTCAGATTTTTCTCTGCGGCAACCATGTATTCCTGTTCGGAGAGTCTTTTACCGCTGAGCAGTTCATTGACCGTAACGCCAAAGAGTTCGCTCATTTTCATCAAGGCATCTGCCGGGGGCATATATACGCCTGTTTCCCAACGGGAAACAGTTTTGTTCGTAACGCCGATCTGTTCTCCAAGCTGCTCTTGAGTAAGCCCGTTCTGTTTTCTGAGTTGAGCGATGAAATTACCGATTGATAAGAGATCCATTTTCATTACCTCCAGGAAGAATTATAGCAGGTTTATCTCAAATTGTCTTTACCACAAACAGCGAATCGGCTCAAAAGAGAATTCTTCTTTCGGACAGGGAACTGTTTCCGGAATAAAAACAATAAAACAGGATCGCTATCTTGTTAAAATAGCAATCCTGTTCTGGCGGAGAAGGAGGGCTTCGAACCATCGAACGGCTTTTGACCGTTACACGATTCCCAATCGTGCGCATCTTAATATCTCCTCAAAGCAGTACAGTTTCCTGTACCGCTGTTTTTTCACTTCTGACCCTGATCCACAGGCAGAACGGCACTTCCGTTTGCGAAATGGCGCACGTAATGCCTTTCAGGTGTATTTATTTACAAAAAAATTCAATTTACGATTCAATTTTTATAGCTCAAACCCGTTGCAGCGCAGCGGGTTTGAGTTTTATACACGATTTTTCAAATGTAATCTGCAAATATGAAACAATGTCTTTCTGAAGAGCAATCTGTCATTCTGAGACTGCGAGAACATAAGGCTGATGATCCTTCTGGTAAAAAAAGAACGGTTCGAGTGATTTCAGAAGTGCGAAAAATCAATTTCCGCACTTTATAAAAAGTTCTGAACCGGTTGCGGCGCAGTTTTTCGCACTTATAGCACTTTTTTCACGCAGCCATATATTTTTATAATATTTACTTAAGACCGTAGACTATCGCCTTTCAAAAGTATGGTAAACGGAAAGTTTTTTATTATGAACTATCTAAACTTACCGGCATCAACGATCTGTATAAATCCCAAACGTAAAATGTTCGAACGAGTGTGAAAAATAGTTTTCACACTTTTGAAAATATACGGGTCTGACCCCAATACCTCGCAAAAATGAAGTTAAAAAACCGTTTTGCCAAAATCGGTTTACATAATTGTATTGTAATTCCAGGGAATTGCTAATTGTAAAAGGGGTAATGCTTACCCTTTTACAATTACAATTCCCGGTCTGAATTCCATTGTAATGTAATAACTATTATAGCCTATTACAATTACAATCAGCCGATCGCTTCATACGCCCTTGAGAGAAACAATTCCGTCATCAGGAATGAAATCACTCGGGGATTTGTTTACATAATTTTACGCTGTCTTATTGCTTACACCGGTGTGATCCATAATATCCTTAATGCTGCATTTGCTTTCGTTAAAGTCAAATAATATACGGGCCTGACCCCAATACTAAGAACTGTACGATGAACATTTTCGAAGTTCGAAAAATATTATTCGAGCTATTTATCGTTGGCTTGAAACCATTGCGCCGCAACAGATCAACATTTTTCGAGCTTTTTGAACCAATATTTGAAACCCTTGTTTTTTCAGTCTGTCCTTGCAGACCATTAACTGTTGGCTTTCAAATGCATGGTAAGTGAGGAGGTTTTTATCATGAACTATTCAAACTTATCGGGAAAACCGATCCGTATGAATCCCAAACGTAAAAATATATGGCCTTGCGCGAAAAGTAATAAAAGTGCGAAAAACTGTGGCGCAAGGGTTAGCGCCATTTTAAAAAGTGCGAAAAGTGGATTTCCGCACTTACACTATCCCCATTTTGCCCAGGACATGCGATCATCTCCGATACCGATTGTCCGGCACCGGAGATGTGAAGATCTATTCGATTGCAAGGACTGAGGAGACCGGGTCTGATGTGAACTGACCAAAACAATTGACTTATCCCTCGGCGCTGTAGTATTGTACTCACGGAAGATCACAATGAAATCTTTATTGCACCGAGGGGCGGTTTCTTATGTACAAAAATGTTTCGCAAGACCGGAAAACATCAAAAAAAGAGGATATAAAGCTCGCGCTGATAATCCTTGCCGCGGTCCTTGTCTTTATCGCGGTACTGGTGCCGATAATCCGTTTTGTAAGTCTTTCGGGGAGATATGCAGAATACAAGGAATACTTAAACGACAGTTTTCTCTACGCGCAGAAGCATGATTCCCTGTCTGCCGTAAAGGACGGCGATGAGATATATATCTCACCTGGCAGCGCGGAGCGGCTTCACAAAACGATCGTCTTTAAGGTCGGTATGGGAAAGCTTCGCAAGGACGGAACGGTCCCGGGATCGGAGAAATACACGGAGCTGTCATTCGGAGACGGCACAAAGCTCACTGTTTATCCGGTCACGGTAAAAACGGCATACAGGGAACCGCGGGAAGGGATAATGTTTGCCTACACAGGAAAGGACGGATACACATATATCTACGACAGCGACAAAATCTCATACGATGATCTCAAGGCATAAAAAAAGCAGGATATCCGATATCCTGCTTTTTTTGTCAGTTAAACGCGATCCTGTAGCCTTTTTCCACGAGCAGGGCTGCCAGCTGCTTCGAGTGTTCTTTTCCTCCGACCTCGCAAGCGATGTTGACGTTTATCTCATTCGGGTTCAGGTCGGTCGAGAACTTGTCGTGCTGTATGCTCAGTATATTCGCGCCCGATTCGGCGATCACATGGAGCAGCTTTTCGAGCGAGCCCGGTTTGTCGATGAGCGTGACCGTGAGTTTCACGCGCCTGTGCCTTGCGACAAGGCCTCTTTCGATTATGCCCTGCACGAAGCTGACATCCATATTGCCGCCCGAGAGCACGCACACCACTTTTTTGCCGCGGACATCGATCTTTTTGCTCAGTACCGCCGCGACGGAAGCAGCGCCTGCCGGCTCCACAATCATCTTGCAGCGCTCCATGAGCATCAGTATCGAGGACGCGATATCCGAATCGGAGACCGTAACGACATCATCCGCGTACCTGTTGATGAGCTCTACCGTGATATCCCCGGGTTCCTTGACGGCGATGCCGTCCGCGATAGTGGAGACAGTATCGCTCTTCTCGAGCTTTTTGGACCTGAAGCTGCGGGCGATCGCGTCCGCCCCCTCAGCCTGGACTCCGATGACTCTGACGCGGGGATTGACCTGCTTCACGGCACAGGAGATCCCGGCGAGAAGCCCGCCGCCTCCGGCGGGGACCACGATCACGTCCGCGGTAGGCAGATCCTCGAGGATCTCGAGGCCCAGCGTCCCCTGACCGGTAATGACCTCAATGTCATTATAGGGATGCAGGAACTTCGCGCCCTCCTGATCGCAGATCTCGACAGCCTTCCTGTAGGCGTCGTCATAGAAATCCCCGTGCAGGACCACCTTCGCCCCGTAGCCCTCGGTCGCCTGTACCTTGGCTATCGGCGCGTGGGCCGGCATGACGATCGTCGCCGGGATGCCCGCCAGAGAAGCGGCATAGGCCACGCCCTGGGCGTGGTTGCCGGCCGATGAGGCGACTACGGGGACCTTTTCTCCCCGGGCAACCATAGACATTATCTTGTATGTCGCTCCGCGGATCTTGAAAGATCCGGTCTTCTGCCTGTTCTCACATTTTAAATAGACCTTCGCGTCGCATATTTTCGAAAACGTGGAAGAAAGATCAAGCTCTGTATGGTGGAGCACCCTTTTAAGCATCTCGGATGCTTCTTCGAATTTCTGAAGCTCAATGTTATCCACTTCTGTTCTCCCCTCTTATATCCTTTTATGTTTTCCGTGCGAAATGTGCCGGCGCTTGCGGTCAGCCGATGTACGCGATGACTTCCACCTCGCAGAGGACTCCCTTGGGCAGTTCTTTTGCGGCTACACAGGTCCTTGCGGGCTTTGTCGTGAAGTACTTTTCGTATACGGCGTTAAAGGCGGAGAAATCCTTCATGTCGGCAAGAAAACAGGTCGTTTTCACGGCATGGCCGAGATTGCTTCCCGCCGCCTCGAGAAGGGCGCCCAGGTTCTTCATGACCTGCTCGGTCTGTTCTTCGATTGTCTTTCCGACGACCGCTCCGCTCACCGGGTCCAGCGCTATCTGACCGGATGTAAAAATAAGATCTCCCGCGATATAGCCCTGCGAATAGGGACCTATAGCTGCGGGCGCTTTATCTGTGGAGATGCGTATAAGGCTCATAACCGATCCTCCGTTTTTTATTAAGATTTATAAGAATATTATATACGCTTTTACCCGGACGGTAAAGCCCGAACTGATCTTTTCGGCGTACCTTAAAATGTAAATAAAGAAGAAACTTATCAATAATGAATTGAAAAAATGCGATTAATCGGTTATACTTCATTGGCTAAAATGGAAAATTATATGTTCAAGGAAGGCAAAGATGAGAGATCCCCGCAACGCGATCGAAAGATTCTGCATAAAGCATCCGAATTTCGGTATTCCCGGGCTTATGAAATATATCGCGATAGGCAACGCCGTCGTCTGGCTCCTCTATATGATATTCGGAGCAGGCCCCGTAATAGGAGCGCTCGCGTTCTCCCCCTCCGCGGTCCTGCGCGGGCAGGTATGGCGTCTGCTGTCCTTCGCGTTTATCCCCTTTAACACCAGCTGGCTCGGCCTTATTTCGGTATACTTCTTCTACTGGATAGGAACCGTCCTCGAGAAAAACTGGGGAACGCCGCAGTTCAATGTCTATTTCTTTATGGGCATGCTCCTGACCGTCCTCACCGGTTTTATCGTATTCGCCGTGACGGGTATAAGCTACGCCATCACCTCTTCATACTATATCTATCTCTCCATGTTCCTGTCCTTTGCCGTGCTGTTCCCGGATGTGCAGGTACTGCTTTTCTTTGTCATTCCGATCAAGATGAAATGGCTGGCGCTCGTCGATATCGTGTTCTTTATAACGGGCATAGCCAGGGAGGGCTTCCCGAACAGCCTTATCCCGATCGTCGCTCTGCTCAACTTCCTGATCTTCTGCGGAGGAGACATTCTCTCCCTTATCCCGGGAATCAGCCGCAGGCCCAAGGTCATAAACTACAAAGAGGCTGCCAGAAGGGTAAACAGACAGCAGAACCGCGCGCCCTATACGCGCAAGTGCAGCGTCTGCGGGAAGACGGATACGGATTATCCTGATATGGAGTTCCGTTACTGCTCGCTCTGCCAGGGTTACCACTGCTTCTGCGCGGAACACATAAACAATCACATTCATTTTACAGAGTGATATGGAAATAAACGAAAAAGAGATCAGAAATGACATAATAGAGGGCCGCAACGCCGTTATCGAGGCTCTGAGGGCAGGAAGCCCCATAGACAAGATCTTCATAGCCAAGGGCGAGACTGACAAGACCCTCGGCTTTATCGCGTCCAAAGCGAGGGAGGCCGGGATCACTGTTGCCGACGCCGACAGGAGAAAGCTCGATTTCATGAGCGTGACCAAGGCCCACCAAGGCGTTATCGCCGTGGTTCCCGTGAGGGAATACTGCGAGGTTTCAGACATACTGAAAGCCGCCGAAGAGAAGGGCGAGGATCCTTTTATAATAGTCTGCGACAGCGTTTCGGACCCGCATAATCTGGGAGCCATAATAAGAAGCGCGGAGTGCGCCGGCGCCCACGGAGTAATCATTCCGAAAAGACGCAGCGCGGGGCTCACGGCAGTTGTCGGGAAGGCATCCGCGGGAGCTCTTGAGCACATGCCCGTCGCGAGAGTTTCGAATATCGTACAGACCCTCAAGGATCTCAAGAAGAAGGGCCTCTGGGTATACGGAACGGCCGCGGACGGCAGCAGCGACCTGTGGCACACGGATTTTTCCGGCGGCGTAGTTCTTGTAATAGGCTCCGAGGGAGACGGCATGAGCAGGCTGGTCTCCGAAAACTGTGACTGTATAGTCAGCATTCCGATGAAGGGAAAGATCTCTTCGCTCAATGCCTCCTGTGCAGCCACTCTGGTCATGTTTGAAATATCCCGCGCGCGCGGATAACAGGTTATATTTTTTATGGACGATTTGGATTTTGAACGGGTATTAAGTGAAGCAAAGTCATATGTAGGCTATGAACGCTCCGGGAGAGCAAGACCTTCCTCTCCGAAGCAGAAGCCCCAGGACCACAGCGCGGAATTCGCGAGGGCTGACAGATATGTTCAGAAGCTGAAAACTGAAGAGAAGCCTTCCCCTGCCCCTGAAAACAAAAAGCCCGAGAAGGCACCCGATAAAGGACCCGAGAAGGCGCCTGAGAAGACGCCCGAAAACAGCGACGAGCGCCTGTACGAGATCCCGGATATGGAAGAGTACGCCCAGAGTTATGAGAGCGTACACATGTTCAAGGATATCAAAACAGAGTCTTCGGCTCCGGATATTCCTTCGGACTATGACTATACGAGCGAGAACACCTTCTCCGAGGATACCGGAGAGGGTTCTGATTCCGTTCCCTCGAGCTTCAGGGCCTATCTCCAGTCCGTCTTCGCGTCCCTTATGCTCCGGTTCAGGGTCGGAAACAAAAATGCCGCAACGGTACCGGATGTCGACGAGGACCTGGGCAAAGAGGTGGAGCCCTCTCTCGCTTCAAAATACTACGGTTCCTTTACCGGAAGCATGCGTCTGAGATTCAGGTTATCCCTGATCATACTCTTTTTCATGGGCTGGATATCCCTGGGCCTGCCCGTCCCGGGCATGCTCAGATCCGATACGGTCGCGACCGTCTTCTGCCTGGCTCTTCAGTTTCTCATAATGCTGATATCGCTCGATATAGTCTCAAACACTGTCACAAACGCTTTTAAAGGGAAGATAGGCGCCGACACGCTCTCTGTGCTGGCCTGCCTTCTGACGACGCTCGACGGCTTTCTCACCGCTAAGGCGGACATAGGGACCGCTCCGCTGCCCCTGTCTTTTCTCTCTTCTTTCACTCTGGTCGGGATCTTATGGTCCTCTCTTCTGAGCGCGAGAGGCCTCAGAAAAGCCATAAGGGTACCTGCCATCGGCAAGAAGCGGTTCAGCGTGATCGCCGAGAATCCGGATCTCTCGAATGAGATGACCGTTATCAAAACGACCAATGAGCCCGAGAATTTCGTCCGGAGAAGCGAGGAGGCCCCTCCCGACGAGACCATGTTCTCGAGGGCAGCCCCCTTCATTTTAGTCATCTGCATGGTCCTCGCGGTCCTGGCCTCGGTCATAACGAAGTCGTATCAGGACTTCTTCCACGCCTTCTCGGCGCTCATCACCATGTCTGTTCCCGTTACTGCCCTGCTCTGTTTCGCGTTTCCGTACTGCAATATCAGCCTGTGCATATTCCATTTCGGAACGGCTATCGCCGGATGGTCAGGACTGAGCGATATAGGCAGGAGCACCAGGATAATCGTCTCCGACTACGATCTGTTCCCGGAGAGCTGCGTGAGAATAAAAAGCGTCAGAGTCCTCGCGGCAGACAGCCCCTCGGTCATAGTATCTTACGCTGCCAGCATAATCAACGAATCCGGCTGCGGGCTCATCCCCTCTTTCATGAAGCTTCTCAACAAGAACAACGGAACGCTCATGCCGGTACTGAACTTCGAGTTCATGCCCGGAGGCGGAATGAGGGGCATGATAGACGGCCACTCCGTCATCTGCGGAAGTGCGGAGCTGATGAGGCTCATGCAGGTCAAGCTCCCTTACAAGCTGCTCACAAAGACGACCGTTCTGCTGTCTGTGGACGGGATCCTTTACGGTCTCTTCGATATACAGTACGATCCCAAGCACTCGGTCAGGGAAGCCCTCATCGAGCTTATGAAATCGCAGAGGCACCCTGTATTCGCCATAAAGGATTTCAATATCACGCCGGAGATGATAAACCAGGTCTACGATCTGCCCACCGACGGATACGATTTCCCCCCTTATTCTGAGCGCTACAAGATGACCAAAACGGACCCGGAGGAGACCGGGCAGGTCGCCGCGGTCGTATGTATGGAAGGTCTGGGCCCCTTCGCGAAGGCGATCAACATGGGTACCAGACTCCACAAATGCGTTGTCACAAACCTGATAATCGCCATGGCTGCAAGCATTATCGGTATCGTGACCGTCTTCATTATGATGCTCTCCGGAGGTATCGCCGCTCTCAGCATCAGATGGCTGTTCATCTATATGATGGCGGTCCTGGCGAGCATTTTCATAACAGGGCTCACAGCTCTGGAGTGACGCGTCTTTTAATACACCTGCCAGGGGGTATTCGGGATAATATTTTTATTGCCAAGTCCCCCCTCTTAGTGTAGAATAGATCTGTTGCAAACTTATTATATTATTAATTATTATTTCGGACAGAGAGGAATCACACATGAGTTACGAAACAAAGAAGATCCGCAACGTTGCACTGCTCGGGCACGGCAACAGCGGTAAGACCAGTCTTGCAGAGAGCATGCTATATCTCACCGGCGCCACCGATCGTCAGGGCAAAGTCACAGACGGAAACACCGTGTGCGACTACGACGCTGAAGAGATCAAGCGCCAGATCTCGATAGCGACTTCAGTTGCTCCCGTCGAGTTCGGAGGATGCAAAATAAACATACTGGACTGCCCGGGATTTTTTGATTTTGCCGGCGATGCCCTTGCCGCTATCAGAGTCGCGGATTGCGGCGTCATAGTATTGAGCGCGAAAGACGGGATCACCGTCGGTGCGGAGCGCACATGGAAATATCTCAAGGCAGCGAACAAACCCGTCATGTTCTGCATCTCCAAATGTGATGAAGAGCACGGCGACTACTACGCCGTTCTGGACGCGCTTAAAGCCAAGTACGGCAGCTATGTCTGCCCCGTCACGGCTCCGACCTCCGACGGCACGGGAGTTATAGACCTCGTTCACAACGCCGCTTTCAAGACAAACGGCAGCAAGACAGAGAAGATCGCTGTTCCTTCAGCCGATTCTTCGAAAGCGGAAGAGCTTCGCGAAGCTCTGATGGAGACTGCAGCCGGCGCTACCGACGAGCTCACTGAGAAATTCTTCGAGGATATGGAGCTCTCTGAAGAGGATACAGTCGCGGGAATCAAAGCCGGCCTCCTCGAAAGAGTTGTCTTCCCCGTATTTGCGGTCAGCGCCATGTCCAACATCGGAACTCAGGCCTTCATGCAGGGCATAGTCGATTATGTTCCTGATCCTTCCGAGTTCGATGAAGTCGACCCAAGCGCCCCTGTCGCGGCTCTGGTATTCAAGACCGTATCCGACCAGTTCGGAAAGTACAGCTTCATCAAGGTCCTCCAGGGCAAAGTTACCGCGGACCTCACTTTACGAAATGTCCGCGCCTCCTCCAACGACAAGCTCGGCAGACTCTATACCGTCTGCGGCAAGAAGACCGTTGAGGTCAAGGAAGCAGTCTGCGGCGATATCGTTGCCGTCGGCAAGATGGACTGGAAGACCGGAGACAGCATTTGCGATCCGAAGGCCGAGAAGGAATTCAAATTCATCGACATTCCGGAGCCCTGCTACTCGATGGCGATCTCTCCTGTTACAAAGGGCCAGGATGACAAAGTTGCCGGCGGTCTTGCAAGGCTCAACGAAGAAGACATTTCCTTCTCTCTCGAAAACAACGCTGAGACCCATCAGATGGTCATCTCCGGTGCCGGCGATATTCAGATAGATGTCCTCTGCTCCAAGCTCAAATCCAGATTTGGCGTCGATACCGTTCTCAGCCCGGCCAAGGTCGCGTACCGCGAGAAGATAAAAGCCAAGGTCGAAGCACACGGCAGACACAAGAAGCAGTCCGGCGGCAGCGGCCAGTTCGGTGATGTTTGGATCCGCTTCGAGCCTCAGGAGGAATCCGATGATATGATCTTTGCCGAAGAGGTATTCGGCGGAGCAGTTCCGAAGAACTTCTTCCCCTCTGTCGAGAAGGGTCTCAGAAACGCTGTCCAGAAAGGCGTGCTCGCGGGCTATCCTCTTGTCGGACTCAAAGCCACTCTCTACGACGGTTCCTACCACCCCGTCGACTCCAACGATATGGCCTTCCAGACGGCAGCCAGACTCGCTTACCAGGACGGCATTCCCAAGGCGAAGCCGACCATTCTCGAGCCTATCGGACTTCTCAGGGTAACCATCCCCGACGCAAACCTCGGCGATATCATGAGCGATATCAGCTCCAAGAGACGCGGCACCGTTCTCGGCATGAACGCTGAAGACGGCATGCAGACTGTCGAGGCCGAAGTCCCCATGGCAGAGATGAGCTCCTACACGATAGATCTCCGCTCCATGACACAGGGGCGCGGCTCCTTCACCTGCAAGTTCATACGCTATGAAGAAGCTCCCGGCAATGTACAGCAGAAGGTCATAGCCGACGCCAAGGCCGAGGCTGAAGCTGACTGATGAACGAGGAATACTCTTCATACGGGCAATACCCCTATGATGATGAATACCCTCCTGTACAGGATCAGTATAATAATGCTCCCGTAAAACAGAAGAAGATCCCCTCCGGGGGTCTTCTCTCAGGCGGTATTCCGAGTCTTCTGTGGGCTGTGGAGATCTTTGTCTGCATTCTGGCAGTGTTTGTCGGCGCCGTTATATGCTCGTTCCAGAGATACCGTGAACCGGCCCAAAACGATATGCAGGCTGAAGCCTCCCAGTTCAGCAATTACACTTACAGTTCCCAGAATACCGGTACGGGCTTTTCGGACTTCGTAAATGAAGAAGGCAACGTCACTTCTTCCTTTGACGGAAACATAGATCAGGATGCCGTAGCCCAGAGCTGGCAGGCCCTCACCTCAGATGAAGGCTGAAAAACAGAAAACAGAAAACAAAACCTCTCTTAATCAGAGAGGTTTTTGTATATTCTCGGTACTCTTTTTGTAACACTGCAGAGGATCTCATACGGGATAGTATAGGCAGCTTCGGCCAGTTTGTTTATATCGCTCTCCGGCCCGAAGAGCTCTACCTCACTCCCGACCTCTGCCTCAGGCAGGTCGGTAAGATCGGCCATGCACATATCCATACATATGCTTCCTATCTGCCGGGCGTATCCGCCCGCGGTCTTGAAACTGCACTTTCCGGACGCCGCCCTCGGAAGCCCGTCCGCGTACCCCGCGGCGAGGACTCCGACTCTCATACGCCTGTCTGTCGTAAACTTCCTTCCGTAGCTCACACAGGTACCCGGAGCATAGTGTTTTATCGTGCTTATCGTCGTGAGAAGCCTCATGCACGGCCTGAGACCTATCCTGTTCTCCGGATCCCCGTATCCGTAGAGCAGATATCCCGGGCGCACCATATCGAGAGCCATATACGGGTAGTTTACCACCGCTCCGCTGTTGGCGCAGTGTCTTATCTCGAATTCGATCCCGCCTTTTTCCTTTACTGCCCGGATCACAGCCATGAAAAGCTCAAACTGGTCAAGAGTATATTTCTCCGCATCGGCTGTATACTCGTCCGACGAAGCGAAATGGGTATATATCCCCTCGTTTATGAGATACGGAAGACGGCAGCTTTCAATTATATTGTCGGTCCCCTCCTCGAACGAGTCCCCGGAAACGATGTACCCGAGACGCGACATGCCCGTGTCTATTTTGTGGTGTACTTTTAATGTTTTCCCGAGTTTTGCGCAGGCTTCCGAATATTCATAGGCTTTGGCAAGACAGGTCACCGTCTGGGTAATATCGTTCTCTATGAGAAGGTCGGTGTATTCGGCAGGCGTGTGCCCCAGTATCAGGATCGGCATGCTGATCCCGCCCTCTCTCAGGTCGAGCGCCTCATCCAGACATGAGACCGCGAGATAATCCGCTCCGCATTCCTGCAGAAGCGAGGATACCTCAAGAGCACCGTGCCCGTACGCGTTGGCTTTTACAACTCCGAGAAATCTGCAGCCATCGGGCAGCGATCTTCTTATCGCCGTGTAATTATCCCTCACCGCGTTGAGATCTATCTCTGCCCAGGTCCTTTTGGTGTTAAATTTCAATTCATCCATATCTCCACCTCGAAACGGATTATATTCCCGAAGCGGGATTTAGTCAATCTGCCGGGCACCGTTTAAGGCGCTGCTATCACAACGATTATTTCGGCGCAGGCGCTTAAAAGCCTTGCCATTTGTATTGTTTAGTGTTAAATTAGTGAATATCTTTTTTGGAGGCGCTTCAATTATGATGAAAGATATGATGCAGCAGCTTCGTGACACCGCGATCAGCGCGATACTTAAGGCTGAGAACGTCGAAAGCCTCGAAGCTATGCGTATTAAATATCTCGGAAAGAAAGGCGAGCTCACGGCGATCTTGAAACAGATGGGCAGTCTCTCCCCCGAGGAAAGACCTGTGATGGGCCAGATAGCCAACAAGCTCCGCAGTGATATAGAAGAGGCACTCGATCAGCGCAGGAAAGATCTTGAAGCAGTAAGAATGGCTCTGAAGCTCGAGTCCGAGACTGTCGATGTCACCATGCCGGGGAAGGATGTCAGGGAAGGCCATAAACATCCGATGTACAATGTCCTGGACCAGATAAAGGACATCTTTATAGGCATGGGCTTCGAGATAGTGGACGGACCGGAAGTTGAACTTTCGAAATATAACTTCACCATGCTCAACATTGACGAGAGCCACCCGTCCCGCGAATGGACCGACACATTCTACTTCAAAGATGACAGCAGCATCTGCCTCAGGACCCAGACTTCTCCGATGCAGGTGAGGACGATGCTTACAAGAGATGTTCCGATAAGGATGATCGCTCCCGGACGCGTCTACAGAAAAGACGAGGTGGATGCCACCCACTCACCCATGTTCCATCAGATCGAAGGCATGGTCATAGACAAGGGCATCACGATGGCGGATCTCAAGGCCACACTGAATCTGGTCGTTGAAAAGCTCTACGGAGAAGGGACCGTCACGCGTTTCCGCCCGCACCACTTCCCGTTTACGGAGCCCAGCTGTGAGATGGACATAAGGTGTCACAAGTGCGGAGGCAAAGGATGCCCGACCTGCAAAGGCGAAGGCTGGATAGAGATTCTCGGCGCCGGTATGGTTCACCCTAAAGTCCTGGCGGGATGCGGGATAGACCCTGACGTATACAGCGGATGGGCTTTCGGCATGGGGCTCGAACGTCTGGCAATGGGCGAATACAAGATCACGGACTTAAGGCTTATATTTGAAAACGATGTCCGTTTCCTCGAACAGTTTTAAAGGAGGCAATACAGATGCTGCTTTCCAGAAAATGGCTTAACGAATTTGTCGATGTAAGCCTTGATGAATATAATGACCGCGAGTTTGCCGAGGCCATGACGGTCTCCGGATCCAAGGTCGAGATCACTGAAGATCTCTCGAAAAAGATAAGAAATGTAGTCGCGGGCAGGATCATATCCATGGAGAAGCACCCCGACAGCGATCATATGTATGTATGTATGGTCGACGTGGGAAAAGACTCCCCTGTTCAGATAGTTACGGGCGCCCAGAATGTAAAGACAGGCGATCTTGTTCCTGCTGCTCTGGACGGATCCCTTCTCCCCGACGGGACAGAGATACACTCCTCAATCCTTCGCGGCGTGGAGTCCGACGGTATGCTCTGCTCTTTAAAGGAGCTCGGCCTTACTCTGCACGACTACCCCTATGCGATCGAAAACGGGATATGGATAATTGAAGAAGACTGTGCCCCCGGCGACGATATCGGCAAGCTGATAGGCATGGATGACCATGTTGTGGAATTTGAGATTACCCCGAACCGTCCTGACTGTCTCTGCGTCATAGGGCTTGCAAGAGAAGCGGCCGTTACTTTCGGCAAGGAGCTTAAGCTTCACACCCCTGTTGTTGAAGCCAAAGCAGGCGGCAATATCAACGATATGGCCAAGATCATCATTGAGGACCCCGAGCTCTGTCCGAGATACACTGCCAGAATGGTAAAAAACGTAAAGATCGCCCCTTCTCCCGCCTGGATGCGCGAGCGTATCAGAAATGCGGGCATGAGACCTATAAACAACATAGTCGACATCACGAACTATGTCATGCTCGAATACGGCCAGCCCATGCATGCTTTTGACTTCTCCTGCGTAAACAACGGAGAAGTGCATATACGCCGGGCAAAGAAAGGAGAGTCCATAGAGACTCTCGACGGGAATGAAAGAGCTTTAAGCGAAAACATGCTCTGCATCTGTGACACCGACAAACCCATCTGTGTTGCCGGAGTCATGGGCGGCGCCAACAGTGAGATCGTCGGCGATACCGCAATGGTCCTGTTTGAAAGCGCCAACTTCAACGGGCCTTCAGTAAGAAGGACAGCGACCGCTCTCGGCATGAGGACCGATGCCTCCTCGAGATATGAGAAGGGTCTTGACCCCGAGAACACGATAAAGGCGGTCCAGAGGGCCTGTGAGCTCATAGAACTTCTCGGAGCAGGTGAAGTCGTAGAGGGCATTATAGATGTCGTTCCGAATGATATTAAAAAGACAAGCGTCAAATTTGAACCCGGAAAGATCAACGCTCTACTCGGAACAGATATCTCTGAAGATGAGATGCGCAGGATCCTCCTCGATCTGGGATTCGGCTTCGACAAAGATACCGTCCTGGTCCCCTCCTGGAGAGGAGACGTCGAGCATTACAGCGATCTTGCCGAGGAAGTTGCGAGGTTCTTCGGATACAATGAGATCCCTGTCAGATTCTCGGGCGCCATCAACAAATGCGGTGGCTATACCGATTCCCAGCTCTGTGAAAACAAGATCGGAGAGATCTGCCGGAGCCTTGGAATGGACGAGATAATCACTTATTCGTTTATCAGTGCTTCATACTATGACAAGATAAACCTGCCTTCCGACTCTCCGCTCAGAGACAGCCTCAGGATACTCAATCCGCTTGGAGAGGATACCTCCATTATGCGCACTACGATCCTCCCCTCCATGCTTGAGATAATAACCAGGAATTTCAATTTCAGAAATAAGGCAGCCTCTCTTTATGAGATCGGCAGGATCTATCTCAAGCGGGACGACGGGCTTGCGGATGAGCCGAAGATCGTATCTCTCGGTATGTATGGGGATGGTGTGGATTTCTTCACTTTAAAAGGCAATGTTGAGGCGATCCTGAAAGGGCTCAGAGTCGGAGATACGGCCAAAATAAAGTATACTGCCAAGAAAGACAACCCCTCTTATCATCCCGGCAGATGTGCCGAAGTATGGGCAGGAGACAGATACATCGGCATTCTCGGTCAGATCAATCCGTCTGTTTGCGCAAACTACGGGCTCGACTGTGAGGTTTACTGCGCTGAGCTGAGCTTTGATGCTCTGTTTCAGTGTAAAGGCGCGTTGCCCGTCTATAAGCCCTTGCCCAGATTCCCGTCCGTCACAAGAGATATAGCTTTGATCTGCGATATTAAGATCCCCGTCGGAGATCTTGAGGAATGCATACTCAGAAGCGGAGGAGAATACCTGAAGAATTGCGAGCTGTTCGATGTATATACCGGCCACCATATTGCCGAGGGCCGGAAGTCTGTAGCTTTCTCTCTCACGATGCGTTCGGATGACCATACTCTCACAGACGAAGACGCCGAAAAGACTGTTGCAGCTGTTCTGAAGGCACTTGACAGCGAGTTTGGAGCTGTAATACGTTAAATACAATAAAATCTTTACTTGGCTCAGCTATTTGATATAATAAAACCAATGAAAAATATGATCGGAGGGGACAATATGGAAATTACGGATGCCACCAAAAAATTTAAAGCGATGGATTCAAAATCCGAAATGCATGAGATCCTGCTTTCGGTATACAATTCGTTGGTTCTGAAGGGCTATAATCCGATAAACCAGATCGTCGGATATATTCTTTCTGAAGATCCTACATACATTACAAACTACAACAGCGCCCGTACTTTAATATGCAAAATAGACAGGGACGATCTGCTTCAGGAGCTTGTTAAAAACTATCTCGGGAAAGAATAAACCGGCATTTCAGACTGTTTAAAAGACAAGAGGCACAGATATTTCTGTGCCTCTTGTCTTTTATTATTCCTCAGAGCGGGGACTTCTTTATCTGTGCCCATCGTCTCGGATATTTTTTCGGAGTCTGAGATCTTTTTCTTACTATTACTGCAGAATGGACAGCTCCTGAATTTCCGGCCTCGTATTTCACCGTTTTCTCAAGCTCTCCGCCCAGGAGGTTCATAGCTTTTATCGCTTCAGAGATCTCCTGTTCCGGATCCGGACCCTTCATTGCTATGAAGCAGCCTCCCGTCTTGACATACGGAAGACACATCTCGCACAGGATATTCAGTCTGCCTACAGCTCTCGAGACGGCAATATCGAAGCTTTCTCTCAGATCATCAGGTATCTCCTCCGCTCTCGCGTGGGTACATTTTACATCCCCGATCTCCAGCTTCTCACAAAGACCGGACAGGAAATTTACCCGTTTATCGAGGCTGTCAAGCAGCGTAAGGTCTACGGAAGGCTCTGATATCTTCAGGCACATTCCGGGAAATCCGGCGCCGGTACCTATATCTATGACTTTCTTGTCTTTGAAATCCTCAAAATTCAAAAGCGCCGCGCTGTCGATAAAATGAAGGTTTGCACTGTCCTCCTCGCCGCTGATGGCGGTAAGGTTCATGACTTCATTTTTCTCACTCAGAAAGTCGTAATAGACCCTGTATCTTTTAAGGATATCTTCACCCGAAGGGAGAGCCAGCTTATCAAAGCCTTCTCTCAGTATCTCTTCGAGCTTCATACCAGGATTCCGCGTTTTTTTGCTTCGAAACGGAGTTCATCTCTGAAATCCGGATGAGCGATAGCTATGAGCTGCTTCGTGCGTTCCGCCAGGCTCCTGCCTCTCAGCTTAGCGATCCCGTACTCGGTTACTATATTGTCGACGTCATTTTTGCTGGTAGTGCATACAGCCCCTGTCGCGAGAGAAGGTCTGATCTTGCTTATAGTACCGTTCTTTGCCGTGGACGTGAAAGCTATGAAGCTCTGTCCTCCTTTGGACTGGCATGCACCCCTGACATAATCTATCTGCCCGCCGGAGCCGGAAATCTGTTTTGTTCCGACCGATTCGGAACAGACCTGGCCCCAGAAATCTACTTCTATGGCTGCATTTATGGAGACCATATTGTCGTTTTTGCAGATGACATCAGGGTCGTTTACATAGTCAACCGGCAATATCTCTATTGAAGGATTATCGTTTATATAATCATATATCCTCTTCGATCCGAACGCGAAAGTCGTAACGGTTTTTCCTCTGTGGATCTGTTTTTTGCTGTTGTTGACAGCCCCGCAATTGAGAAGCTCGACCATGGAATCCGTAAACATCTCGGTATGGATACCGAGATCGTGCTTTGATTTCAGTGCCATACCTGTAGCATCCGGAATAGCTCCGATACCGAGCTGAATGCAGCTCCCGTCCCTTATCTGCTCAGCGATGAGATTGCCTATTGTAATGCTGACATCGTCCAGTTTGACCGGAGGAAGCACTGGAAGCTCGATATTGTTTTCTACGATCGCATCGACCTGGGAAACATGAAGCTGCAGTCCGCAAAGGCATCTCGGCTGATTCTCGTTTACCTCGACAAATATCCTCCTAGCTTTATCGATCATAGCCTCTGAGTATGAAGCCGTCGTCGCGAGACTGAAATATCCGTGGCTGTCCATCGGCGATACGGCAACACAGAAAGCGTCGTAATCATAGTTCTCTCTTATCAGTTTCGGCGTATCTCTGTAGTAATTCGGAATAAAATCAGCATATCCGCCGTTCACCGCTTTTCTGGAGCCTGCGCTTGAAAACCAGCTGACCCCGTTGATCTTCCCGTCAAGTGCATTGCTTGCGTAGAACTCATACGGGTACACATCAAGCATCGTATGTACCTTTATTCCCTTCAGATCGCTGTTTTTTACCTTTTCGGTAAAAGCCTCCATTATAGCAGGCGTTTGAGAGGCAGCGTTATCCATTCCGATGACCCATCCGCTCTCCAGACGCTCGGCAAGTTTTTCGGCAGATACGAGTTTTTCGCTGTAGAGTTGTTTAAAGTTTTCCATTTATAAGTACCTCCATAAGCTGTTTTACATCTTTAAGGACATAATCCGGTTTTCTCTCAGCTTCTTCGAGCATCTTATCTGTAGTTTCCCCGGACATAACGAGCAGTGAGACCGCGCCGGCATTTTGTGCTACCGCTATATCCGTATACAGCCTGTCACCTACACAGCAGATCTGTTCGTTCGGAACTCCGGTCATGTTTGAGATTATGTCAACCATATTTCTGTTCGGTTTTCCTATTACGATGGGTTCGACGCCTGATGCCGCTGTAAGAAGCGCGCAAATGCTCCCGCAGTCCGGAAGGACTTCATCATTCGGCATGGGGCACACCCAATCGGGATTGGCCTCGATGAATGCCGCTCCTCTTCTGAGGAAATGAACTGCCTTATTCAGTTTTTCATATACGAGCTCGGTATCAAAGCCGGCCACGACAACATCCGCATTCTCTTCGACCAGGTTTATCCCATAACTCAGAAGCTCTCTCTGGAATGCTTTTGTCCCCACGAGGTATACCCTCGCGCCCTTATACTTTTCATTCAGATAAAGGCCTGTCGCCATACCGCTTGTAAAGACGTTTTTTGCCTCACAGGGAAACCCCAGTCTCAGCAGTCTGGTTATATAATCCGTTCCGGCACGGGATGAGTTGTTTGTAAGATAAATATAATCCTTGCTCTGTTTCTCAAGAGTTCTGATAAAATCCACCGCACCGTCGAATACTTCATCGCCGAGATACAGCGTTCCGTCCATATCCAGCAGAAAAAGCCTGCAATTTAATAGTTTCTTGAACATAGCTCCTCCAATTAAAGTTATTAGATTTATTCTATCAAAATCTCATGAAAATGCAACAACACCCACAAATTAATGATCTTCAGCGGTAATCAGAGCCGCAGCCGTAACAAAAAGCGGAGTCGTCATCGGCTGGGCAATATTTACCGCTGCCTGCGCCATATAGGAAAGCACTCCTAAAAGCAGAGCGTATTTATATGCATTTTGGGACTTCAAAGCGTTCAGTATACAAAAAATTAGGAATCCCAAACAGGCTGCCAGTCCAAGAATTCCGGAATTGACAAGTATATTCAGGTATTCATTGTGCGCGCTGTCAAGAATCGCATCAGGAAATATACGGAGATTCTTATCATAAACTGCAATACAGCCGCTTCCCCCGCCGATCAGTTTCCGGAGCGGAGCAAACTCCCTGAACATATTGAAAACATACGCCCATATCTTACCCCTGTCGCTTCCCCAATCACTGTCTATAACGAGATACTTCCCCGCAATCTGTCCCGTTTCTCTACAGGCAGTATTAAATAATACAAAAGCTGCAAGAAACAAGATTAAAAGAATGACAAGAATAACGGTGTATATTCTCGGGCAACGACCTGTTTTCAATTTCCCGGATAAAAGAGGAAACAGTATGGCAGAGCACCCCAGACCGATATAAACAGAAGAAGACGAAACGGGCAATGCTGCAATTCCGGCAAAACAGGCTGTTATATACAGTGTTTTTTCCCAGCTCTTCAGCTCTTTGAATTTTGATACGGTTATGAATACCAGGGCGGGAATAAAGAGGGAAAAATAAGCTGAAATAAAATCGACATTGCCAATTCCCGAAAAAAACTTTCTCGATTCAAAAACCGACATATGTCTGTACAGCCCAAACGGATCGATACCATGATAGTTCATTATCCCGAAGATCCCGTTAACTAACAGTGCTGCTGCGGCAGAATAAAAAACAGATCCCGATCTGCTGTCTTTCCATATACATGACTTCGAAATCAAGTACACTGAAAGTGCGTACAGGAGCGTCATTCCTATACCCTGATACCTGTTGTCTGCAGCAATAAAAACTTCTCTGCCGTTTCCGAAAGCGAGAGATGATGCGGTATAAACTGCAAAATAAATCCAGAGACATGTTACCGCTTTTCCGGGCTTGGAGAAACATATTCTTTCCCCGCAAACAGCAAGCATAACAAGGCTCAGGATATATGTGGCAGTTATGCCGGTATAAAAAGCGGCCTTTGCTTCTGTTATGTCAAAATAACCGTTGTGCATTATAAGCGGATGCAATGCAAAAACAGCCGAAACATATAACATCGAAGCAGCCGAAAAATGATCAGTTCCGGGTTTTTTTGATCTTGTACTGTTCATATAAAGATTATAGCCCAAAACACGGAAAAATTAAACCGATATATTATTCATGCATTTTTGTCAATACATATAATTTACATAATTTTTATTGAGTATTCGGCGTTTTTATGATAAAGTACTTTGGTTACGATTTGAAAGGAGCAGAGTATTGAAAGCCAGGGTTTCTTCTGCTGTCATTATGATGGCAATAACAGTCCTCTGCATGGCACTGGGCAGGGTAGCAAGAGTATTTTATTTTGCCGCCTGCGCCTGCATGTGTGCATATGAACTGTATAAGAACCTGAAGGATAAAGATATTCTCTGTGCCTTCTTTGTGTTTATCGCCTATGTTCTCGGCGATTCAGTTATAGTAATTGCCGGCCTTGATATAATATGGTCAGTTGCATGGCTTGCAGTTTCTGTTTTCTTCGCCATGCTTTCAGGCATAATAAACCGCAATATAGACGGAAAAGGTGCTTTTTCTACAGTATCAGTTCTTCTCTATCCTCTGTTTTCATTCTCGCTTATTACGCGCATATCTTCTTCTGAAATATGGCTCCAGTCATTACTGCTCGCTGCTGCGTCTACCTGGTTATGCGACAGCTTTGCTCTTTTCGGCGGAATGCTCTTCGGGAAACACAAAGTAGCTCCGAATGTAAGTCCGAATAAAACGATTGAAGGCTGTATCTGCGGTGCTCTCTCCTCTCTTTTGGCGGGTGTGACCGTTTACTTTATACTGAAAGAGTCCATGTATATTCCGCTTCATACTTGTCTTGTGACGGCATTTATCGCCTCTTCGCTCGGACAGATCGGTGATCTGGCGGAATCTCTTATAAAAAGAATGCTGAATATAAAAGATACGAGCAACCTGATCCCGGGGCACGGCGGCATGTTGGACAGGGCAGACAGCCTTCTGTTTTCAATTCCTTCAGCTTATTTCTGCCTTTTATTCGCAGATCATATCTGGCATTTTCTATAACATTCATAATTAACAGTACATATTTATTTTTTCGGAGGACATCGTGAAAAGATCCGGGCAAAAAACAACAGCCAATAAGATACAGGTCGTTCTGGACCGAATCTTCGGTTTTATACTTGCTACCGTCATTTTGATAGGTATTGCAGGACTTGGAATCGAGTATGTTCTGGTAAAGGGCCCTTCTACAGCTCTTCGCAACACATTTCTCGCCACCATGATAGAGACACGCCGTTTTGACTGGCTTGCTAATATTTATCTCACCGATGAGGAGTATGTTGAACTTATCGAAGATATATACAGAGTGGATGAATCGGCAACAGATTCATCTCTGATAAATGCCGAAGTCGAAGTCTCTGTCAATGAACAGGGACAGAATGTAGACGCATATGGGATCGTTGATGAAGACGGAGACGGAATCGTTCTCCAGGATGTAACCGGTGAAGGATTTACCGGCTACATGCTGATAGTCTACGATCCGATGAGAATCAGACTCGGAATTCCTGATATATTTGGTGGAACCGGACTTACGGTTGAGCAGTATTGCGAAAAATACAATGCCCTTGCGGCTGTGAATGCCAGCGGTTTTGACGACCCTAATGGGACTGCATGGGGCGGCGTTCCTGTAGGGGTGATTATATGCGATGGAATAGTATATAACGCCAGTGGAGGCTGGAATGAATACTGCGGTTTTGACAGTAACGGTATTATGCATATAGACGCTTTTGAAGGTACTGAGCTTCAGGAAACCGATATTGTCAATGCAGCTTTTTTCGGACCAAAACTTATCGTCAACGGGAATCCGAGAGACCCTGAGAAACTTGTAAGCGGTGTAAACCCGAGAACAGCTATAGGCCAGAGAGCTGACGGGGCTGTTCTGCTGCTCGTCTTAGACGGGCGTCAGGTACAGAGTCTCGGAGCCACCTATCAGGACTGCTGTGATGTTATGATCGATTATGGAGCAGTAAATGCCTATTGTATGGATGGCGGCTCATCTACTTCCATGTATTATAACGGAGCATATATCAATTCTCCCTCCGGTGAAGGCGGCGCAAGGCCCTGTCCTTCTGCATGGATAGTTCTTCCGGAGAGTGCCGGTTAAGGAGGGAATAACTGTGAGTAAAAAATCCAACAGATTATATGCATTAAGTCTGGCTTTATATTGTCTGCTTATTCTTGCAGCCATATTATTCATAATGTTCTTCCTCTGGAAATACGCCGCAGCCTATGAAGCATCTCTTCCTACAACTGCAATAGATCAGTATATGCAGACCCTTACAAGAGAAAAGTGGCGCAGTCTTGCAGATCCGACTCTTAAGGAAGTGCGAAGCGATCTCCAGACTGAGGACTCCTGTTTTGATTATATAATGACATATGTGGATAAAGGTGTTAAATACACCCGGGCCTCAGGAGGCAGTACAGACGGCTCCGTCAGATATAATATAATCTGTGATCCGGACGGCGAAAATTTTCAAATAGGAACTGTCTCTCTGAAAAAAGACCCGGAAGCTCAATATCCGTTTCTTGAGCAGTTAGGTTATGGTCTTCACTCTTATTCACTTGAATCTGAAAGCTATGATTTCAGCTTTATTTTCGGCGCAACAGAGATAACGATTCCCAAGGAATATACTGTATATCTGAACGGGTCGCTGGTCGACAGCACATATATAGTTGAAGATAATATTCAATACGAGTACCTCAAAGATTTTTATGACGGTACCGACAACATGCCCTATCTGTGCCGCTATGCTGTGGACAGCGTTTTCGGAGATGTTGAACTTACTGTCAGTGACGAAAACGGCAATCCGTTTGAGATAACTAAAGAAACGACGGAAACTGATTTTCTGCATGATGCCGACCCTGCACAGGAAGTCGAACTCACAACATATACAAAAAGTTTTGTCGAGCAGTATTTGTATTATTCCTGCGGTATCGGTGACGGAACTGCGCAATACTTCAACACCATGACCTATGTTAAGGAGAATACCAAGCTTGCTGAACGTCTCAAGCTTGCGCTTGACGGCAAGATGTGGTCCAATACGAGTTATCTGACTATCAAATCCATTGATGTTAATGATATCGTGAAAATTACCGAATCCGATTTTCTCGTGGATGTCTCTTATTCCTGTACTGCATATCTCACATCCGGTGTAAATGAGATAGATGAAAGCTTTAAGATCCTTATTTCTGGTGCTCCGGGATCCTATATGGTAACCGCGCTTAAATACTATTGATATGACTGATCTGGTAATAATACTCCCCTCTTTAAATCCCGATTCAAGGTTTTCTAAAGTTGTTAACGATCTGTTGGTTGCGGGGTTTAAAACTATCGTAATTGTAGATGACGGAAGCAGAGATGATGAACAGCATTTCTTCAATGAAGCTGAATCTCTCACGGGATGTACCGTTTTACACCACGGGGTTAACAAAGGCAAGGGGAGAGCTTTAAAGACTGCCTTTGAATATGTCTCAGAACACTTTCCTGAATCAAAGGGAGTAATTACAATAGACGGAGACGGGCAACACCTTACTAAGGATATTATTGCATGCGGCGAAAAACTCATTGAAAATCCCGATAAAGTCATCCTCGGCTGTCGGGATTTTAACCTGAGCGGAATACCCAAAAAAAGTCTTGCCGGAAACAAAACAACTTCTTTCCTGTTCCGTGTTTGCTGCGGCATAAAGCTTTCAGATACCCAGACAGGACTTCGGGCTATTCCGTCCAAGTATCTGCCTTTATTCTGCACTGTAGACGGCGAGCGCTTTGACTATGAAACCAACATGCTGCTCACCATGAAACGTGAAGGCATAGAATTTGTTGAACAGCCTATTGAAACAGTTTATGAGGATAATAATAAAGGTTCTCATTACCGCCCGTTTGCAGACTCATGGAGAATTGCAAAAGTTTTGGTGAAATTTCTGCTGAGTTCCGGATCGGCTGTGCTGATCGATTTCATTGTCTGCTATCTTATTCATAAGTTTTTTGACGGAATTCTCGGCAGTATTGCCCCTTTAGTCGCTAATGTAGCCGGAAAAGGTATATCTTCTTTTGTCAATTTCAATGCAAACAAGCGAATTGTTTTCGAGAAAAAAGGAAATTATAAAAGAGCACTTATAAGATATTATACGCTTTGGCTGTGCCAGACCGCATTAAGCACTGTTATCAGCTATGTGTTTATTTCTCTTGTTTCTCATATTTTCGGAAATTCCACACCCCTTATATCGACTCTCGTAAGAATCCCCGGAGATGTCATATTGTTCTTCTTAAGCTACAATATCCAGCGTGAATGGGTATTTAAAGACTGATTTGTTTCATATGTTGTTCATTGAATAACTTGCAAAAACACTTTAAACCGGGTGCTCCCCGGTTTTTTTATTCTCATTGAAGTGTATTGTTCATAAATTGGTGTTTATTTATCTTCAGTTGTATGCTATCATAGCGCGCGTTGAGGACAGAGAAAGGAGTATTATATGAAAAGAGTAATCACATTTATACTGGTTTTCTGCCTGCTTGCGTCACTTGGTTCCGCTTTCGCTGACTCAAGCGGATCAAGAGCTGTAATCGGAGCGGATCTCACTGACGAGCAGGTTACGGCAGTTTATTACTGGTTTGGCATAGACAGAGGTTCTGTTCCGGAAATGGTCATGACAAATACAGAAGAGCGCTATTATCTGGAAAATCTTGTGGAGGACGGTAAGATCGGTACAAGATCCATATCCAGCGTTTATATTCAGATACTGGAAGAAGGCTCCGGTGTACAGGTCGAAACTCATAATATCAATTACTGTACAGAACAGAACTATGCAGCAGCATTGACAACAGCAGGTGTAAAAAATGCAAAGGTCATTGTGGCTGCCCCGTTTGAAGTCTCCGGAACTGCGGCTCTGGCAGGAGTTTATAAAGCGTATGAGGAAATAACAGGCAAAGAGCTCGATGAAAATGCAAAGCTTATCTCAACACAAGAGCTGATTATAACAAGCGAATTGACAGAACAGCTCGGTAATGCAGATACCGGAGAGCTTGTAAACGCTCTTCTGGAGCTCATGTCTGAAACGAAAGACTGGACTGATGAACAGCTCTCTGCCGAGATCCGTGCATTTGCCAGAGAAAACGGTTATGAACTCAGTGATGATGAAGTGGAATTGGTTCTGCGCCTGTACCACAGTCTGGAAGGCCTCGACAGTAAAGCTCTTGCAGAAAAGATAGATTCCGCAAAAAAGACTATTCAGAATGTGGCAGAGGCCAAAGAAAAAGCCGGAGAAACAGTAGAAAAAGCCAAAAGCATTTTCTCCGCTATCGGCAGTTTCTTCAATAAAATAGCTTCATTCTTCAAAAAGAGCTGAAAAAGAAGAGTACCGTTCGGTACTCTTCTTTTTCATATCTCAATAATTCTTTTTACAACTTCCGGAGCAAGTTTCATTTTGCGCCGGTCATAGGTGACGAGACCGTTTATTTCATCCTCCACGTCGCTCAACTGAGTGTAAATGCATCCGGCCAAACCTTCTTTTACTGCAGGTTTTATCTGTTCTTCATAAAGCTCTTTCAGTTCGAATTCAAGCTCCGCAGCAGAATCCGTTCTCTTGTATCCAAATTCTTTGTTGCTGTACATGTGTCCCTGTATTGCCTGGGCATAGCCTCCGAACTCGGAAAGGACAACAGCTCTTCCATATTGGTCAGGTTTGAATCTGTATTTTTTGAAATAAACATGAAGGCTCTTGAAATCTCCTGCATGCCTGTCATGCCAGCCTGAGGCGTGATCCACTGTTCTTGAACTGTCCATGGACATGATATAATCACATATCTTAGCCGCGTCAAATTGTCCCCAGCCTTCATTAAAAGGAACCCAGGCTGCTATACAGGGGACATTGTAGAGGCAGTTGATCATACTGCCTATTTCTTTTATGAATTCTTCTCTGCTTTCAGCGCTTCCTCTTCCAGAAGCTGAATAGTTTCCGTCTCCGCTGTTTGATCCGAAAACGACAGGCGCAGTATTTCTCAAAGAAGCAAAATCTCTGCTGCCCCCCGAAGACATATCCTGCCAGACAAGCATTCCGATTCTGTCACAGTGGTAATACCATCTCAGCGGTTCAATTTTCATATGCTTTCTGAGCAAATTGAAGCCCATTGTCTTTGCCATCGCAATGTCATAAACATAAGCCTCATCGCAGGGAGCAGTATACAGTCCGTCAGGCCAGTATCCCTGATCGAGAAGCCCGTTTAAGAAATAAGGTCTGTTATTCAGAAAGAATCTGGGAACTCCGTTTTCATCCTCTTCAACAGAATATTTCCTCATTGCAAAATAGCTGCTGACTGTATCATCACCGAACACCACATCAAAATGATATAATTTGGGTGTTTCCGGTGACCATGGAATGAAGTCCGGTACAGGAATCCTTGCAGGCAGTTCGTAAGTGTTTTCTTCAAAAATTGCGACTGGTTTTATATCTTCACCTTCACAATCAGCATTGATAAAAACACAGGAATTGTCATATATAGGGTCAATCTTGAGAGATTTGATATATCCGGAAGCCGGAACTGATTCCATCCAGACAGTCTGCCATATACCGCTCTGGGCAGTATACCAGATCCCGCCGCGTTTCAGCCTCTGTTTGCCACGAGTGTGGTAGTTTCTATAATCCGACGCGTCTCTGACTCTGACTGTTATCTCAACCTCAAGTCCCCCGAGCAGGCTTTCAGATATCTCTGCCTCAAAAGGAAGATAACCTCCGATATGTGAAGCAACATGAAATCCGTTGACCCAGACATCAGCCTCCTGATCCACTGCTCCGAAATGCAGGATTACCTTATTCCCTTCAAATGACTCAGGAAGCCGAAAAGCCCTGTGATACCAGAGATAATCATTCGGTCCTACTTTTAAAGATACTCCCGAGAGTTGGGTTTCCGGAGAAAACGGGACTGTTATCGTGCCATCGTATTGCGTAGGCTGCTTTGTGGTTTTTGTGATCGAATAGTCCCATGGTCCGTTTAAACTGACCCATCCTTCCCTGACCATCTGAGGACGGGGATAATCGCCATGCGGGCATCCTTTATCTACATTTTTTGTCCAAGGTGTATTCATTTTTTAAAATGGGAAACCCATTCCCATACCGCCCTGAAGTTTGTTCATTGCCTCGCTCGTCTTGTCATCACATTCCTTGAGTGCGCCATTGACAGCGGCAAGTACCATGTCCTGAAGCATCTCGGTATCTTCAGGATCAACTACTTCAGGATCTATTGTAATGCTCTCAAACTGTCTTGTTCCGAGAATAACAGCCTTGACGGCCCCTCCGCCGGCTGTAAACTCAAATTTAGAGGCTTCAAGCTCCTGTTGCATTTTCATAAATTCCTGCTGCATCTTTTGAGCCTGTTTCATCATATTCATCTGATTTCCGCCGCCATATCCGCCGCGGTAAGATCCTTTTGCCATTTTTTACCTCCAGAGATTGATTTTTATATGAATTTTACTTCAGGAAACCTGGAAAGCTCTTTTATATTATGCACTGAAGAATTGGATGCTCCGTCTTTGGTAACGCTTGCACTGATCTCTCTGCCGAGAACCCTGCTCGCAGCAGAAGATATCGCATCAGTTATCTCGGTCCGGTTAAGCTGCCCATACAGAAAATCATCCGTTACGTTCAGTACCAGCGAATTGCCTTTTATCTCGGGAACAAATCGTGAATTATCGAATATCGATCTGGCTGACTGTTTAAGCCCGGGCATGAATATTGCTTTTATCTGCTCCCAAGGGTCTTCCAAGTCGCGTTGCTCTTCCTCTTTAACTTCTTTCCTTGTTTCATCGGTAAAAACTATATCAGCCTTCCCATTGCTTAAGACTTCAGAGTTCTCAGGAGCATCCGTGACTGTCAGGCGTTTTTCCTGCTTTATTTCATGCTTGACATCACAGGAGAGGGGAACTGATTCAGTTTTTTTTACGGTTCCGACGTCTTCGCAAAGAGAAATAAGGCACAACTCAGCCTCTGTTTTCGGATTTTTGTCGGTTTTCATGATCCCGAGGCTTTTTTCGAGAAGCCCGGCATCCTTTATAAGCTCCGCTTTTTCCATTGAGTCCGCGAATTCTCTGAGTTCGGACACATTGCAGGAACTGCTCAGAATAGATTCAGACACTCCCGGAGCAATTTTAAGCAGCAGTACATCACGTATCAAAGCAGTAAGATCGGTTAAGAAAGCCGCAGGGTCTTTACCATTGCTCCATAGCCTGTTGAAATCTTCAATAGCTTTTTGCGTTTTACCCTCTTTAATGCATTTGAGTGCAGAAACTATTTCCCTGTTTCCGGCCAACCCCAACACATCATAAACCGTATCTGTTGTAATCGTTCCTGCAGAAGAGCACTGATCCAGCAGAGATATCGCGTCGCGCATCCCGCCCTCAGACAGTCTTCCCAACAGAGTTGCCGCATCAGATTGAAGCATAAACCCCTCAGCGGAAGCTATCTTCATGAGCTGATCTGAAATGAGAGAGGTTTCTATTCTTTTGAAGCTGTGCTTCTGGCATCTGGATAGTATAGTGGCGGGAACCTTATTCAGTTCTGTAGTCGCCAGTATAAACATAAGATGTTCGGGCGGCTCTTCCATTATTTTCAGCAGGGCATTGAATGCCGAGTTTGAAAGCATATGGACTTCATCTATTATATATACCCGTTTTCTCAACGACGCAGGAGAATATATAACTTCTTCGCGAAGAGATCTGACATCTTCAACTTTGCTGTTTGAAGCAGCGTCCATCTCAACTATATCAAGGGCAGTGCCTTCATCTATAGCACGGCAGGAGGCACACTTTCCGCACGGATTCCCGTTTTGCGGGTTCTCACAATTGACTGCTTTGGCCAGGATTCTGGCACAAGTCGTTTTACCGGTCCCTCTCGTACCCACGAAAAGATAGGCATGGGAAAGTCTGCCGGTCTCGACCTGCTTTTTTAGAGTCCTTGTGATATGCTCCTGGCCCACGACCTCATCAAAAGTCTTCGGACGCCACTTGCGGTAAAGAGCCTGATACATTAACCTTCATCTCCAAAAATAAGGCTTTTGTCAAGACTGCACACCTCAATTTGAAACCGCCCCACATCCGGTACAATGGCAGCCTGCTCGGGTCCGGCTGCCTTGCGGCACACGGTATGCACCGCTTAATGCTGCTCGGTTCCCCGCCTGACATGGTTCACGGGATCCCGTTGCGCAAGACCGAACCTTCTACGCTGCTTACCATCGGCTGGCAACACGGAGCTTATCCTCCGAAAGGAATTCATCCCTGCTATAGCGGATTGCAGGTTACAGGGCACCGCTGGCTCCCCGACTAGTGCAGCCTTAACAAAAGCCTTAAATCGTGAAAAGTATTATACAGCAATAAGCCCTGTCTTGCAAGTTAAAGATACATTGCAAGACAGGGCCTGTTTTACTCCTCCCAGAACAATTCATCCAATGTCTTATCAAGTGCTTTGCAAATGGCCATGCAAAGATTGATGGTCGGGTTATAATCCCCCTTCTCTATGGCATTTATCGTCTGACGCGATACGCCGCAGAGATCTGCAAGCTGCTGCTGGGAATAATCTTTGCCTGCGCGGGCAGCTTTGAGTCTCAGGTTTTTCATGACTCAGTTCTCCTCCAGCCCGTTTCGCTTATCAACCAGCTGTTTGATAAGCAGTTCGGCTCCTACAGTCAGAAGCATTATGCATGCCATAAGGCTGATATACGGGAAAGACATGCTTTCCTGCTGTCTGTTTAACAGAGTCATAACTACCGGAATTGCATTCAGGAGCCCGCATACGACAAAAACGATTCCGTAGCGCCTGCGGTTATTGTTCAGCCCCCAATATGCATCTTTCCAGATACAAATAGCCGAGAGAACGATGCAGGCTATAAAGATATTTCCAAAATGCAGATTATAGTTTTCAAAGGGCAGCGGGATCTCAGCCATTTCAATCAAAGCTGCAATTGCTTCGCAGATCATCATAGTATAGAAAGCAAATCTGTAAGCATCCCCGCGAACTTTGATCTGCCGCTCGTCATATTCTGTTTTGTACTTCTTATTGCTGTTTGCAAACCGGATAATAACAAAGGCTATAAAAAGCCCGACGAGAATACCTGCTGCCAGACCTGCGGAACGAATAATACTGGTGTTCATAAGATGATCTCCTTAAAATGATTTTGTGAATACAATGTACACTATAAAAAATAATTTGTCAAGTGTTTTTTACATAAAGAATGAAATAAATTATATTTAGTCAATTAGCAAGTGTTGTTTGAAGTCCAAGTCCAAAGACTGTCAATAAAAAAAGGCCTTTCCAAATGGAAAAGCCGGTAATGTTTTAAACGTGATTATTTCAGAATTTCATAAGATTCAGACCGATCTCATCATTGAAACTGCGCTCGACGGTTCCTTCTATAACTGTTATTACCATTTCGCATGTGGCACTGATATGTCCTTCATTCAGATGCCCTCCGAACACCTCTCCTTTGTCGTTTCCGGCACTCAGATGAAGATGCGCATAAAACTCCCCGTCTTTTGTCGTGACTGTTCCGGTAAGTGAAACGATCTCAAAATACCCTTTAAAGCTGTTGGAATAATACTTCTTTTCATCTGTTTTGAATACTCCGACCGTAAAAGCGTTCAGCGCTCCGAGCGCAGAGACAGAAGCCAGGGATATGTGTTCCTTAAGACATACTGTTTTGAGTTGCTCCAGTATCTCCTCGCCTTTATCCATTCTTACTATGAGATGATCATCGAAACGTTTGTACTCCATATTATTTATTCCTTTCGTCTGTTTTCAACTAATATAGCACAAAAAGAAAAGAACGGCAATTCTATCAGAATTACCGCTCTTTTCTGGTGGAGACGAAGAGGATCGAACTCTCGACCTTACGGATGCGAACCGTACGCTCTCCCAGCTGAGCTACGCCCCCAAACGCGCTGTTATTATAACACTATTTTTTTAAAAGTAAAGAAAAAGCTTTCGGATTTCAGTCGCTGATACTGTTATAAAAGAAATAAGCGAAAAGAAAGAGCAACGAAGCGCTGATAAGTATCCCCCCGATAATATCCGTAAACCAGTGGACTCCGGAGAGGAATCTGAACAGTACAGTAATTGCAGCAAGCAATATGCCTGCGGCTGAAACAGGTTTGACATATCTGAACGGAAGCCTGGTCTCAAGCTGCATGATCGCAGATATGAAAACACAAACACTAAGCATGGTATGCGACGAAGGGAAAGAAGCTTCAAGTCCTTCATCAAGAATGACCGGTCTGTAGCTTATAACTACTTTTTCAAAAAATACATATACTGCAATAACCGCAATATAGAAAGCTCCGAGAATAAGAATGTCCTTGTCAACAGCCTTTAAGCTTTTGCCTTTAATTATCTGGTAAAGACCGAAGGCGCCGAATGCGGCACAGATGAGAATGGCCAGATAACCGAGAAGCTCTGTAATTTTATAGAAGATATCGTTATAAACGATTCTTTCCGAGAAGAAACCGTTGATCTTCGCTAGTCCGACTTCAGTCCCTTGCGGACCGATTGCATCTACACCAACAGTTTTTACGAGAAGAATAAGTATCAGGAATAAAACAAAACAGATACCGGAGCAGTATAAAGATTTTCTGCAGTTCATAAGGTCCTCCACAGATAATGTTGCTTATGTAATTTAGCATAAACATGAACTTGCGTCAAATGCAATACTTCAAGCCCGTTTTTTTGTGCATTTTGACTAACACCTTCTGTTATTATTGATTCATGCCAAAGCGGTTTTATGCAATAGTTCTATATTATTTTTCAAAAGCAGTTGATTTAATACATTCTCGGAAGTATAATTGATGTGGTAAACCCCTGAAAATATTTAACCGGAAGGAAGGAAATTATGATTACCAACGATTACCTTCAGCGTGTTTTGGCTGATCTCCAGAAAAATCACCCCGGTGAGCCGGAGTTTCTTCAGGCTGTCGAGGAGATTTTTGAAAGTCTTCAGCTGGTAGTTCCCAATCATCCCGAATGGGAAGAGGCAGGCCTTATGGAACGTTTCGTAGAGCCTGAAAGGATCGTCATCTTCCGCGTGCCATGGGTCGACGACAACGGAAAAGTACAGGTGAACCGCGGCTACAGAGTTCAGTTCAACTCTGCGATTGGTCCCTACAAGGGCGGTCTGAGGTTCCATCCGTCTGTCAATCTTTCCATCATCAAATTCCTCGGGTTTGAGCAGATCCTGAAAAACAGTCTGACTACTCTCCCGATGGGCGGCGGCAAGGGCGGCAGCGACTTTGATCCGAAGGGCAAATCCGACGGAGAAGTTATGCGTTTCTGCCAGAGCTTTATGACTGAGCTCTATCGCCATATCGGCCAGTTTACCGATACTCCTGCAGGTGATATAGGTGTCGGAGCCAGGGAGATCGGGTATATGTACGGCCAATACAAGAAGATCGTCGACAGATTTGAAGGCGGAGTACTCACAGGCAAGGGCCTCACATATGGCGGATCACTCGCACGTACACAGGCCACAGGATACGGAATCTGCTATTTCAGCGATGAAGTTTTGAAATATCACGGCAAGTCATTTGAAGGACAGACTGTAATAGTCTCCGGCTCAGGAAACGTTGCCCAATACTGTGCTGAAAAATGCATGTCGCTCGGCGGAAAAGTAGTTGCGATGAGTGATTCCAAGGGCTATATTTACGATCCAAACGGAATCAATCTTGAAGTTCTCTTCGACATAAAACAGAAGAGACGTGAAAGGATAAAAGTTTACGCCGACGAAGTTCCCGGCAGTGAATATCACGAAGGCTGCGCCGGTATCTGGACCGTCCCCTGCAATATTGCAATGCCGTGTGCATCACAGAATGAGATGGATGTCGAGGGTGCAAAGGCTCTGATAGCAAACGGAGCATTCGCAGTATTTGAAGGCGCCAACATGCCTCTGACTCCCGAAGCTATCGCAGCAGTCAATGAAGCGGGTCTTCTCTACACTCCCGGCAAAGCCTCGAATGCCGGCGGTGTCGCGACATCCGGTCTTGAGATGAGCCAGAACAGCATACGCATGAGCTGGTCCTTCGAAGAAGTTGACGAAAAGCTGCATGGAATAATGAAGAGCATCTTCAACGCTTGCCTAGCTGCCTCCATCGAATGCGGCAAGCCGGGAGATATGATGATCGGTGCCAATGTCGCAGGCTTCCTCAAAGTAGCAGACGCGATGATGAAACAGGGTGTTGTCTGATACTTTAGTATTGCTATAAACAAACACAGAAGCTGCCGCCCATCACAGGGCGGCAGCCTTTTATTCTATTCTCAGATCCCTTCTTTGCTTATGACACATCTGAGCTCGTAGTCCCGATTTACAGGATACAGGTATTCTTTTCCGGGCTTAGGCCCGCAGCTGCCTGTTCCTATCCCCATCTGAAAAGCAGAAATCGTAACATAGGTTCCGGTACACTTTTCGTCACCTATATGTTTCATCTTCAGCAGTTCTTCGTCGGAATAGGGTTTTATCCCAAGCTCAAAAGGCTTTCCGGAAGCTTTGAAAGATATCGCGTCCTTTCCGTTTGAAAGCTTTGCATATCTGCATCCGAAGCGGTTTCCGCTCTCCTGAGGCCTGATATTCGGCTCTGTCATTTCCTTAACGCCGCAACTTACTTCTGCTAACGGAAACTGGTCTTTCATATCTGTATACGACTCCCCTGCCCGAGCAAAGTATTTTACTCTATTATACTCAGCAGGCAGTCTGAAAACCTTTCCGAATCTCGGGAGGTTTCCTCTCCCCTTCAAACAGTGGAGCTTAGATGTCAGCAGAATACCGTCCTTGCAGCTTTCATATGTATCCGTGCAGACAAATATTTCTTTTTTGCACCTTATTTCGGATTTTACGGTTATTTTTCTGTCAGTTTTCTCTTCGTACACGATTTCTTCCGTCATGAACAGATAATTGTCGCAGGGTGTCTTTCCGGTGAAGCTTGTATCATTGTCTGTCGGCGCGCGCCACAGGATCGTGTTCGGCCTAAACGGCTCCGCAAAAGTAAGATCGTTAAGCTTTTTATCTATTACATCCCCATCTGAGACGGCATCATCTGTATGTTCTATAACTATGGCCTGCTCGAGGGATACAGTATTCCCGGTACGGATATCAACGGTCTCCACATTGAGCCACTGCTCACCTTCAAACGGTGGTGCTTTAAATATAACTGTTTCCTTCTCCAGAGGTGAAGCTGCCGGAACATATTCAAAACTCTCCCCGCTCTTCCATCTGCATTTTAAGAGATAGTTTTCGCCCTTTGAAAAGCCGGTTGTATTGAAGATCTCAAACATATTTCCTGCCAGATATCTCACCCTGATAGGCCGGTAAGCAAATTTTGCTATCTTTGCGCCTGTGGATGGCCTTCTGTCAGGATAGAAAATGCCGTCAACACAGAAATTGCTGTCGTGCTCCCACTCACCGTGGTCCCCGCCGTATGTGTAGGAGCCGTCTTCGTGAAGAACCGCATGGTCACAGAACTCCCATATGCAGCCGCCCATCAGATTGTCGTATTTGTAAATATGCTTCCAGTAGTCCTCTATCCCGCCCGGGCCGACTCCCATGGCATGAGCGTATTCGCACATAAAATACGGCCTGTCATTGAGCTGTTTGTATTCCCTCTTCCTTTTTCCGGTCTTTTCGACCTTTTCCGGAGAAGGATACATCTCGCTTCCGACATCGTAGGCGCGTCTTTGGCTGTGGATAACACTTTCATAGTGGACCGGCAGAGAACTGACGGATTTCAGATAATCATAACAGAGATCGGTATTGGCATAGCCTCCCGCTTCATTCCCCAGACTCCACATTATTATGCACGGCCTGTTTTTGTCTCTTCCGAACAGGCGTTTTATTCTCTCCAGATAATGCTTTTCCCATTTTCTGTTATTGCTTATGGCGTTATACGTCGGAGGATAAAGAGCAAAAAAGGTTCCATGAGTCTCAAGATCGTTTTCATCGACCACATATATCCCCAGCTCATCACAAAGCTCGAGAAGATACGGATCCGGAGGATAGTGGGATGTGCGGATAGTGTCTATATTGTATTCCTTACAAAGTTCAATATCCCTTCTTATTTCAGCGGGACTCATCGTATATCCGCTCGAAGGCAGCGAATCATGGTGGTTTACGCCGTGAAGCTTGAGTTTTCTCCCGTTGATCTTAAAAACTGTTCCGTCGATCTCGACCCGTTTGAATCCCGTCCTCTCTTTTATGCACGAGCTGGGAGTCTCTATATACAGATCGTATAAGATCGGATATTCGGCATTCCACTCAAGAACATCCAGATCTTCAAAAATGAACTCTGCTTTTCCTGATTTTGAGAGGCTTTTAATTTCTCTGTTCAGTCCGTGTCCGGAAAGAGTCGCCTTCACAGGGACTTCGTCTTCAAAAGTCTCTGCCTCTACCCTGAGGCTGTACCTTCCTTCGTCATAAAAGGTGTTCACTGAGAAATCTGCTATATCTGTTTTTTCTTCCGTTCTCAGAAGAACATCCCTGAAGATCCCGTTGTTTCTGAACATGTCCTGGTCTTCGAGATAGGAGCCGTTACACCATCTGTGAACAACACACAGGATCTCATTCTCACCTTCTTTGAGAAGAGCTGACAGATCGAATTCCGCAGTATTATGGCTTCCTTCCGAATAACCTGCAAAGCATCCGTTGCAGTAGAGGTCTATACAGCTGCAGACTCCGAGAAATGAGATAACAAATCTTTGTCCGTTTGTTTCGGGCACATTGAATATCTTCCTGTAGACTCCGGCATAATTGTATTCATCTGCCGGAGCTGCTATTCTCGGCAGGCCTCCGTTGTCCACATTGAACCAGGAAAAACATTTCCCGACCTTCTCCGTTGTAGGAATCTCAGGCGGTTTGTATGGGAACTGATACCTCGCGTTCACATAGAAAGGCTTCGCATAGCCCTTGAACTGCCAGCAGGAAGGCACCTCTATCTTATCAAATACAACCTTCCCGGTGTCAAAGACAAGCGGCATATCCGATGGCTTTTCATAGAATATAAAATCCCAATCCCCGTTTAAACATCTGACTTTGGAAGAGGAATATCTCTTTTTGTCTCCGGATACAAGATCCGCCTTTTCCCTGTCAGGATAAGGGATAAAGTAACTCCTTGCAGGTAGCTTGTTTATCTCTATAACAGAAAAATCGCAGTAGTTCGTACTGTTAATGCTGTATTGCATAATAAACCCCCGGATATTATTGCTTTCCGTAAGCAAATAATAATATCCGGGGGCGTCTTTGTCAATCGGGCGAAAAAGCTTCAGATAAGCTCTGCTACGGCCTTCTCCACATTTTTCATATCCTCGGTCGGCTCAAAACGGGCAATTACCTTTCCCTCTCTGTCGATCAGGAATTTCGTGAAATTCCACTTGATATCCGGGTTTGTCTTGTAATCCTTATCGATCTTCTTCAGCAGAGTACCCATCATGAGTGCCTTGGGACCCTTTCCGAAGCCCTGGAAGCCTTGCTGCTCCTTGAGAAATGCATACAACGGAAGCGCATTCTCTCCGTTGACATCGGATTTTTTCATCTGCGGGAACTGAGTATTGTACTTCAGCGTACAGAACTCATGGATCTCCTCATCGGTTCCAGGAGTCTGGCCTGCAAACTGGTTGCAGGGTATGTCTATTATCTCAAGGCCCTTATCGTGGTATTCTTCATACATCTTCTCAAGCGGCTCGTAATGAGGCGTAAAGCCGCAGCCTGTCGCCGTGTTGACTATCAGCATGACTCTGCCCTTGAAATCGGCAAGAGAGAGCTCTGTCCCGTCTGTCTTTGGTACTGAATAATCATAAACTGTCATATATGCTACCTCCTTTAATAATAAAATCATTATATTTTAACATGCGCAATTTGCCAAGATTTTTTATTGCAGCCTTATCGCATTTGCAACCCCGCTATGCTATAATTCAGTCATTCAGATCGAGGAGTTTTTGACATGAACATTCCTGAATACTGCTGTAATACAGGGCGGCAAAACGGAATACCTGTTGCCAGAGTCATCGACACGCTGGACAGACTTCTCTCCAGAAACGACAAGGAGGGCGCCGAAAGGCACCTTAGATACTGGCGCGAAGAAGCCGTAAGGCTCGGCGACAAGCGCGGAGAACTCAGCGTAGTCGATGAGATGCTCGGTTTTTTCCGCCGCACCGGTAATAAAGAAAGCGCTCTGGAAGCAGTCCGGGCGGCTTTAACGCTCACGGAAGAAACAGGCATTGAAGGCGGTCTATCTGCAGCCACGATCAGGCTCAACGCTGCAACCACTCTGAAAGCCTTCGGGAAGACGGAAGAAGCACTTCCTCTTTATGAGGCAGCTCTGAACGTCTACACTGGCACTCTTAATGAAAACGATCCGATATTTGCCGGTTTCTGGAACAACTACGCGCTTGCACTCTCCGACACCGGGAGGAAAGAAGAAGCGGAAGAAGCTTTTTTCAATGCCATATTCATCATGAAAAAAACTGAAAACGGCCTTCCAAATGCTGCAATATCATATCTGAATCTCGCGACCTTATATGAGTCCATGGATGATCGGGATGAAAGCGATATATACACTTGCTTAAATGAGGCCGTACTTCTTTTTAAAGACCCGGAAACTGAGCGCGACGAAAAATACTATGACGCACTTTCAAAGTGTATATCCTCATTCAGATCTTACGGTTTGAATGAAGATGCAGCTGAATTTGAAGCGGAACTTAAGGAGTTTTATGAAAGGACTTGACCTCTCAAGAAAGTATTATCTGCTTTTCGGTGCCCCGATGATTAAAGAGCAGTTTCCGGAGCTTGAGGAGAGAATAGCTGTAGGCCTTTGCGGGGAGGGCTCCGAGTGTCTCGGATATGATGACGATATCTCGTCAGATCACGATTTTGAACCCTCCTTCTGCATGTTTCTTACAGATGAAGATGAAGAAAAATACGGTTTTCAGCTGAAAAGAGCGTATTCTAAGCTTCCGAAGGAATTTGAAGGCTATAAAAGGCAGGCCGTCTCCCCTGCCGGAGGTCCCAGGCGCGGAGTTATTCGCAGTTCTGATTTCTACAGACGTTTTACCGGAGTGCCCGGCGCCCCGGATAATAATCTCCAATGGCTCTACATTCCTTCGGACTCCCTGCTTGAGGCCTGCAATGGCGAAATCTGGCGAGACGATCTCGGCGAATTTTCGGCTGTCAGGAATACAATCAAATCAGGCTACAGTGAAGACATAAGGCTAAAAAAAATTGCAGCCCATTGCGTTACGGCATCGCAAGCGGGTGAATACAACTATGGAAGGCTGATCCGAAGGGGTGACACAGGCGCTGCACAATTGGCTGTTTTCGAATATGTAAAGCATATCATATCTGTAATATATCTTCTGAACAACAAATATGAACCCTATTACAAATGGGTGTATCGCGGTATGGACGATCTGCCGATCCTCGGAGATCTCAAAGAACCTCTTTCAGGCCTCACAGAGCTGGGAAACACGAAATCCGAGACGGAACTCAAGAACGGCATAATCTGTGATATATCTGCTGCTGTAATAAAAGAACTATTGTCACAGAGCATTGCAGACGATAAAACTCCGGATCTCAGCAGTGCCGCATACTCGGTCGTGAGGCATATTAAAGATCCGGAGCTCAGGAATATGCACATAATGGCAGGTGCATAGCTTCAGATAATTAACAATCTGTTTTTGATTTCAGGATTTATAAGATTATAATCAAATAAAACAAATTAATGGAGCGAATAATATGAATATTGACAGACCCGGTCTAAAATTCAGAGCCAAGCAGCTGATGTCTGTTTCCAAACCTGCTCCGATCCCCGTCGGACTGATATATATTGCATTTACTATGATAGTCTCTATGCTCTCTTCAAGGCTTCTGACCTCAAACATAAACGCTGACTATATAATGGATGTGGCAAACCGTATGATGAGCGGTGCAGATCCCGGAGTCTACAATGAATATATGGAATACATCTCGACGCACGGGCCCTCAGCGGGCGCAAGCGCTCTCAATATACTGCTTCAGCTTGTCTCAAGCATCCTTTGGGCTGGGTTTATACTGTTCTGTATCAACACTGTCTTCGGAAGACATGCTGAAGTGGCAAACCTCCTCGACGGATTCTCTATCTTCTGGAAAGTTCTGATTCTGTCTCTGTTGGAATCTGTTATCGTATTTATCGGCATGCTTCTTTTCATTATTCCGGGAATCATAATGATATACAGGTACCGGATGGCGATTTATATACTTATGGATGATCCGGAAAAAAGCCCTGTACAGTGCATGCGTGAAAGCGCTGTACTGACAAAAGGCTTCAAGTGGCAGCTTTTCGTTTTGGATTTCAGCTTTATTGGCTGGTATATAGTAATCGCTCTTCCGTTCATCGGTTATTTTGCTGAGGTGTATGCTTTCCCATATATGAATCTGACAAGGACCCTCTACTACAGGGAGCTCCTCCGATTTGCCGGGAAAGATGTCGGTGACGGACAGACCTATGTACTACCTGAGAACTACTGAATAACTGAAACAATAAAAAAGATCTGTAAGAAATCTTACAGATCTTTTTTGTAAAAGAGCATTTTTTCAAATGGGTTGTTATTATACTTGCCTATCCTGTAGAAACCTTTTTTCTCATAGAGCCTTATTGCTTCTTTCAGTGACGGCATGGTATCAAGGACCATATACTTATATCCGGTCTCACGGGCTTCTTCAATTATCCTGTCCAACAGCTTTTCCGCGATCCCCTGCCGGCGGTACTCAGGCTTTACATACAGGCGTTTTAGCTCGCAGGTCTGTCCGTCTATCTTATGAAGAGCAACTGAAGCTGCGGGCTTTTCTCCGTCCATCAGGATATACAGGCGTCCGTCAGGAAGGCCGTACTTGTCTTCGAGATGCTCCAGCTCCTCGCTGTAGTTCTGCTCATCAAGACTCTCCTGAAAAAGCGGATCCAACCTTACAAGCATGTTTGTATACTCCGTGAACAGCTGTTCCACTTCTTTCAGCCTGTCATAACCGTAAACAAGTGTATATTCCATATCTATTATCTGTGTACTGCACACTGACGTGCATTTTGCGGATCATCTTTTCGAAAATAGTTTTGAACTTCTCTCATCTCGTCGGATGTAATATGGCAGTATCCTCCGGGATTCTTGTCAAGATAATCCTGATGGTATTCCTCAGCAGGCCAGAAACATTCCAATGGCTTTAGCTCGACAAAAAAATTACTGTATTTCTCTTTTTCCGCCTCGAAAAGCATCTCTATGACCGGAAGGTCAGCATTATCAGAGTAATAAACTCCGGTCTGATACTGAGTTCCTCTGTCGGTGCCCTGCATATCTTTTACTGTCGGATCGATGACTATAAAAAACACGCGGACAAGATCCCCGAGCGAAACAATATTCTCATCATAAATGACCCTCACAGTCTCCCTGTGACCGGTAAGATCAGTACATACCTGCTGATATGTAGGATCGTCAGTTGATCCGTTAGCATATCCGACTTCCGTATCAGTCACTCCCGGAACTGCCTTAAAAACTTTTTCAGTTCCCCAGAAACAGCCCCCGGCAAAATATATCTCTTTCAAAGAATTATCTCCCAGCGATTTCATAATCTCATTGACCTCCGTAATCTGATAACCGGCTTTAACGCAAGCGAAAAAAAGAACAAATATAAACAATATGCCGGCAACACATAGAACAATTTAATCCATCAGTGCACTTCAAGCTTAAATGAACAAAAAGGGAAACAAGAAGTTAACATAATTAGTAGAACATAATATTAATTACATAATATTCAAAGAAATGCTTTATCCAAATATTACAAAAATAATAATACCATACTGACAGCAATAAAAAAAGACGCAAAATCAGGATCGAATCTCCGATTTCGCGTCTTAGCCCTGTTATATGCTTTCGGATTTGAAGATTTTCTGGTAACCGGGCTTATACCGTTCCATGAACCGCGTTTAGCACAGTCAAGCTCTTTTCTCTTCTTTTTTGAGAGCTTGTCATAAGGTATAAACTTTTCCAAAGGTATCACCTCTCTTATCTGTTTTCATGATTATCGATAATCCATTTTAGTTTACCATAATTAATTTATGTTAATCGCTTCCATTAATATATAAGAGTATCCCATACTATGAGTTTTGTGAAGAATCGGTATTCTCATCCTTCTTCGTTTTCTCTGCGAACCTGTTGGCCATGACAACATGGCGGATCAAGACTCCGAACAGTACGACCAGTATTATTACTGATATTGCATTATCACTCATTTGTTTCAGCGCCCTTCCGTCATTCTATGTTTTCAAACAGGTCGTTGCGTTCGATATCAGGCCCTGCAAGCGATCTGTACAGCCCGAAACTGTGAGAGTCGTACTCGCTGCCAAAGCTGTATACTTCAAAACTCCATTTCTGCTGAGTCTCATGACATAGATATGCCTGGCAGGCAACTTCAAACGGTGTCAGACCGCTGAGGACCGCGGATGGAGTTTCATAATTCAGAACGGTGCGGTCCTCAGGCGGGCCATAAAGATGCAAATATGTCTTCGGAGTATCCCAAAGGCCGTATTTTTCTCTAAGATCAGGGTAACAGCTGCTGTCTGCTGCATCATAAACTGCCTGCTCGAGTGATCGAACTCCGAGCTGATGTACCCCGTGACCGTATTCACCGTCATGATCCTGTGCAACTATTACATCCGGTCTGTACTTTCTTATCTGCTCCACCTGAAACTCCCGAAAGGCATCTGTCCCATATACCTCTTCAGCTTCTGTAAGAGTACTGCAATATTTATCCGGCTGAATATTCGTCACAGGGTAGTATCTTGCCCCGGCCTTCCACAGACCGTTTAATGCCTCGTGCGGACGCACGCGGTAATCATCATCATCATAATAGTTGGTCGTCAGATACGCGACTTGGACTTTTTTATTTTGTACGAGAGAGTAATAAGGAATTATTCCTCCGAAAAATACCAGTTCGTCATCTGCGTGGGTCGGAAACAGCAGCAGATCTGCTTTCCCATCCAAAACAGACCAGCGCTGTACATCATCGGGGATCTTTCCGGAACTGTAGGCATATATGTCGCAGAGCTTTGTTTCAGCCGAGGGAGAATGAACGGTCAGATTCTGCACCGGTGTATCCAGACTTACGAACTCATGAAGAAAATTGTTTAGCCCCCCGTGATAATTTGATCTGCCTGTCTCAAGCTCCCATTCTCCCGGATAAGTTCCCCAAACAATATAAAGCGCCGCGATCTTATCATCAGCTTCCAGGCGAAAAACCTCTCCCGGTTCGAGAACTGCGTCCGTCCAATAGCTGCCGTCAAAGAGGAGCTTGCTTTCATCTTCCGGAAGCGAAGATCTCAGAGTGATCTGACGGGCATCAGACAATACAGGTTCTTCAGGCTCATCGGGAACAGATTCGATAACAGTTTCATGTTCAGCATTATCAAGGCCCGCCACAGACCGGCCTTCGAAAAGTAAATACGCATTTACAATGAGCAGAGCAAAAACAAGTACGAAACCTATGGAAGGTATCATTGATTTTCGAGAACGACGAATCGTATATTCTCCGATCATTTTATGATCACATTTACAGTGTAATAAACGGGAACTGCAAACGGATCGGCTGCTTCCGACACAGCGGCGTCGACTGCAGCCACGATTATGGGCTCAAAAATCTCCTGAATGGAAAGCTCGGCGAACTTCTCCGCTTCTTTGCTCGCCGTATCATCTTTCGAGACTGATTCATAAAGCAGCTCTTTTGCGCTTGTCTCGAGCTGCGCGTTCATTTCGGGCGTGATGTCCATCTCGCCGAAGGTCAGAAGACCGTTGCTCGTACTGAAAAATTCTGTTTCCTCCGGAAGATATTCGATATTCAGGACAGGCTCTTCGACGTATACGTCTATAGTCCTGGTATCCTTATTTATTACGATATCATCTTCCCCGATCTTACTGAGATCAACGGAAAACGTGGCCTGACCGTGGTAAACGACTGCTTTTGTCTTGCTGAAAACTGCCCAGTTAAACAGGCCTTCCTCCTTGATCTCGCCGGCTGCAGAGATCTTCTGTGTCTTAACGGTCAGCAGTTTGGTCCTGGCTGACTTCTCCAGGATAGGTTTGCTGAAATCCACTTCGACGGAGTAAGGCTTTGGCAGTTCGGGAGCGGGAGACTCGGTCATGGCGGGTTTCGGAAGCAAAGAGCTTATATACGGAATGGGCTTCATATATCCCAAATAATAGCCTGCTGCCAAACAGACTATAACAACAAGCAGTATCGGGATAATTCCGATTTTTCTCCTCATACCTCTTACCTTCAGCTCACATCATAACGGCGTTTATCAGCACAAGAATGCCCAGGATTATCAGCGCGGCCCCGATTACATACATCAGTTTTTTCATCTTTTCAACCTCCGTTATTGATTTAAGTTATACTATTAACCGACAAACGTTCTTCTGTAAGGATTTTATCATAAAACTGCAATACGGTAAACTCGCTATTGTCAAAAAAATACAGCTTCTAAATTTATATAACGATTTTATGTCTTTTTTTACTGTCTTCCGGCAATATAGCTCTCAGATGTTGACGAACAGTCTCCGGCGGTTTATTATTAAATCAAGTTCCGGATCAATATATTACAAAAGGAGTAAATCGACATGGCAGATGAAGAAAAAGTAGTATTGAGCGACGAAGATCTTGAGAAAGCTGCAGGCGGGACAAGATTTACCAACGCTATTATTTACGGAGGAGCATTGTGTCCTTATTGCAGAAAAGGCGTACTTGCCGGCAACTCCGCTTACCTCCAGTGCGGCAATGCAAGTTGTCTGAAGACATTCAGGAAAAGCAACGGTTACTGGGTAACCGAGATCTGGGAGTAAAGATTAAAGCCGCCCGAAAGGGCGGCTTTTTTATTGTTTCACAAGCCCGAGTTCAATGTACAGCCGGTAATATTCATCGTAAAGGCCGCAGATCACATCCATCCCCAGGTTCGGGCTGAACGCTTTCTGTATAACAGTTTCCCGGGAGCCATGCTGAGGTGAAACTTAAGCTCAGGCAAGGCCTTTCGGACATGGCCTGCCTATCTTCTCCCGATAGGCAAAGTACAGTTCCTCCGTAGCGAGAGCCATCTTAGTGACGGAAAAGTCGCAGTCGTGCGGATATATGTACCAGGTGTCCTCAAGCGTATTCAAGTCAACGCAATCCCCGTGCTTGCCCAAGTACTCGTATTCTATATGACAAGAATACAGGCTGGGCACGTTCTTTATCATTTCAAATGGATCGCCGTCCGTATCCGTTCCCCTGACTGTAAAACCGTTCATGTCATGTACCAGCGTCCCCTCGCCGAGACGGATGAACTTCTTTGCGTTGGGCAGCGAATCCACCGTCACCGGGAGAACACCGCTGGAATAGTTTCCTGCCTCGACCTGAGCGCGGACATTGGCACGCTCCCATTCATACCAGTCCGGAATGTGTGGGAACTCGGTCTCCCCGGTGTCCGCACTCAGTTCCCCGAGTTCCGACATGGTCCAGCTTTTTCCGCATGCCTCGCAGAAAAGGCGGGTTCCTTTCGAAGCCATTCGGAATTCCGTTCCGCAGGCCGGGCACTGATACAGGACCTTGTGAAGTCCTTCAGCCCGTTTTGCATAGGGCGTCCGGATACCGCGTTCTTTCTGCCAGGCGAAATCATCGTATTGGAATGCTTCAACGATACGTCTGTTGATTTCTGAGGGTTCTGTCTGCCTCAGTTCCTCCTTTGAATACAGTAAAGTGAATTCTGCTTCAGTCGGTGCGACTCCCCTGTCGTGCAGATTCCAGAAAGGAGAATTGATATGGTGCCCGTGACAGATCAGCGTGACAACGGGAACGTCCATAAGCTTGCAGAATTTTCCCAGTGAACCTGGCAGGACGGCTGTCGTCCCGCAAAGAGAATAACGTGCCTCCGGATACAGAATAAGTACGTCGCCGTTGCGCATGACCTGGCGCAAATGGCGGATCAGCGTCACATCATTGGTGAATTTGCGCTTGCAGATGCACCCTACGTTCCTGAGAAGCTCTTCCCTGCCGATAAATCCGTCTATGGCCACCACGTAATTGGCGCGATGAGGAAAGATCGTCCGTGTCGCTACCTTGAAATCCATAAACGCGTTATGATTGCACAGCATCAGATAAGGCGGCTTCAATCCCTCAGTACCTGTGCGGATGATCTTTGTTCTGTGAATAAATGTGTCCGGCGCGCTGAGAATGTATGTCAGCGGCCTTAAGTACCACTTTGTCCGCACGGGCAGACGTTTCATATCAAATCTGTCGAATTCCTGTTTCACGGCTGAATCCCCCTGCTCAAAAACCGGTCTGTAGATCAGTAAATGTCTGATTGAAGATGATTATATCATACAGCCCGCATTCAGAAAAGAGTGCACACTGCGGATATATTCTGAGGCAGTATTGACTTGACCGGAGGGCGACCATATAATTGGGTATCTTCCGGATTAGGCGGATTAAAGCGCAATGATAAAGAAAATGAGGAGAAGAATATGAAGAAAGAGCATATAGGGATGCTTGAGATGCTTCTTTGCGCGACGCTCTGGAGCATTGCCGGCATATTCATGAAGCTTCTCCCCTGGAACGGATTGGCGATTGCAAGCATCAGAAGCCTTATCGCCGGGCTGACCTTCGTCGTCTACATGATAATCAAACGCTACAGGTTCTGCATCAGCAAACAGACGGTAATAACCGGGATCCTGACCGGCTTTGTATATGTCTGTTTCTCTGCCGCGAATAAACTCACAACTGCCGCGAATGCCATCGTCCTGCAGTTTACATGCCCCATATTCGTGCTGCTCTTTTCGGCGGCTTTCTACGGAAGGAAGGTCCGCAAATGGGACCTTGCGGTCGTGCTTATAGTTCTTTTCGGGATCGCCCTTTTCTTCTTCGACAAGCTGACACCATCGGGGCTTCTTGGCAACTTCGTTGCGATACTTTCGGGAGTGCTGATGGCTTGGATGTTCATCGGCGTCGGGAACATGGAGGGCGAAATGCGCTTCAGCGCGATCCTTATCGGCCAGTGTGTAGCTTTTCTCGCGGGTCTTCCGGTCGTAATAGCGACGAGGCCCGTCATTAATATGACGACCCTCGCCTGCATTCTGATCCTCGGCGTTGTACAGCTCGGGATCTCCTATATTCTCTATGTCAAAGCCTCTCAGCTCTGTCCTCCGCTCGCCTGCTCGCTGTTAAGCGCAGCAGAGCCCCTGCTCAATCCCCTCTGGGTTATGATCTTCGACGGCGAGCGTCCGGGCACCTTCGCGCTCATAGGCGGGATCATTGTAATTGTCTCGATCACCGTCTGGCTTGCGAGGAGCGGGTCGTCAGAGACTGCCTGATCTCAGGCTCCGCGCGAGGCTGTGGTATGCGCGTGCAGATCTATCTTGTTGGTCAATTCTTCATCTCCGCCTTTACATATGCATTGACTTCTCTGTAGAGGTCCTCAGGCTCGAAGCCGAGGAAATACTGCCCGTCTTCGTAAAGGATCTTTCCGTTTATCATCGTCAGCCTTACATTCTCCTTGGAACCCGCGAAAACTATATTTTTGGATATGTTGTGCAGAGGCTGCATGCTCGGCATTCTGAGGTTTATGACAGTCAGGTCCGCTCTCTTGCCGACGGAGAGATCGTCACACTGCGGAAGGTTCAGGCAGTCGGCACCGTTTTTGCAGGCCATCTCAAGAGCAAAGTCTGCGTTGAAAGCTGCGGCATCCTCGCAAATGTGCTTCTGGGTAACACATGCAAGATACATCTCCCTGAACATATCGAGCGCGTTGTTCGAGGCTGGCCCGTCTGTTCCTATTGCGAGATTTACACCGGCCTTTCTCATCTTTTCCAGCGGAGCGATCCCGCTTGCGAGCTTCAAATTGGAAGCCGGATTGGCCACAGCCCAAAGGCCTTTTTTAGCGAACAGCTCAATATCCTCATCATTGAACCAGGTGCAGTGGAAGCCTCCTCCGCCGTAGTCGAAAAATCCGATCTTATCCAAAAGCTGCGGGGGCGTGAGCCCGTATCTGCCTATGCACTCCTCAGTCTCCGCCTTTGTCTCGCTTATATGCGTGAAGGCGGGGACTTTGTATTTGTGCACGAGCGACGAAAGATATTCCATTCTCTCCATAGAAGTCGTATACTCCGCATGGATCCCGAGACGGTACCCGACCATGTCATCTCCCGGAGCATTGAACTTCAGAAATTCGCGCTCGATGTTCTCTATATCCGCGTCGAAATTGTTCAGCGCCGAGCAGATGACCGTCCTGAAGCCGCACTCGCGGTTTGCCAGGATATATTCGTCATTTTTATAGTACATGTCGAAGCTGGCCGTTATACCGCCCGAGACGTATTCCATTATTCCCAGCTTGGTGAACAGATATACAGCCTCCGGCGTCAGCTTGGCCTCCTCCGGAAAGACCTTGTTGTACAGCCACTCCTGAAGCGGCAGATCATCGGCGTAGGACCTTAAAAATGTCATCGCCGTGTGGGTATGTGCGTTCTTAAAGCCTGGCAGCATCAGGTCGCCCTTGAGGTCGATCTCTCGCTCAAATTCGGGCAGGCTCTCCGGCTTCGGACCTATATAAGAAATGTTTCTCCCGTCCGTCCAGAGCTCTTTGTCTTCTATCTTTAGGCCGGCCTCAAAGCTCAGCACTTTACCGTTATAGAATCTTATCATATCTTCACTCCCAGAAATTTTCTCCGCCGCAAAGCTTTATTATCGCGTCACGCGATTCCATCATGGCCGTATAGTTCGGGATCACCAGGATCTGCACGTCCTCTTCATTGAGCTGCCTTGCAAGCTTCTGATAATCGTTTTCTATCGCCATTATATCCTCGCTGATGCCCGCCTCTTTAAGCCTTTCATAGAGCTCCTTCGAGCACTCGCCGGAGACATAGACCTTTTTGAGCAGATCTCCGGCCACCAGAAGCCCCTCGTAGTCCGCCTCCTCTATCCAGGAGAAATCTGTGCCGTCCGAGATGCGATGGTTGAGGCAGAAGCTCAGGACAAAGGGTTCTTTCAGGGTCTGTATATATCTGATCACCTGGTCCGTGCCCGCCTTGTTCTTGGCGAGTATCATTCTGGCGCCTTTTTTTCCCAGATTCAGCACTTCCATGCGCCCGAAACCGCCCTTGAAGGCTGCTACGGAATTAATGGCAGTCTCTTCTCCGATCCCGAGGGCGCAGGCAGAGCCTATCGCGGCGAGCGCGTTACAGATATTGTAAACTGCCGGCAGATTGACGGAGATATCCTCCTCTTTCCCGAATACCGAGGCTCTAATTTCGGAGCCCGAGGCGCTTTGATCTTTGATCTCAAGAACGCCTATATCGGCCTTCTTTCGCTGTACCCCGCATTTCGGGCACTTAAAGCCGCCGAGGTGGTCGAAGACTATGTAGCTGTAGTCGTATTGTGCTTCCCCGCAGTTCATGCATGAAGGGATGTCCGTTTTTTCAGGGATCTCATCTCCCGGGACTGCAGTCTCTTCAAAGCCGAACAGGATCGTCCTGTTGGGCATTCCGTAAGCCAGGGAGGCTGAGACCGGGCAGTCTCCGTTCAAAACAAGAACAGCCTCCGGGACCTGCGCTATCGCTTTCTTAATATATGAAGCGGTACCTTTTACGTCACCGAAGCGGTCCACCTGGTCTGCAAAGAGATTCGTGACGGTGATGACCTTCGGAAGCGTATCTGCGAATATTCTGACCGAGGCCGCCTCGTCGCACTCCATCACGCAGTAGTGCTTCTTCATCTTTCCGGAGAGTGTGCTGTTCATAATGAACTCGGTTACTATTCCGACGTGAAGATTAGCCCCCGCTCTGTTTGCGAAACAGTCGAGCCCCGCCTCCTTCATGCACTCCTCTATGATCCTGCAGGTCGTGGTCTTGCCGTTCGTGCCTGTCACGCAGACAGTATTAACCTGCGATCCGAGCTGCTTCAAGATATCCGGGCAGAGCTTTACGGCTATCCTTCCGGGCAGGGCAGTCCCGCCTTTATTCAAAACGCGGCAGAGCCATCTGGCAAGCTTCGCCGCCGTTATCGCAAATACAAGTTTTGCTTTCATATACATACCCCGTGTTTTTTATCATGCGATTATATCATCTTTAAATCTGCATGGCAATTTCTGTTAACAATTTATTCACCGGTTTTTCAGTTTCGTTTAAAGTTTCCTTTGTATGATGAGTACGCTCGAAGGAGCAGAATCTAACCGGAGGCAATAATAATGAAGAAATATTTGAAAAAGAAAATGTCTGTCGCCGTTGCAGTCGCTTTAATACTGAGCATTATGCTCGTCGGCTGCGGTGCGGCCACGGCATCCTCGACAAAGGAAAGTACGGAGACAAAGAGCACTACTGCGGTGACTGAAACTGAAAACCGTGAAACTGACGGTAAGGCGGACACTTCCTCTGAAGACGAAACGGACGCCGAAGAGGTCATTACTTCAGAAAACACACAGGAAGACAACATTTTTACAAAACGCGACATAAACCAGGAAGCGGATCTTACTGACGCTGTTTTGATAGAAGCCGAAGACGGCAGAACTTACGGGATCACAGAAGAGGGCGTTTATATTCTCTCCGGCAAAGCCGAAAACTTCACAGTGAAGGTCGACGCCAACAGCACCGAAAAGGTACAGATAGTGCTCAACGGAACAGAGATCTCAAATGAGGATTTCCCCGTTATATATGTCGTCTCGGCGGACAAGGTCTTCATCACCACGGCTGAGGGCTCGGAGAACATACTGCAGGTCACATCCGGGTTTGTAAGCGACGGGGACACGAACACGGACGCCGTGATCTTTTCGAAGGACGACCTCACACTGAACGGGCTCGGGTCTCTGAACATAGTCTGCTATGACGGAAACGGTATCTCCTGCAAGGACGATCTGAAGATCACCGGAGGCGCCTATACTGTACAGACCGCGAAGGACAGTTTTGAGGCCAACGACTCCATTGCGATCGCAGAAGGCAGCTTCGACGTTGTTTCTAATAAGGACGCCTTCCACTGCGAGAATGACGAGGATTCATCCGCCGGCAGTATATATATAAAAAACGGGACATTCAATATACAGTCCAAATCCGACGGGATCCAGGCTGCAACTACTCTTGTGATCGAGGATGGGACCTTTAATTTAAGCTCAAAAGAAGGGCTCGAGGCGACATACGTTGAGATAAACGGCGGAGAGATAACGGTCTCTGCTTCCGATGACGGGATCAACGCCTCGGATAAGAGCAGCAGCGTGGAATCCTCGATCGTCATAAACGGCGGAAAAATTAGTATCACTATGGATGCCGGAGACACGGACGCGCTGGACTCGAACGGCTCACTGATAATAAACGGCGGAGAGATCAGTATTGAAGCCAATTCCCCCTTCGACTATATGACAAACGGCGCCATCAACGGTGGGACAGTATATGTGAACGGACAGCAGGTCACGGAGATCTACAACTCGATGATGGGTGGCGGAATGTTTGGAAACATGCAAGGCGGCTTCGGCGGGCCCGGAGGCGGAATGCCCGACGGCAAATTCCCCGGTGGTGAGATGCCCTATGACGGAAGCTTCGGAGGCGGAGGCTTCGGCGGAGGCCACGGCCGCCCGGGCGGCGGAAAGCCCTAAGCATTGAAAACAATACAGAAAACGGCGCCCGGGATTTCCGGACGCCCTTTTCAGAAATATGCAAGCTTAATAAATTATTAAATTATAGGTTTTTTCAAGTGGTATAATTGCCCTGACCTTTATCCGAAAGGAGAAAGAATATGGATATCATTAAAAACATGCCTGCAGTCGGAATCGCCGTAATTGCGGTGATACTGATACTGTTCGCGATCTCCCTCATTATACTCTTCTATGTATGCGGGAGATACAAACTCATATCCTCCAATATCAGAAAAGATTTCAGGAACAGCCGTTTTCTTAGTTATGTAAACCAGTCCTATGCCGAGACCTACAGGATCTGGGGCAGCGAGACCAATACGCCCGCCATCATCTCCGAAGGCGTCTCTTCGCGTCTGGGCGGACTGTTGTTCTGCGAGAGGTTTTTAAACAGCGCTGTCTCGCTCTTCGTAACGCTGGGCCTCTTCGGAACCTTCCTGGGACTGAGCCTCTCGGTCTCCTCTCTGACGGAGCTCATCTCCTTCAGCAATACTGAGGAGTGGCTGAGCGTTCTCGACAGCGTGGGCGGAGGACTCATGTCGGCTCTGTCCGGAATGGGCGTCGCCTTCTATACATCTCTGGTCGGCGTTGCCTGCTCGATACTGCTGACCGTCCTTAAATCCATCATGAACCCGCAGGCGCTCCGTGAGAGCATGGAGACCTCCGTCGAGCTCTGGCTCGACCACAGTGTCGCCCCTACTCTGCCGACCGACAGGGCAAGAAACGACGCAGACGCCATCAAGCTCATGAAGAACGCGATCGACTCCGCCTCGAAGAACATGGAAAAGACACTCGCCTCCGCAACGAATGCCCTCAACAATACCATGTACAATTTCGACCGGAGCATAGGCACCTTTAACAACGGAGTGCACGAATTCGGGGAGGTGGACTATAACCTGCGCGGGACAGTCGAGAGGCTCGACGTCTCGATAAGGGATTTCTCGGCAGTGCTTAAGAAGATCAGCGACTACGCGGAGGCAAGAAACAAATGAGAAGGAGCATGGTCAAAACGGCCTCCCGCTCCGCTTCCCCGGAGGGCGAGCAGGGCTTCTGGCCGTCTTATGCGGACATGATGTCCTCGTTTGCGCTGATACTGTTCTTCCTGATGCTGCTCTCCTACATACAGAACCTCGTTACCGGCAACAATCTGCAAAGCACCAAGGAGGCGCTCGCGGACAGTGAGACACAGCTGACTCTGGTTCAGACCCAGCTCGACGAGACCCAGGCCAATGTCGAGGACGCGAAGGCTGAGCTTGCTCTGGTATTGGGCGATCTCGAGGAGGCAAAGCTTCTCCAGAAGGAGCAGGAGGAGAAGATACTCAGCCAGACCGAGTATATTTCTGCCGCCAACGAAGAGCTCACCGAGATGAGAAACCAGATGCAGACCATCGCAGTTTTGAGGCTCTCGATCCTCGAGCAGATGAGAGAGAGCATGGAAAGCGTGCTCGGAAACAGGGGCACAGTCACGATCGGCGAGAACGGGAGCATTATACTGAGCGAGAGCGTTCTGTTCGATCTCGGCTCATATGAAATAAAAGAGAACAGCGAAGCTGTCCTCAATAAGCTTATAGATGTATTTACAGAGTTTCTGTCCGATGAGGAGAACGCAAAATACGTCGATTCGATAGTCATCTCCGGCCACACTGACGATATCGGTTCGGATATAGACAACAGGGCACTTTCCACAAACAGAGCCAATTCCGTTCTGAACTACCTGCTCTCCGGCAGCAACGCCAAGCTGAGCCGATACGCCGAGTACTTCTGCGCCGCCGGCTACGGAGAGACGAGGCCTGTGGCGAGCAACTCGACCGACGAAGGCAGGGCAGAGAACAGAAGGATCGAGATCTCGATGATCCTGAAGGATGAGACCGTCCTCGAGATCGTCAACGAATACCTCAAGCTGGACCTCGCTGACAGCGATGTAGTCCGCTCGGCGCTAGCGAGCAGCGGGAATTAATTATCAGACGTAGCTGTCGTTTCGAGAGGCGGCATTTACAGCCTTCACCGCGGCGAACATGATAGCGATGATAACAGCGAAGAAGATGTACACCTGTGACGAGGTGGCCGTAAAATCATAAAGGCCGTGGAGCAGTACAGGAACAACTAAAGCTGCGATGCCGTATTTCCTGCAGACGGCGCCTCCGTCCGGGTCTGACTGATGGCGTTTGGCAAGCCCGTAGAAGACGCCCATGAAAACACCGAAGCAGGCGTGTCCGGGGATCGCAGTAACGGCTCTTATAAGGGCAGTGCCGAGCCCGTAGGCGAAGACATATTTGATATTTTCTATAATCGCAAATCCCAGTGAAACAAATACCGCGTAAACGACCCCGTCGAAGGTGCAATTGAAGTTCGCCTCTTTCCAGGTCCTGTACCTCATAAGAAGATATTTAAAGCCCTCCTCGGAGAGCGCCACGACGATGAAGTAGAGGATGGCATTTTTCAGAGTCTCGGATTCAAATCTTACGCTGTCGAGAACAACCTGGCCGATGTACTCGGTTATCGAAGCAAAGACCGTCGAAAGAGCACCGAGCAGAAGGAGATTCATCAGCAGACTGCCCGGCTCCTTTTCTGTGACATCCTTTCTGTAAACATAGATCAGCAGCGCTACGGCGGGCAGCACTGCCGCCGCAATCATTATCTTCGGAACAGTCGTAAGCAGTGTCAGCATTTTGTCTGTCTCCTTTCAGCATCTTTACCGGAATTATAACACAGAGAATTATAAAATAAAACGAAAAAAAGAAACGGCGCAGTGAAAGCTCTGCGTCATTTCTTTTGGCAAAAAAGAGGGTATCTCAAATGGTTTAGGAAAGAAAGAGATGAATTAAGGAAGGTTATCAAAGGGAAGGTTATTAAAATGTCTCAAACTTTACCGGATGGCGGCCGGCAGCTTTCAAAGAAGAGTTTCGTTTAAAACGAATAAGTTAGTTGCGTTTAACTTTGGCTAGAGTTTAACATCTCTAACTCAATTTGTCAACAGATTTTTATTATCTTTTTACGAATTTTTCGATCTCCTCAAACGACGCCTTCGGGCGCAGGTATTCTATCCTGTCTATAAGTATCTCCTTCGACTCCTCGGGACTGTGTTCATAGACCTTATCCGTAAACGCCGCTCCAAAATGATACTCTGGCGTCTCGTACCTGGTGACTCCCCAGCCGTAGAGCTCTCCCTTCTTGTTGACACGGTACTCGAAGTCCGCGATTATGACATAGCCGAGCCTCTGCAGATGCACTATCGAATCGTTGAAGGTCTTCATGTCGCACATATGCATGAGATCCGTCGAGAGTATCGAACCCGCCTCGCTGAGCTTGTTGTATACATCTATGTCCCTGTATCTTGCAAGGCCCTCGTCGACCAGCGCGTCGAAATCATAACCGTTGCGTCTGTAGTTTGCAAACTCCCTGTAATACTCCAGGGTCATGAAACTGGCTCTGCCCTTGAAGAGCTTTCCGTAGGCGCAGCCCGAGTCCCTTATTACTGGCCCTTTCCATTCCCAGAAGCCCTCTCCCTCCTCGGGAAACCAGTACTCCGGGGCTATATGCTCCTCTGCCGAAAAGCCCTCCAGTTCATTTACGAAGCAGGGCAGGATCCCTGCCCTTTTTACGAGCCGGACGAGATTGTCCTTGCTTTTGACTGTGGAAAATCTCATCGTCTGTCAGCACCTTGAGAGAAGTCTTATATAGAACTCGGTGGCCTTTCTGACCGTCGAGACGCTGATATGCTCGTCGTTTCCGTGTATGCTCTCCAGCTGCTCCGCTGTCATGTCGGCGACGCTGAATTTATATACATGGTTTGAGATATCCTTGTAGTGGCGGCTGTCCGAGCACTGGACCATGAGATACGGAGAGACGATGCAGCCGTCCCAGGTCTCCGATACGCTCTCGGCCACTTTGTTCCAGGCCTCGCAGTCCGTCTCTGAAATGGGACTGGGCTCCATGGAATCTCCGACCTCGATGGAGATGCTGTCGTCGTCTATGACTTTTCTCAGATATTCTTTGGCCGAAGCGATACTGTCCTCGGGATTGAGCCTCAGGTTCGCTATCATCTCAGCCTCGGGAGGAATAACGTTCGGAGCGCTGCTCCCCTTGCACTGGGTGAGGGCAACCGTCGTCCTCATCAGCGCGTTTATCGTGCCCCCGCCCTTTTTGCAGATCATGTCGAACAAGCCTCCGAAGAGCCAGAAATTGGCAAAGATCATCCTGTAGAGGAAGGACGAGTGTCTGCCGAGAGTGTTAAACATCTCCGCCGCAGGCTTGGTCATATGGTATTTGAACGGATGCCCCTCAAGCTTTACGGCAGCTCTCGAGAGGCGCACCAGCGGAGAACCTGGCTTCGGAGCACTCGCATGCCCGCCGGCGGACTTCGCAGTGAATTTCACGTTCATCATTCCTTTTTCGGCAATACCGACCATGCCGCAGGGGCGCTTTACCCCGGGAAACACATCCTGCACCACCGCTCCGCCTTCATCGAGAACGAGCGCGGGCCTTATGCCCTGCTCCGAGAACCAGTTGACTATATTTACGGCTCCCTCGCCGTTTATCTCTTCCCCGCCGGAATATGCGAAATACACGTCGTGCTCAGGGACGAAACCTTTCGCTATCAGATGGTCGGCAGCCGTAAGTGAGGCGTTGAAGGTGTTCTTTGTGTCCAGGGTCCCTCTTCCCCACATGATGCCGTTCTCGTCTATCAGCGCGTCAAAGGGAGGCTTTGTCCATCCGCTCTCATTTACGGGCACGACATCGTAATGAGCCATAATTACCGAGGCCTCGTCGTGCTTTTTTCCCTCCCACTTGAAGAGAAGACCTCTTTCGTCAAATCTCGTCAATGGGCATGTCTTCCAGAAATTGGGATAGAGCTCGGGAAGCAAGCCGATGAGCTTGTCGAATTCCGCGTTGTCCTCGTGACTGTGGTCGTAATAGGACACCGTCCTGCAGCGGACCAGCGCCTGAAGATTTGATACGGCTTTGTCGCTGTTGTATTCAACGCTCTGTGTTTCCTTCTTCTCCCCGGCCGGAGCTTTGAATTTCACGGTCCTTCCAATAACGACTGCCGCCAGGATCACTAAAACCGCTATGAGCAGATACAGTATTATCATTATTAAAAACTCCTTTCATTTTTCACTGATTTAATTTATTATACTATAAAACCGTTTTGATCAGCAACAATCAATTGTTCCGTATTTTGAGAGAAAGGAAAGAAAAATGAGCAGCAATTTCAGTGTAAACCACCCTCTCCTCTTTATTCTGGCAGGGCTCGCGGTCATTGCCGTCGTGGCGCAGTCCGCGGTCTTCCTGAAAAAAGCCCTGGATCGGGCTTATGAACTCGGATTCGAAAAAGCGAAGGTAAAGAAGCTGATCACCTCAGCGATAATCTTTACCATAGCTCCGGCGATCGCGATAGGGATCGGAATAATCACCCTCTACGGCTCCCTCGGGCTTCCCCTGCCCTGGCTGAGGCTCAGCGTGGTCGGCGCCATAGTCTATGAACTCTCGGCAGCCGACGCCGCCTGCACCTCCCTGGGCACCTCTTTAGGCAACACCCTCACCGCCCAGCAGTTTACGACCATCGCCTGGACCATGACGATCGGTATAACGACAGGCCTTGTCCTTGTCCCGCTCTTTGCGGAGAAGACCCTGGACGGCGTCGCCTCCATCGGAAAAAAGGACAGGAAATGGGGCGAGCTTTTCACGACCTCGATCTTCATAGGGCTTATCGCCACATTCGTCGGTGTCGGCCTGAGCGGAATAACCGTCGACCCGGAGGGCAGAGTCTCGGCTTTTGTACTTATAGTGTCCTGCATAGTCATGGGGATCTGCGGTATCCTGAGAAATAAGCTCGGCTGGAAGTGGATGAACGACTACGCTCTGCCGATCTGCATGGTAATCGCGATGGCCTCGGCCATTCCGCTCACAGCATGGCTGGGCTGAGGGAAAGGAGAAATTGAAATGAAAAGCAGTTATATAAAAGATATCCACCACTCGGGCCGGATCTGGTTCGTGGCCGTATACTTTTTCATCTATCTCTTCCCGCTCGTCTCAAGCATATACTTCAACGCCTGGCCAACCTGGAAACAGCTGCTCGGGGCTGCTGTAGGCGTGATCCCCATATACTGGACAGTCGGTATCGTCGAGTATTTCACATACACCCCGATGCTCGGCGCCGGAGGAAGCTATCTCGGCTTTATCACGGGCAACATGTCCAATCTGAAAGTTCCTCTGGCTTTGAACGCAATGGAATCCATGGGCGTGAAGGCCGATACCGAGGAAGGGGACGTCGTCTCTACGATCGTAATCGCCGTGAGCTCGATCGTCACGGTACTTATCATAGTGATATTTGTCGTCCTGATGGTCCCGCTCTCCCCGATCTTCACGCGCCCCGCTCTCCAGCCTGCCTTCAGCAACGTTGTCCCTGCCCTGTTCGGAGGCCTCATGGTCGCCTATGTCTCGAAAAACGCGAAAGTCGGAGCTCCGATAATAATTCTTGGCGCACTCCTCTTTATCCTCGTACCTTCGCTCAGCGGCGTATATCCCATAGTCCTTCCGATCCTGGCCGGAATCGCGATACTCTGGGCGAGATTCCTCTATAAAAAAGGAAAGGTATGAGCCGGAAATCCGGCAATAACAAAAGCACCCTCTTTTAAGGGTGCTTTTGTTATTATGTAAACTATTATTCGTACAGGATCAGGGCTATGAACACAACAGGTTCATCTTTCAGATTCTTTATGCTGTGTCCCTCTCCCGGATATACCATCGTGACGTCTCCCGGATAGATCGTCGTCATTTTCCCGTTGTCGCTGTACTGGGCTTCTCCCGAGAGCATCAGATAGCACTCCCCGTCGCCCTTATGGATATGCCAGCCTACCTCATCGCCCTTTTCAAGCGTTCCAACATTGAAGAGCCTGCCTTTTCCCATAAGCTCCTCGTCAGTGTCCAGTATCTTGAGGCTTGTCAGTTTTCCGCTGCCCCCCTGGGCTCCCTCTTTTACGGTCTTTGTTCTATCTTCTTTCCTTCTTACAAAGCTCATGACGGTCTCCTTTATTGTTATTTTGTTATTTGTTCCTGTTTGTCTTTCAGCCTTCCAAGCAGCGTTCCGGCGACTGAGCTCTGCGCGCAGGACAGAACGGCCGCCCTTATCAGTGCGTGATTCAAAGAGTTCTCACCGGATGCGATCTTCTCTTCGCTCTCTTCAAACGCTCTGCCGTGAGCTGTCTCGTACATGTCGCAAAAACTGTTGTAGCTCAGCGCGCTATTTTCGTCCGTGATCTCCGCCGAGATGTAATCCCTTATATCGCTAATAGGGAGCACGCTCTTCAATAGCCCTATGACGATCAGCAGCGCCAGCTGTTCTCTCGAATATTTCTTTTTTACGGGTGCGGAGATCGCGCCCATCTTTACATAGTTGTTGACCATCGCGGATGTAAAAAGCTTCTCTCCCTGCCCGTCCGGGTCCGGCAGATTTTTCCGTACAAAAGTCAGGACCTGGTCAAGATAGAGCCCGAAGTCCGGTATCTCCTCCCATCTCGAAAGCCTGATATTGTTCTCAGCAGCATCATTCATCGTTCAACCCCGCGGTTTCCGTCTGTTGTCGTATAAGATATTAACATTGGAGAGCGCAATTATCAATATCGTATTTTAAAAAACATATTTACTTTTATTTAGGATTATGTTATCTTATATTCAATATTAGATGTGGAGGTGTTGTGAATTATGTCTTGTCTCACCATACTCGGGGATTCGGTCCTCAAGGGCGTGACGCTCGGCGAAAAAGGCTATTTCATAAACCGCGCGCCGGAGATTAAATTCAGCGAGGACACGGGCATCGCCGTCGAGAACCTGAGCCGTTTCGGCTGCACCACCGACAAATCCCTGAAGTCCGTGATACGCTCATTGAAGAATCGTGAAGGCGACCGGACCGTGCTCGTAGAGTACGGCGGAAACGACTGCGATTTCGACTGGAAGGCCATATCGGACGACCCGGACGGCTTTTATCCGGCCAGAGTCCCGCTGGAAAAGTTTATAGAAAACTACGAACAGATCATTGCCTCCGTGAAGGCAAGCGGAGCTAAGCCTGTCGCCGTCTCCCTGATGCCCGTTAACGCCGAGAGGTACTTCCGGTGGTTCTGCAAAAACGGAGTGATCCCCGAGAACGTCATGAAATGGCTCGGCGAGGTAAATGTCATATACAGATATCAGGAGATGTACTCCGACGCCGTTGAAAAGGTCGCAAGGAAGACAGGGACTCCCATTATAGACCTCCGCGCTTCTTTTCTTCAGATACACCGCCTCGGCGACTATATCTGCGAGGACGGGATCCATCCGACGGAAAAGGGCCAGGAGCTGATCTGGGCAACGCTTAAGACCGGGCTTTCGCCGCTGATCTCTTAATTCAGATAATCGCAGGCCGAAAGCGCCGCCACGTTCCCCTCACCCGCCGCCTTCGCGAGTTGGAAGGGCTTGCCCGTGCAGTCGCCCGCGGCGAAGACTCCGGGGATATTCGTCCGCATATTGCGGTCGACCTTTATTCCGCCCTTGTCATATTCGAGCCCTTGCAGAAGGGCAGTAACAGAGACTGTGTCTTTTATTATGAAGATGCAGTCCGTTTTGTATTCCTCACCTTTGAAGACCAGAGTGTCGGCCTTGTCCGCGCCTTTTATCTCATACTTTCCGTTTTCTTTGAATACCAGCACATTGCAGCCGATGCCCCTTAAGAAATCAGCGTCGGCGTCGGCTTCCTCGGCATTTCCGACGACTGCCACGGTCCTGCCTCTGTAGAGCATTCCGTCGCAGGTTGCGCAGTAGCTGACTCCTTTTCCGAGGAACTCGCTCTCGCCGGGGTACAGATTCTCGCGGGTGATGCCGGCCGCAATGATGAGCGCTCTGCCCATGTAGTAATCGCTTCCGACGGCGACTCCGAACATGTCGCCCATGGATACTGCAGAGATCGCCCTTCCGGTGATCATCTTGGCTCCCGCTTCCTCGGTCTGTCTGCGGAAAAGCTCCGCCATCTCGGCTCCGCCCATCGGGGGAAGGCCGGGATAATTTGTTATGAGCTCGGCCTTATACAGGCTCGTAGTCTCGATCCTGTTGGATATGACCGCACAGCTCCTGTTCCTGTTTTTAAGGGTCATCGCTGCCGAGGCAGCAGCCGCTCCCCCTCCGATTACTATAACGTCAAATACTTCATCCACGGTTTTTCCCCTCATTTCACTGTATTTGAGATATTATATCAATTTTCCGCTTTATTTTAAACACTATCTTGTGTATATTTAAGAAAACGAGGTGAGAAAAATGTCTGAAAGTATTTATGAGATATACGAAACGCTGGTCTCCGGGATCGATGGGGGCGCCGTCATAGAGGACTGGTGCCTTGGGAGGATCTGGGCTGCCGTAAAGGCCGGCGGGCACACAGGCATAGCCATGATGACTCCCGGCTCGAGCGTAAAAAGGACTCTTCCCGAGGATATCAGAGGCCTGACTCTGAAAGAGGCTGCCCAAGGGATCCTGAGCTGGAACATGGAGGAAGCGAGCCTCGCGATGGCCGCCATCAACTGCTTCTACAACACTCCGGAGAGGATGCTCTCTATCGGCTGCTCAGAGCCCTATGAGAACTACTGCACGAGAGGCCTTGAATATGAGGGCCGGAGGATCGGTGTCGTCGGGCACATGAGGCTTACCGGAGAGATGCGCGATAAAGCCTCGGAGGTGATCACTCTCGAGCGCAACCCCAAAGACGGGGACCTCCCGGATCCCGCCTGCGAGTTTGTCCTCCCCTCCTGCGATATCGCCGTAGTCTCGGGCAGCACATTCATAAACAAGACCCTTCCGAGGCTTCTGGCGCTGACTGAAAACGCCGAGACTATACTCATAGGCCCCTCCGTTCCGATGTGCCCTGAGCTCATCGGAAAAGGCGTCGACAGGCTCTCCGGGCTCTGCATAACGGACGCTGAAAGAGCATTCGAGCATGTCGCTTCCGACAGAGGCGGCAACCCGTACATTCTGGGCGGCAGTTTTCTGCTGATGTGAAAGGAAAAACTGTGGGCACTGTACTTTACATTCTTTTTTCGATTATCATACTTGCTCTTTTCGAGTTCAACAAAAACACTCTCGCCGGCTGGGCCGTTGCGGTTGCACTTCTGGTCCTCTACCCCATTGTGAGATCTCAAAAGCCCTTTAAAAACAAAAAACTTCTGAGGATACCGCTGTTTCTGCTTCTCTGCGCAGCGCTGGGCGCCGCTCTTAAATTCACCGAAGGTCCCGTTAAGCTCAGAGACGCAGTCGAAGGAAATAACGGCGGCGTGACGGAGATCGTCGAAGCCGCGCAGGGGCAGCTCACCGGCGTTTATACCGAAGATAAGCAGGTCGAGGTCTATACGGGAATTCCCTATGCCGCGCCTCCGGTCGGGGACCTGAGATGGAAGGAGCCTGCAGACCCCGAACCCTGGGAAGGAGTGCGGGCCTGCGACAAATTTGCCCCGATGTCCATGCAGGTACAGTCGAACACGATATACTCCTCCCTCTCCCGGATGATAGGCTATCACGACTATAAGATCTCTCTGAAAGATAATTTCAAAGACGCGAATTCCGAGGACGCCCTCTATCTCAACATCTGGAAGCCCGCGGGTAAGGCCGACGGCTTGCCGGTTCTGGTCTATATTCACGGCGGCACGCTCCAGACAGGCCAGCCCTGGTACGCCGATTACAGCGGAGACGGCCTTGCGAGAAAAGGCGTCATCGTCGTAAATATGGGATACAGGCTCGGCGTTTTCGGTTTTCTTGCAACCGATGAGCTCGCCGCGGAGTCTGTAAACGGGACGACCGGCAACTACGGCCTGCTCGATCAGATAAAGGCTCTCGAGTGGGTAAGAGACAACATAGCAGCCTTCGGCGGGGACCCTGACAATGTCACTGTAGCGGGCGAGTCCGCGGGCTCGGCCTGCGTCACTGCCCTTTGCACCTCCCCGCTTGCGGAAGGCCTCTTCAAAAGAGCCATAGCGGAGAGCTCCACGGTAACTGCCGTTAAACCGACGCACTCCTACAGATCTTATGAGGACGCGCTTAAATGCGGGCGCGAGACTCTGGCGAGATTCAACTGCGATTCAATAGAAGAGCTCAGAAAGGTCGATGCCGAAGCTCTCGCCGAAGCCATGGACACGAATCACCACATGACCGTCGACGGCTACGTTCTGACGGAGGATCCGTATCTGAGCATGAAAAAGGGCATCTGCAACGCGGACGCCTTCCTTGAGGGCTTCAACAGCGAGGAATCGGCCCCCTTTATTCTGTTTTCGCAGGCAAATTCCAAAAACTATGAGGATAAGGTAAGAGCCTATTTCGGCGAATACGCCGATGAGGTCTTAGAGCTCTACCCGGCTGAGACGAGCGCTGAGGCAAGACGCCAGTGGGCGGAGATCTACTCTGCCGTATTCTTCACCTACGGGCACTGGTGCCTCACAAACCAGGCAAACACCCTTGACATCCCAGCCTACGAGTATTATTTCTGCAAACATAACGGAAGCCTCGGCCCCTGGCACAGCGGCGAAATGATCTACTGCTACGGGAACATCCCGAAGGACAGCAGGCTATACGACGAAGCAGACAGAGAGCTCTCGGATATCTTCTGCTCGTATTTCGCGAACTTCTGCAAAACGGGCGACCCGAACGGCGAAGACCTCCCCCTGTGGGAGAGGTCCTCGACCGGTAATGAGCTTCTCAAGCTCGGAGACAGCGTCGAAATGATCCGGGATCCTTTCTTTAAGATATATCCCGTCTTCGATAAGTTCTACGGCGCTTCTTAAGGTCAGCTGCCGTAATACTGCCTCGCGTATTTGAGCAGAAGGGCGGACTTTTCGAGCATCTCGGATCTGTCCTCCCCTCCGAAGACTATACAGACTATATTCTGCTGCTGCCCCTTGTTATTTGCGTATATTGTCGAGATGAGGCAGCTTCCGGCGCGGTTCGAGGTGCCGGTCTTGAGCCCCGTGATCCCGTCCATATTGTAGAAGAACAGCGGGTTCGAGTTCGTATACCAGGTGTTCTCCCCTGTGGGCATGGTCCGGAGCCACACGTACTTCTGAGAGGTCAGATCCAGTATCTGCGGGTACCTCTTCAGGACCTCCCTGCAGAGCGTGAACATGTCATCCGCGCTCATGAGGTTCGACCTCTTGGCCGAAACATCGTCGTCCGAAAAATCCGGAAGCCCGTGAGGGTTATAGAAAACAGCCGTGCTCAGCCCGAGTTCGGCTGCTTTTCTGTTCATGGCTTCTACAAAAGCTTCTTCCGAGCCGGATACATGCTCAGCCAGAGCGAGCGCGCTCTCGTTGCAGGAGACACACATCATCGCGGTCAAATGGTCACCCGCGGCGATCTCCTGCCCGTATTCCATGTATATCCTCGCGTCCTCGCCCATGGACAGTTCATGGACCTTCTCCGTCACCGGTATGATGTCCGAAAGCGAGATCCTGCCCGCCTCCACGGCCTCCATGACGAGGAGATAAGTCATTATCTTCGTCGTACTGGCGATCGCCGTCCGGTTGTCCGCCTTGCAGGAATAGATGACCTCCCCGGTGTCCGCGTTCCCGAGAAGCGTTCCGTTAAGCGATTCGAAGAAGTTCGAATTCTCGAGTTCATCCATTTCCACGTCGAAGCCCGAGGAAGTCGAGAGCGAATACTCTCCGTTCTCCTCAAGCTCTATGTCCAGATCCAGAAGCATAGAGATGTCCGAGACCTTCAGATACGCGTCGTTTAAATTCTCGCCCGGGATCACGGCGTTTTTGAGGCTCCCGCCGTTTAAGAGTATATAGCCGGATGTGAGGTTCTCGCGCCGGACCTTTCCGTTTCCGGGGGCGTTCTCCCCTCCGACCGGGACGTAATTCTGTCCGCTTCGTATATCCAGCTTTCCGTTTGCCTTGAGCTCCACGTTGAACTGCCTGGATGTCCCGTTCAGGGCGCAGGCCGTGTCTCTCAGCGAGATGAACCTGTTGTTCTCGTACGAGACGTCATAGCCCTTGATGAGTACGGTATTGCCCGAGCCGTCGATCCTTAAAGCTATATCCGCCGGAGTGAGCACCTTCCCGTAGGCGTATACGACGACATCCGCCTCCGCGTCATCCTCATCCCTGAGCTTTCCGACCTCGTCCCTGAGCGCCGAGTTGTCGCTTTTGAGCTTTTCGTTCTCCCCGCTCAGCCGCGCTTTCTCGCTCTCCAGAGCCGCGACCTCTTCAGTTAACCTGTCTATATCCGACTGTTTCGCGCAGGCCGAAAGCGACAGCAGCGCCGCCAGCGCCAGAAACAGCGCGAGGATCCTTCTGATCTTCATAAGGATGATCTCCTTTAGCTTAGCCTGGGTTTATTGTAGCATACAAATACCTGAATTGAAAGACGCATCAGTTCGCGTCACTTTCCGTCTCCTCAATTCCTGCAATTGAATATTTCTTAACATCTCCGTTGCCCGAAACCGTTATCGATGACAGCACAGACCCGGTGACAGCTCATAAAAGCAGCTGTCACCCTTCAAACCCTTGGGCCGCAACAGGTGATGACAGGTGACAGCTGAAACGTGATATACCCCAAGCTGTCATCAGATAATAATACGATAAAAAAGGTGACAGCAGCAATTCTGCTGTCACCCTGTCATCAATCCAGTATTTTAAATGCTTTAAGCGATGACAGCACGTTTTTTCAGCTGTCATCACCTGATATGCTGTCATCAGGCTGTCTGGAATAATCATTCTGATGAATCGGTATTCTCTCCGGCGCCAGTTTTGACTTATCAATCGGCCACCTCAGTCTTCGTAAGCAGATAGGTTGCGCTTGCGAGTTCTGTCACCGACGGGTCTGACGATTCTCAATCGTTATTCAATACCGCCGGGTCGAGATGAATCGCTCCGTGCAATGACAGGAGGAATAGTCTTTTTTTGTTGTCCGGATTATGCTAAAATAACAAAGACATTCTGAAAGGCAGCATTGAACCGATGTTTCTTGTTTATACCATAATTGCACTGGTTGTAATAAGCATAGGGTACTATGCTTATCTGAATATGAGCATCGGCAAAGAAAAAACCGGTGCGGATTCTGAGCGCCTTAAAAAGATCATACCCGGCGCGGAAAAGTATGTTGAAGAAAACTATGTGCCTATAAAAAAAGAAAAGGAAGAGAAAAGCGGGGGCAAGGAATATACTTACGAGGCGGGAAAAGATCAGGATACCGTTCTCAAGGTTGGGGAACCCAGGATACGGTACAGCAAAAATGATTCCGACATTCAGTTTTCGATCAATGATGAAATACTTGAAGACCGATATGATCCCGTTAGAGTTAACAGAGCGATGCGGGGAGCATCATACTCGGGAGATTTTGCAGGAGCTTCAAGAATGCTTCGCAGCACAGTCAACAACAGTTTCACAGATTCACTTCTGGCCTATATTGGCAAAAAGAATCTGAGGTATAAAGAAGTCTATACAGCTGCGAGGATAGATAGAAAGCTGTTTTCGAAGATCACATCGGACAGATCGTATACGCCTTCAAAAGACACATGCATAGCTCTTGCCATGGCTTTGAACCTGAACCCGGACGAAGCGGCGGAGTTTCTGTCGAGAGCGGGATTTGTGCTTTCGCACAGCATAAGAAGGGATGTAATAATCGAGTATTTCTTCCGGGAGGGAGAGTACAGTGTGGATGACCTGAATACGGTCCTGTACCAGATGGGAGAAAAGACGCTGGGAAGGACAATCTGAGGTTTCAAGAAAAAAACAGAGAAGATGCCTGTTTCAAGGCATCTTTTTTATTTGAAAAATAAAAAAATGTCGCTTTAAAAGCGACCAAATCGCATTTCGGATCTGCTATCATCTTTTCAGAAAGCGAAAAGGGGCATATCGATGGATCCGGAAATGTTTGCAGTCAACAATCCTTTTTTCAAGGCCTTTCTCGGCAAAGACGGGATACTTCACGTGTGGTCTGAAGGCGGATCTGACAATGCACTTTCAGGAGTGAAAAAGATCCGCATGATAAACGGCGCGGAAGCAGCAGTACTCTTCAAAAGTGGTGTCCTCGAGGTAGTCAGGAGCCCCGTGAGAGAGATGCCGGTATCACGTGTGGTACTGAGGCATGAAATTGATGATATAGCGGTAGTAAACGGAAGAATTCATTTCAGAAAACAGGATTCGGATGAATATGAGCAGCTTTTTACAGGCGGGTTTGGCAGGGAAAGCGTAAAACAACAGGACGATCTCATACCCGGGAGCAAAGAGAAGAAAGCCATGGAATTTGTGGAAAAAGTCGCAGAGCTCTATGAGGAGATCTACGGGAAAAAACCGGGGAAAAAGAAAAACCGGAGAAAGAATAAAAAGGTGAAGGAAAATGAAAGCGATTCAGACAGGAAGTAAATTCAAGATCTTTGATGACAGTATCAGAAGCTATACTCAGCTGCCTGCGGCAACTTATGATATAGGCTTCAATCAGTCGGAAGGATGCTTTCTCGTATACAGAGGGAATATACATGTAACGGAGAAAGCATACGGTGTACATACGGATAAGCTGACTAAGGTTCTGGCTTCTTTCAAGCATTTCAACAGAAGCCTCGGGGTGATCCTGAGCGGAGACAAGGGAATCGGAAAATCCATGTTTGCAAAAATGATTTGCGAAGAAGCTGTCCGCGAAGGATATCCGGTCATACTTGTCGATGCATGTTATCCGGGCCTTGCGAGGTTCCTCGAATCTGTGGAACAGGAATGTGTGGTACTGTTCGACGAGTTTGACAAAACATTCCGCTCAAACAGAGATAATGATGATCAGGCCGATCTGCTCAGTCTCTTCGACGGGACTACAGGAGGGAAAAAACTGTTCATAGTGACCTGTAACGAGCTGTACAGCCTTAACAGCTATATCATAAACAGACCCGGCAGATTCCACTATCACTTCCGATTCGATTATCCCACCTCCAATGATATCAGCGAGTATCTGAGAGACAAATTGTCTGAAGACAGATACGGGGAAATAGAGAAGGTCGTGGAATTTTCGAAGAAGATAAGCCTGAATTACGACTGTCTCAGATCCATAGCCTTTGAGCTTAACAATGGGGCCGATTTTGCTGCTGCAATCGGTGATCTTAATATCATGACTACAGAAAAAGAGGTCTATGACATATATCTGTACTATGAAAACGGCCTCAAGCTTCATGAGTTCAAATATGAGACAAATCTGTATGATGACGACGGCCTGATGGAAGGAATCTATCTGTATGACGATAACGGCAAATATCAGCTGAAAGCATACTTCGACAAGCGTATGGCCAGATATGATTTTGCCCGCAATGCGGTTCTGATCCCTGCCGAGGGCATAAAGATCCAAACCAGGAGCAGAGATGATTTCGACGATGATGAAGATGAAGAAACCAACAGCAAATACTTGAAATCCAAGCCGGAATACATGACCTTCAAAAAAAGGTCAAAGAAAAATCTGCATTACATGATTTAAGGAGGGGAAATAATGCCTGAATATCTTGAAAACTTCGGGCTCGGCTTCTTTACTGAAAGCGAGGAAACATATGAAAATCTTCTCGGATACATTGCCCAAAACGGAAGAGTGATCTACGGATACAGGGGAAATCCTTACATTCATTTGATTGCAGGCGATCTGGACCTTTATGAGCATATAATCTTAGAAAAAGATAGAGCCTTAATTACGGGCGATCTTGATACACATTGCCGGGGGAACATTATCTGGGACGTTGTGTTAACCGGATCAGAACTAATGTCAAAGAATGCAGACGTAACTCAGAAGTGTATGCTGGTGCAAAAAACGGATAAAGCCGGTTTAATACCCATGCATATACTCAATCCGGATATTCTGCCGAGCTTTATGGAGGGCGATCAGTACCAGCTTCAGGTCGTAGCTATTGTAACTACAGAGATAAAGTATTATGCAAATGAAGAAGAGTATCAACAGGATGTCCCTGAAACAGAAGACGGGAAAAAATTTGGAATCGGTGAAGGTTCGCTGATTCCGATCGGATTTTTGTCGAATCATATGATCGACATACTGGATGACGACGCGAAAGAAGCGGAAGACAGTTCGCTTGATGACGTAGTCCTTTTCCGCGGCACAGTTAAAAAAATCTATGTCGGGAAAGTGAAATTCGGAGAAATGGATGAAGATAATTCATTTATGAAATGCATTATAGATACACAGTTCGGGGACCTGATGCTTATCCATACATATAATCAGATCGCTGAGGACTTCCGGAAAAACATAAAAGTCGGTGCTGTTGTAGCGGGTCAGTGCATAATTTCCGGAGATCCGGCTATAGATGAGTATAAAGACGGGTTGATTCTGGACGAGGAGCATAATCTGAGGGCGCTCCGCTACAGTTTCGTTGAAGGACAGAGCGAACGATTAAATAATATCCTTGAAAAAGATGTGCTGTTTACATCTGATACCACAGGCAAATCTTTTCTGGGGAGCGATTCTGTTATGGACAGAATAGATGTGGTTACAGACAGAAGAATAAAGCAAGGACTTGGCAAATATGTTGCGCGAATGGCGACCATAACTGGAATCAAGGAATCGGGTACAGAAGAAAAGCCCGAGTACTCTTTAGGGAAAAGGTGCTTCGTTCTTGCCGACGAAGGAGCTGACAGCTTTGAATCGATTGTTTTCATAGAGTTGAGTACGGATAATAAAATTCGTGAAATACAGGTTTCAAAAGATCCGAGATATGGATTTGCCTGTGATAAAGTTCTGCATCCCCAGCCGGAAGAGGACCTGGATTTCGGCGGCTCTCCTTTAATTTCAATGATAACATTAGCAAAGGTTTCCGGCTTTATCGATGAAGATAGTGAAGACGAAGAGATTATCGGGAATATCCATGCAAAGGATCATGAGGAACGCCTGGCCTGTATACTCGGGTATAAACCGGAAGAAGACACCGAAATGACAAAAAATAAAATTGCAAACCTATACGGATATCTGTTTGTCAAAGCAATTGAATCGGCTCTGGTTTCTGACCCGGACAAGGTAAAAATCGATCCGGAAGAAGCCTTGAAAGGAGCGGTCAGTTCAGGACTTCCTGCATGGCAGCATAAATATCTTCTCAAAGCATTTGATAAAGGCAGAGGATTTGCGAGAATTGTTATTTTTACATCCCAGTATAATAAGTGCGGAACTGAAGAAACAAATGAGTGGCATTATAAAGGATTGCTGCTTATTCAGGAAATCGGTGAGAGATATGCGGGATACGCGTTCCCGAAGACAGTGGATGAAAAAGATGAATCAAATGGAAATACAGAAATATATGAAGCAACTATAAAGGAAACTATACTTATGTAAGATGCTCAGTCAGATGAAAAAGAATTCGGAAGAGAAGCTCTTGAAAAGAGCCTTGAAGAAGGGCTTGAAGAGTCGGATGAAGCGGACGAATAGGAGACGGATAACTCATGAATAAAATAATAATTCTTTGCCGGAATGCAGACGGGGCTAAATTAAAAAAGCATTACAAAAAAGGAGAATTCCCGTTGCCGGTCTATGAGACCATTTATAATTTCAATAAAAGGCAGCTTGAAGCGGAGCTTGAAGAGCGCAATGACGGTTTGAAGAATTACGTCTGGGACGTGGAGCATATCTATGACCTGACGAAAGAAAAGGACCGGCAGGATTATATCAAATACTGCATAGACTGCTTCTACGACAAAGACTGCCGGGACGGACATTCGAAGCTTATGGGCGCAAAGTTCGTAGCGAATCTGGACAGATATATCGAGCAGGATCTGGACCGGATAAAAACCCCGGAAAAGAAGAAATAGGAATGTTAGATTATATATAAGGAAAAGAAAAACAGCCGCCCGGGATGGGCGGGTGTAGTAAAACAGTATTATAGTGTTTTGCAGGGACGGCATGACTTTGGGGGCATGCCGTTTCCTGTTTCATCAGTTCATCCAGGGGGATAAAGCCCACGAAATCATTAACGGAATCAAACCCGTATTTGCTATCAAGCAAACACCGCAACTATTGTTGCCGCTGACAGATACGATTCTCATTTATGTAGCACGAGGCGAAACTTGCTCTTCTTGTATATGTTTCACCTGCTTCCGTATGTTTTAAAGATCTCTGCTCCATACGGGAGAGGATCTTAAGGCCATGGTCCCCATTCCGAGGCAAATTGATACAAGTACACGATGAACCCAGGCTGAACCCAAAAACAGCCTGGATTCACTATCGTTGGGTTCAAACGGGCGCACGATTGCGCATACAGGCAAAAAACGAGCGCCCCTTCCGTAAAAGGAAGAAGCGCTCGGCGTATCGATACCATTGCTTTTTTACAGCTTATCAGCTGCAATTAGAGATATTTCAAAACCTCTTTTGCTTTCAGTACCCGTCCCATAGAGACAACTTTGTTGTCGACCATCAGAGCAGGAGTGCTCATGATACCATATTCCATGATCTTTGCCATGTCGGTGATGTACTCAATTTCGGCATTGATTCCCTTTTCGGCAACAGCCTCTTTCACGGCCTCCAGCAGATTCTCGCATTTGCAGCACCCGCCGCCAAGAACTTTGATATTCATTCTGTTCTCCTCCATTTAGATAAAGATATATTGGAAGGCGTTGAAGCCATATCCAACGATGATGATGCCAAGCGTACAGATGGCAATAAAGGTACCCAGCAGTTTGGGCTTGACAGCTTTGCGGAGCATAATGAGCGAGGGCAGGCTCAGCGTCGTAACAGCCATCATGAAACTGAGAATTGTCCCCAGAAGTGCGCCTTTGGCCAGCAGCGCCTCGGCTACGGGAATGGTGCCGAAAATGTCTGCGTACATGGGAACCCCGACGATTGTCGCCAGCACTACGCCGAAGGGATTTCGGCTGCCCAATACAGTTTCCACCCAGCTTTCAGGAATCCAGTTATGGATCAGCGCACCGATGCCTACACCAATAAGAATGTACGGAAAGACTTTCTTGAAAGTGGAAAGTACTTGATCCTTTGCATAGATCACCCGATCCTTCACAGTCAGATCCGGAGCTTCGATGTTGACACCAGAATTTGCATTACGGATGAAGTCCTCGACATAGCCTTCCATATGCAGCTTTTCGATCAGTGTCCCTCCGAGGACGGCAATCACCAGGCCCAACACCACATAGGCTACAGCGATCTTAACTCCGAAAATGCTCATCAACAGGACGAGACTCCCGAGATCGACCATGGGCGAAGAAATCAGAAACGAGAAGGTCACACCCAGGGGCAATCCTGCGCTTGTAAAGCCCATGAAGATTGGGATAGATGAGCAGGAGCAGAACGGCGTCACGGTGCCGAGCAGCGCCCCGATGATGTTGGCCCCGATCCCGTGAAAACGGCCCAGAATGCGTTTGCTGCGCTCCGGCGGAGAAAAGCTCTGAATGTAGGAAATGATGAAGATCAGGAGACAGAGCAGGATGGTAATCTTGATTACGTCATAGATAAAGAATTGAATGCTTCCGCCCAAGCGGGAAGCGATGTCCAAACCGAGTGCACCCAGTCCTTTGCCGATCAAAGCGTTGAGCCACTTCATACCAAGGATCTGATCTTGAATAAACTTGCCCATCAGGTAAACCTGCCTTTCGTGTTATTCGCAATTTTTACAAGTGTTAGCCGTGCAGGGAGCTGCACCGAGCAATACCGCACCTGCAAGATACTGCCTGGCGAGTTCACCTGGAATCAGTTCCTTGAAGATCACAAACAGAAACAGCCAGGCAATTCCATACATCGTGAATGGCTTGATAAGCCAGTTCGTGACCCAGGTTACAATCAATCCCTTGGGGTTTTTCCCAATCTGCTTGACGCTTTGAAAATCGACCTTCATCATCATCGGATAAATCATGACCCAGATCAGCACGGCGATCGGGAGCGAGATCCCGGCGATCTGCAGTTTGTTTAAGAAGGACGGGACTGCAGGGAAGAAACGACCAATC
>JAFRMX010000008.1 GCA_017430455.1 Oscillospiraceae bacterium
CACTGTGGGCATGGGCGCTTCCAAGGTGCGGGATCTGTTTCGCCAGGCCAAAGAGAAGGCTCCCTGCATCGTCTTCATTGACGAGATCGACGCCATCGGCCAGAAGCGAAGCGGTGGTCAGTACGGAGGCAACGATGAGCGCGAACAGACCCTCAATCAGCTCCTTACCGAGATGGACGGCTTTGACGGGAGCAATGGCGTGATCATCCTCGCTGCGACCAACCGTCCCGAGTCACTGGATCCGGCCCTTACGCGTCCCGGTCGTTTTGATCGGCGTGTACCCGTAGAACTGCCCGACCTCAAAGGGCGGGAAGCCATCCTGAAGGTGCACGCGAAAAAGATCAAGGTCGCCGACGATGTGGACTTCCTGCAGGTGGCGCGTATGGCCTCCGGTGCATCCGGTGCAGAGCTTGCCAATATTGTAAACGAAGCCGCTTTGCGCGCAGTGCGTGACGGGCGCGGCTTTGCCACCCAGGCCGATCTGGAGGAGAGCATCGAAGTGGTCATTGCCGGCTACCAGAAAAAGAACGCGATTCTCACGGATCAGGAGAAAAAGATTGTCGCTTACCATGAGATCGGTCACGCCCTGGTTGCAGCGAAGCAGACGAACTCCGCTCCTGTGCAGAAAATCACCATCATCCCCCGTACCTCCGGTGCCTTGGGATACACGCTGCAGGTGGAGAATAACGACCACTATCTGATGAATAAGCAGGAGCTGGAGAATAAGATCGCAACTTTAACCGGCGGACGGGCTGCAGAAGAATTGGTGTTCGGTTCCGTTACCACGGGAGCCGCCAACGACATCGAGCAGGCTACAAAGCTTGCCCGCGCCATGATCACCCGCTACGGAATGAGCGAGGACTTTGACATGGTCGCAATGGAGACGGTAACGAATCAGTATCTTGGCGGTGATACGTCCCTGGCCTGCTCCGCTGAAACACAAAGCAAAATTGATGCACAGGTTGTCGAACTGGTACGGAAGCAGCACGAAAAAGCACTGGCCATTCTAAAGGACAATCGCGGTAAGTTGGATGAACTGGCTTCGTATCTGTATGAACATGAAACTATTACCGGTGAAGAGTTCATGCGGATCCTGAATGAAAACGCGAGCACTTAATACCACAGGCCAAAATTCCGTCAATGTCCGTCTGGACTTGTTCGGGAACTATTCCTGATTAGAAGTAACGCGCCCCAGACTGTAAATGTAAAAGTCTCCGGTCTGGGGCTTTAATATTTGCATATCGGTTTACATAACTTTCTCTCTTTTCGCATTTTAACCCCCTTGCACTTTTTGGCGTTTCTGAAGATACGCGAAAAAGTTTGGCTCAAGGTCAAGTACATTATAAACGGCTTCTTCTTAAGCGGCATCTCCGCTGTATTTGATGTCAATGCTTATCCAGTTCTTTTATTGGTCTGCCATTATCATCCTTCCAAAGCAAATTCCCATTCAATGATGCCCCACCAACAAATGATGCTGCCGCCGAAGGACTTGAAAACAATACATCATTCAAGAGTTCATGTTCTTTAGTAAGCTTGCCGGACAGCAGGATTTCGACAATTTCTGAGTGGCCTTTGAGCCGATACCATGCTATTATACTGGTGAGACTTAATTCGTTGAGGTGATCGAAATGAAAAAGCTATGGCTCGTTACCGGCGCTACAGGCCATGTCGGGACGATACTCGTTTCTGTTCTTCAGCAGCGGGGTGAACATGTCCGCGCTCTTGTACGGCCAAACAGCAGCCTTCCGGCACATTCAAACGTTGAGATCTGTGAAGGAGACATTCGGGACAGAGAATCGCTCAAACCTTTTTTTGACCGGGGTGACTACGACTATGTTTCTCTTGTTCACTGTGCGGCACTGATCACCATTGCGTCAAAGCACAATCCGGAGGTCTGGAATATCAATGTACATGGCACTAACAACGTGATGAGTCTGGCCAGGAATACTGGAGTCGACCGCGTTGTTTATGTCAGCTCTGTTCATGCCATTCCGGAGAGACCTGCGAACGAAACGATTACAGAAGTCAGCAGTTTTTCTCCAGATCTGGTTCACGGTCAGTACGCGAAATCCAAAGCCGCCGCAGCTCAAATCGTTCTGGACTACGCGAATGCGGGACTCAATGTGAGCGTTGTCCACCCGTCCGGAATCATTGGCCCCGGAGATACTCAGTCGAGGAATCATATGGTTCGTACCATTCAAGCGATGGCAGAGGGAAAAATATCTGTCGGATTGCAGGGAGGATACGACTTTGTTGATTCGAGAGATGTTGCATACGGTATTCTTGACTGTGAGGAGAAGGGCCGCCCCGGAGAATGCTATATTCTGAACGGCCACTATATTGGAGTGCTTGAACTGGTCAACACCGTTCGCAGGCTTCAGGGAAAGAAAACAACAAGGTTCGAAGCTCCGCATGCCGTTGCGAAGATGATAGCCCCGGCGGCTGAGTGGGTTTCCCGTGTGTTCAGCAAGAAAGCTCCGCTGCTTACTCCCTATTCGGTTTATACGCTGCACACAAACGGACGCTTCTCCCACGAGAAAGCCACCCGCGAATTTGATTACCGCCCACGCCCCATAGAAGAATCTATCCGTGATTCTTTATAACTAATTTATACAGGTATTAATGTCGCGTCGTTGCGCCAAGATGGAACAATTACTTCTGTTGCCTTCTTCGGCAATTAGTATTTGATTATAGCAGCATGCCTTTGGAAGCAGATATGGATCTAAAAAGATTTGATAATAAATGCGTAAGGATCGTTGAGTGTTCTGTATTATCGAGCCCTCATCAGTCAGAAGCAAGCTTCTGCCAACTTCTCGCCTGCGGGCTCGGTCACCGGCGGGTCTGGACATCCGCAGGAAGTCCATTCAATACCGCCGGGTCGCTGGCTCCGCCCCGGTCGAAAGGGGGAAGCCGAGAAGGACGGAGAGCGGATTCTTCGCAGGCTCGGAATGACGGGTCGGCCACCTCAGGCCGTTGCGACGGCCAGGTCGCGCCTGATGGCTTGGTCGGTCGCGGGTCTGGCCGTTCACAGAAAGGCCATTCAATACCGCGACGGCCCGCTGGGCCCTCCATATCGATGGAGGCGCAAAAGTAATAGCCCCTCCAGTTTGGAGGGGCGCGCGACACCAGAGGTTCGCGGGGGTGGTGGAGAGACGGATTCTTCGCAGGCTCGGAATGACGGGAGAATCTTCCATGTCGACATAGGAGCGGAATAAGATGATATATATAATACGTCACGGGCAGACGGCGAAAAACAAGGCCTCTGCGCTTCAGGGCAGGAGCGACGACCCTCTGAACGAAAACGGAATACTGCAGGCGGAAGAAGCGGGGAAGTGGTTTGCCGCTCAGGGCATTACCATAGACAAGGTATATTCGAGCCCGCTGTCCAGGGCACAGGATACAGCCGCCCTGATCGCCCCGGGAATAAAGCCGGTCACGGACTGGCGCCTGATCGAGATGGACTACGGCCCCTATGAGGGCATGGACCTGAGGGATCCTGCTCCCGAAGTTCTGGAGTTTTTCTCGGATCTCGCGCATAACCCCGCGCCCGGGGGAATGGAGCAGCTGGGCTCGGTAGTTGAAAGGGCGGGGGATTTTCTGGAGAGCATAAAGGAAGAGGCCTCGGATAAAAATATCCTTATCAGCACCCACGCCATAGCCATGAAGGGCCTTCTCGAGTATCTGACTCCCGGAGCCAACGGGAAATACTGGCCGGCATTCATCGGAAACTGCTCCGTATACGCCTGTGAAGTCAGTGCCGGCTGCTTCGGGATCCCTTTTGAAATATATCCTGTTGGGAAGTGAGAACCCCGTCAGGGTTCTCATTTTATCTTGACAGGCAAATCATAATTTGCTACAATAAATCATTAAATCAATAAGTGCAATATGTCGAGTGGCGTATAAGCGCCAGCGGGAAAACCAATTTTTGGGGTGTATCCGTCAAAGGAAGGAGACCTTCTCCTAACCCGTCAGCTAATCCCGTCAGGCAAAGGAATTGTAACTGTTGTCATATTACTGTGACCGTCTTCTCATTAAGAAGTCTATTCCTTTGCCACCTGTAAAGGTGGCGTTTTGCGTATTATTGAAAAATACTAAAAAAAGGAGAGATCATCATGAATGAGATAACGGTCATTGATATTCTTATAGTCGTTGCGTATCTGCTCGGTATGCTCGCCATAGGGATCCGTTTCGTCAAACGCGTCAGAAACCGTGAAGATTTTTATGCCGCGGACCACTCTCTGAGCACCCCGATCATGCTCGCGACCGTCTGTGCGACCATTATCGGAGGAAGCTCGATGATGGGCAGGGCGGGCCTCGGATATACGAAAGGCATAGAGTGCCTTATGACGGCCCTCCCGTACATGATCGGCATGTTCCTGTTTTCGGCCTATGCCGGCAGGATCTACGATATGGGCGAGAAACACGGCATCACCTCGATCCCGTCCCTGTTCGAGTTCCGCTTCGGCAAAGCCTCCAAGATCATAATCGCCGTAATGATAGCCTTTGCCATGATGGGTACAGTCGCCTCCCAGGTGACCGCGACCGCGACGATCATAAAGCTCATGGGGTCCTCTGTCGGAATTTCCTATGAGCTCGGAGCGCTGATAGCGACAGTGATCTTCATAATCTACACGGGCGCCTCCGGCCTTTTCGGAGTGGTTTATACGGATGTCCTGCAGTTTTTCATGCTGGTACTGTTCGTGTATATAATGGTTCCGATCTCAAGCATATCGCAGATAGGCGGCCTGCATAAGTTCATTTCCCAGATAGATACCTCCTATCTGATCCCGAAGGTCGACGGCAGGCTGATGGGTGATATCGTGAGCTACCTCGTCATAACAATGGCGGGCGCCGAGATGTGGCAGAGGGCCTTTGCCGCGAAAAACAGAAGAGCGGCCAAGCGCGGCATGTTCCTGGGGACCGCGGTTTATGCCGTCTGCGTGTGCATGATCCTTGTCATGGCCATGGCCGCCCGCCAGCTGCTACCCGATCTGGTGGAGAAATACGGAAGCACCGACGCCGTGATACCCGCGCTCACGGTAATAAGCCTTCCCGCGGGGCTCACAGGCCTTGCGCTCGCCGGTATCTTCTCCGTTATGATGAGCACGGCGGACAGCTATCTTCTCGTTTCCATGCAGACCGTCGTGGATGATATAATAAAGACGGTAAAGCCTGATATGAGCGAAAAAACGGAGCTCCTGATCTCGAGGATCATGAGCGTCGTGCTCGCGTTTTCGGCCCTGGGAATAGCCCTGTACATAAAGAGTGCCTATACGATCCTGACGACGATATACAACTTCTATGCAGCGGCTGCGGGTATCCCTGCCCTGGCAGCTCTCTACTGGAAGAAAGCGACTTCCGCCGGAATCATCTCCTCGGTCCTCGGCGGCTTCATAACCTGCGCGATCTGGAGAGCGGCAGGCTCTCCTTTTGGCCTCGGCCCGACACTGCCCGGCGCCGCCGTCTGCCTGATCCTTCTGGTAGCCGTAAGCCTGCTGACCTGCAAAAAGAACCCGAGCGTCCAGGTGTAAACCGGCTCAATGAATCATAAATCTTTTTTGAAAATGTCGCCCGCAAGGCGACATTTTTAATAATACATGTGATATAATATTAAAAATTTTGTTTAAACAGAAGTATAGGGAAAGGGGAATGAATGGCAAGCTATAACCGGATCACCGCGGAAGTTGCGGCACAGCTTCGCGCGGCCGTAGGGGAGGGGCGCTTTTTCCTGAATGAGGAAGTGGATCCCAACTACTCGCACGATGAGATGCCCATCTACGGGAAATATATGCCGGATGCAGCCGTCGACGTGGAGAGCACCGAAGAGGTCTCCGCTATAATGAAGATATGCGCTGCAAACAGGATCCCCGTTACCTGCCGCGGAGCGGGCACCGGGCTCGTTGGAGGCTGTGTTCCGCTGGCGGGAGGCCTTGTGCTCTGCACGAAGCGGATGAACAGGATCCTCGAATACGATATGGACAATCTGGTGGTGCGACTCCAGCCCGGAGTCCTGCTGAAGGACCTGGCGGCGGACGCACAGAAGCACGGACTCATGTACCCTCCCGATCCCGGCGAGAAGACCGCGACAGTGGGAGGTAACATCTCCACTAACGCCGGAGGCATGAGGGCAGTCAAATACGGAGTCACGCGCGACTACGTTCTGGCGCTGACAGTAGTTCTGGCGGACGGGAGGATAGTCGAGCTCGGCAAATCCGTCTGCAAGACAAGCTCCGGATACAGCCTGCTGCATCTTATGATAGGCTCCGAGGGAACGCTCGGCATAATCACCGAGATGACTCTGAAGCTGATTCCGAGCCCGCAGTATGACGTCTCGTGCCTGGTCCCGTTCAGGACCGTCGAGGCGTGCATAAAGGCCGTTCCGAAGATAAAGCTGGCAAAGCTCGACCCGCAGTCCATAGAATTCATGGACGCCGATATAGTCACCTCCTCCGCCGCCTTCACGGGCAATCCGATATTCCCGGAGCGGGTTAAGAATGAGGATGTCGGAGCTTCGATCCTGGTGACATTCACGGGATACGACGAGGAGGAGCTCGACCAGAAGATGATAAGGCTCGGAGAGATAGCCAAAGAGGCGGACGCTCTGGATGTTCTGGTCGTGTCTACGGCGGCGACCAAGAAATCCGCCTGGGCGGCGAGGTCAGGCTTCCTTACGGCTATAGAGGCCGAGACAAAGCTCATAGACGAGATGGATGTGGTCGTGCCCGTTGACAGGATCCCCGTCTTTCTGATCTATATCCGGATGCTCGGAGAGGAAAACGGGATCAGGATACGCAACTTCGGCCACGCGGGAGACGGAAACCTGCACATATACTGCTGCTCGAACGACCTTGAGGAGGACGATTTCAAGCGCAGAGTGAAGATAATCATGGACAAGGCCTATACAAAGTGCGCGGAGCTCGAGGGCCAGGTCTCGGGCGAGCACTCGATAGGCCACGCGAAGATGCAGTATCTGCGCGAGTCGGTGGGAGAGGACGTCTTTGAACTCATGAGGCAGATAAAATCGGTCTTCGATCCGGACTGCATATTAAATCCCGGCAAGGTCTGTGATCTGAGCCTCAGCGGCCGGCCGGCCTGAGGGAAAGGGGAGGAACGGATATGCTGAACATACTTGTCTGCGTCAAGCAGATCCCCGATATAGACCTGGTCAGGATGGACCCCGAGACCGGGAATCTGGTCCGCGAAGGCGTTCCGACGCTCACAAATCCCCTGGATCTCAACGCGCTCGAAGCGGCGGTCCGGGTAAAGGAGCGCTATGGTGGACACATTACTTTAATAACCATGGGTCCTCCGATGGCGGAGAGCACGCTTCGCGAGTGCCTTGCCGTGGGCGGAGACGAGGCCGTCCTTATAAGCGGGAGGCCTTTCGGCGGAGCGGACACGCTCTCGACCAGCTATTCGATCGTCAAGGCGGCGGAGATGCTCGGGAATTTCGACCTGATCTTCTGCGGCAAGGAGTCCATGGACGGAGCTACAGGACAGATGGCCTCCCAGCTCGCCGAGCGCTTCAACGCCTCGCAGATCTCGTGCTGCAGCAAAATAGAGGAGATCTCCGGCGGGAAGATCCGAGCTCTGAGAACGCTTGAGAAGGGCACCGAGCTCGTCGAGGCCGATCTGCCCTGCCTGCTAACGGTCGAGAAAGACAATTTCTTTGGGAGACTTCCGAATCTCGAGGCATATCTCGCCTCCAAAAAGGCGGAGATCAGAGTCCTGACCGAGAATACGATCGACGGCCTGGAAATGGAGAAGATCGGCGTGCCCGGCTCGGGGACCATAGTACCGGAGATATACGCCCCGAAACTGCCCGAACCCGGACAGATCATAAAGACAGGCAGCGTTAAGACCGATGTGGGAAGGCTCATGTCCCTGCTCGTCGAAAAAGGCTCGGTCTGAGGAGGGCATGAAGATGAAAAAAACCGATTACAAGGATATGTGGGTCTATATAGAGCACGACGGACAGACTGCCGCAGACGTCGGCCTTGAGCTTCTCTGTGAAGTCCGTAAGCTCTGCGATACTACGGGGGACAGACTCTTTGCCGTGATCCTCGGAAACCTGCCCGAAACAGAGACCGGTAAGATAATAAACTGCGGAGCGGACGGGATAATCCGCGTAAAAGGAACGGGCTACGGGTATTTCAACACCGATGCCTGGTCCAACGCCTTCACAGTGCTCTGCCGCAAGTATAACCCTTCGGCCGTCTTCGTAGGCGGGACGATAAACGGCAGGGATTTTGCCCCGCGCTTTGCTGTTCAGCTCAATACCGGCTGCACCTCGGACGCCATGGAGCTCGGCTATGACCCAGAAACCGGAGATATCCGCTTCATCGAGCCTGCCGTCGGCGGCAAGATCATGGCGGTCATCACAGTTCCCGAGCTCAGGCCCCAGATAGCGACCATACGCCCCGGCACCTTCAAATATGCGCCGTGCGGAGCGAGAGGAGAGATAAGCGTTATCGAGGAGGAGATCTCCTTTGATCCCGGCGCTGTCCGCTGCCGCCGCCTGGATTATTTCCCGGACGAGTCCGATCCCGAGCTCGATATCGCAAACGCGGACTGCATCGTCTGTGTGGGCAACGGCCTTAAGGACCAGGAGCACCTGGAGCGCTACCGCACTCTGGCAAAACTGCTCGGAGGCAAGATAGGCTGCACGAGACCTCTGTACGAAAGAGGAATACTTCCGTATAAGCTTCAGATAGGCCAGTCCGGCGTGATGGTAAAGACTAAGCTCTATATAAGCTTCGGAGTCTCGGGAGCTGTCAACCACACGGCGGGAGTTGATGCCGATGTCTTCGTTGCCGTGGACAAAAACCCGGATGCCCAGATCTTCAATTTCTGTGATTACGGCATTGTCGGCGACATGGACGAGATCTGTGACGAGATGATCGCGCAGCTCAGGGCCCGAAAAGGACAGTAATGAAAAAGACTCTTGCACTGCTTCTTATAATCTGTATATGCCTCGCAGGCCTCTCCGGCTGCGGGAAAAGGAACGCGGAGCTTCCCGAAGCGGCAGCTCTTCCGCTCGACGGAGATGAGTTCGCGGAGCTCGTATATCCGCAGGTCTTCGCGCTGAGCATGGAGGAGTATTTCCTCAGAGCTCAAGAGCCCGATATCACGGACCCCGCCTTTGCCTGGGAGGCAAGCTGCTGGTACGCGGGATACCTGAACCATACGAGGGATTCGGATCTGGTAAGCGCGGAGAGGATAGAGGCCTTCCAGAGGAGCCTCGGGCTTGAGGAGATCGCGCCGTTTGAGGAGATATGGCCGGATTTCAGCCCGGTGAGCGCCCTTACCGATGAAGACGGCAAAGCCTGGTACAGATTTGAGGAATACAGATCCCTTGTGGAGGAGTATATGGGCTCTGCCCTCGAGATAAGCGTGAGCCCGACTGGAGACGGGGGAGTCGAATCCGTCATTACGGAGCACTATGAAGGTCTTGAGAGCGAGGAGTTCATATTCAGATTCGTCTTTTCGGAAAATGACGCCGGGCCCGACAGTCTGTTTCAATACAAAGTCGATTCTCTGGAGTACATTGTTAAGCCTCCCTTCATAAGCAAAGAACTGGGCTTCGATTACGATACTCTGATCGACCGCAACAGCCTGAGCTCGGTCTTCTCCGCTTATAAGGCGGTACATATCGTAAACGAGACAGGCGACGGCACGAACGAGGTCTGGCTCTGCAATATTGACGGTCACTGCCTCGAGGTACACGAGTTCGGGGAAAACTCCTATTACGGCGAGCCCTTCTCAGGCAGGTACCGCGGCATGTATTTCGAGAGAAACGAAGAGGGGAGCGAGGCTCCCTACAGAGTCTCCTGCGGAGATTACTACGACCCCGACATAGAATGCGAGGACTATCTGACCGGCGATTTCGAAGCAAGGCCCGATCTGTATTATACCGGGGAGACTGAGGATACGCTCAGCTTCAAAGCGGGTTTCAGAGACGGGAATATCTCCGAGAGCTTCACCGTCGACAGGAAAACTCTTCTTGTATTGGGCAGGGAATACTCGTATAATGACGGGGATCTTGTTTTTGAGACGAAAACGACTTACGAGTATTTAAAGGAGCTTCCGGATCCGGATTATATAAGATCTCTGACGGGACCCTTCAGGACAGTCACCGAGATATTTGAGGAGTATCACAGCGAGACGCAGGAAAAGGATACTCTCACCAGTGAGTTCGAGATCCCGGCGGACTTCGAATTCATGCCCGAGGACGTAAAGTACGGCCTTAGGAACATGTACAACAATCCGGATCATATCGGGCCCTATGTCTACCCGGGCAACGGCGCGGACTATACCGTTTTTACGACGAACGTCATGGGATGAGCCCCGGAGACGCTTTTATTGATAAAGATCAATTTCAAAAAGAAACGGAGATAAAAAGTTGAATCATTTTGAAAAAGTAAGAGAGATCCTGTTCGAAAAAGAGCTGGACGCGATCCTGATAACAGGGGAATACAACAGGTTTTACGCCTCGGGCTTTCACTCGACGGGCGGGGACGGCATGGCCCTTGTTACGAAGGAGAGCAATATCTATATGACCGACTCGAGGTATATAGAGGCAGCGCAGAACAAGATACCTGACGCGGAGGTCCTGCTCACGGATCAGGAGAACCCTTATACGAAGCTTATCAATGAACAGATAGAGAGATTCGGGATAAAGAAGCTCGGCTTTGAGGACGAGACCATGACCGTCTCGGAGTTTAAGAAGTATTCCGAAAAGATAAAAGCGGAGTTTTTTGCGGTCTCGAGAGCCTTCTACGCCAAGCGCCAGGTCAAGGACAGGGAAGAGCTCGACTGCATAGTAAAGGCCCAGAGAATAGCGGAAAAAGCGCTTGAAGACCTGCTGAAGGACGGCCTCGAGGGCATGACCGAAAAACAGGTCGCCGCAAAGCTCGAGTACCTGATGCGCTTAAACGGCGGCGAGGGGATATCGTTCGACACGATAGTCGCGTCCGGCCCGAACGGGAGCATGCCACACGCAGTTCCGACAGACAGGGTCATCGAAAACGGCGATTACGTAACGATGGACTTCGGTTCGCTGTACAACAGCTACCACTCCGACATGACGAGGACTGTCGCGGTAGGGCAGGTCAGCGACGAGATGAAGAGGGTATATGATATCGTTCTGAAAGCCCAGATGGCGGGCATCGAGGTCGCGAAAGCCGGAGCCACCGGCAGGGAAGTGCACATGGCAGGCGCGAAGGTCATCGAGGACGCGGGCTACGGCAAATACTTCGGACACGGCTTCGGCCACGGAGTCGGGATAGAGATCCACGAGGAGCCTTTCGAAAATCCGAGAAATGAAGTCGGAATGCATGCGGGCGCCGTCGTCACTGCTGAGCCGGGCATCTACATCCCCGGAAAATTCGGCATCAGGACGGAGGACATGCTCTTCCTCACCGAGGACGGGAACGAGAACCTGACCAGAGCTCCCAAGTAAGAATTTACACGATCTTAACCATTTAATCGTTTTTGGTTGTATAATCCGGAAAGAGGTGATAAGATGGCTGCCGCAAGAACAGGCGGAACAAAGGAAATAGCACAAAACCGCAAGGCCTTTCACGACTACTTCATTCTCGACAGGTTTGAGGCAGGCATCGAGCTTTTCGGAACCGAGGTAAAATCTGTCAGAAACGGAAACGTCAATCTCAAGGACAGCTTCTGTACCGTGAAGGACGGGGAGCTGTACGCGAGAAATCTGCACATTAGTCCATATGAGCAGGGCAACCGCTACAATAAGGACCCGATGCGCCCCAAAAAGCTCCTTATGCACAAACGCGAGATAATAAAGCTCAATGCCCGCGTGATGCAGGACGGGCTGGCGCTGATACCGCTCTCTCTGTATTTCAGCAACGGAAGGGTAAAGATGGAGCTCGGGCTCTGCAAGGGCAAAAAGCTCCACGACAAGCGCGATTCCGAGGCCGAGAGAGAGGGCAGAAGAGACATTGAAAGAACTATGAAAGAGAGAATAAACACATGAGCGAACAGAATCCGATAGTGACCATCGAAATGGAAGACGGCGGTATCATCAAAGCGGAACTCTATCCCGAAACAGCACCGAACAGCGTCAACAATTTCATCTCCCTGGTAAACAAGGGCTTTTACGACGGGATAATCTTCCACAGGGTTATCGCCGGTTTCATGATCCAGGGCGGGGACCCGAGAGGTATAGGCATCGGAGGCCCGGGCTATTCGATAAGGGGCGAATTCGAAGCCAACGGCTTTAAAAACGACCTCAAGCACTCGAGAGGCGTTCTCTCGATGGCGAGAGCCATGGATCCGGACTCCGCGGGAAGCCAGTTCTTCATCATGCACGAGGACGCGCCTCATCTCGACGGGCAGTACGCTGCCTTCGGGAAGGTGATCGAGGGCATGGATGTCGTAGACGCGATAGCAGCTGTCAGAACAGACTACAACGACAGGCCCAGGACCCCTCAGAAGATGAAAAAGGTAACGGTCGAGACCTTCGGCGTCTCCTATCCGGAGCCCGAAAAGGTCTGAGACCGCATTTAACGGACACTGTGCACCGTGCCTTGTGCTCTGTGCACTGAAATAAGGGGATGTACCGGTTTCGACGGGGGCGTTGAGGCGGGAATAGCGGGCGGATGCGCCTGGCATCCTAAAAACGGGCAAACTTATAAATTAAAGAACAACGACAACGAAGTTCTTCTCGCTGCATAAGCGGTGAGCGTCCCGCCCGGGAGGACCACGGCCCGGGACGGGGCGTCGACAAGTGGTGAACATGAGTGCGCAAAGCTTTGAGCGCACCATGCACAATGAAGCTACCTGACCCTTGAGCATGTGAGTTTGCGCTTGGGAAGGGGAATCTCAAACAACTCTCTGCGCCCGGAGAGGTTCCCGAGGATATTCTTTCGGACGGGGGTTCGACTCCCCCCATCTCCACCAAAAAATGCAGACACGGCTTGCCGTGCCTGTATTTTTTGATTATATGAGGAGTCGAACCGTCGCGACCGACTCCCCCCCATCTCCACCAGAAACAAAAGACACACATTGGGGCATCCTCCGTAACGAAGCTGTTTTGAGGCGGCAATCACCGGCTCAAAAGGATATAAAGCCGGCGTGACCGCTGCGGTCACGCCGGTTTTATATCTTGGATTTTGTGGGGCAAAATCCGATGCTCGCTGCTGTGGGCAGTGGGAACGGATCTCCATTCAAATGCAATACTGCATTTCGTCAGCAAAGATATCGTCGTCCCTGCAATCAGGCCGATCCGAATCGCTGCGCGACAGCTCGGGACGCCTCTGTGCAACGATTCAGGCAAAAATGACCGGTACCAGGAAAAAGCCAAGCATGTTGCTGACAAAATGCGGAATAAAACTGATCAGGCAGTTTCCGGTCTTGCGATACAGAATCGCAAAAAGGATCGCATCGATAAAGATTCCGGCAAGGTCCCGCGCAACGATCCCGGCAGGGCCTGCGGCATAGTGCGCTGCGGCAAAGATTACAGCCCCGGCAATAGCCACCGGCCAGAACGAAAAGCGCTTCATGCCCTTCCCCACAAAAAACGCGCGGAATTCGATCTCTTCTCCGAGAACAGAAACGATCTGATTGAACAGCAGCAGGGGAAGCTGGTCAAGACCGGGCACATTGATCCGTCCCAGCACGTGATCTATATAGGCACGGCCAAATACCGCCTTGCTCAGAAGCATTTCGGCAGGGGATAATAGGATCATGAAAAGGATCAACGGAATCACTCCCGGCTTTTTCAGATCGGAAAAGAAACGTTTGAAACTGAGCCCGGATTCGGAATCAGGGGTTTTTTCAATGCCTTCGATGATAAAGAAACACGCCAGGCCCGCAATGTGGATCACAGCGGCAGCAATCATGGAGGATGTGGCTGCTTTGACCGCAACCGCAATGATCATAACAGCCATTCCGAGGATTGTGAGAATTACGCTTTTGTCAGTTTTATGGATTGCTTTCATTGTCTTCCTCCTGTTCCGCAGCAAGTACCGCGCCGCTCCATGTCCGTTCCAGATGCTCCGCAATCAGCTTCTCGTCGAATTCCAGATGGTTATTGGCAATGAGACTGGCGTATCCGTGAGCAAACAGCGCAACGGTTATAAATACATCTCTGGATTTTTCCATGCTCAGTCCCGCGCCCTCCTGCATGGCTGCAAGGACCGGAGCCAGTCCCTCGGAGTCCACCATTTCCATCAAATTATTTTCCTCCGCATATCCGGATTGAAACAGAAAGCGAAATAGCTGCGGTTCCTCCACGGCAAAGCGGATGTAGTTCAAGCCGATCCCAAGGATCGGATCCTGTTCCGGCGGAATCGTCATCAAAAACTCTGAATGAAGATGATCGACCTGAGCGTAGGCTGCCCGTTTCATGGCGTCAATGGTTGAAAAATGATACATGACCGGCTGCGTGGAACAGTGCAGCTGCTCGGAGACCGTCCTGGCGTTGATGTTTTCATGTCCGCTTTGTCTTGCAACTTCAACGGCTGCCTGAATGATCATGTCTTTCGTGATCCTTGTTTTTGGCGGCACGCATGCTTCCCCCCCTCCAGCATTATAATTATCGTTATGTAACGATAATTATAATACGGGCTTTTCCGTGCTTTGTCAATGCAAACATCAAAAAGACACCCTGTTTTTCCGAGCGCCTTAATTCAAAGAGACCAAAGGGAGGCAGCTTCCTTACGAAGCGCCTCCCTTGCGTGTGTCTTTTATTTTTGATCCGTTGGGAGTCGAACCGTCGATTTTAAATTTTAAATGCTTCACCTTTTGTCGCGATCAATGAACTCGAGCGCAACGACGGAGACGATCACGAACACGATGAGGAGAGCGGCCAGCATGATCCAGTTGAAAATGACGTTCCCTGCCTCGGCGGCGTATTCGGGAACCCCGTTCTGCTGCCCCGCCCACAGAAGGAAGTCGTCGCGGTATCCGTTTTTCTCCATTTCAATAAGCAGATCTTTGAGCGGCGTATAGCCTTCTATGTCTATGTTCTCGAACTTCACGAGCATGTTCCACAGCGCGACCATGGGCTGCTCGTTATAGCGCCCGATGCTGCAGAGGCTGTTCATGCCCCAGTACGAGATCGTAAGGTACTTCACTTTATCGGCAAAGCCGGAAAGATGAAAAAAGGATCCGGAGAATATAAGCTGAAAGATCAGAAGGAAGGGCATGGTAGTCATGGCCGTCGTGGTGTTGCGCACGATGCTCGAGACCATCAGCGCCATCATGTCGGCCGTGTAGGTGATGAGAAAGAGGGTGATTCCCGTGTCAAGAAGGCCCCAGCTGGTAACAACTCCATCCGCGGGGATGGTGACTCCCGCGACACTGCACACGGCGAGAGTTATGGCAGTCTGCGCGACGCAGAGCAAAAGCTGATAGATCATCTGAGCAAATATATACGCGCCCATTTGAAGGCCGGAGCGGTGCTCGCGCTTTATGATCTCGCGCTCGCGGCAGACCGATTGGATGGAATTGAAAAAGCCGTTCCAGATACTGACGCACACGAGGGCGAAAACGCCCATTTGTGTGCCCTCCTGGGTCTTGAATATGTTCGCGCCGACGACGAAGGTGACCAGAGCGGCGATGAGCGCTCCCAGCGGCAGAACCTTCCAGTCGTTCTGGAAGATGAACATACGGAGGAATTTTCCGAGATATATGCGGCTTTGCGTAAGCCTTCCGTTATGACGGATCCTTTTGGTCATGCCGTGACGCCTCCTTCCGAAACAGCCAGCGCTGCATAGCTGGCGATAAAGTGGTCGGCCAAGCCGTCGCCGCCCTCTTCCTTACGGTTTACGCTCATCACGATGCCTTCCATACTGTCCTTGCCGAAAAACTCACGCGCTTCCTGCGGACTGCCGTAAAAGGCCAGACGGCCGACACGGCCGGAATCTCTTGCAAGTACGATAACCTTGTCGAAGAGATCGATAACGCGGTCGGGCGTATGGGTGATAACGATAACTATCTTCCCCTCGTCCGCGATCTCGCGAAGCTTGGTGAAGATCTCGCGGGCGATTACACCGTCGAGCCCGGAGTCGGGCTCATCGAGCACAAACAGCTCGGGATCGGAAACAAGCTCCATTGCGATGGAGATCCTCCTCAGCTGCCCGCCGGACTTCTTTGTTACAAGGCCTTCCGCGCCTGCGCTCAGACCCAGCAGATCGAGCACCTCATGTACTCTGTTCCTGCGCGCCCGTATCTTTGTTCCGCGCGGCAGCCGCAGCAACGCCGCGTCATCCACTGTACGGATCACGGTGTCGTTCCCGCGTATCAGGTTTTTCTGAGGAACAAAGCCGATACGGTATTTCATCCGTTTGTAGTCACGGTATATGTCTGCTCCGTTGAGAGTCATCCTGGCTTTCGCTTTCTCGTAACCGATGATGGCGTTTACGAGCGTTGTCTTGCCTGAGCCTGAGCCGCCAAGCAGCATAACAAGCGAGCCGTTGGGGATGTCCAGAGAGATGTCTTTGAGAAGGTAACGCTTTTTCAGAAAGTCTTTAGCGGTGCGCTCATACAGGTCCACACTCAGCCCCGTTTCGCTTGCAGTAAGGGAATGAACGCCTTCTGCGCCGGCGATCTCCGCGGGTGACGTGCCCGCCACCCATTCTTCCTGCATTGGGAGATCTTTCGGCTGGTATTGCTTGCCGAATCCCAGTATCAGTACAGGGATCCATTCTGCGATCAGCCAGAGGAGTATCCAGCGCGTTTTCAGTCCGAACACGTGAATGAGACGAATGAAAAAGCGGATCCGGTAGACATAGAGCATCACTATCAGGATGAGCACCGCGAGGCTCAACGCTATGGAGAGATTTTCGTTTTGAATTGTATAGTTGGAATCCACGAAGTAAAAAATGTCGATCAGGATCTCCACGACGCCGCATACGATTCCCTCCCTGGCCATATCGAGGCTGTTTCCCAGCGCCATGTATCGCAGGCCGGGTACCCAGGCCATCCAGCGATGTTTCCAGTTCAGTTTTTCCGACAGCTTCCATAAACCGATAGAGAACAGCGCCCAAAGGAAGATCGATCTCAGCTGACTGCTTAAATAGGTTTGAAACACAGCCATACAAAAACCACCTTTGATATTAAAAAGTATTGATTACTTTGCTTAATGTATCATAAACAAACGACTTTTCCAATTCTTTTTTCAGCCAACCAGGCCGGCACGAACCGCAAAATTCTTATTGATCAAATTCTGTTCTTGCAATTCGACCTTTTTGGTGGTAAGTAATAAGCGATATATATTGTCGGAAGGCAGATGACGTCCGGCAGTATGTTCAATCAGATAATAAAAGGCTGATAAAGATTATGACGTTAAATGAACTGAAGGTCGGGAGCTCCGCCAGGATCGATTCCGTAGGCGGTGAAGGAGCTTTAAGACAGCATTTTCTGGATATGGGGGTCATCCCCGGAGCAGAGCTTAAACTGGTCAAGCTCGCGCCGATGGGTGATCCGATGGAACTTCGGATCCGGGGCTATGAGCTTACTCTGCGACTCGCTGATGCCGAAAAGATCGGCATTACAGAGATCGGAAAAAGTGAGGCTGTCTCTGAAACCGGTGCCCAGCGCAGTAAAAGAGAACATCCTGCTCTGGGCGAGCCCGGAATACACCATGTAAAAGGGGAGACAGAGCCTCTGCCGGACAGCCACGTGCTGACCTTTGCCCTGGTCGGAAACCAGAACAGCGGAAAGACCACACTCTTCAACCAGCTGACCGGCGCGAACCAGCATGTGGGCAATTTTCCCGGAGTCACAGTCGACCGGAAGGACGGTTCCATACGCGGGCATGCAAATACATGCATCACCGATCTGCCGGGCATCTATTCCATGTCTCCGTATTCGGGTGAGGAAGTGGTCTCCCGCAATTTTGTGCTCGACGAAAAGCCTGATGCTGTTATAAACATTATTGACGTCACAAGTATCGAACGCAGCCTTTATCTTACGATGCAGCTGCTTGAGATGGACAGGCCGATGGTGGTCGCGCTCAATATGATGGATGAGCTGACCGGCAACGGAGGCTCTATAGATATCAACACTTTGGAGGAGATGCTCGGAGTTCCGGTGGTCCCCATTTCCGCAGCGAAGAATCAGGGCGTGGAGGAGCTGATCACACACGATCTGCATATAGCAAAATACCAGGAAAAGCCTGTCAGACAGGACTTCTGCTCCAATGAGGACCACGGCGGAGCCGTCCACCGCTGTCTGCACGCGGTTCAGACTCTCATCGAGGACCATGTACAGAGAGCGGATTTACCTCTGCGCTTTGCAGCAGCCAAAGCCATTGAAGGAGACTCTATGGTTCTGGAGCAGCTGGGTCTTGACAAAAATGAGCTGGAGATGTTGGAGCACATCACTCTTCAGATGGAGACGGAACGAGGGCTTGACCGCAACGCCTCTATTGCAGACATGCGCTTCTCATTTATTGAAAAGGTCTGCAGTGCCTGCGTGACAAAACCGCATGAGAGCAAAGAGCATATACGCTCCGGCCGGATAGACAATCTTCTGACAGGAAAATGGACTGCTCTGCCCATCTTTATCCTCATCATGTCAGCCGTATTCTATCTTACTTTCAACGTGATCGGCGCTTTTCTTCAGGAACTGCTGGAAAAAGGCGTCGGAGTCCTGACAGAATGGGTGGATGCAGCGCTTACTGCCGGAAATGTCAATGCCGCCATTCACAGTCTGATCATTGACGGCATCTTTGAAGGCATCGGTAGCGTGCTCAGCTTTATACCTATCGTTGTCATTATGTTCTTTTTCCTCTCTCTTCTTGAGGACAGCGGATATATCGCCCGTGTGGCCTTCGTTATGGACAAGCTTCTGCGAAAGATCGGCCTCTCGGGCCGGAGCATCGTTCCTCTGCTTATAGGTTTCGGATGCTCAGTCCCTGCAGTAATGGCCACGCGCACCTTGCCCAGTGAGCGCGACCGAAGGATGACGATACTCCTGACCCCGTTTATGAGCTGTACCGCAAAGCTCCCGATATACGCTTTCTTTGTAAACGCCTTCTTTCCCGCACGCGGAGGTCTAATAATGAGCGGACTTTACGTACTGGGAATCGTATGCGGGATCCTGATCGCTTTTCTGTATAAGGGGACCATGTTCAAGGGAGAGGCCGTGCCTTTCGTGATGGAGCTTCCGAACTACCGTCTGCCGAGCGTTCGGTCCACGCTCCAGCTGATGTGGGAAAAAGCAAAGGACTTCCTGCAAAGGGCATTCTCGGTTATTCTGGTAGCCACTATGGTGGTCTGGTTCCTGCAGAGCTTTGATCTGAGATTCAACCTCGTTGAGGATTCATCCCAGAGCATTATGGCGGCAGTAGCAGGTGTGCTTGTCCCACTTTTCAGGCCTATAGGCCTCGGCGACTGGCGGATAGTTACGTCTCTGATCTCAGGCTTCATGGCAAAGGAAAGCGTTGTTTCAGTCCTGGAGGTGCTCTTTGGTACCCAGGGCGGAGTGGCCGCCGTCATGACTCCCGGAACTGCCGGATCGCTTCTTATCTTCAGCCTGCTGTATACCCCTTGCGTGGCGGCCATTGCCTCGATCAGGCGCGAAATGGGCCGTTCCTGGGCTGCAGGCGTCGCTGTCTGGCAGTGTGTTATAGCATGGATCGCCGCATTTCTCTTCCATCTGCTTCCGATAGTATGACGAGGACAGCGGTATGAATCTTCTGGATCTTTTGCTGCTGGTTATCATCGCCGCAGTTTTCGTTGCCGCGCTGCTTCTTACAAGACACAGCAAAAAAAGCGGGGCAGGCTCCTGTTGCAGCTGCAGCCGTGACTCCTGCGAAGGCTGCATTTCCAAGGAACATAAGACAAATATAGTAAAGTAACGTTACATCAGCAACATATTTATGGATATTTCTGCAGGGAAGGTGCTGGAATGAATAAAGGGATAAGGAGGAGGTCAGGGGCCAATGTTCGAACTGGTCCAGATTACTGAGAACTGCTATTATATCCAGAGCCCCGCTAAGATCGGGCTTGTCAAACTGAACGGACAGGACGTCTGCCTGATAGACAGCGGGAACGATAAAGACGCGGGAAGAAAAATACGTCAGCATCTCGACGCCAACGGCTGGAATCTTACAGCCATATACAACACACATTCGAACGCGGATCACATCGGCGGCAACAGATATCTTCAGGCTCAGACCGGGTGCAGCATTTATGCTCCCGGAATCGACTGCGCCTTTACCCGCCATACGGTCCTGGAGCCTTCTTTCCTCTACGGAGGATATCCCTGCAAAGATCTCCGCCACAAGTTTCTTATGGCCCAGGACAGCGATGCGCAGGAACTGACCAGGGAGTGCCTGCCTGAAGGTTTTGATATTATCCCTTTGCCCGGACATTTCTTCGACATGGTGGGATTCAGAACTCCCGATGATGTGGTCTATCTGGCTGACTGTCTTTCCAGCAAAGAAACTCTCGATAAGTATCAGATCGGTTTCATCTACGATATCGGCGCGTATCTGGATACTCTGGAGAAGGTAAAGACTATGCAGGCGAGAGCCTTTGTGCCTTCCCACGCTGCCTGCTCCGAGGATGTGACAGAACTTGCGCAGTATAACATTGACAAAGTGCTGGAGATCGCGGATAAGATCACGGAGATCTGCAGGGAACCGCTCTGTTTTGAGAGTATCCTTCAGAGGCTCTTTTCCGATTACGGGCTCTCGATGAATTTTGAGCAGTATGTACTGGTGGGGAGTACCGTACGCTCCTATCTCGCCTGGCTAAAGGATACCGGCAAAGTGAAGGTCCTGTTCGAAAACAGCATGCTGCTGTGGGAACGCACGTAACTGTTTTACAGCTTTTTCGGCTAATAGTTTGTACACAAACGAGAAGGAATAATATGAAAAAGATCATTTTGGCACCGGACTCGTTCAAGGGTACGCTTTCAGCAGATGAAGTATGTGCCATAGTAAAAGCCGAGATCGAAAAACTTGACCCCTCTGCCGAAGTGGTATCGATTCCAATGTCGGACGGCGGGGAAGGAATGGTGTTCTCGTACCTGCGAAGTTTTGGAGGGGAAGAGAGATCGGCAATTGTCAGCGGGCCTGAAGGTACGCCTGTCAGCTGCCCTTACGGAATCTTGCCCGATGGAACTGCAGTCGTGGAGATGGCAGGCTGCGCGGGGCTTCCTCAGATGATCCATGGCCTCGACCCTTTAGGAGCCACTACCCGTGGTCTTGGAGAGCTTTTGCGTCTTCTGGAATCTGAGGGAGTGAAAAAGGTCCTTCTCGGTCTTGGAGGAAGCGCTACCAACGATTGCGGTATCGGCATGGCCGGAGCCCTGGGCTGGATATTTCTTGATAAAGACAGAAATAAACTCGAACCGTACGCCTATAACCTGAACAAAGTTGAGAAGATTGTTCCGCCGGAGCATCCGATTACTATTCAGATTACAGCGGCTTGCGATGTAAAAAACCCGCTATGCGGGCCAGATGGGGCCTCGACAGTCTTTGGCCCCCAGAAAGGTTTGAAGGTCGAACAGATTTTGCACCATGACGAAGCAATGTCTCATTTCGCGGATGTTATAAAGCGCGAATTGGGAGCGGATATAAAAGACCTGCCGGGAGCGGGGGCAGCAGGCGGACTCGGGGCAGGAGTGACGGCATTCTGCGGCGCTGTACTTAAGCCCGGGATAAGTATGCTTCTGGACGCTGCACACTTTGATGATCTTATAAAGAATGCCGACCTAGTTATTACAGGCGAAGGCCGGCTGGACTGGCAGAGCGCGGAAGGAAAGGTCCCCTCGGGAGTGGGCGAGCGTTGCGCCTTATCGGGAGTTCCCTGTATAGCATTGTGCGGATGCCTCGGAAGAGATGCTCAAAAGATACTCGCGCACGGCATAAGTGCGTATTATGCTGCATCCGAGCCCGGGCGGAGCATGGAAGAACTGAAAAAGACTTGTCGCGGAGATCTCTCGTCTCTTGCCGCCCGTGTTCTGAAATTGTATATTATAACGGATATTTCGGAGAATATGAAGATATCATAAAAGCAGACACAGTTGAACTGTGTCTGCTTTTTTATACAAAGAGAATTAAAATGTAAGTATAATGTGAAAACTGTTGTGCAGTTTACATAAAATTTTGACCGTAATTTTGTATACTATTCACAAAAAATAACTTTCTATAAGATACATAATTGACATATTACATAAATTATGTTATCTTTATTCTCGCCACTGATGTAACCAGCTTGTAAGACGCCTTAAATGCGGTAGTGCTGCTGTAGTTTAAGTGGCTTTTTTATGCCCTTTTCTAAAAGAAGATCGCGCCCGGGGTATAGATGTATTTCGCGATCAGTCCGAGTATAAGCAAATGTACCGGATAGAAGAAATAATACCCTATCTGAAGAGGCTTTGTTTTTATAAAGCCTCTTTCTCCGTTATAGAGGAGCATAAGGATGAATCCCGGGAAAGCCCAAAGCTCAAACGGGTTTTCATAGCCCAGCACGAAAAAGGCGAGAAGCATTGCGTAGTATTTCCACTTGCCTCTCAGCAGGCAGAAGAATAACACAACAAGCACCCCTGTTCCGCCATAATCGGTATTGAAAGTCCAGGCAAGCTTACAAATGATATATGAGACCAAGGCTGCAATTACGGCAAAACCTGCATATACAAGAACTTTTCTGAACGTAACGGGGCTCTTTCCTTCTTCATTTCGGGCAGCGCCACCCTTTGCGAGAGCATCGGCTTTTGACTTTATATATGTGATTACTGCCGAAGCGATATAACCGAATAGCAGGGTAAAAATAACATTCTGGTATTCAAAAGCATATCTGTCCAGCTGGCCGTTCATAAGATCGAAGGGAGCTTCCGCGATAATGGCAAAAAGGAAGAGCCTCAGCAGATATTTCCATTTGTTGCGGCTGTACTGAAGGCCCTCGCCCATTAGAAAACAGAAGACCGGGAAGGCTGTTCTTCCGATCGTTCGGAATATCCAGTAAACATTATTGTCAGCGATTAGGCCTGCTGCGCCTATATGGTCTATGAGCATAGTTATGCAGGCAACTGTTTTTAAAATAGATCCGCTGATCATCTTTAATCTGTTTTCCATTAGACCGTTCCGTTCCCTTTAGCGTCCAAAGTATTCTATCATGGGGAGAAATTCAAATCAACAGAAGAGTTTTTCAGAAAAACTCATTTTAACAGATATTTAATGGATTTTTAAAAAAAATGTGCTATAATCGCTTACTATGAAAAAGAAGTATTTGAAAAATATATTATTATTTGTACTCTGTGCAGTGATTCTTGCAGGAGCTGTGTCCGTTCCTGCCTTCGCGGAGGATACGGAGCCCGCAGAGGAGGAGAATTCGATCTCCTATGAGGAGATAAACGCAAAGCTCACTGAGATCGCTCTGAGGCGTGAGGAACTGAGCTCGACCGTTGGGGATCTTCAGGAAAAAATAGCTACTTTAAAGGGAGATCAGGAGACGATCCTGGAGCAGAAGGTCCTGCTCGATGAGAGAGATTCCTATCTAAACGAGCAGATCTCTTTGAACAACGATATGGTCGATCTCTACAAGGAGATGATCGCGGAAAAGAGCCTGGAAGTCGATGCAGCAAAGGCGAAAGAGGACGAACAGCTCAGGAGATATCGCAAAAGAGTTCGTTCGATGGAAGAGAACGGCAGTTACGACTATCTGGGCCTCATCCTCCAGAGCTCTGATCTTGCGGATCTTCTGACTGCACTTGATGACATCGGCGAGGTAATGGACAGCGATAAGCGTCTCCAGAAGGCGTATATCGAAGCCCGCAAGGAGACCGAAGAGGTCAAGGCCGAGTATGAACAGGTCAAAGCAGAGTGTGAGGCAAAGATCCAGACACTGGAGAGCGAACAGACTCAGCTTCAGGAAAAAATGCAGGAGGCATATCAGCTCTTTGCTGCGCTCGCCGAGGATGTAGAGCTCTATCATGACCAATGGGTCGCTTTAGTAGCACGACAGGCCGCAGAGAGAGCTGCTTTGCAGGCAATGGTCGCAGCTAACAACTCAAATACCTCGACCGGCACTGCCTCATCTACAGGAGTTGTAGGAACGGGCAGCCTTATCTGGCCTGTCAGCTCCACCAGAATAACATCCGAGTTCGGGCTCAGGAATGCCCCGACTGCCGGCGCTTCATCAGATCACCAGGGAATCGATATCGATGCATTTGCCGATCCGAACCAGGCCGTAAGTGCCGCTGATACCGGTACGGTAACCTATGCAGGTTACAGCAGCGGATACGGGAATTATGTCGTGATCGACCACGGAAACGGCACCAGCACGTTGTACGCACACCTGAGTTCATCAAATGTAAGTACCGGGCAGACAGTCTCTCAGGGAGAGCAGATAGGAAACACCGGACACACCGGAATAGCGACCGGAGACCATCTTCATTTCGAAGTAATGCAGAACGGAGAAAATGTGGACCCGATGTCGTATTTCGATTCAAGCACTGTCGAATACTATCACTGATGAAAAATACAAGCGAGGTATAGACTATGGACAGAAACAGCAAGAATCTCAGGACACTAAGCACTCTGTTTATTATTATAGCACTCTGCAATATAGCGACCTTTGCTCTGGCACTGTTGTTGAGGACAGAGGTAATAACACAGCTTCTCAAGGCGGAGCGCGGAATAATATATATCATAATCGCTGCTGTTGCCTGCTCACTTATCTCCGTTATCGAGATCATCATTGCTGTCAAAGGATTTCAGAAAGCGAGAGGGATGGGCGTCGGCAACGGGCATATAGGTCTTTCGTGGGCGATGCTGTTTGTCACGGTCGCAAGCCTGATACTGATAGGATATGAAGTTTACCTCGGTAATCTCCAGATAGAAGTCATCTGGCAGCCTCTGGCAAATATTCTGATGATATATGAATTCCTCAGATTTGCCGGGATTCTGAACCATGACCGTAAAAAAGCTGCAAAGCTCGCAGCCAAAGAGGCTGAAAAGGAGGCAAAGGAAGCGGAAGCAGCTGCAAAAGAAGCCAAAAAACAGGAAACTGCAAAGGCTACAGCCGCAGAACAGAAACCTGAAGAAGTGCTGCCAGAGGAACCGGTACCCCAAGAGCCTGCCCATCTGTCTGAAGCTCCGGAAGAGCCTTCGGAATCAGTTGCAGACGCGGAGGAAAGCACTGCTTCCGGAGAAACCGGAGAGAAAAAATCCCTGTTTCAAAGAATACTGTAACAATATAATATCTTATCGTATAAGGCGAAAGGCGCGGTTCACGGCCTTTCGCCTGTTTGTTACCGAAATTTAACTGTTATTATCGGCTTTTTATGATATAATTATCTTTACCGAGTTATGTAAAGCAGGTTAATTATGAAATGTGTTGAGGAGCCGATCGCCGGCGAATACAAGTACAAGGGTGTCATAGTTGACGTCAGGCTCGATAAAGCCAGGCTCGTCAACGGTAAGGTAGTAAACAGGGAAGTGGTGGAGCATCCCGGCGGAGTAGGCATACTTCCCCTGGATTCGGAAGGCAACTGCTATATGGTCAGACAGTTCCGATATCCGGTAATGAAGGAAATGCTTGAGATCCCTGCAGGCAAGCTGGAAAAGGGTGAAGAACATCTCCGCTGCGCCGTGAGAGAGCTCTCTGAGGAGACCGGCTTTGAATCGGACGATCTGATATACTTGGGCAAGTTCTGTACTTCCCCCGGTTTTTCAACTGAAATACTCCACGTTTATCTCGCCATGGGCCTTAGAGCGGGGAACATGCATCCCGATGAAGATGAGTTTCTGAATGTGGAAAAGTACTCTCTTAAAGAACTTCTCCGGATGTGCATGGATGGGGAGATCGAGGACGCCAAAACCATTGTGGCGGTATTAAAGACAAGCGAATATCTGAAAGAAAACAATATACGGTAGGTATTTGTTGCAAGAGATACCAATCTGTGGTATAATTCCTTCCGTTTTGCGGACTTTAGAGCCTGAAAGGTAACATATGGAAAAATATATAATCAACGGAGGCTTGCCTTTGCGCGGCGAGGTCGAGATCAGCGGCGCTAAAAATGCTGCTGTTGCCATTATTCCGGCAGCTTTAATGGTCAATGGCGTTTGCAGGATCGAGAATATGCCTCAGATCAGCGATACTGAGATGCTGCTTACGATCCTTTCTCATCTCGGTTCCAAGATCAGATATATAAATAAGTCCACGGTTGAGATAGACAGCACTTCCGTGAATTTCTCCGACGCTCCTTTCAATCTGATGAGAAAGATCAGAGCCTCGTATTATCTCATAGGAGCGATGCTCGGCAGATTTGGAATAGCCAAGACTACAATGCCCGGTGGCTGCAATTTCGGAGCAAGACCGATAGACCAGCATATAAAGGGCATGGAAGCTCTCGGAGCAAACGTAGAGGTCAGAAACGGATTTGTATACGCGGAAGCAAATGACGGCAGACTTCACGGAGCGAGGATATATCTCGACAAAGTCAGCGTCGGCGCCACAATGAATATCATTCTTGCAGCTGTATTGGCTCAGGGCAGAACGATAATAGAAAATGCCGCCAGAGAACCGCATATCGTCGATCTGGCAAACTTCCTGAACTCTATGGGCGCCGATATAAGAGGCGCTGGCACCGATACGGTTAAGGTAAACGGAGTTGAGAGCCTTCACGGCGGCTCATATTCCATAATTCCGGATCAGATAGAGGCCGGGACCTATATGGTGGCAGCTGCAGCCACCTGCGGAGATGTGATGGTCAAAAACGTAATACCCAAACACCTCGAATGCATAACCGCAAAACTTCGCGAAACAGGAACCATCGTCCAGGAGTATGAAGACTGCGTCATAGTTAAGGGCACCTCGTTTGTCAGACGCGCGAACATCAAGACACTGCCTTATCCGGGATTTCCTACGGATATGCAGCCTCAGATGGCTGTTTTGCTGACACAGGCAAACGGGACATCTGTGATTACGGAGGGCATTTACGATAATCGTTACAAGTATGTTAACGAGCTCAGAAAAATGGGCGCGTGCATAGATGTGGACGGTAGAGTGGCAATAATAGAAGGCGGTACCGCACTGACAGGAGCCCCGGTCGCTGCCTGTGACCTAAGAGCCGGTGCAGCAATGGTCATTGCAGGTCTCTGTGCTATAGGCAGGACTGAGATAGAGGATGTAAAATACATCGAGCGCGGCTATGAAAACTTTGTCGAGAAACTCAGAGCCCTCGGAGCAGATATCACGGCAGTAAACCTTCCCGATATGCCTGAAAATCAGGAGAACGTAAATCAGGCCGGTTAATAATGAGTATTTATTACGGAGCACACATTAGATTAAGTGCTCCGTTGTTTTTTATTTAATTTATGTTATAATAAAATGAATTATTGTACGGGAGAAAAGATATCACTTACATCAGGCTTATCTGCGCCGGGCGGCTAAGGGAAAAATACTATATCGAGGCTTTTGAAGAGTATTCCAAAAGGCTCGGAGCTTTTATAAAGTTTGAATGCGTCGAGATTAGTGAGCAGAAAACCGGAGACACTCCTTCGGCAGGGGAGATAGCGAGAGCGCTCGAAAAGGAGACACGCGATATTTTAAAGCAGATCCCGGAAGGAGCCTTTACGGTTGCGCTGTGTATAGAAGGCAAGAAGTTTTCAAGCGAGAAGTTGGCCGAACAGATAAGCACTCTTGAGGGATCCGGCAGGTCGAAGATCTGCTTTATAATCGGCTCTTCATTCGGACTTTCGGATACAGTCAAAAACAGAGCAGATCTTAAGCTCAGCATGTCGGATATGACCTTCCCTCATCACTTGGCAAGAGTTATGCTCTCAGAACAGATATACAGGGCATATATGATCAATTCCGGCTCCAGATACCATAAGTAGTCAAAATAATACTTATACTATATATTATCGTAATAAGATCTTTGAGGAGGATTTTTATGGGCACTTTCATGGATGAATACAGGCGCTGGATTGACAGCCCCGCACTGAGTGAAGCGGAGTGGAAGGAGCTCGATTCCATTAGGGACGATCCGAAGGAAATCGAAGACAGGTTCTTTGCGCCTCTGGAATTCGGCACTGCAGGTCTCAGGGGGACAATGAAGGTCGGTCTTCATAACATGAACATCCATATTATCAGGCACGCGACCCAGGCTTTTGCTAACGTTATCTGCCAGGGCGGTGAGGAAGCCAAAAAAGCCGGAATAGTCATAGCCCACGACTGCCGTATAAACGGACGCGTTTTTGCTGAAGAGGCTGCCTGTGTCATGGCCGCCAACGGTATCAGGGTAAGACTCTTTGATGCCCTGAGACCTACTCCGGAGCTCAGCTTTGCTGTACTGCACTATCATACCGCGGCTGGCCTTAATATCACAGCCTCCCACAATCCGAAGGAATACAACGGCTATAAGGTATACTGGTCGGACGGTGCCCAGCTCCCGCCGAAGGAAGCAGCGGAAATAGCTCAGCAGATGCAGGAGATCGATATATTCAACGGATACAAGACCTGCAATCTCGACGAGGCGATTGCTGACGGAAGAATAGAAATAATCGGGCAGGAGACTGATGAACTCTTCCTGGAAAAAGTCCTCGGAGAGACGATCAACGAATCCGCAATCAGAGATGTTGCCGATGATTTCAGAATAGTATATACTCCGTTTCATGGATGCGGCTTCAAGCTTGTTCCGGAGACATTAAAGCGCAGAGGTCTTAAATATCTGTATCCATGCGAGGAACAGATGGTGATAGACGGCAATTTCCCGACTGTCGTAAGCCCGAATCCGGAAAATCCGGAGGGTTTCTATCTGGCGGTGGATCTTGCCAAGAAGGTCGGTTCCGATCTTATTATCGGTACAGACCCAGACTCCGACAGAATAGGCGTTCTGGCAAGAAAGGGCGATGAGTTCGTTCCAATAACCGGAAACCAGATGGGCGAGCTCCTGATAGACTATATTATTACCGCAAGAAAAGAAGCGGGATCGATGCCAGAGAATCCGGGAATCGTCTCCAGTATAGTCTCAACGCCTATGTCTGCTGCCATCTGTGAGGCAAACGGTGTTCATTTCGAACAGACCTTTACCGGCTTCAAGTTCATGGCTGAGAGAATTAACGCCTGGAGTAATGCAGGCACCTACAGATATATCTTTGCCTTTGAAGAGAGCTACGGCTATATGGTTGGCGATTTTGTGCGTGATAAGGATGCCGTAACTGCGGCAATGCTTGTAACAGAGATGGCTGCTGTATATCACAAGAAGGGGATGACCCTGCTCGATGCTGTTGAAGCGCTCTACGCGAAGTACGGCAGATATGCCGAGAAGACCATTAACCTGGTCATGCCTGGCGTTGACGGACTTAAGGATATGCAGAGCATAATGAGCAATTTAAGATCTGAACCGCCCAAGTCCATGGCTGGCGTTGATGTAGTAAGAGTCCGCGACTACAAGGACGGAAGCATCTTTGTAACAGGTCTGGGCAAGGTGGCCAAGACCGACATCTCCGGCTCTAATGTTCTGTATTTCGAGCTTGCCGATGGTACTACATTCATAGTCAGACCATCCGGCACCGAGCCCAAGATCAAAGTCTATATAATGGTTCACGGAGCAGACAAAGCCGTCTGCGATGCATTGCTTGAAAAATATGTCGCATACGCAGATACCATAAAGGAAATGAAGTAATATATATCGATGCCAATACTGTTTGATCTGTTCGTTACATTTGCCAAAGTCGGAGTTTGCACCTTCGGGGGCGGTATCGCCATGCTTCCTATTCTTGAGAGGGAAGTTGTCAACAACAAAGGCTGGGCTACAATGGATGAGCTGATGGACTATTATGCCGTAGGTCAGTGTACCCCCGGCATAATAGCTGTTAATACGGCTACTTTTGTCGGGAACAAGCATAAAGGCATTCTTGGCGGGATATGCGCATCAATCGGAATGGTATTTCCGTCTCTCGTCATAATCCTGGTCATTGCTTCCGTTCTCTCAAACTTTGCCGATATTCCGGCCGTTCAGAGCGCGTTTGCGGGAATCAGAGTGTGTGTCTGTGTGCTGATATTCAACGCCATCATAAAGCTCTGGAAATCAGTTGTTAAAGACAGGTACTCACTTGTCTGTGTGCTTGCCGTCTTTCTGCTCGCAACATTTTTAGATATCTCTCCCGTGATATTCGTGTTGCTCGGTGCCGTCTGCGGAATAATAATCAAAACAGCGGAGGTGCGAAGCAAATGATATATCTTCATCTGTTTTTTGAGTTCTTCAAGACCGGCCTGTTCGCCGTGGGAGGCGGGCTTGCAACGATACCGTTTCTTTACGAGATGTCGGCGAAAACCGGCTGGTTTACTTACGAAGAACTTGCTAATATGATCGCTGTGTCAGAGTCTACTCCGGGGCCTATGGGTATTAATATGGCGACATATGTAGGCTTTGAAACGTCAGGAATCCTCGGCTCGATCTGTGCGACGATAGGTATTGTTACCCCATCTGTAATCATAATCCTGATCATTGCTAAAGCCCTCCAGGCGTTTCGGAGCAACAGATATGTGGATGCGGCTTTTTACGGTATCAGACCCTGTTCATTGGGGCTTATAGCTGCCGCCGGAGCGATTGTTGCCAAGATCGCATTGTTTAATGTCGATCTGTTTATGCAGACAGGGCTTTTTACCGACCTGGTAAATATCAGAGCGCTTATCCTTGCTGCCGTGCTGCTTGTGCTTACAAGAGCCGTCAAATATACCAAAAACCTGCATCCGCTCTGGTTTATAGCCTTCTCGGCAGTCATGGGCATTCTGCTCAAATACTGATAAAAGAAAAAACCGGACAGCATGCTGTTCGGCTTTTCCTGACTGTTATATATTCGGAAGATCAGTGTTTTCCTTTTGTATTGCTCCTGCCGCCTTTGCTTTTGTGGAGGATCCAGACAACTGCAGCTATTCCGACAAGTGAAATACCCGTAAGGGCGATCCAGAGACCTATCCTGTTGGTATCAGCAGTAAAAGGGGCATTGATCTTTTCACAGAGCGCTGTTATCTCGATATCGCCTCTGACTCTCGTTCCGAATACGGATATCCTTCCGGAAGATGTGTCGTAGCTGTAGTGCTTGGTTTCCAGCTCATCTCCGTCGACCTTGACTGTTATGTTCTTTGGAAGCACATAGCCCGTTCGGGGGATAACATAGGACGTATAAGCTGTGCCGTACTGAGGTCTTGAATCACTGGAGAAGTCCGCGTGGCTTACAAGTACCGAAACGGAATAAACTTTCCCGACCTTATCCGCGGAGACCGTGATCTTGCCGTCAATATATTTTCCGGGCACGGAAAGCCTTCCGGTTGCCGGATCGAACCATGTGCCTACGGAAGTGTATTCCTCCTCGAGAACAAATCCGACTCTGTTTGCAACGCCTGTCGACCCGTTGATTATGTATACTTTGTCGTATACCGTAACGGTTATGGTCCCGTACTCGTTGTGTTTGCTCAGCGGAACGAAGGTGACATCAAAGCGCTTACCGGCCTGCGGTGAATGAGTAACTGATTCAACGGTGAAGTCGGCAAGCCCTTCGATGTTCAGCCTGACTGTTTTGCCTGCAAAAGATGGAGAAACACTTAACTCATCGGCAATGACATTGCCGGGAATTACCAATTCATGATTTCCAATGTTGTACCAGACTCCAAGACTGTCTGCCACGGTGTTGTCCGCAGGATAAGCATCTCCGGTCTCAGAATCGACCGTATAAGATCCTCTTCCGGTCTTTATCTCAAAACCGGTCAGCGTCCCGTAGCATTTGGAGAGATCGGCAGCAAGCCTTACATCTCTTCCTTCGGCAGGTTCTCCGGACAGGAGGTTGAATTTCAGGCCTTTGGAATCCACAAAACTGTAGGAAATATTTCCGCCGTCCGCATAGCAAACAGCGGAAGAAAGGAATAGCGATGCCAGCAAGCTTATACATATAAGTATTTTAAAAGCTTTTCTGATCATCGTCTTATTACTCCGTAACCGTCAGGTCAAATAAATTATGTTTTAGCAATTATGTTTTGGAAATTATGTTGACTATTATTATGTTAATATATTAATCTCTATAATGCAAAGTTTTTTTTGTGCAAATTGCCCAAAACAAATAATAAAATATCAAAAAAGTTAAACGGAATTTAACGACTGATTACGAATGCGGAAAAACAAGTTACAAATTTATGCATTTGGAGTTTTGCCATGATCGAAAGAATAATTGAAGCGGAGAGACTCGAAGATCTGATCAGCGTTTTCGGCTCATTCGACAGGAATCTTCACATCATAGAGTCCGAGCTGAATGTCAAGGTCCTTGACAGAGAAAACTGCATTCACATCAGCGGAGAGCCTGATGCGGTCATGCTCGCGGAAAAGACTATAAACGGGCTGCTAACACTTGCCTCCAAAGGTGAGAGCATCGACGATTCCAACGTAAGATATGTGATGCAGCTGGTCAATGAGGGCAAAGAGAGGAAGATCGATGAGCTCACCGGCGACGTGATCTGCATTACGGCAAACGGAAAGCCCGTGAAGCCTAAAACTCTCGGTCAGAAAAACTATTGCGACGCGATCTCCGAAAACACGATTACACTCGGAATAGGCCCCGCGGGAACAGGCAAGACTTATCTCGCCGTGGCTGCCGCAGTTGCGGCGTTCAGGGCAGAGAAGGTCAACAGGATTATCCTTACCAGACCTGCTGTTGAAGCAGGGGAGAGACTCGGATTTCTCCCCGGTGATCTGCAGAGCAAGGTGGACCCGTACCTGAGGCCTCTGTATGACGCTCTTTTTGAGATGTTCGGCCCCGATACGTATCAAAAATACCTTGAGAAGGGCAATATCGAGGTGGCTCCGCTTGCCTATATGAGAGGGCGGACTTTGGACGACAGCTTCATAATCCTTGACGAGGCCCAGAACACCTCCGGAGAACAGATGAAGATGTTCCTGACCAGGATCGGGTTCGGCTCAAAAGTGGTCATCACCGGCGATATTACCCAGATAGACCTGCCAGCGGACAAGAGCTCCGGACTCAAGACCGCAATGAAGGTGCTCGAGGATATAGACGATATAGCCATCTGCCAGCTGACAGGCGCCGATGTGGTGAGGCACCGCCTGGTGCAGAAGATCATCGAGGCCTATGAGGACTATGAGACAAAGCACCCGCTGACCAACGCAAAACCTGCTCCGAAAAGTTACAAAAGGAAGTAAAGCGGTATATGAGAAATGAAATATATGTCAGTCGCGAGGTAAAAGGGCTCGGATTCAGAAACGCGGCTGCGTTGATAAAAAAAGCCGTAAACAGAGCATTGGATGCTGAGAAGATCGATGCGCCATGTATAGTCAGCGTCCTTCTGACTGACGATGAGGGCATCAGGGAAATGAACAGGCAGTTCAGGGATACCGACAGGTCAACGGACGTGCTCTCTTTCCCGCTCAACGAGCTTCAGCCCGGAGACTTCGATGCGGATATCTGTGAGAAGGATCCCGGGACGGGGAGCGTTATGCTCGGGGATATCTTGATCAATATCCCGCAGTGCGCCGTTCAGGGGGAGGAATTCGGGCACGGCTTTGACAGGGAGCTTACATATCTTACCGTTCATTCCGTCCTGCATCTTCTCGGTTATGACCACACAGATGAGGGCGAGATGAAAAAACAGATGAGAAGAAGAGAAAAAGAGATAATGGGGGACGAATGAGATGACGAAAACTGTAATGGTTGCGGTATGCGGGAGGCCGAATGTAGGCAAATCCACCCTTACAAACCTTCTGACAGGCGAGAAGATAGCTATAGTTTCGGACAAGCCCCAAACTACGAGAAACCGTATTGAGGCCATCTTCCAGAGAGATGAGACACAGTTCATCCTGCTGGATACTCCGGGCTTTCACAAGCCTAAGACCAGACTCGGGGACTACATGGTCAAGGTAGTAAACGAGACTGTCACTGATGTGGACCTCGCGCTCATGGTCGTGGAGCCGGTGGCGAAGATCGGAAAGCAGGAAGAGGAGCTCCTCGCACGCCTCAAGTCCGCCGGAACTCCGGTGATACTAGCGATCAACAAGATAGATACGGTCGAAGACAAGAGAAATCTGCTGGAAGTCATCGCAGTCTATTCGGAGGCCTTCGAATTTGAGTCGATAATCCCCGTCTCCGCAAAGACCGGGGACGGAACCGGGGAACTGGTCAATGAGATGGAAAAGTATGCGACGGAGGGCCCCTGGCTCTTCCCCGACGATATGATCACTGACCAGCCCGAGCGCCAGATCTGCGCGGAGTACATAAGAGAAAAGCTTCTTTTGTGCCTGGACAAGGAAATACCCCACGGTACGGCAGTCGAGATAACGAAATTTTCCGAGAGAGACAGTGGCATAACCGATATCGAGGCGACGATATACTGTGAAAAAGAGAGCCACAAGAGGATAATTATCGGCAAAGGCGGCTCAATGCTCAGAAAAGTCGGAGAGCTCGCGCGCAAGGATATCGAGGAGCTCACGGGAACGAAGGTGAACCTTCAGACCTGGGTCAAGGTCAGGGAGAACTGGAGAGACTCCGCGGCGTCTCTCAGAAACTTCGGTTACAGAGAGAATTAAATGCACAAAACGGTAAAAGCGCTGATCCTGAGAGAGGTCAGATACAAAGAGGCGGACAGGATCCTGAATGTGCTCTCCGAGGAGGGGAAGCTCATACTGAAGGCCCCCGGAGCCCTGAAAAAAAACAGCAAAACGGCGGCCGGAACTCAGGCGCTGGTGTATTCCGAACTCACCCTGTACGAGTCTCTCGGCAAATGGAATGTGAAGGAAGCAGTTTCCCTGGAGGATTTCAAAGGCCTACGCGAGGATATTACGGCGCTTTCTCTCGGAAGCTACTTTGCCGAAGCTCTGGAGGTCTTTTCCCAGGAGGACATCCCCGACAGCGGGCTTTTGAGGCTCGGACTCAATTCGCTTTACGCGCTTTCAAACGGACTGTATTCCCAGGAACATATCAAGGCGGCCTTTGAGATGAGATGCATGTGCCTGAACGGTTATATGCCGGATATAGGCAAATGCGCGTATTGCGGAAAGGAAGAGCCCGAGTCGCCGTTTTTCAGCTACGAAAACGGAAAGATCTGCTGCCGCAGATGCAGGGACGCCGCTTTCGGGCTTTACGCGGACGCCTGCAGAGAGTCCTTGGCTGCGCTGAGATACATCTGCGGCGCTCCGGACAAGAATTATCTCAAATTCAGCGTAAGCGAAGAGGCACAGGCCCGCCTTTCAAACATCTGCGAGCGCTGGTTCCTCTATAACACGGATAAGAATTTCCCCACACTGGAATACTGGAAAAAGATAAAGATCTGATACTATGAATTTTTTTGAAAAATCACTTATAACGCTCGAACTTCCGGCAGTATTGAAGATGCTCGCTTCCTGTTGCGTCTGCGAGACCGCGAAGGAGAACGCTCTTCTGCTTTCGCCTTATACCGAAAAGTCCCTGGTCATCTCCGCCCAGCAGGAGACGGATGCAGCGAAACAGCTGAGCGTGCTGAGAGGAAGCCCCGGCTTTCTCTCTATAAAGGATATAAGGCCCTCCCTCTCAAGGGCGGATCTCGGAGGAACGCTCAACAACCGTGAGCTGCTTGAGATCGCGAGAGTCCTTCAGAGCGCGGCAGCCGTAAAGGGATACATTGCGGAGGCCTCCGATGCTAAGACATGCATAGACCACCTCTTTTCCGCTCTGAGGTCCAATAAATTTCTGGAAAACAAGATATCCTCATCGCTTATAGGCGATGACGAGGTGGCGGACAGCGCGTCTTCCGAGCTTTCGAATATCAGAAGACAGATGAGGATAACCTCCTCCAGAATAAGGGATACTCTTCAGAAGATAGTATCCTCCCCGACTTACCAGAAGGTCCTTCAGGAACCCATCATCACCACGAGAAGCGACAGATACGTCATTCCCGTCAGAGCCGAGTTCAAGGGGGCGATCCCGGGTCTGGTTCACGATATCTCCTCCTCGGGAGCGACCCTTTTCATTGAGCCGATGTCGGTCCTCAACGCCAATAACGAGCTGAGGGAGCTTGCCGCCCGCGAGAAGGCGGAGATAGAGCGTATTCTGGCAGAGCTTTCTGCGGACTGCGCGGAACATAAGGACGATATCGAATCGGACTACGTGCTTCTGGTTAGGCTTGACCTCATATTCGCCAAGGCGAAGCTCTCCTATCAGATCGACGGCGTCTCACCCCTTATTTCCGAAAAGGAGATAGTCCTCAAACGCGCGAGACACCCGCTCCTTTCAAAGGATACCGTCGTCCCGATCGATCTGGAGCTCGGGAAGGATTTCGATACTTTGGTGATAACAGGCCCGAACACGGGAGGAAAGACCGTAACATTGAAAACGCTCGGCCTGCTTGCCGCCATGGCCCAGTGCGGGCTCCACATTCCCGCTTCAGACGGGAGCTGCATTCCGGTCTTCACGCATATTCTCGCGGATATCGGAGATGAGCAGAGCATAGAGCAGAGCCTCTCCACCTTCTCGGCGCACATGAGGAATATAGTGAATATCCTCTCCGAGTGCGATGAGGATTCCCTGCTCCTGTTTGATGAGCTCGGCGCCGGAACGGATCCGACAGAGGGCGCCGCTCTGGCGACCGCCATAATCCAGAAAGCGAGAGATCTGGGGGCGACTGTAGCGGCCACTACCCACTACGCCGAACTCAAGGTCTTTGCAATGAACGAGAAGGGCGTTCAGAACGCCTCCTGCGAGTTCGATGTCGAGACGCTCCAGCCTACATACAGACTTTTAATAGGTATTCCCGGCAAGTCCAACGCCTTTGCCATCTCGAGAAAGCTCGGGCTCGGTGAGGACATAATCGAGTCTGCCAGAGCATATATAAACAGTGAAAACTCGGGACTTGAAAGCTCGATCGAGGCGCTCGACTCCCTCAGAGTGGGGCTCGAGAAGAAAAATGAAGAGGCTGAGCAGCTGCTCGCAAACGCGCGTGAAGACAGGGAAGCCGCTGAAAAATACAAAGCAGAGTATGAGCAGAGGTTCGGGAAAGCCGAAAGAGCGGCAAAACGCGAGGCGGAGCGGATAATATCCGACGCAAGGCAGACGGCGGAGTCTGTATTTGCAGAGCTCGACGATATGAAGCGCAGGATAAATGAGGAGGAGAATATCCAGGCCGTAAACAAGGCGAGGAGCGAACTTCTGGCCTCCCTTAACAGAAAAGAAGAATCCTACGCCGAGGCTCCCGCGCGCAGAGAAGCAAGAAGGTCCTCACGGCCGGTCGCCGTGGGCGATATGGTCGAAGTGACGACTCTGGGCCTTAAAGGAGAGGTCAGCGAGATATCTCCGACAAGAGAGCTGACCGTCGTTTCGGGCGCGATGACATTCAAGGCAAAGGAGGCGGACTGCTATCTGCTCGAGGATGTATCTGCCAAAAACAGGAAGGCGAAGCTCTCGACAGGCGCGACGCTCAGAACTGATGCCAAAAAGGAGATAGACCTGAGGGGAATGGAGTCGGTCGAGGCCGTATTCACTGCCGAGCAGTTTCTGGACAGCGCGGTCATGTCGAAGCTCAAGACCGTTACGATCATCCACGGCAAGGGCACCGGAGCCCTCAGAGCGGCCATACACCGGATGCTCAGAAGCAACAGATCGGTCAGGTCATTCAGGCTGGGAAACTACGGCGAGGGCGAAACAGGTGTTACAATTGTAGAATTGAAGTAATCCCGGGCTTTATATCGGCCGCAAAATAGTCAAATTGCACAAAGTCGCAGGCTTTTATTGACAATTAAAGAAAAATCATATAGTATAGGCCCGCAGAAACGGTATATAATAATTCGGGGGTTGTATCAGCCCTAAAAACTAAGGAGCATCAGTATGGTAACCAAAGAAGTAGTTATCAATAATCAGGTAGGTCTTCACGCCAGACCGGCAACATTTTTCATTCAGAAAGCCAATGAGTTCAAGAGCAGCATCTGGGTCGAGAAGGAAGACAGACGCGTAAATGCAAAGAGCCTTCTGGGCGTCTTGTCCCTCGGTATTGTCAAAGGCACAGCCATCACTCTGATAGCAGACGGAACAGACGAAGAAGAGGCGATCTCCACTCTTGCGGAGCTCATAGATTCCGATTTCACGGAGTAATATTTCAAATTAAGGGACGTGCCTTCAGGGGCACGTCTTTTTAGTATAGGCGGGATTTTTTATGACACATGAGCTTCTGAGCCAGAAAGCCAACAGCCTTCCACAGACCCCCGGCGTCTATCTTATGGTCGACGCTGAGGGCACTATTATCTATGTCGGCAAGGCCAAAAGACTCAGAAACAGAGTCAGTTCTTATTTCAGGGGCGAGCATCTTCCCAAGGTGGAAGCCATGGTAGAGAAGATAGACGACTTCGACACCATATTCGTCAGCTCCGAGCTCGAAGCCCTGCTCCTGGAGAACGCCCTTATAAAGCAGTATCAGCCGCATTACAATATCCTCCTGAAGGATGATAAGGGCTACCCGTATATAAAGGTGGATAAAGACAGCGAGTACCCGGATATGAAGATCTCCGCGAAACAGGAGGACGACGGCTGCCTCTATTTCGGCCCCTTCGGAGGCAGATCGCTGAGCGCGGATATCATCCGCACCGTCAAGGAGGCGCTTCTTCTTCCGGACTGCTCGCGGGTCTTTCCGAGAGACATCGGGAAAGCGCGGCCCTGTCTGAACTACGACATAGGCAAATGCCTCGGCTGGTGCCTTGAGGACTCCTCCGCGGAGGAATACAGAAAGCTCATTGATGAAGCTGTCCTTATCCTGAAGGGCAGAAGCAGGGAGCTCATATCGGAGCTCACGGACAGGATGCAGCAGGCTTCCGACGAGCTCAGGTTCGAGGAGGCTGCCGAGCTTCGCGACAGGATAAACAGCATAAAGTCGCTCAGCGTAAAGCAGAAGGTAGTGCCCCTGAGGCCCGGAGAGGCGGACGAGATAGAGAGTTCGGTCTCCTCGGGGATCAAATACAACAAGACGCTCTCGATGCTCAGGGAGCTGCTCTCACTGGAGAAGATCCCCGAGCGGATAGAGGCCTACGATATCTCGAACCTCGGAGACACCGGGATCGTCGCGGGAATGACCGTTTTCAAAAACGGCAGGCCCTATAAGCGCGACTACAGGAAGTTTAAAATAGAGGACATGCCGGTGCGCGACGATTACGCGTCGATGGAGCAGACCTTAAGGCGCAGATTCACGCACTATGCCGAAGGTGACGAAAAGTTTTCCGAGCTCCCCGATCTGCTTCTCATGGACGGGGGAGACACCCATGCGGCAGTGGCAGAGGGGGTCCTCCGAGAATTCGGACTCGATATCCCGGTATACGGCATGGTCAAGGACTCGAGGCACCGTACAAGAGCGCTCGTCAACTCTAAGGGCGAGGAGGCAGGCATAAAGGGCAATCAGGCGCTGTTCTCCTTTATAGGAACGATACAGGAGGAGACCCACCGCTTCGCGATCACATACCAGAGGAAAACGAGAAAAACCGCGCTCCTGTCCGAGCTCGACAGCATAGAAGGCATAGGCCCCAAAAGAAAGGCAGAGCTCATAAAACAATTCGGCTCGCTGAAGAACATAAAAAGCGCGGAGCTTACGGAACTTGAAAACGTGCTGCCGAAGGATGCCGCTGCCAGCGTATACAGCCATTTTAATAAAGAGGAAGAAAATTGAGAGTTATAACCGGAATCGCCGGCGGCAGAAAATTGAAAGCCCCGGAGAACTATGATATAAGGCCAACCTCCGACACGGTCAAAGAGGCGCTGTTCAATATCCTGCAGTTCGATATAGAGGGCAGGAAGGTGCTCGATCTCTTCGCGGGAACGGGCCAGCTCGGCATAGAGGCGCTCAGCCGCGGGGCAGGGAGCTGCACCTTTGTCGACACCAGCAAAAAGGCGCTGGATATAGTCGGGAAGAACCTCGAGACCTGCAAGCTGAAAGGAAAGCTCGTAAACGAGGACGCGCGCCTCTTTCTCAAAAGAGGAGGAAAATACGATATCGTCTTTCTGGACCCGCCCTACGCCTCGGGCCTCTACGACGAAATCCTTGACAGCATCGCTTCCGCTGATATACTATCTCAGGGCGGATATATCGTCGCGGAATCGCTCCGGGAGCTCTCACTCCCGGAACTGAGCGAGCCTTACAAGAAGCTGAAAGAATACAGGTACGGAAGGATCAAGCTGACGCTCTACACGAGAAGCTGAATCCCCCGATAAGGAGAAAACGATGAGCATTGCGATTTGCCCGGGCAGTTTCGACCCGATAACTCTCGGCCATCTGAATATAATAAGACGCACAGCCCAGATCTTCGACGAGGTGGTCGTCGTGATCATGCAGAATTCGACCAAGAAATCCCCCATGTTCACGGTCGAAGAGCGCGTGGAGATGGTCAGGAAAGCGACGGAGCGCTACGGGAACGTCAAGGTCGACAGCTCCGACATACTGCTCGCCGAGTACGCGAGGCAGTATGAGGGCGCCGTGATAGTTAAGGGCCTGAGAGCCGCCTCCGATTTCGAATACGAGTTCCAGATGAACCTTATAAACAAGCAGATACGCCCCGAGCTCGAGACGATGTTCCTGACCGCGAGCGGGAAATACACCTTCCTGAGTTCCTCGGTCGTCAGGGAGATGGCCATGTACGGAGCGGACCTCACGGGTCTTGTTCCGAACGAGCTGATAGACATGATCAAAGAAAAAGCCAAAGTATGGAGAAACAAGTGATGGATAACAATAACGAAGCAATACAGCTTCTCGACATCCTCTACGGCATGATCGCGGACGCCTGGGAAGTCCCGATGAACAAGGACAAATGCATAATAGAGCGCGAAAAGGCTCTGGATATCATCAGCAAGGTAAAGATAATCCTCCCGACCGAACTCACCGAGGCGAAGAGGCTCGTCTCCACGAGAAACGAATTCATCCTCAACACCCGCAAGGAAGCCGAGGCCATCAAAAAGAACGCCCAGGAGACTCAGAGAAGGCTTCTCGACGAGCAGGAGATCATTAAGACCGCGAACGAGCGCGCGGCAGCGATCATGTCGGACGCCGAGAGTAAGTCAGACGGGCTCAGGAAAGCGGCATCCGAATACATAGACGGGATAGTCGAAAAAGCCAGAAGCGAGCTTCTGGACGCCCTTCAGGCCATCAATACCACCTCCTCCCAGCTGGATTCGGCGAGAGCGGTGACGGAGCCCGGGCAGGAAGCTCCCGACGCGGCAAAAACCAGGGTCAGTCCCAAGCCTCGCAAAAAGATCTACGAAGTCGACGACGAAAACTTCATCCCCATAGATGTTGAGTAAAATAAAGCCTGATAACACACGGTCTTGTACCGTGTGTTTTTTTTACAAAAACTTGCATTTTGTTACATAAAAAAGACAGAAAAAACCTGAAAAATTCCCTTGATTTTTAAATTTCCGTTAAATATAATTGTTCTCACAGGTGGGGAAATGTGGTGGAAAATGTTTAACATTCCCACAAAATTTCCAACCGGGACCGCAAAGGAGGTGAGACTTATGACAGGTGAATATCGACATTCCCTGGATTCAAAGGGCAGAGTGTTCATACCCGCGAAAATGCGTGAAGAGGCGGGAGATGTGCTCTATGTCACCTTATCGATGGAGAAGTGCCTTTCGGTCTACAGCAGGGATTCCTGGAACGCGCTCTGCGAAAAAGTCAGCGCGATGCCCTACATCAGACAGAAGAAAATGAGGCCGCTTTTTGCCTTTGCCTCCAAGTGCGAAGCAGATGCCCAGGGCCGCATTCTGATACCGGCAAATTTAAGACAATTTGCAAATATCGAAAAGAATGTTACAATAGTAGGGTGCAACAACCACATCGAACTGTGGAATGCCGATTACTGGGATGAAGTCAGCAGTGAAGAGATCACTCCCGACAACATTGCAAAGGTCATGGAGGAGCTTGAATTTTGAACGCTAAGCATGTCTCCGTTCTGCTGAACGAATGCATAGATAACCTCAATACAGATCCTGCGGGCACCTATGTCGACGGTACTCTCGGCATGGGCGGGCACTCGGAAAAGATAGCCGAAAAGCTCACGACCGGCAGGCTCATTTGCATAGACAGAGACGCATCCGCGATTGATTACGCGCGGGAGCGTCTCAAGCTCTTTTCGGACAGGATAACCTTTGTCCACGCGAATTTCGCGGATACGGTCGAAGTCCTGGATGAGCTGGGGATAGAGGGCGTCAACGGGATGCTTTTCGATCTCGGAGTCTCTTCCCCGCAGCTCGATGAGACTGAAAGGGGATTTTCTTATATGAAAGACGCGCCCCTGGATATGCGCATGGACAGATCCGAAGGGCTCACGGCTTACGATATAGTAAATACCTGGAGCGAGGACCGGCTCAACCGTATACTTTGGGACTACGGCGAGGAGAAATACGCCAGGCGCATAACCAGAGCGATAATAAACAAGCGTGAAAAGAAACCGATAGAGAGCACGCTGGAGCTCTCGAACATAATAAAGTCAGCGATGCCCTCTCAGGCTCTGAGGGAGAAGCAGCACCCCGCAAAGCGGAGCTTTCAGGCGATACGCATCGCCGTCAACGACGAGCTCGGAGCGGTCGCGAAGATGGCGGAGACGGTCCCGGACAAGCTCCTTCCGGGAGGCAGGCTCTGCATCATAAGTTTCCACTCGCTGGAGGACAGGATAGTCAAATCCGCCATAGCAGCGAGGGAGAACGGCTGCACCTGCCCGAGAGAGGCCCCGATCTGCACCTGCGGCTTTGTAAAGACACTTAAGAGCGTATACAGAAAACCGATACTTCCCTCTGAAGAGGAGATAGAAAACAATCCCAGAGCCCGGAGCGCGAAGCTCAGGGTAGCGGAGAGAGTGTAAGATGAAACTTTCCGAAATATTAAAAAGAACAGGCTATATAGCCTCGAATATCAAGGACGATCCCGATATCACGGGAATAAGCTACGACTCGAGAAAGACGCTCCCGGGCGACCTCTTCGTCGCTATCAGGGGCTTCAACTCCGACGGGATGGAGTTCATCCCGAAGGCACTGAAAGCCGGAGCCTCCGCCGTAATATGCGACAGGGAGCCTGAGGACAACATTCCCTATGTTCTCGTAAAGGACTGCAGAGAGGCCCTCGCGCTCGCCTCGTGCGCCTTCTTCGGCGAGCCCTCGAAAGAGATGAAGATGATCGGCGTCACCGGGACCAACGGGAAGACCACGACCACATATCTCGTAAAGCACATGCTCGAGACCCTCGTCCCCTCGAAGATAGGCCTCATCGGCACAAACGGCATCATGATTGGGCAGGAGTACATCCATTCGGATTACACGACCCCGGAGAGCTTCGAGCTCCAGAAGCTCTTCCGCGAGATGGCGGACAAGGGCTGCGCTTACTGTGTTATGGAGGTGAGCTCCCATTCGCTGGCGCTCAGCAGGGTAGCGGGGATACACTACGATGTCGCCATGTTCACGAATCTTACCCAGGACCATCTGGATTTCCATAAGACCATGGAGGAGTACGCCGCGGTCAAAAAGAGCCTCTTTACAAGATGCGACACCGCCTGCACCAACCTGGACGATGCCCGCGGTCTGTACATGGTCGAGGGATCTCCCGCCGATCTGATAACCCTCTCGGCTGAGGGCAGGGAAGCGGACCTCAGAGCCGAAAACATAGAACTCTCGGCATCGGGCGTCACATTCGACGCGATCTATAAAGATGAAAGCGCCCGCGCTCATCTTTCGATCCCCGGGCTCTTCTCGGTCCACAACGCGCTCGGAGTTATCTCGATAGGCCTCGCGCTAGGCTTTTCACTGAAAGACTGCTGCGAGTCCCTCTCCACCGCGACGGGCGTCAAGGGCAGGATGGAGGTCGTTCCGACAGACGGGGACTACTCGATCATCATAGACTACTCCCACACGCCGGACTCGCTCAAAAACGCGCTCGAGACCTTGAAGCCCTTAACGAGGGGAACTCTCTACGCGCTCTTCGGTTGCGGAGGCGACAGAGACAGGCTCAAGCGCCCGATAATGGGAGAGGTGGCGGCAAAGTACGCGGACTTCTGCATAGTCACTACGGACAACCCCCGCACGGAGGATCCGGAGGAGATAATAAGAGAGATCTTAGAGGGCGTCAAAAACGCCGGAACGCCTTATGTTTCAATATGCGACCGCCCCTCGGCCATACGCTGGGCTATTGACAAGGCAGGCCCCGGTGATGTAATATTACTCGCCGGCAAAGGCCATGAGGACTACCAGGTGGTCGGAAAGACCAAGCACCACATGGACGAGCGCGAGATCGTCGCCGGATATCTCTCCGAGAGAAAACAAAAAGGAAGCTCCCAATGCTGATGACCCTGAAACTGATACTGGCTTTCATAATTGCATTCGCAGTGTCCTCCGTTTTCGGCAATTTCTACGTCCCCTGGCTCAAGAAGGTCAAAGTCGAGCAGGAGATCAAGGAAAACGGCCCGACATGGCACATATCCAAATCAGGCACCCCGACAATGGGCGGCGTGATGTTCATACTGGCGGCCTTTGTCGCGTGTATCACGGTCGGCTTCGACAGTATGCGCGAGGGAAGGTATGTCCATCTCTTCGTGTTCGTGTTCGCGCTGGCCTTCGGAGCCATAGGCTTTCTCGACGACTGGGAGAAGATAAAACACAAGGCGAACCTCGGCCTTCACGCCAACACGAAGTTTCTTCTCCAGCTGGCAGCCGCCATAGTCTTCGTTCTAATCATGCGCCGCACGGGCTACCTCAGAACGGACCTCTACATCCCGTTTTTCAATAAAGTCGTTTATATCCCGGACTGGGCTTACATGCTCCTCTCCGCTTTCATAATCGTGGGCACTGTCAATTCCGTCAATATCACGGACGGCGTGGACGGGCTGGCCTCCGGGACCTCGATCCCGGTCTTCCTGTTCTTCGTAACCCTCGCTTACCGCTGGGGCGCGCGCTATCTCGAGCTCGGGATCTTCGCTTCCGCGATGATAGGCGGGCTGCTTGGCTTTCTCATCTACAACTATAACCCCGCGAAGGTCTTCATGGGCGATACCGGCTCGCTGTTCCTGGGCGGCGCGATCGCGGCTCTGGCTTTTGCCTACGACATGCCGCTGATCCTGGTCACCCTCGGGATCATGTTCATAATAGAGACCCTCTCGGACATCATCCAGGTCGCGTATTTCAAACTGAGCCACGGCAAACGCGTCTTTAAGATGGCCCCCTTCCACCACCACCTCGAGATGGGCGGCTGGACCGGGCGCAAATGGAAGGAGAAGGAGCTCTTCCTGCTCTTTACGGGCATCTCGCTCCTCTTCGCGATCATCTCGTTTATCGGAGTGTATAACAGGTACTGATGCGTTTCATTCTGACTGCGGGCGGAACCGCGGGGCATATAAACCCGGCACTTTCCGTTGCCGAAAAACTGAATGAGCTTTACCCCGGCAGCAGCTTTCTCTTCATCGGCGCCGAAGGCAAGATGGAGTGCGAGCTGGTGCCGAGAGCCGGCTACGATTTCAGGGCAGTAAAAGTCACGAACCTCAGCCGCGGCCGCAGCGCAGAGGATATAAAGCACAATCTGGAGACCGCCAGAAACGCGATCACATCCGTAAAAGAAGCATCAAATATCATAAAGGAATTCAAACCCGATGCCGTAATAGGTACCGGGGGTTATGTATGTTTTCCGGTAATTACGGCCGCCCACAGGCTCGGCGTTCCGACCGTCGTACACGAGAGCAACGCGGAACCGGGCCTCACGACAAAGCTTCTGGCCGACAAAGCCGATCTCATCCTGGTCGGAGTCCCCGAGTGCGCGAAAAGCTACCGCAGAAAAGAGCGCGTCCATATAACCGGAACTCCCGTGCGGGCGGGATTTTGCGGACTTTCCAAGGCTGAGGCCAGAAAACAGCTCGGCATAGAGGGGGACAAGCCTCTGGTCGTCTCCGCCTGGGGCTCGCTTGGCGCCAGGCATATGAACGAGACGGTCCTCAAAATGATCCCCAGGATAGCCGCGAGCGGGGAGTTCCTGTTTATTCACTCCATAGGCTCATACTACTACGATTCTTTCATGAAAGAGATAGAGAAGACGGCTCCCGACTGGGCGGAGCACGGCATCGACCTTCGAAAATACATATACGATATGCCGCTCGTCATGACGGCGGCGGACCTCATCACCTGCAGGGCGGGGGCCTCGACGCTGGCCGAGCTTTCATATATCGGAAAGCCCGCGCTCATCGTACCGTCCCCGAACGTCACCAACAACCACCAGGAGAAGAACGCGCGCGTGCTCGAAAAGGCGGGCGGGGCGGAGGTCCTGCTTGAATCGGAGTTTACCGAGGAGAGCTTCTTCGAAAGGCTCAGGACTCTGGTCTCCGACAGCGATAAGCTCGACGCGATGGGAAAGGCGATGAGATCCCTCTGCGTGGAGGACTCGGCGGAGCGCATCTGCTCCTGCATCGCGTCCTTACTGTAAACGTTAAGATCTGATTATGGCAAACGAAAAGACAAGGACCAATATATTCCGAATAGACCGGCAGTCCCGCAGACACAAAATGAACGTCAGCGGCCCGGTCAGATTCTTTATTGTAATAGTCGCCTTAATATTTCTGATGAGCATATTCTTCCGCGTGGAGGTCATCACCGTCGAGGGCAACAGGCACTATACGGACTCCGAGATAATCAACGCCGTCGATATCGAGCAGGGGGACAACCTCTTCTTCTTCGACCGTTTCGCGGCTGTAGGCAGGGCCTTCTCGAAGCTCCCGTACATCGACCAGCTGACCATCTCCAGAAGCCTTCCGAACAGGGTCACCATCACGGTCGAGGAGAGCGAGGCTCTGGCCTGCATCGTCGTCGGCGATGAGTACTGGACTCTGGACGAGAACTGCAAGATCCTCGGTAAAGCGACGGAAGAGGAGCTCGAGAACCTGATCATGATAACAGGCATAGACCCCGGAACGCTCATGATCGGAGAGAAGCTCGTCACCAAGGACGGGGACGAGGAGCTGGTAGAATTTCTCGCGCGCGTCCTCTTCAACATCGAGGAGCGCGGGCTTAAAAACGGGGTCACTTATGTCAGCTTTGACGACCCCAAAAACGTAAAATTCGACTATCTCGATAACTTTACGGTCGTCTTCGGCGGATCCGACAATATCGATTACCGCTTCGGCATGCTGATGTCCGCTTTCTCCCAGCTGACGCTCAACGACGTCGGTATAGTGGACGTGAGCAGCATAAGTGGCGTTCATTTCACTCCGGGCTGAAATATAGTTACAAAAAAATTACAAAAAATCTAAAATTTAGTTGACCTTGAAATAATTTTATATTATTATTAACAGGAAGTATCTGATGGGAGGTCCCGATATGGATTTCAAAGCTGAAAACGGTCCCGAGAACGTTGTCAATATAAAGGTCATCGGTGTCGGCGGAGCCGGTAACAATGTAGTAAACAGGATGGTGAAATCCGGTACCCAGGGTGCCGAATTCGTAGCCATCAATACCGATAAACAGGCGCTTTCCGTTTCCAACGCGAACACGAAGGTGCAGATAGGCGAGAAGACCACAAAAGGCCAGGGCGCGGGCTCCGACCCCGAGATAGGCAGAAAAGCTGCTGAGGAGAGCCGCAACAATATCGCCAAATGCCTGGAGAACACCGATATGGTATTCATCACCGCGGGCATGGGCGGCGGAACCGGCACAGGCGCCGCTCCCACAGTCGCGGATCTGGCCAAAGAGGCCGGGATCCTCACTGTCGGCGTAGTCACAAAGCCCTTCAAATTCGAGGGCAAGCGCCGTATGGACCAGGCCGAGGCAGGTATCAAGGAGCTTCTCGGCAAGGTCGACAGCCTTCTCGTTATCCCGAATGACAGACTGAAATTCGCAACCGACCAGAGGATCACCTTCGCCAACGCTTTCGAGATCGCTGACGATGTACTCCTCCAGGCAGTTGAGAGCATAGCGAACCTCATCAAGAACACCGGCTTCATCAACCTCGACTTCGCCGATGTAAGCTGCATCATGAAAGACGCGGGCTATGCCCACATGGGCGTCGGCCACGCCGGTGGAAAGGGCAAAGCCGAAGAGGCTGCCAAGATGGCGGTATCATCCCCGCTCATGGAGACCTCCATCAACGGAGCCAGAGGCGTGCTTATAAACATCACGGGCTCCGAGGATATGGGCCTCGAGGATGTTGAGGCAGCCGCGGGCCTCGTTCAGGAAGCGGCTCATCCGGAAGCGAACATCATCTTCGGCGCGAGCTTCGACGATAGCCTCCAGGACGAGATCCATGTCACGGTCATCGCGACAGGCTTCGAGGAGAAAGCCCCCGAGGCGGCAGCCGAGGAAGCGAAGTCCTCCAATTTCGCGCCGGTCGTTCCTTCCAATGAGAAGAAGGGCACGACCCTGTTCGGCGCGGGCGCTCCGGCCGTATCGGCAGAACCCGAGCTGGTTCCTCCTCTTTCGTCCCCGACGGTCCTCACCCCCGCACCCGCTGAGGAAGCGGCGAAGCCCGCGGGCGACGACCCCTTCGACAATATCTTCAAGATCTTCAATCAGAAGTAATAGTTTAAGACCATACCGCGCTGAGGTTTACGCCTCAGCGCGTTTTTATGTTCACATCGCTTCCGGTCTCTACAGTCCTTGCAACCGAATATATCTTTACATCTCCGGTGCCCGAAAGACGGTATCGGAGATGATCGCATCTCCGGGGGAGAACGGGGATCATAGCAGTATGCAAAACTGTGTCATTGCGAGGCCGGTTCGCAAACTGGCCGTGGCAATCCGTTTCCTCGTCTTTGTCCAAAGCAGAAAGAAAAATGCACTTGAATGTAGTTTCAATCGGAAAACTGCAGGAGCTGAAGTATTGCGGCGCAAGGCTTTGCCGGGATAAATGCAGTTAATGCAGTTTTTTTGATAAAGTTGGGTAAAAAATGACAATATATACAGACAACAGAATACAAATTTTGTAAAAGAATTCCGAAATTACTGCATTAATTGCAGGAATTTCGGGAAACCGTTGGTATTACAGGCTTTTCTGCCTGTAGTTTTGCAGATCTCTTTTGCATTTTTCTGCATTATTCTGCAATAAAGTACACTGATGTGCATAAAAATGGAAAGGTAAACGGATTCATCTATATCCGTTTTCCTTTCCATTTTCATTTGTCACTGCAGACTGCACCAGATACAAAAACCTATTTATTTTTATTTACAAAAAAATGAATTTCCGATTCAATTTTCGATTTTTGAACCCATTGTGCTGCAAAGGATTCGAATTGTTTGGATTTATTTACATGCTTTTTCAAGACATAATTTGAGAATCGATTCTCCGTCTCTTGCCTTATCCCTCTCGACCACTGTCATTAATGCTTTATGTTATAAATAATAAAAAAACAAAAAAACAACCTCGAAATACATATATATGTTCTTGAGGCTGTTTCAGTTTACTTTACAGTTTTAAATGTGGGGATGCTGTTACTTCTTTTTTCTGTTTTTCTTGCTCGTATTAGGGTTTAGCTTTGTAGAATATAATGGCTTTTAAAGATGATTTCAGCATGTTATAATTATTAATCAGATTATTATGAAACAGAACCGGAAATTCCAATTTTACAGAGGTAAGTTTAAGTGGCGTATAATTTTTTTCCAAGCTGCAAAACCACAGCGCAGTTTAAAGATGCAAGCAGACAGGCGAAGGAATATATTAACCATTAATTCGGGATAACACCTGTCGGGTGCTGCAGACCGAATCATAAAAAACTCACGCCCGACGATACAGCGATTGTCGTCTGCAATAATTGTGCTGCCATCATAGAAGAGAATACAGAGGCTTCTATTGAGTTTCTCTGGCAGGTGATCGACAGGGATCCTGATTTTAAGTTCCCGGATCATCACGGGGAGAAGATGACCGTACAGGATTGCTGGGTGGCATTTGAGAAGAGATATGTTCAGGATGCGGTCCGGTCACTGCTTCGCAAGATGAATATCGAAATTGTCGAGCTGGAGGAAAACTACGAAAAGACAAAGTTCTGCGGCGTTAATCTGCTGTCACCCTGCACGGAAAGCAATGCGGCACTCGCGCACAAAAGATACGTAGAATAGTTCCCGCACATGTTTACGCCGATGGAACCGGAGGAGCAGGCTGAACATTTCCGCAGACACTGTGAGAAGATCAAAACCGGGAAAACTGTCTGCTACTGCAAGTTCTGTACGGATGCGATAAACATGGGAGGAAAAACCGGGATCCATCTGATAGAACTGCTTTTTACGAAGTCCGGCGAAGAATACGATAAACTGTAAAAGGAGAATGAAGAATGAAAAACGGCAATCCGATCCCCGGCAAAGACGGCAATAAGTACGTCCCCTTTGAAGAGCGCACAGGCGAGAGCGCTGTTGTGTTCTTTACACGTGATCTGTCCGAAGAAGGGCTGAAAAAGATCTATGACCGGGTCAGCTCCGTGCTGACCGGCAGGGTGGCGATCAAGCTGCACACAGGCGAGGCCGAAGGGCCGAACATCATCCCGCGTCCGTGGGTGAAGGAACTGATAGAGAGCCGTCTGCCCGACGCGACGATCATTGAGACCAATACTTACTACGAGGGAAGCCGCTATACCACCGAAGCCCACCGCAAAACGCTGGAGATCAACGGCTGGACCTTCTGCCCCGTAGACATCACGGACAGCGAGGGCGTGGCCGCGCTCCCGGTCAGGGACGGCAAGTGGTTTAAGGAAATGCATGTAGGCAAGAGCATGCTCAACTACGATTCGCTTCTGGTGCTCACGCACTTCAAGGGCCATGTGATGGGCGGCTTTGGGGGAAGCAACAAGAACATCGGCATCGGTTGCGCGGACGGAAGGATCGGTAAGAAGGAGATCCACACTTACCCCGACGGCGATATGTGGAGCATCTCGGAAGAAGAACTGATGGAACGTATCAGTGAAAGCACCAAAGCGACCATCGACTTCTTCGCGCCTCATGTCTGTTATATCAACACCATGCGCAACATGTCCGTCGACTGCGACTGCGCCGGCCCTTCTGCGGAGCCGGTCGTTACCCCGGACATCGGGATAGTTGCATCGCTGGACATCCTGGCGGCGGACAACGCCTGCATGGATCTGATTTACAACCTGCCCGAAGGCGGCGGCAGGGAACTGGTGGAACGGGTGGAGAGCCGTCACGGTCTGCGGCAGCTGAGTTATATGAAGGAGCTCGGTATGGGACACGACCGTTACACACTCATCGATATCGACCATGATGACGCCGTCATCACGGCGAAAGAGGCCGTGAAGGATGTAAGACCCGGGTGGAAGCCCGACCGTTACAACACCTTCTGGGGACGAAACAGGCATAAATAAAAAAAGCTCCCGGCCACCGGCAACGATCCGATGGTCGGGAGCTTATTCTATGACCGGTTCAGTCCGGTTCAGGCTGCAGAACAAAAGGGCAGGGAAACAAAAAAGGAGCGGCGCAAATAAAGACGCCGCCCCCCCAAGACAGGAATGAGATAATATAGGTTGCTCGTTAAACTAATTATAGAAGAACATAACTCCTGTGTCAAGATAAACTCAGAGGTTCATTATATGAAAGAGCGTCCGCAGGCAGGGCATCTCTCCATAGCGAGGGAGACCTCAGCCCCGCAGTCCGGGCACCAGATGGCCTCGTAATGGCTTCCGTCTGAGTTGTAGCCGAAATGGGTCGGCATACCGTCGACGTAGTTGCCTGTCTCGCTTTCCATGAAGTCATAGTAATGCGAGCCTGCCCAGCCGCCCTGATCCTCGTAGTCAGACATGTAGTCGTAGTAATGCGAACCGGCCCAGCCTCCCTGATCCTCTTCGGGGATCAGCAGGCCCATATTGCCGTAGATCTCTGCCTTGTATACATTCGAATTGCTCGGGTAATCTATATAATAGACAATGGCGTCGCAGCCGTCGTAGAAGTTTCCTTCGACTTTGCAGTTCCATGCGTCGACAAAGACCTGGGTGCCGTTCACCAGGTCGATGGCGTATCCGCCGCCGCCCTCATGCGCGTAGCCGCTCATGGAACCGTAGACAGGTTGCGGCTGGGGCCGGCTGCCCGTGATCACGCAGTAGGTCACATTGTTGGGATCGCCGTCCCAGTATACCGTGGCAGGCGCGCCGATATAAATGTCGCCGTCCAGGTCAACGACTCTCCACTCGGCGATGACGCTGTAGCCTTCATTCAGCCAGATGCTGACATAGGCGTACTTTGTTTCGAGGACGCTGCCGTAACTGACGCCGGACTTTGGTTCGGGCTTGGGAGCGGTGACATAGACGTAAGCGGTGGTGGTACGGGCGGTCATTCCTTTATAGTAGAAGGTGCAGTAGGCGCCCCAGCCGCTGACATCGGCGGTCAGATTCCCGAGGGAGAGCGTCGTCCCGTAGTAGCCGGAGATGGAGACTTGCGGGAACATGGCCGAAAATTGCGCTGGCGTGTATTCCAGGCCCTGCGGAGAGACCATCATCCAGGAGACATAGTCGAAAACATTGGCGCTGGCGATAAACAGCGCCGTGCCGCCTGCCGTCTTGTACGGCTCGCTGGTCGGGTTCTTGGTGATCTCCAGATATATCGGCTGCGGCGCGGGGGCCTCTGTCGGTACGGGGGTCGCGGCAGGCGCGGGAGTCGCTGTCGGCGCGGGGGCCTGGGTCGGCGCGGGCGATGCCGTGGCTTCCGGGGCATCCAGCGCCGCGGGCTTCGGTACGGGGAAGTGCTCGGTGGCCTTTTTAAGGCCGGTGAAGACCTGATAGCTTTCGGTCAGGCGCGCGATATCACGAGCCTCGTCGGCAGTGAGCCACTCAAAGCTGACGCTGCTTCTCTCGGCGCCTTCAAAAGCCTGCACGCCTGAGGCGTTGTACTGCTCGGGAGTGATCTCGACGCCCTCGATGTCCGTGTGCGTGGTCGTCCGCACGCCGTTTTCCACGAGCGTGTGCTCGACCGCAAATGCCTCATAGCTGATTACGTCGTCCTTCATGCGAAAGGCGCTCTTGCTGGTATAGACTTCCGTGTCAGAGATAACGACGTTGTCGTAGAACAGATAGTTCCATGTGCCGTCCGCGGTATGGAAGGTATCCATGCTGTCGCTCATGATATCGGGGAAGGATTCTTCCTCGTCCTTCTGAACGCTGCACTCTTTAAGCTCGGCGCGGTCGCTGCTGACTTCCCAGATCTTCAGGTTCGTGGAGCGGTCCAACGGATGCTGGGAGGCGGCGATCAGTTCGATGCTGCCGTCGCGATCAAGATCGGTGACGGTATAGAACCAGGGCAGCTCGCCGGCCGGCTGAAGCATTTTATCCATGTTATCGCGGATGAGCTCGAGCTGTGCGTCTGTGTCTGACAGTTCGGCGGGCACTTCGGGCGCGACAGGCTCGGCGGGAGCACTCTGCGCTTCGGTCCCGGCAAAGGCTGTTTCCTGCCCCTGAGCGGAGGCCTGGGCGGAACCGCATGCCGCCAGACTCAGCATCATGATCAGAGCCAGAATGATCGCTGTCATCCGGTAATTCTTCATATTTGTCCTCCTTCTTTTATTGGGAAACTGTAAAGTAAGTACTGCTCATACAGGTACTCTTTTATTTTACCACTTTCTGTGTATCAGTGTAAATATTAAATCTGTTGGCGGCATCCGATCCCGCTTCCTCATCCGGCGCGATCTTTCTGAAAATAATAAAGCGAAACGGCTTGAAATATCTTGAAACATCAGTCCCTTAGTGGTATTCTTACAAAGCCAAATAATAATATTCAAAAGGAGGAAACGTCATGGACAGTGGAAGTAGTACCGGCACAACGGCAGACCGAAGTAGGCGCGGAAAACCACGGCCTGTGCGTTTCCGCATCTGCTGATAAGGTTTTGCTCTGCGTGTCGGGCTTCCAAATCCGGAATATTTCCGTAAAGAGGAGGAAAACCGATGGCAGTACACAATGTAACCGTCGAGAAGACGATCAAAGCGCTCCTCGATGAAAAAAAGTATCCGACCCTCAAGGATATCCTGATCACGATGGAGCCCGCGGACATCGCGGCGGTCTTTGAGGAGCTCGATGAGCAGCGAATGCCGCTTCTGTTCCGTCTGCTGCCCAAGGAGACGGCGGCGGAGACTTTCGCGGAGCTCGAGCCCGAGTGGCAGGAGCTTCTGATCCGGGGCTTCTCGGATACCGAACTAAACGAAGTCGTCAACGAGCTCTACGTTGACGACGCCGCCGATCTGGTCGAAGAGATGCCCGCGAATGTGGTCAAAAGGATCCTCTCGCAGGCAGATCCCCAGATGAGAAAAGAGATCAACGAGATCCTGCAGTACCCCGAGAACTCCGCAGGCTCGATCATGACCACCGAGTATGTCTCCCTGAGGCCCACGATGACCGTATCCGAAGCGATCACGAGGATCCGCAGGACCGCGATAAACAAGGAGACCATATACACCTGTTACGTCACACTTGACAGAAAGCTTCTCGGGACAGTTTCCGTTAAGGATCTGCTTACCTGTATCGACGATGATACGCCCGTCTCGGAGATCATGGACGAGAATATCATCGCGGTCAGTACCCACAGCGACCAGGAGGAAGTTGCCCAGACCCTCTCGAAATACAATTTCCTGGCGCTTCCCGTAGTCGATACTGGCGGCCTCATGGTCGGTATCGTAACATTCGACGACGCGATGGACGTTATCGTCGAAGAGACCACGGAAGATATCGAAAAGATGGCCGGTATGCTTCCTTCCGAGAAGACCTACCTGCGCTCCAACCCCTGGGATCTTTTCAAGCACAGGATCCCCTGGCTGGCTCTTCTGATGGTGTCGGCCACCTTTACCGGGCTGATCATCACAAGCTTTGAAAACGCTCTGGCTGCCCAGGTCGTGCTCACGGCATTCATACCGATGCTCATGGACACCGGGGGCAATTCCGGTTCCCAGTCCTCAGTTACGGTCATCCGCGCGCTGAGCCTTGGCGAGATCGATTTCCCCGATCTGCCGGGAGTCCTGTGGAAGGAGATCAGGACCGCCGTGCTCTGCGGTTTCGCGCTCTCGGCTCTGTGCTTCGCGAAGATAATGATTTTCGACAGGCTCATCCTCGGGAACACGGATATCACAGTCACGATGGCATTTGTTATCTGTCTCGCGATGGCGATAACTGTCGTAATAGCCAAAGTGGTCGGTTCCACGCTTCCCATGTTCGCGAAAAAGCTCGGCTTCGACCCGGCCGTTATGGCAAGCCCCTTCATTACGACGATAGTTGACGCGCTGTCGCTTCTCATCTATTTCAACATCGCGAGAGCCATTCTTTTCAACTGAAAACCCCGAAATACAAAAAGCTTTGGACACGTTTCAGAGCTTTTTTTATTTTTTAAAAAATATTTCAATTTTTCACTTGACATTCCACCTTATGGAAGGCTTATTCTCGTTTCAGAAATAAGCGCTGCACCCGTGAAAAGGAGCTTGAGATGAAGATCAACCAGGCTGAGGAGCTTGCCGGAATCACAAAAAAGAATATCCGCTTCTATGAAGAGCAGGGGCTGATCAGACCGGGCAGGGATCCGGGAAACGGCTACCGCGAGTACACGCTCTCCGACGTTGAACAGCTCAAACGCGTAAAGCTGCTCCGCAGTCTCGATGTCCCCTGCGATAAGATCCGGGAGATGACTGAAGGGAAGCTGAGCCTGAAAAAGTGTATGGAGGATCAGGAGATCTTTCTCAAGCACAGGCAGGACGATATGAAGAGGATGCAGGATATGTGCGCGGAGATCTCATCCGGTGCCTCCGGCTTTAATGAGCTTAAGACCGACGTATATTTTGAAACAATGAAGAAATTCGAAGAAGGAGGAGCACAGTTCATGAATGCAAACAGGACCGACGTAAGCAGGAGCAGACGCGGGGCAATCATCGCGGCGGCTGTATTTCTGGCCATCATGGCAGCTTATGTGATCATAATACTCTGGGGGAACAGTCAGGATCCTCTCCCTGTCCCCGTGCTTATCGTTATTCTGCTTATCCCCGCTGCGGTCGCGGCGGGAGTTATAATCGCGCTCAGACAGAGAATGAAAGAAATAAAAGGAGGAGAACTCGATGACGCTCGTAAGTATTGATACGATCCCTGGCAGAGAATATGAAGTACTCGGGATCGTGAAGGGAACGATCGTACAGACAAAAAACTTCGGAAAAGACTTCATGGCGGGTATGAAGACCCTGGTCGGAGGTGAGATCACCGGCTACACAGAGATGCTGACCGAAGCCAGGCAGATCGCCACAAAGCGCATGGTCGATGAAGCGGAGGCGATTTCTGCCGACGCAATAGTCGGAGTCAGATACGGCTCATCTCAGATCATGCAGGGAGCGGCTGAAGTGATAGCTTACGGAACCGCCGTGAGATTCATCGAAAAGTGACAGGGATCAATAAAGAGCAAAGCAGGGAGGACTGAAGCGTTCAGTCCTCCCCGGTATTTCTGATGTATAAGATTATATTTGCTTACGGGATAAATGAATGCTATGATATATCGGAATTCGGCCGACGGGTGTACAGGAGTTTCGGAAATGAAAGACGGGACACGGAAAACTGAAGAGTTCAGGGCCGGTATATATACGGTCAGCGTATATCCCTCTGAGTCGGAACGGGCCCCGGTCGTATATCTGCCCGACATTGCCGGCGGCGGGGAAGAGCTGCTCTCCTCCTGCTGGAAGCTTGACTGTCCGCCCTTTCACCTGGTCACGGTACATATCACCGACTGGGACACGGCTCTCTCGCCCTGGCCGGCGCGCGTTCCGGGGATACCGGAGGCAGCGGCAAGGGATATGGGAAAAGCGCCTTTTACCATGCGGCTGTTTGAGGATTCCGTGATCCCGGAAGCGGAGAAGCTCCTGGGAGCTGAAAAGGCGAAAAGGATCCTCTGCGGATACTCGATGGCGGGACTCTTCGCGGCCTCGGCGCCCTTCCTCTCAGGGAGCTTCGACTGCCTTGTCTGCTGTTCGGCGGTCCTGTGGTACCCCGGCTTCCCAGGATATTTTCTCTCGCACGCCTTCCTGAAAAGGCCGGAAAGCGCCTATTTCTCGCTCGGGGACAGCGAGTCGGAGACAGGAAACGCTTTCTTTGAAAAAGTGACAGGGGAGATCTCGGCTGAGTGCGGAAAGCGCGGAGCGCGCTCCGTTTTTGAGATCAAGCCCGGAGGCCACCTCACGGAGCCGTACACAAGGCTTGCAAGAGGCATCGCGTGGACCATGGATCCGGAAAACACCAATAACGATCAATAATAAATAATATAAGAGAGATGGTAAGCAGAATGAAAACCGATCTTCTTTCGGAAAAAGAATTGTTTGAAACACCGCTCGGGGTATTCTCGAAATACGGAACCAAAGCCGCTCCGACAGACTTCGCGATAGCGCTCGGCGCCTCGGTCTCGGGGATCGACTTCACCTCCGAGGGGACGGAGCTCAAGCACAGGACAGGCTATTACTGGCTGCGCTTCGACAATCTGCGCGACTCTGGCGTGGTGGCGCTGAGCAACGGCTATAAAAGCACGATGAACTTCCAGTTCAGAACGGGCGGGATCCGGCCGGTGATCGAGCTTTCATCCGTGCCTGCCGCGTACAGGAAAGCAGAGATAAACGCGTCGGGTATAAAGGAGATCCGTTTCGGCGAGTATCCCCAGTCTGCCGTATCTCCCTCTCTTCAGGAGACTCTGGAGGAGAAGTTCAGGAGCGGAAGGCTCGCCCCTACAGGCTATACATACAGCACGGACACCGTGAAACATGATGATTTTCTGACCAAAATCTCTCTTTCCAAGATGGAGGAGTATGAATTTGAAGGCAGAAGATTTGTAAGGATAAATGCCAATTCCTGCTACAGCGGTCTGCCCTTCGCACTCTCCAACGGCTGCGAATACATAGACGGGGATACTGTCTGGATCGAGACAGAGCCGGTTGTCTGGCTAGAGGACGAGATGACGGGAAAGCTGGTATCGAAACAGATCCTGGTCTCCGGCATTCCTTTCAGGCACAGGGACAGACATGTCAGAAGCCAGAAATACAATTACGAGATCTCGGACCTCAGGCTCTTTCTCGAGCGCTGCTTCTCAGCCGAGGCCTTTGCTTCAGTAAAGGAAACGGCAGAGGAGAGTCTTTCCGCCGGGACCGGGATTGAGAAAGCTCCGCTGCCCAGACTGAATCCTTACGGTTTTGATTTCGATAAAGTTACGGAAGAGGATATCATCAGGGGCGCGATTCAGAGCGACGTCGCCGTCTTCCTGCACGGAAGATCGAGCGAGGGCAAGTCCGCGAGAGTCAAACAGCTGGACCCGGACTGTGTCATCATCTATCTGAGAAACGCTACGCCGGACAGCTTGAACGGCAAGAGCGTATACAACGCCCAGACCGGCGAGATGACGGACATTCCTCCCGCCTGGTACGTTAAGCTCAAGGATAAATGCGAGTCGGAGCCTGATAAGCTTCATATCGTCTTTTTCGACGAGCTGACAAATGCTCTGCCCTCGATCCAGGGCATGGCCTTCAATATAATCCTTGAAAAAGAGGTAAACGGGAAATGGCTGCTTCCGGAAAACGCCAGGATAGCTGCCGCGGGCAACGACCTGAACGATTCCCTGGCGGCAAACCGTATGGCCGAGCCGCTTTTCAACCGCTTTGCCCATGTCTATATCAATACTACGGCGAAAAGCTGGCTCAGGTGGGCCTCGACGCCCGAGAGCAGTTACAGGCGCTTGGACAATATCCAGCTCGAAAAGCATCCGAAGATCCACCCGGCCGTTTTTGCCTATATCGCCTGCAAGTCCGGAAGAGGCGATGACGTTTTGAGAACGCCGTTCACGGGCGACCTGCCGAACGCCGATCCCCGCAAGTGGGAGATGGCCTCAAAGCTGCTCTATTCGGCGAAACAGCCGGAAATGCTCCGCTCTCTGATAGGTGAGGAGCTGACGGAGGATTTCGTTGCTTTCGCCAGACAGCGGGTCCTGACTGTTGATGACGTGCTCAGCGGGAACTACACTCAGGAGGACATGGAGATGGACACCTCCCAGAAGTTCGCGACGGCTGTGAGCCTCTCCTGCGTCGGTGACGGCGATTTCGAAAAAGTCAGGGAGTTTATGAAGCTCACAGGCCCGGAGCCCAGGGCAGCCTTTGAATCCATGTGGGCAGCGGGGGATGAGAGAAGGCTTCAAAGAATAGCGGAGCTCCGCCTTATCGAAAGCGGCTCCGGGGAGAACTCCTAGTGGAGAAACTCAGAAAGCAGCTTCTGGTCAGATACCCCTTCTTCGGGAGCATCACGGCCGGGGCGAGATTCATTGAAAACGAAGATATCCGCTCTTCCGCCACTGACGGGAGGGATATCTTCTATAATCCCGGATATCTTGCTTCTCTTCCGGATGAAGGGAAGCTTTTCGTGCTTGCCCACGAGGTCTGCCATATAGCCTTCGACCATGTATTCAGAAGCGCCGGCAAGGATCCGGATCTCTGGGATATAGCGACGGACGCTGTAGTCAACGCTTACCTTGAAAGCGACGGCCTGCCCCTGGCCGAAGGAGCGGTGGATATGCCCGAGGCCCTCGATTACGACGCCGAAAGCTTCTATCTGCTGCTGGCGGGCGATCTGCCGGCAGAGAAAGACGACCGCGATCCTTCGGAAAGCGAAGCGCCCGAGACGAAAAAAGACGCCCAGTTTCAAAAAAGTCAGGGAGGCAGCAGATCAAAAGGGGAAGCAGGCTCGGAGAAGAACAGGGAAAAAGGCGGTCAGACGAAGGGAAGCTCCGCGGGGAAGGACAAGCGGGTAGCAGGTCATGACAGCCATGAGCTCTGGGAAGAGGCCTTAAAAAAACGTCAGGAACAGGGGAGCATGCCCTCTTCCGAAGAGAGCCGGGACTCTGTATCGGATACTGTAGACAAATGCTCGGCTCTCGGCGAGAAGGAGGCCTTCAAGGAAAACGAAATCGAGCGCTTAAAACAGCTCGATGAGCTCAGGAAGTCTCTTGCGAGTTCTTCCGGCGGATACGGGAGCGGTGACGGTGAGGAGCTTCGCAGACGCTTTTCTGTCGGGCGCGCGAGGCCGTTTTTCGAATGGAGAAGGCTGCTGCGCGAGGCTATCAAATACAATGTCGACTGGTCCTTTGAAAACGCCGAGATAGAGGAAGGAGTCGTCAATGCCAGACTGGAGGAGATACCCTGGCCCGAGACCGAAGTCGTTCTGGATACCAGCGGCTCTGTGGACGAGGTGCTGCTCAAGAGCTTTCTCCGCGAGTGCAAAAATATCCTGATGCTCTCAAGCCTCAAAGTCGGCTGCTTCGACACGAAGTTCTACGGCTTCAATGAGATACGGGACGAGTCGGATATCGACGCTCTTGAGTTTCCGGGCGGAGGAGGCACTGATTTCAATACGGCGATCGGCGCTTTTACAAACCGGGTCGAGAACAAGATCATCTTTACCGACGGGAGGGCGAGAATGCCCGGCAAGCCCTGTGACGCTCTCTGGATCGTGTTTGGAAATTACAAGATAGATCCTCCGGGAGGGAGGGTGCTGTATGTGGATGAAGAAAAGCTTAAAAAGCTGATGGGAAACGGAGCGGAGATACAGACCGATGTCACTTCGAAATGAAATAATATCATATATATCCGCCCAGTACGGAGCAGAGGCGGAATACCCGTGGAAGAGCTACAGGAACTACTGCGTGTTCAGGAGAAAAGACTCCGGGAAGTGGTTCGCGATCATAATGGATATCTCCCGCGATAAGCTCGGGCTTGAAGGTGACGGAAAGACCGATATCATCGATCTGAAGACCGGCCCAATGCTCGCGGATCTTCTGAGAGGCAATGACGGATATCTGCCTGCCTACCATCTCAGCAAAGAAAACTGGGTAACGGTACTGCTCGACGGAAGTGTTGGGCTTTCGGACATATGCGCGCTCATAGACATCAGCTACAGTAACACGGGAAAGAGACCGGAAAACCTAAGCAAAAAAGAGCGGATCCGCACCTGGCTGGTACCAGCGAACCCGAAGTATTACGATCTCGATGCCGTGCTTGAAAAAGACCCTGAGAAAGATTTTATCTGGAAGCAGAGCAGCAGCATAAAGCCCGGAGATACGGTCTATATTTACATGGCAGCTCCGTTTTCTTCGATAAGATACAAGTGCAAGGCTGTCGAGACCGATATCCCCTATGAGTACGGGGACGAAAATGTCCGTATGAAGAAGATAATGAAGCTTAAGATGCTCAAAAAATATGAAGGCGTTCCGATAGACCGCGAAATGCTCAGAAGTCACGATGTCCGTTATGTAAGGGGCCCTAGGAGCATGCCGGACTCGCTGGAGCGCGAGATCGAAGAGCTCTATCCGAACTGAATAATGCTGAAAAACAAAAGACAAAGGCAGCGGAACAGTTCCGCGATGCCTTTGCCTTTTTTATAAGTTTTGTTTTTTACAGGATGTCCCTGTTCACCTTGCTCGGCGGAGTCTCGAGGACCTCGGGGTGCTTTGCCAGATAACGCATGGCCTGGAAGAACGTGGCGTAATAATGACCGTCACAGATACGCTCGTCTATAACGTATTTGGCGTCTATATACTTGCGGTCCTCAACCTGGGCATTTTTGTTGACCTCGTATTTGTGGTATTTCGAGCCTATGGCTATGAAAGCGGGCAAAGTGCCGAAGTTGTAGATATGGTGGTATACCGGTCCCATTCTGAGAGATCCCATGTCCGTGATGATCATCGAGCCGTGGAAGGGGCTGATCTCTGTCCAGGCATCGGGGAGGATACCGAAAAAGTCCATGACCTTAAGGACCCAGATCGCGAAGCTCAGAAGAAAACGCGGAAGCCTTGTGATGGCGTTTGCGAAATCTTCGGTCCCGTTATCTTCCTCATTGGCCTTGATCTCAGCTATTTGTTCATTCATCTTGCGGTATACGTCGTATATCGTGTCGGTCGGCTGGAAATGGACCTTGATCGTAGTCTCCTCGGCGTTGAGCGAGAGTTCTTTTTTTACTGTCATGACTACGTCTATCCCGTAACGGGCAAAGATCCTTCTGCCGGCGATAAAGCGGTTTATTCCGGGGAACATGGCGACACATCTGATATATGCCGCTATCATGAAATGCAGGAAGCCCATTCCCTTATATCCGTTGACACGCTGTGCCCTCAGCCATTTGTCCACAACGGAGATCTCAAAGCTCTCCTCATACTGGACAAGCGCGTCGTTTCTGTCCTTCATTATGAAGGGAATAAAGTTTCCGAATCCGGGCAGAGAACGGATAAGTCTCCCGTCCTTGCGGTCTCCCGATCTCCTCCTGATCTTGGTTTCGTCCATATATATCCTCCAAGCTAAGAATGCTGATTAATACTGCTAATAGAGTATAACTTAAAAATTTTTAATTATCAAGGTGTAAGTATCCGGCTTTGATCACGGCGCGAAAAGAAACGGATAATCGTTTTTGAACTCCTCCGTGTTCTGTATTATCTTCTCCTTGTGCAGGGCATAGTTTGAAGGTGTTACGATATTCTCGCCCGAAGCAAAGCATTTCGTCATCAGATCGTTTATCTCGGGAATGTAGTGCGTGGTATCTCTGTAGATATTCAGATCTTTCGTGAAATCCTCAGCCTGGAAATCGAATACGACAGCCTCGTATTCATCGGCTCTCTCAACAAAATACTCCGCGGCATCGAGGCAGGCGTCGAAATATCCGAGGCTCTGGGCGTCTGCCCAGAAAAGCGACGAGTAGGGCGGAAAATAGAAGATGTAATTCGCGTTCGTCAGGTCCAGTTTGGAAAAATAGTCATCTATTCCCGCCTTCATCCTGTTGTAAAGATCCTCGGTATCGATGTCCGAGACTCTGAAGGCTCCGCTTTCTCTGCCTTCGAGCACGATATCCTCTCCATACTCATACTGGTCTCCCCAGTATCCGAGCCGGTCGATCTTTATCCTGTTTTCATACGAAGCGGGAAGCGGGTGGCCTGTTTTTGTAACTGCTGTAAAGGCGAGATCCACAGGCAGGAATCTGAACCAGGATTCGTAGGAGAGAGCGTACTGTATACGCGACAGCGGATCGTCCTTCATGAGATATTTTATCGTTTTCGGGCTCGAGTGGGCAGCATATCCGGAAATATCTATGCACAGATAGTATGTATCCGCTTTTCCGATCCTGTTTGCAAGCCGGATATACTCTACCTGATCGTCTTCGGACATCCCGCCTATACCTATCTTGAGCGGTTTGCAGCCGAGCTCGGATCTGAACAGATCCATATCGAAATTCTGGCTCATGGAGGATCCGATCAGGATGGTATCATAGTCATAGGTCTTTATGAGGCCCGGCGCGCAATATGTCTGATGTATCAGATACTGATCGTTCCTTGAACGGAACTGGAAAAACGGATCGATCACATATGTAAGAAGGCCTGCGATCAGCAAAAAGACAACCGCGGTGCTCATGACGAGGACAAGCCATTTCTTTTTTGTCATTTATGCCCTCCTTCCTCAGAAATTGAAATAGATGAATACCGTGCCCTTGGACATGCAGATAAATGAGATCATCAGGCACAGGGCGGAGGCAACGGAAGTTTTTCTGTTCAATTCGAAGTCCCTGTCAAGTTCCATACTGCCTTTTCCGAAGATGATGACAAGAAAGAGCGCGAGCAGTATTCCCAGAACATAAACGATATCTATGACTCCTGGAAAATTCACAAGGCTGTCAAAGGCGATCTCCTGAAGCTGGTAAAGTCCCGGGTTGCCGAAGTTCAGCATGCCCCTGTATACGTTGAGCGCCTCCTGGAAGGACTCCGCTCTGAAAAGGACCCACAGAGCATTTACGATCAGGAACGTGACCGCTTTTCTTATAAGGTCCGGGATCTTATCCAGGGCATTCTTGAAGATCCTCTCCAGGACGGCAAAGACCCCGTGCAGCACGCCCCAGAGGATAAATGTCCACGCGGCTCCATGCCATATTCCGCTGACCAGGAAGGTGAGCATGAGATTAAAGCAGGTCCGTGCAAGGCCCTTCCTGCTTCCGCCCAGCGGAAAATAAACATAGGTGCTCAGCGCGCGGCCCAGAGTCATGTGCCATCTTCTCCAGAACTCGGAGATGCTCTTCGATCTGTATGGGAGATCAAAGTTCTGAGGTATATTTATGTTGAACATTTTCCCGAGTCCGATGGCCATGTCCGAATAGCCTGAAAAATCAAAGTATATCTGGAATGTATAGCTTAAGGATGTTACCCAGCCCGCGGCCAGACCGAGACCGGACATGGCAAAGCCGTTGTCGACGAACAGGGAAACGGTGTCCGCAATGACGGCTTTTTTAAATGCGCCTATCGCGAAAAGATAAAGGCCCCGGCAGAAGTTCTCGGTATTGAAGTACCTGCGGGAGCTGTCCTTGAACTGAGGGATCATCTCGCTGTACAGGACTATAGGCCCGGCTACCAGCTGCGGGAAAAATGTCACGAATACAGAGTAATCGAGAAGATCCTCCACCTTTTCCTCTCCTTTGTATACCGAGATGAGGAAGGAGAGCTGCTGGAACGTGAAAAAGCTTATACCGAGCGGAAGAGCAATATTGCGCAGGAAGAATGAAGTCCTGAACAGGGCATTGACATTCGAGATGAAGAAATCGTAATACTTGAAATAGCCGATAAGTCCTACATTGAACAGGATCCCGAGAATCAGGAGCGGTTTTTTGCGCTCCGCGCGTTGCATGAATATCGCGATCAGATAGTTTGCCGCGATCGATGAGACGATGATGAGCAGATAAGCCCGGTTGTAATACCCGTAGAAGAATAAAGACGCAAGAACCAGGAATACCTTCTGTATCCTTGCATCATTAAGCCTCGACAGGCCGAAATATACCAATAATACAATTGGCAAAAATACCAGTATGAACTGATATGAGGAATATACCATCTGCTCCGAATACCTCCGATTTTCTATGAAGAATATACCACGGCCGGTCAAAAATACAAGAAGTTTATACGTTTCGCGGCTTTTCAGATTCCGTATTCTGTATGTGACGGACTCGTTTTATCGGCGAAAACGCAGACTCAGACATAAAAAATATGGATAACATATATAAAATGTATGACGGATACGGTTTTCAGAATTTTTAACATGTGCTCACGTTATTAGTTGTTGAAATTTTAACAGACTTGGAATAAAATAAGTTGTTATTTAAAACTGGTAAAGGGGGTGCGTCAATTGTCCTTTGAAGCAGTGAATATGATTACAGATGCTGAGGCTCTGGCAAAGAAAAAGATCGCCGATGCCGAAACTGCCGCAAAGCAGCTCATAGCCAAGGCGGAAGAAAACGGCAAGGCCGCCGTGAAGGCTGCTCTTGAGAAGGCTGCTGATGAAGCCGCGGTGCTTAAAGCCGAGAGCGTCAGGAGAAGCGATGAAAAGACAGGCGCTATTCTTGCGGATGCGGAGAAGATACGCTCTGAGCTTCGGGAGCAGGCGGAAGCAAAGCTTGATGAAGCGGCAGAATTGATAGTTGAAAGGATCGTGAACGGCTGATGGCTATTGCGAAAATGAAAAAAATCCGCATTGTGGCAGTCCGTTCTTCCGTTGAAGAGCTTCTGAGGGAATTGATGATCCTTGGCTGCGTCCAGGTCAGCGAGGCGGAGGCAGGTCTGCAGGGCACAGGTCTTGAGGAGATACTCAAGAGGGAAGATGCCCAAGTAACCGCGAAGAGATCCGTCTATAACCAGATGCTTCAGGCCCTGGATATCCTGAAAAGGCATTTCCCGCAAAAGAGTGCTCTGCTTTCGGCCAAACCCGAGGTATCCGCCAAAGAGCTTCTCGACACCTCCAAGCTTGATTTCTACAGGGAGAAAAGCGCGAGGATAGTCGAGATCGAAGAGAGCCTCAAGAAGATAAGCTCTGACGAGAGCCGGATAAGCGGTCTTCTGGAGGCACTGAAACCCTGGGATTCCCTGAATATGGATCTCGGCTTCAAGGAGACGGAGACCTGCAACGCCGCGCTCGGATGCATTCCCGCCTCGACAGCTTTGGCGGATGTTCAGTCCGCACTCAATGGAGTTTCTCAATACAACGAGCTTTTCGAGGTATCAAGCGATGAGGAGCAGCATTATACGGTCCTGATCGGCCTGAAGGAAGATTTCCAGGAGCTGCTGGATGCCGCGCACAAATGCGGCTTTACGGCTTCTCCCACGGACGGTATGGAAGGAACAGCCGGAGAAAATGCCGTTTCTCTTAAAGATGAGCTCGAAAAGTGCGGAGCCGAAAAAGAGAAACTCACCGAAGAACTCAAACGGGCAACCGATTATACCGACAATCTGAAGCTTGCCTCCGATGTTCTCGCGTCCGAGATAGCGGTCGCCGAGGCGGAGGACAAGATGGTCGGGACTGAGAACTTCCTCTGCCTTGAGGGCTGGATGCCCGAACAGAATGAGGCGGAAGTTATTTCGTTGCTGGATAAGTATTCCTGTGCGTATGAAACTCTGGAGCCGACTGAGGATGAATATGCGGATGTTCCGGTCAGGCTCGACAACAACGCTGTTACGGACTCCATGAATATGGTGACCAACATGTATTCGCTTCCCGCGTACGGGAGCGTGGATGCAAACCCGGTAATGGCGCCGTTTTTCATTTTGTTCTTCGGACTGATGTTTGCGGATATCGGCTATGGGATCATTATGATCATTGCGGCCATAGTTGCAATGAAGAAAATGAAACCGCGCGGAGGCACAAGGTCCTTCTGCAGACTTCTTCTGTACTGCGGGATCTCCACAACGATCGCCGGAGTGCTTTCAGGCGGATTTTTCGGTGATTTCCCGTACCAGCTTGTGCATATACTAAACCCTGCAAGCACCTGGAAAGGACTTCCGGCTTTGTTCAACCCGCTGACAGACAGTCTGTATGTGCTGATCGGAGCGATGGTTCTGGGATTGTTCCACCTCAATGCCGGCATGGCTGTAAACTTTTATATGCAGGCGAAAAAGGGAAATCTTAAAGATGCAATATTCTCTGAGGGGGCACAGTGGATAATCCTTCTTGGCGCGCTTGTTTACGGCGTGAAGATGCTCGGTGTCAATATCCCGAATATGGTTCCGCTTGTTATAATGGCCGCGGGTGTTGTCCTGCTGCTTTACGGCTCCACAAGGAACGCAAAGGGCTTCTCAAAGATCACGGCACCGATAGGTGAGATCTACAACCAGGCCACAGGATGGTTCGGAGATATCCTGTCTTATTCGCGTATCATGGCTCTGATGCTTGCTGGAAGCGTTATTGGCCAGGTCTTCAACAATCTCGCTACAATGCCTCTGAAGGGCGCGAAGGGGCCCGTCGGCACAGTGATCGGAGTTATCGCCGCGCTGCTTATATTTGTGGTAGGGCACGCGCTCAACTTCGGCCTCAATATTCTCGGATGCTTTGTCCATGACCTGAGACTCCAGTGCCTGGAATTCTTTGGGAAGTTCTATCAGGACGGAGGAAAGAGGTTCGAGCCTCTGGCTTTCAGGACTAAATATTATAATGTAGCGCAACAGTAAATATAAAAAATAATTTATAAATATTTTGGAGGAATTAACATGGAATTTCTTAATGCAATCGGAGGGTATGCTATAGGTATACTCGGAGCCGCCCTCGCAGGCGCACTTGCCTGTATCGGCTCAGCACTCGGCACAGGACTTGCAGGACAGGCCGGCGCAGGACTGGTTTCCGAGGAGCCGGGCAAATTCGGTAAGGCGATGATCCTTCAGGTTATCCCGGGCACGCAGGGACTTTACGGATTCGTCATTTTCTTCCTTGCATTCAACAAGGTAACCGGAATCGGCCCCTCAATGACATTTGCACAGGGCTGCCAGATCTTCGGCGCCACATTGCCAATAGCCATTGGCGGTCTCGTATCCGCAATTGCTCAGGGCAAGGTCGCAGCCGCATCAGTCAACATCCTTGCCAAGAAAGAAAACGACTGGTCCAAGGGTATGATCCTCTGTATCACTGTAGAGTTCTACGCGATCCTCTGCCTGCTCGCAAGCTTCCTTATGCTCAACGGGATCTGAGATTTTTGAGGTTGCTTGTATGATAGGCACAGAGAAAATAATAAGCCATATAGAATCTGAGGCCGAAAACAAGTCAGCAGCCATACTCGCGGCAGCCAAAATCAAATGTGAGGAGATCGCAGCCTCTTATGCCGAAAAGGCTGAGGCAGCCTATAGGGAAAAAACGGCGCAGAGCACAAGAGAGTGCGAAAGCGCTGAGGAGAGCGCCGAGCGTCTGGCACGCATGGAAGCCAAGAAGGATGTTCTTGCCATTAAACAGGAAATGGTCGGCAAGGTATTTGAAAAGGCTAAAGAAAAGCTTTCAAATCTTCCTGAGGGCGAATATGTGCAATTGCTGGCAAAGCTTATGGCCGGATCGGCCGAGGGAACTGAAGAAGTCGTCTTCAATTCCGGAGACAGGGCACTGGCTTCAAAAGTCGTTGAGGCTGCAAACAGCGCGCTGAGCTCTGCGGGGAAAGAAGCAGGCCTTCACGTTTCCAATGAAACAGGCAGCTTTGCAGGCGGTTTCGTGCTCAAAAGAGCCGGAGTCGCAGTCAACTGTACTGTGGAGACACTGATCGATATGCTGAAACAGGATATGTCTCCGAAAGTTGCCGCTGTACTTTTTAAGAGCGGAGTTGAGTAATTTGGCAGGAAAAAAGGAAAAATATATAAGTTTATCTGCTTCACTCAGAGCAAAAGAGACAAAGCTTCTCAACGCGGAAAAGGCTGAGAGGATGATCGACGCTCCTTCGTTTGAAGACGCGTGCAAGATCCTTTCGGAATGCGGTTACGGGGATATGTCCGGCCTCAATGCCTGTGAGATCAACTCGGCCATACAGGAACACCGCAAAGAGCTGTTTGACTCGCTTGAGCTCGAGGTTCCGGATCCGGAGCTCATAGGTCTTTTCAGAGCAAAATACGACTGCCACAATGCCAAGGCAGTCCTGAAAGCAGAAGCCACGGGAGCAGATCCGCTTCCGGTTATGAGCCCCTGCGGAAGTGTAAGTCCTGAGCAGTTCGTATATGAATACAGCGAGGGCCTTTTTTCTGAGCTTCCCGGCAAGATCGGAGAAGTGCTTGAGAACGCCAAGTCGGTCCTTTCAAGAACCGCGAACCCGCAGCTGGCTGATTTCGTTCTGGACAAGGCATATTATGCCGGGATAAAGGAAACGGCCGAAAAACTTGATAGCAGTTTTCTCAAAGGATATGTCGAGCTCCTGATTGACAGCGCCAACCTGAGAACGGCTGTCAGAACCGTTCGTATGAACAAGGACAGAGAATTTCTGAAAACAGCTCTGATCTCAGGCGGGAAAACCGATGAGGGCAGAGTATTGAACGCGTCTGAAAGCGGAGATGCTATTGCCGCGCTTTACAAATCTTCCTACCTCGAGAAAGCGGCAAGGCTTGGAGCTGATGCAATGCAGGGCGGAACCTTGACAGAGTTCGAATCTGCCTGCGACAATGCGGTCACTGCTTACATAAAGAACACGAAGCTTGTTCCTTACGGGATAGAAGTCCCAGCGTCGTATCTGGCTGCCTGCGAGTCTGAGATGACAGCAGCCGGAATGATCCTCACAGGAAGGCTTGCCGGAATCGGAGCCGATACTTTAAAAGAAAGGCTGCGTGATTTCTATGCTTAAGATAGCTGTAATCGGCGGCAGAGAAACAGTTATGGGCTTCAAGGCTCTCGGACTGGATGTGTATCCGGTAGCCGGTGCGGAAGAAGCGAGAAAAGCACTGAGATCTGCGACAGGTGAGGGCAGCGAATATGCCATCATCTATATTGAGGAGAACCTCACGCGGGAACTCGGCCGCGAGATCGACAAATTCAAAGATGTTCCCACTCCTGCCATCATTTTAATACCGGGCAGAGAGGGCTCAACAGGGCTCGGCATGAATGCTCTGAGGGCAGCTGTCGAGCGTGCCGTCGGCACAAATATTCTTGACGAATAAAGAGGAGAACCAAATGAGCGGAAAAGTAACTAAAGTTTCGGGACCGCTGGTTGTCGCTGAAGGCCTTGCAGACGCAAACGTATCGGACGTTGTGCGTGTCGGCCGCCAGAGACTTATCGGCGAGATCCTTAATATGACGGGAGACAGTGCATCGATCCAGGTATATGAGGAGACATCCGGGCTCGGGCCGAGCGCCGATGTTGAGACTACCGGTATGCCGATGTCTGTCGAGCTTGGGCCGGGCATGCTCGATAACATCTATGACGGTATCCAGAGACCTCTTCCAGAGATCAGAGCGATAGCCGGCGAGACAATAGCAAGAGGTACCGAAGTCCCCGCGCTGAACAGAGAGAAAGTATGGGATTTCGTACCGGTCGCAAGTGTAGGAGATAAACTCGTAACAGGAGATGTCCTTGGTACAGTCCAGGAGACATCTGCGATAAACCATAAGATAATGGTCCCTAACGGGATCGAGGGCGAGGTCGTCAGGATAGAGAGCGGCGAGCACGTTGTAGAAGATGTTATTGCCGTTATCAGAGACAAGGACGGCAAAGAGCATGACCTGACGATGATCCAGCGCTGGCCTGTACGTATCGCAAGACCTTATATCAAAAAATATGTGCCTTCGCGCCCGATGAACTCGGGGCAGAGGATCATAGATACACTGTTCCCGATTGCAAAGGGCGGTACCGCAGCGGTTCCCGGCCCCTTCGGAAGCGGGAAGACTGTTGTCCAGCACCAGCTGGCAAAATGGTCCGATGTCGATATAGTCGTCTATATAGGCTGCGGTGAGCGCGGCAATGAGATGACCGACGTTCTGATGGAGTTCCCTGAACTCAAGGACCCGAGAAACGGTGAACCTCTGATGAAGAGGACAGTTCTTATCGCGAACACTTCGGATATGCCTGTTGCGGCACGTGAAGCTTCCATCTACACAGGTATCACGATTGCCGAGTATTTCCGTGATATGGGCTATGACGTCGCGGTTCTGGCAGACTCCACATCCCGCTGGGCGGAAGCTCTGCGTGAGATGTCCGGCCGTCTCGAAGAAATGCCCGGTGAAGAAGGCTACCCCGCGTATCTCGCGTCCAGAATTGCACAGTTCTATGAAAGAGCCGGTGTTGTCGAATGCATGGGCTCCGATGAAAGAAAAGGCTCCGTAACCGCTATCGGCGCTGTCTCTCCTCCGGGCGGCGACATCTCAGAGCCTGTTTCCCAGGCAACCATGAGAATAGTCAAGGTCTTCTGGGCACTGGATTCTTCCCTTGCATACGCAAGACACTTCCCGGCCATTAACTGGCTGACATCCTATTCGCTTTACCTGGATAACCTTGGAGCCTGGTATGAAGATCAGTTCGGGCCTGCCTATATGGAAAACAGGAACAAGGCTATGTCCATTCTCCAGGAGGAGAGCGAGCTGCTCGAAATAGTAAGGCTTGTCGGTCAGGATGCGCTTTCTGCCAACGACAGACTCACAATGGAAACTGCCAAGATGGTCAGAGAAGACTTCCTGCAGCAGAACGCGTTTGTCGATGACGATGCATATTCCTCATATGCAAAGCAGTACAGGCTTCTGGATACCATTCTGAAGTATGATGAATATGCCAGAGAGGCTCTCGTCAAGGGAGCGGAAATAGACAGGCTGTTCAAGATCGGCGCTAAGGAGAAGATCGGACGCGCGAAGATGATCCCTCAGGACAGATTCGAAGATGAATATGACGCAATCGTTGCCGAAATGAAGGCACAGATTGACGAAGCGGCAGCCGGAGGTGAAGACGAATGATTAAAGAGTACAAAACAATAAAAGAGATCGCAAGCCCTCTGATGGTCGTTGAGCATGTTGAAGGCGTTACATTCGATGAACTTGCCGAGATAGAGCTCCAGAACGGCGAGAGGAGAAGATGCAAAGTCCTTGAAGTCGAGGGGGACAGAGCGGTCGTTCAGCTGTTTGAGAACGCTCAGGGCATTAACCTTGCAGAATCCAAAGTGAGATTCCTAGGGCATCCGCTTGAGCTCGGAGTATCCGAAGACATGCTCGGCCGTGTTTTCAACGGAATGGGCGAGCCGATAGACGGCGGCCCCGAGATACTTGCAGAGGAACACAAGGACATCAACGGACTTCCGATGAATCCGGCAGCCCGCGCGTATCCTGCTGAGTTTATTCAGACCGGCGTTTCCGCCATAGACGGACTGAATACTCTGGTCCGCGGCCAGAAGCTCCCGATCTTCTCGGGCTCGGGTCTTCCTCACGCACCGCTGGCTGCTCAGATAGCCAGACAGGCGAGAGTTCTCGGAGATAACGAGACTTTTGCTGTTGTATTCGCGGCAGTCGGTATCACATTCGAAGAGTCCGAATACTTTATTAACGACTTCAGAAGAACGGGTGCCATCGACAGAACGGTTGTTTTCTCAAACCTGGCAAATGACCCTGCAGTTGAGCGTATCTCCACTCCGCGTATGGCGCTCACCGCTGCCGAGTATCTGGCATTTGAAAAGGATATGCAGGTCCTCGTCATCATCACGGATATCACGAACTATGCCGAGGCTCTCCGTGAGGTTTCCGCTGCAAAGAAGGAAGTTCCCGGCCGTCGCGGATATCCCGGTTACCTCTATACCGACCTTGCAACAATGTATGAAAGGGCAGGCCGCCGCCAGGGCAAGAAGGGCTCAATAACAATGATTCCTATCCTTACGATGCCTGAAGACGACAAGACCCACCCGATCCCGGACCTGACAGGATATATCACAGAAGGCCAGATTATACTCAGCCGTGACCTTTTCCGTAAGGGCCTTGTTCCTCCCATCGATGTTCTGCCTTCACTTTCACGTCTTAAAGACAAGGGTATCGGTGTAGGCAAGACCAGAGAAGACCACGCGGGAACGATGAACCAGCTATTTGCAGCCTACTCAAGAGGCAAGGACGCCAAGGAATTGATGACGATCCTTGGTGAAGCGGCACTCAGCGATGACGACAAGATCTTTGCCCGTTTTGCGGATGATTTCGAAAAGATCTATGTATCCCAGGGCAACAATACGAACCGCTCCATAGAGGAGACTCTGAATATTGGCTGGCAGCTTCTCTCAATGCTTCCCAGAACGGAGCTTAAACGTATCAAACCCGAGATGATCGAGAAATATATGCCGAAAGCGTAGGTGACTTAGATTGGCGAGCACCACAATAACCCCGACCAGAATGGTCTTAAACCAGCTCAAAGGGCGTCTTAAAACTGCCCGCCGGGGTCATAAGCTTTTAAAGGACAAGAGAGATGAACTGATGCGCCAGTTCATGGATATCATAAAGCGCAATAAAGAGCTCAGGACCAAGGTCGAAGAAGGTCTTACAGGCGCTTACTCATCGCTTCAGGTCGCAAGCTCTATAATGTCGCCAGAGATGCTCGAGCAGTCGCTCATGTATCCGAGACAGAGCGTGGAGCTGGGAATGACCTATAAGAATATAATGAGTGTCAATGTGCCGATATACTCGTTTCGTACCAAAAACGATGATCCTTCTGAGATCTATCCCTACGGATTCGCGCAGACAAGCGGAGAACTGGATGACGCTCTGGAGAAGCTTGCCGTTGTGTTCAACGACATGCTTGAGCTTGCCCAGGTCGAAAAGACCATGCAGCTTCTAGCCGAGGAGATAGAAAAGACCAGGAGAAGGGTCAATGCTCTTGAGTATGTAATGATCCCGGAGCTTGAAACTAATATCAAATATATCAGTATGAAGCTCGAGGAAAACGAAAACGCGACTAAGGTTAGACTGCTGAAAGTCAAGGAAATGGTCCTCCAGGACGCGCATCACTACAAACAGTAGACCATTAAACCTAACTTGAAATTATACACAGTTATACAGGTAAAAAGTGCTTGCATTTTTATGTTAACTGTGTATAATTTCTTTATTATATCGGTTGAATCCCGTTGGAAAGTAGGAATTTCCTTGCCGAAGGAGTAAAACTCTCAGGACAAAAGACAGCGGGGGGACGGTGATCCGGAGAAGCCCTTTAAAAAGGGGGCCGAAGGGGCAAAGCTTAAAAGCTAATCTCTCAGGCAAAAGGACGGATGGCATAGTTGTTATTCATTGTGCTGTTTTGTTGTGCTTGGGAGTTGCTTTGGGCAATTTCCATTTTTTATTTTGGGAGGCAGAAAAATGAGTTTCTATGACTGGCTTTACAACTTTGATCAGAAGGTGAACGCCATAGCATGGGGCTGGCCGACGATCATTCTGATACTCGGAGCGGGCCTGGTTCTCAGCATAGGCATAAGGTTTGCCCAGTTCGGGCACTTCGGCCATATGATGAAAAACACCATCGGGGCGATCGGGAAGGCCAAAAAGACTGATGATAAAGGCGCTGTAACACCCTTTCAGGCAGTTTGCACTGCGCTGGCTGCGACTGTCGGCACGGGTAATATAGCAGGCGTAGCCGGAGCGATCGCGCTTGGCGGACCCGGAGCTGTTTTCTGGATGTGGGTCGCTGCACTTCTCGGTATGGCGACCAAGTTTTCTGAAGTTGTGCTTGCCATCAATTTCCGAGAGAGGAATGCAAACGGAGACTGGGTAGGCGGCCCGATGTACTATATTAAAAACGGTCTCGGAAAGAACTGGAAATGGCTTGGAGCGGTCTTTTCTATATTGGCTGTGGTAGCGTCCTTTGGGATCGGAAATATCGCGCAGATCAATTCAATTGCCTCTTCCGTCAACTCTGCAGCCGCAGTGGTATCTCCTAATGTCAATACCGGCATGGTCGCTGTTATTACAGGCATTGTTGTAGCTGTCATAGTCGCGCTTGTTTCTATAGGCGGGATCAAAAGGATAGGGCAGGTGACGGAGAGACTTGTACCTGTCATGTCTGTAATATATATAGTTGCGTGTCTTGTAGTTATTTTTGCACATATAAGCTCAATAGGCAGAGTGTTTGCGATGATCTTTAAGGCTGCCTTTGCTCCCCAGGCGGTTGTCGGCGGGGGATTGGGGATAACCATCTCTACGGCGATTAAAAAAGGCTGCGCGAGAGGACTCTTCTCCAATGAAGCCGGCCTAGGCTCCGCGCCTATAGCCCACGCCGCTGCAGATACGGACGACCCCGTGAAGCAGGGCCTTTACGGAATGTTCGAGGTCTTTATGGATACAATAGTCATCTGTACGCTGACAGCTCTGACTATACTCATATCAGGTACGGAGATCACATACGGAACTGGAACGAACCAGGTCCTTTCTGTTGCGGCTTATTCCACGGTCTTCCCTCAGGGCTTTTCAAGCTTTATTATAGCGATCGCTCTTGCCCTGTTTGCTCTTACCACCATAATCTCCTGGAATCTTTACGGGTCAAGATGCTGCGAATACTTGCTCGGAAGCAAAGCTGCCATGGTATATAAAGTGCTGTTTCTGCCCGTGATAATAATGGGCGCTACAATGGATCTGACGCTTGCATGGAATATATCCGATACCTTGAACGGCCTCATGGCTATTCCCAATCTTATAGCGCTGCTGGCCCTGTCTCCCGTTGTATTCAAACTTACAAAGGGATACTTCGCCGAAAAGAGAAATTAACATAATATACTTGAATTAGATTACAAAAATGTTATAATAATCTCCGTCATCAGGCGGAGAATTTATTATTTTGAAATTTATAAAAAAATTTTGAAAAAAATTGTTGCCAAATTGTAATTTATATGCTATATTAACGATGCTATATTCAAGCTTAGCCTATTTATAGGAGGAAAAACAAATGAAGAAAAAACTGATAAGCATGCTGCTCATCGTAGTTTTGATGTTTACGATGATCCCTGCGGCGTTTGCAGCGGGGCCGTATAATGTCACGTACGATGCACATACTGGAAGCGGTACGATGGCTGCTGAAGCTACGAATGCAGACGGTAAAATTACTTTAAGCTCTAATAAGTTTGAAAAGAGCGGTTATACATTTGATAAATGGAATACCGCAGCTGATGGCTCTGGAACTTCTTATGGTGATGGAGTGACTGTTACATTGGAAGCTGATGTTACTCTATATGCGCAGTGGAAGATCAACACATATACGATTAATTATGTTCTTGATGGCGGCACTAATGGAGCAGCCAATCCTACTGAATATACAGCTGCTTCGGCTACCATTACAATTAATGATCCTACAAAAGACGGCTATAAGTTTTTAGGTTGGACTTCAACTGAACTTGGTCTTTCCTCACCTACAAAATCTGTTTCTTTCCCGGGCAGTACTGCAGCTAATGTCACACTTACTGCTGTATGGGAGGCTGATTCTTCCTCTGAAGAAGGCGGAGAAAGCGGTGGAGAAGGCGGTAGCGGCGGTTCCGGCGGAACACCTGTAATCGAAGTCAACGGAAAAGCAGTTGATCCTTCAATCGCAAAGACAGTTCAGGAAGCTGTCAAAGCAGCACTTATTAACAATGCCACTACAGTTTCTGTTAAACTTCTTGCCGATGTTACGGATTCCGCGCTGGATATTCCTGCCGGCTTTACATGCAATGTTGACAGCAACGGGTATAAGTGGACTGTTTCCGGATCTGTTGCAGGTACACTCAATTGCAGAGACTCTTATGAGCACACTAAAAATGATGCATATACAACGATTTCCGGTCTTGGCGGACTTACTGTTCAGAGCCAGAGCGGCAACAGAACCGGAGTTGTGAATGTTTACAGCGGAATTATAGATACTGATCCTTCAACTCTTAAGGAAAACGGAGTTTATATCAGAAATGCCTATGAGGCACTTGATGGAGGCAAATGGTGGATCAGAGCCGGAGCTTCCGGACAGATCGCAACATTAAACTCAACCGGATATCCTTCTCTCCAGGCTGCCTTCACTGAGTCTGTTAAGACTGGCGGTTCTGATACGATAAGGCTCAGACTCTCCAATACTGAGAATGTTACGGCAACATATACTCAGACAAAAACCGTATATCTTGATCTTGGCGGTAAGAAGCTTACGGGTGATATTACAATTGACGGACCTGCTACCGTTTACGTTAGAAACGGTGTCCTCGACGGAACAATTTCCGGCGGTGCAAAGATCATAGTTGAGTCCGGTTATTATCGCAAAGCTCTTAGTGTAAATGAGATCCGTGGCGGTTACTTCATGGACAATAAAAGCACTCAGCTTGCAAACGGCTTCTACTTTACAAGTGTCCAGGCCTATGACCCTGTTGATTCAAATCAGCTTTACAGCTATATGGCGATCAGAAATCTTGAAGTGACAGAGTGGGTCGTCAGCAGCAACCTTGTAATCTCCGATGCGGATATGTATGAGATCTGCCTTGACGCGGAAGAGCTCTACAACGCATACGCTGCATCCGGCAGATTCGCTATCAACGAGAGCTACGGCGATAAAGTTCAGGGTGTTATTGACGGAGACATCAAAAAGTCTATAGCTGATGCCGGCAGCGGTGCTCATCTCAAAGTCGTTGTCAACTGCGTAGGCCTTCCTGTTGCGACTATTCCTCAGGAATACGCGCTTCTGAATGCTTCAAAGTCTTCAAATGAAGGTATAGGCGCAATATATAACATTACAATTGATCTTAAGCTTGTCGGAGATTACAGAGAATACTATATAGGAACACTTACAAAGCTCAGAAATCCGATCGATCTGACAATAGTTATTCCTTCCGGCCTGCGTATGAGCGGCAGATCGTACCGCATTGCATCCGTACACGATATGAAGGTATACAACTATAAGACTACGGTCAGTGCGCACAAAGCAACGGCTGATGATGTATATCTCTTCTCACCGTTCGCGATCATAGTCAACGGCGGTAACGGAATGATCCCTCTTACCGGAGATTCGGGCGATGTCGTCACTTGGGCGCTTGTGAGCGCGGGAGCACTCCTTGCACTTGCCGGAGCAACAGTCCTGCTCTTACGCAAGAAAAGATCCTCGATCTGAGGCAAAACGATATTTATCCCTCCGTCGATAAGCTCGAAGCAGGGGCGAATATAGCATAGCAAGACAGGGTTTCCCTGTCTTGTTTTGCATTGCTTTATAATATGTTCGATGATATAATCCGTTTATAATTTTAATCGGGAGCATTTAATGAAAAGCGGAGAGAGAAAGTCAATACTTTCCAGCAAATTATATCTCTATATTACGGAGTTTTTCTCCGGCGTGTCGGTGATGGCTGTTGAACTTGGGGCAAGCAGGCTCCTGGCACCTTACTTCAGCTCTTCGCAGATAGTCTGGACTATCATTATCGGAACTATCATGATCGCAATGGCCCTCGGCAATCTTTACGGGGGAAAGACAGCTGATAAAAACCCTGATCCTGATGTTTTATATAGACGGATACTTATTGCAGCCGTTTGGATAGCGGCGATACCGGTTCTCGGTAAGTATACAATAATAGGGATATCTGCACTTCTTGTTTTTACCGTCAGTACAAATTTCCTTGTTATAGCTGCTTTTGCTTCTTGTATGCTGATTTTTGTATATCCGCTCTTTCTTTTGGGGACAGTTACTCCTTCACTCGTAAAATATACGGTCGGAAGCCTTGATGACAGCGGATCGACGGTCGGGAGGCTCGGAGCCTGCAATACGGTAGGAAGCATAATAGGTACTTTTCTTCCGACCTTCGTTACTATTCCGGCGGTAGGGACTTCGGTCACATTCCTGATCTTTTCGGGTATACTGTTCCTTATCGGTGCCGTATACTTTCTGAGCGAGAAAAAGAAGCTCAGGACACTTATCATTACGCTTATTCTCTTTATTTTCTGTCTGATATTCGGGCGCAGTACATCATTCGCGTTTTGGGAACCGGAGCTTGCATATGAGGGCGAATCCGTTTACAACTATCTTCAGGTCAGAGACGATGAGCGGCAGACTGTCCTTTCCACCAATGTGCTGTTCGGAGTTCAGAGCGTAAAAATGAAAGATGAAATGCTGACCGGTATGTATTACGATTATGCCCTGGCAGCTCCAGTTATGTGCGAAAATGAAGAAATGGATATCCTTGTTCTCGGAAACGGAACGGGGACCTTTGCAGGTCTTTGCCTGGATTATTTTCCCGGATCGGCAGTTGAAGGAGTTGAAATAGACGGAAAGATCACAGCGCTTGCCCGCAGGTTTTTTGATCTCTCCGATGATGTAAATGTTACGGAATATGACGGAAGAGCTTTTCTGACGGCTACCGGGAAAAAATATGATGTAATACAGGTGGACGCTTATCAGGACATTACTATACCGTTTCAGATGTCCAGCGTCGAGTTTTTCAAAATGGTTAAAGAGCATCTGAAGCCGGGCGGCGTTATGACTGTCAATATGAATATGCATTCGGACGGTGAGGAAAGCATAAACTCATATCTCTGCGATACCATAGCATCCGTATTTGAATATGTCTTTACGGCAGATGTCCCGGGCAATACCAACAGAGAGCTTTTTGCCTGCGTTGATGCCAGTCCGGCGGATATGCTGGAGTCAGGCATATCCGGGCTTAATGACAGAGAACTTAAGGATATGATGAGAAATGTGAGCACAAGACTTACAGAATATAAGCCGGGGGACAATATACTGACAGACGATAGAGCGCCTGTTGAAGTCATGGGAATGAGAGCAATCGATGCGCTTATCGCAAGCGAAGTGGAATATTACCGGAATATATATGAGAGAAACGGCCTTAAAGGGCTGATTGCCGCCTTGGCGTGAATTTGTATAAGTTTTATTTGACTTTTACAATAGCGGGTGTTAATATACATAAGCTGATTTGCGTCATTAGCTCAGCTGGATAGAGCGTCTGGCTACGGACCAGAAGGTCGGGGGTTCGAATCCCTCATGGCGTGCCAAAACAGAGATTGCCTCATGGCGGTCTCTGTTTTGTATTAGTATAATATATTTCTTTCTTATTTTATTTTCACTGAGCAGGTGATATAATAAAAAAGTATGAGAAAAATCGCTGCGAATATATTGATAATTGTAATCATTTTGTTCACTCTCGCCGGTTGTGGAGAGACTGCAGAAATTGAAGAATCTCCATCACCGGAACCTTCTCCTTCGGAGATACCCGTCACCGCCTCTCCCGTTCCCACGCCTCTTCATGAGACTGCTGCTCTTCAAAGGGAACTGAGAGCATATATGAAAGAGAATTTGTCAGGCAAATGGGCAGTGTGTGTGGAAGACCTTGTGACAGGTGAGAACTTCATCCTTTACAGGGATTTTGAGGAAGACGAGTGTTTTCCCGCTGCCAGCACTATCAAGCTCTTTGTCCTCTGTTCGGTATATGACAAAGCTTCAAAGGGAGAGTTTGAGATCGGTGATGAATATAACCGGATGCTCGCGGAAAAGATGATCACCATTTCATCGAACAACTGCGCGAACATTCTTACGAAGGCTGTCGGAGGAACGGGAGCAGTTACCGGGTATATAAGAAAAACCCTCGGATTTAAGCTCTCGACCATGAATAAGCTCATCGGCAATGAATACGGCGGAGCCAATAATCTCATAAATCCTGCTGAGGCTATGAAGCTTTTGGAGCTGTTGTATAACGGAGAAGTTGTCGACCGGAGATCCAGCGAGGAAATGCTGGGATTTATGCTCAAACAGGAGATAAACAACAAGGTATCGCTCGGAATCGGTGAAGACGGACAGTTCGCTCATAAGACAGGCGAGTATTTTGAACTGGCCAATCATGATATGGGCATAGTCTACATGAAGGGACACCATGATTACAGCATCTGCTGTTTTTCGGGAGAGAGCAAAATCGATGAAGCTCTCAACAATATGAAGGAAATATCCGAAATCGTATATAACTATTTTGAAACGACCTGAGGGCCAAGATGGAAATAAAGATACTTGCTGTCGGAGACGTTTGCGGGGAGCCCGGCCTTGACTGTCTTCGGGAAAAGCTGAAAGCATTCAAAGAAGAAAACAATATCGGGTTCTGTGTTGTTAACGGCGAAAACGCGAATGTTGTCGGGATAACGCCCAAACAGGCAAATGATATTTTTAAATCCGGCGCGGATGTGATAACTCTCGGAAATCATACTTGGACAAGGACTGAACTTCGTCCATATCTTGATGAGAGATCCCGTATAATCCGCCCTGCAAACTATGCTCCGCAATGTCCCGGCCGGGGATATTGCACGTTAGAGACAGATTTAGGATCCGTTACCGTTCTTAATCTTATCGGGCGCTTTACGCTTGACAACAATACCGACAATCCGTTTGTTTATGCGGACGAGTTCATTGAGCACTGCGATACTCTCGGTAATATAATACTTGTAGACTTCCATGCCGAAGGTACAAGCGAGAAGCGCGCTATGGGTTATATGCTGGACGGAAGAGTTACCGCCGTCTGGGGAACTCACACGCATGTACAGACATCAGACGCTGAGATCCTGCCAAACGGAACCGGCTATATCACGGATCTGGGAATGACGGGAGCAAAAAACTCGGTTTTGGGAAACGACATTGACCAGTCTATAGGAAAATTCCTCGGAGATCCTCCGATAAGGTATAACTCGGCTCCGGGACCGAGTAAACTGGAAGGCTGTATTTTTTCGGCAGACACAGAAACAGGAAGATGTATTAAAGCGGAGGCTGTCAGAATATGAGGATACTGCATGCGGCCGATCTGCACCTGGATTCTCCGTTTGAAGGTCTGAGTGCGGGAAAGGCGGCCCTAAGAAGAGGCGAACAGAGAGATCTGCTTTACAGGCTTGCCAACCTTGCTGCAAGTGAGAAAGCGGATGTTGTGCTGCTCGCAGGAGATCTTCTCGACAGCGATAATGCTTATAGGGAAACAGCTGAAGATCTTGTCCGTTCTCTCAGCATGATAAATGTTCCCGTTTTCATTTCACCCGGAAATCATGACTGGTATTCCTCAAAATGCCCGTATGCCAAGGTGAGGTTTCCGGAGAATGTCCGTATTTTCAAAAAGCAGGAGATAGAAGCGGTTGAGCTTGTAGACTGCGACGCGGTCGTATACGGAGCCGCGTTTACCGGAAAGCACAGCGAAGCATTGACAGACGGCTTCAAAGTACCTGAAAAGTTTGCTGATAAGATCAATATCATGTGCATACATGGGGAATACGGCAACAGAGAGAGTCTTTACAATCCTGTTTCTGAAGAAAAAATCGCTGAAAGCGGTCTGGATTATCTTGCCTTGGGACATATACACAAGGCTTCGGGTCTTTTAAAGACCGGTGACACTTATGTATCATGGCCGGGATGTCCTGAGGGGAGAGGCTTCGACGAGACGGGAATGAAATATGTCAATATAATAGATCTGGAAAAAGGCAGCTGTTCGCTGTCTCAGATCAGTATCAGCAGCAGAAAATATGAGATACTGTATGTCGATGTCACTGATACGGATCCTGTGCTTGCCATTCATTCTTCAATTCCCGACGAAACGGTCAAGGATGTATACAGGATCATTTTGCGCGGTGAGACAGATGAGTTTCTTGATCTTAACCGCATCAAAAGAAGTCTCAGCGATCTCTTCTTTGAATACCGTATCAAAGATGAGACCCGTCTTAAAAGAAACATCTGGGAATCAGCAGGGGATGATTCGCTCAGAGGCCTTTTCCTTTCAAAGATGATGAAAAGATACGATTCTGCAAAAACAGAAAGCGAAAAGAAAGCGATCGAAAGCTCGGTCAGATGGGGACTTGCGGCAATCGATAATGCAGAGGAGGTATGCGTACATGAGAATTAACGCGCTGCATGCCTCTTTTGGAAAGCTTGAAAATGAGAGTCTCACTTTCCATGACGGTCTTAATGTTATATATGCTCCCAATGAGAGCGGGAAAAGCACTTGGTGCGCGTTTATAAGAGCGATGCTTTTCGGAGTTGACAGCGCCGAGAGAGCAAGATCCGGGCACCTCCCGGATAAAACAAAGTATTCGCCCTGGTCCGGTGCTCCCATGGAGGGCAGCATGGACCTCACTGCAAACAGGTCAGACATTACAATAACAAGACGTACAAGATCGAAACGGTCTCCGATGTCGGAGTTCAGCGCGGTATATACCGGAACTTCCGTTGCGGTAAAAGGCTTGGATGAGAAAAACTGCGGGGAATTGCTCACCGGAGTTTCGAAGGATGTTTTCAACAGGACAGCCTTCGTCGAGCAGGGAAGTGTGGCTGTCACATCGAGTCCCGAGCTTGAAAAAAGGATCATGTCAATAGTGACATCGGGTGAAGAACAGATATCATATACAGAGGCCGATGAGCGCCTCAGGGCATGGCAGAGAAAAAGACGTTACAATAAAAAGGGTCTGCTTTGCGATCTCGAGAGCAAAATCGCGGACAACAGCGAAAAGCTGAAGGATCTTCAGGGTATAGCGGAAGAAAAACGATTGCTGGAGGCAAGGCTCGAATCGTCCCAAAACGAATGTGAGGATCTGGAAGAGAGAGTTACGGAGGCAAGAAAAAACCAGAGAAGGGAAGCCATCGAAAGAATCAACAGATCCAGGAGCAGATTGCAGGAGCTCAGCGCGGAGCATGATGCCGCAATGGCGGAATTAAGCGACAGGAGAGCGGCATTAAGGAATTCTCCTCTTGATGTGATCCCTTCGGACCGGATCGAGGATAAGGTCCGCTCGGATATTGACAGATTGGAAGAGCTGAAAGAGGAGAGCAAATCAGTAAAGCCTCCCTGGCTTGCGGCAGTATTTCTTGTTCTGAGCATTGCCATTGCTCTCGCAGGCAATTATCTCGCGGAGATCAATTCTCTGTATTTTGTGCTCGCCTCAGTTGCTGCAGGTATCGCGGGAATCGTATTCCTACTTATAAACGGGAGAAAACGCACCAGATCCTTCTCTGCGAAAAAAGAAAAGGAAGAGCTGCTGCGAAAATATCACGCAAGGAATTCATCGGATATTTCCCGTTTGCTCGAACAATATCACGTTCTTGAAGAGGAGTACGCAGCGGCAGAAGAACGTGAATCAGCCTCGCGTTCAGCATATGAGGAAGCCAGAGATAAACAGGAGAAACTTGAAGAATCCGCTATTTCAGATCTAAATCTCACAGAAGGGAATACTGAAGCATCAAGGCTCGGAAGAGCTTTGGCCTCGGCAAGGACAGCAACCGAGAGCCTTTCGAGACAGATAGCGGAGATAAACGGAAGACTTGCCGTCATGTCTGATCCGCTGGTGGTCTCAAGCGATCTCAAGAGTATGCAGGAAGAGTATTCCGAAATTGAAAGCGAATTTGAGGCCATTTCTTTAGCGATAAATGTTCTCAGAGAAGCTGATGAGGAGATGCAAAGCCGTTTCTCTCCCGAATTGGGAGCGTTGGCTGCCGAATATATGTCAAAAGTAACCGGTGGACGCTATTCCGATATACTTATTGGCCGCGATTTCTCTACAATGGCCAAAACTTCAGGCGATACTGTCGCGAGAGAAAGCGGTTATCTGAGCGCAGGCACAATGGATCTGTTATATCTCGCGGTACGGCTGGCTGTATGCGAGCTTGCCATGCCGGAAGACGTTTCATGTCCTCTGATAATAGATGACGCTCTGGTAAATCTTGATGATGTGAGATATGGTCAGGCAATGGAGCTGTTAAGCGACATAGCAAAAAACAGACAGGTTATACTCTTTACCTGCAGAAAGTGATGATTATTATGGATAAGAGAACAGACAAACAGAATTATTACCTTGACATTGCTGATTCGGTCCTGGAGAGAAGCACGTGCCTGAGGCGAATGTACGGTGCTATAATCGTCAGAAACGATGAGATCATCTCTACAGGTTACAACGGAGCTCCGAGAGGCAGAAAAAACTGCTCAGATATCGGATCGTGCGCAAGAGAAACTCTTCATATCCCGTCAGGCGAGCGGTATGAACTGTGCAGAAGCGTTCACGCTGAGGCAAATGCCATTATTTCCGCTTCCAGGAGAGATATGATCGGAGCGACGATCTATCTTGTCGGAAGAAGCGCAAAAACTCATGAGCTCCTCCCCGATGCCATGTCGTGCTCCATGTGCAAACGCCTCATAATCAACGCGGGAATAAAAGAAGTCGTTATCCGTACAGGCGAGAACAAGTATATTACTGTCGATGTAAATGACTGGATAGAAAACGACGATTCTCTGTTTACGTTATGAACAGGAACTATTCGAAGGAGCTTGAAAGAATAATACAGAAGCGGGGAAACGAATATCCGCGTCTGCTGCTTCATTGCTGCTGCGGCCCGTGCTCCACATCGGTTCTGGAATATCTCAGCCGGTATTTCGACATTTCTGTTTTATGGTATAACCCCAATATCTACCCGGAAGCGGAGTTTGAAAAGAGATTCAGGACTCTGATCGAAGTCATACAGAAAATGGAATTGTCGGACAGGGTCCAGGTCCTCGCAGAGCCGTGGAACAATATTCAATATGAAACGCGGGTCAAGGGTCTTGAGAACGAGCCTGAAGGCGGGAAGAGATGTGAACAGTGTTTCAGACTCAGGCTGCTTGAAGCCGGAAAGATAGCAAAAAGATATAATTTCGACTATTTTTGCAGTACTCTTACAGTTTCCAGACACAAAAATGCTGAGCTGATAAACAGCATAGGCGAGGAAATATCAAAAGCTGTCGGGGTGTCCTGGCTTCCCTCGGATTTCAAGAAAAAAGACGGGGAAAACCGCTCTGTAGAGCTTTCGGAGAAACTGGGGATATACAGGCAGCTGTACTGCGGATGCAGATATTCTCTGTCAGCCCGTGAGGCGGGAGCTCCGGACAATAACCGTGAGGATATGGAATGATATGATGCCGGCCAAAACTGTGAATCGAATACTTATCTCCGTTATTACAGCAATCATAATTGCCGCGGCGGTATTTGTCGCGTACGGATATGTTATTTTTAAAGGCCCTTCTCCGACTGCAAGGAATGAATATCTTGCAGAACATGGAGAGGATTCGGTTTATGCAAGAATATTCGGAATACCGGCTTCGGATATCCCGGAAACGGTTGCTCTGCCTTCATATCCTGCTAAAGATACAGGAGGCGGATCATTGCCTGAGGCCGATACTTCTGTTCAGGTGCTTGAAGATATCGGTGAAGGAAAGACGCAAGACCAATACGGCCTTATAGATGATGACGGGGATGGGGTCGTAATAAAAAATGTTTCCGGGGAAGCGTACGAAGGCAAGATGATCGTAGTCTGGGATCCGAAACAGGTTATTCTCGGAAGCATAGATTTAAACCGCGGAGCCGGATATACGCTCCTGGAGTTTTGCGAGATGTATGACGCCATAGCAGGGATCAATGCAGGCGGCTTTACTGATAATATGGGCACCGGAAACGGCGGAACACCTTTCGGGATAGTTATTACAGACGGGCAATATATGCAGGTCTCTGATGCTCCGTGGGAGAACTGCATAATAGATAATGACGGGAATCTGAAGCTGGGATACTATACGATCGATGAAATGAAGGCCCTCGGCGCCAGATGGGGCGCAAGTTTCGGCCCTGCTCTGATCATTGACGGACAGGTCAGTGAGATCGGGGTCAATTTCATGTCCGGCCTGTACGCCAGAAGCGTTATAGGACAGCGTGACGACGGCGCGATTCTGCTCCTTGTTGTAGACGGCATTCAGGCACACAGCGCCGGATGCAGGGGGCGCGATATAATAGATATCATGAACGATTATCATGCTGTTTCAGCCTATAATCTCGACGGCGGAGCCTCCACATGTGCCGCGGCTTACGGGGAGATCATTGATTCCCCGAGTTCGATCCAGCGGCTTATACCGAACGCGTGGCTTGTCATGAAGAAGGGGGCTTAATATGGATCAGGAAGTAAAGAAAAAACGGTCTGTATTCTGGCCGGTATATATTACTCTGACTGTACTTGCCATTCTTGCCTCTTTGTTTTTCCTTAAGACAACAAGGGATTCTCTTGAGGAAAAAGAAAGACTGCTCTATGAATCAAGCCGGGAAGCCTGCCTTGACAGATATATTTCATCGTTTTCTTCAGAAACAGTTACAGATCAGATGAGCTCTCAGATAAATAAAGACTTTCAGAGCCCTGAAGAATTTGAAAGTCTGATCGCTCCTCTTTTTTCGGAAGAGCTGAAATATGCTCCCGCGGAAGAGGATAACGCATATTATATATTCAACGACAGTCAGATAGTAGGGGAGATCAAGATAGCCGAAAAAGGCTCTGCGTATGAAGTGACAAAGGAAGATTTTGATTTTTCATATCTTTTCTCGGTAAAAAGCATCACCGTGCCCGCTGAATATACTGTCTCTCTCAACGGTAAGACCGTTGATGAAAAATATATTTCCGAGAGAGATATAGAATATCCTTATCTTCACGGTCTTTACAGAGATGTCCGGGGTCTCCCGCTGCTGGTTACATATAAAGTCCCCGGAATTTTCGGCGATACCGGCTTCGAAGTGAGAGACGGAAACGGCAAGATCGTTGAGATCAGATCAGAATCGGACGGGTCTGAATACCTTGTCAGTGCCGGTGAAGAAGACAAGACAGTCGCTAACGATATCGCGCCCTTGTTTTTCAAATCCCTTGCAGAGTTTTCAAGCGGACTCGGCACATCTATATACAATTATGTGCTGCCCGGTTCTGAGATCGCAGAACGGTTAGGGCACAGAGAAAGCGATTATTATAAAACTTCTGCCGCGGAAATATCGGATCTGGTCTGCAACGGGGTATACAGAATAAACGACGAACTGATGATCGCGGATTATTCGTACAATACTCTTGGAACGACTTGGTTTGGAGTAAACAATGTACCGCACAACTGCAAGCTTGCGCTCAGGAACTATAACGGAATGTATCTTGTGGAATATGCGAAGGGCTACGCCGAATAAATTTTTGAAACAAAGCAGTTGACAAGAATAATAATTTTTAGTATTATAACAAAGCTGTCCCGATGGGAGCATAGCTCAGCTGGTTAGAGCACCTGCCTTACAAGCAGGGGGTCACTGGTTCGAGTCCAGTTGTTCCCACCAATTTGCCTCGGTAGCTCAGTAGGTAGAGCAGCGGACTGAAAATCCGCGTGTCGCCAGTTCAATTCTGGCCTGAGGCACCAGCGTGCGGCCTTAGCTCATCCGGTAGAGCGCCACCTTGCCAAGGTGGAGGTAGCGAGTTCGAGCCTCGTAGGCCGCTCCAAAATGAAGATCGCGGGTATTAATCCCGCGACTTCAAGTCGGCGCCATAGCCAAGTGGTAAGGCAGCGGACTGCAAATCCGCGATTCCCCGGTCCAAATCCGGGTGGCGCCTCCAAAATTAAATCCCCGGATCTTTCCGGGGATTTAATTCTTTATTCTTCTTCTTCATCAAGCCTCTTGAAGACCAGCGCGTATCCGTCCTTGCCGTATTGCAGCGATCTGTTGACCCTCGATATTGTCGCGCTGCTGGCACCGGTCTCAGCCAGTATATCATTATAGATCATGCCTTTGTCCAGCATTCTCGCGACATTGAAGCGCTGCTCCATAGCGAGAAGCTCCGGAACCGTACAGAGGTCGTCAAAAAAATTGAGGGCTTCCTCGACGGTCTGCAGTTTCAGAATAGCCTTGTACATTTCTTCGTTTCTGGGTTTCTTTGCAGATTTATTCATTTTATCCACCTTTTAGTTTAATATCTGATTTATTATATACTACATCTTTACATTGTTAAAGTAAAGCTTTTTGTGCTGTTGAAATATATTATTTTTGGGTTATAATTGAACTGCCAATAAAAAAGAAGGGACCGGGCTGTTATGGATGTCTGTAAAGAAAGGGCGGCAGAATTTCTAAAAAAACACGGTATGCTGCCGACTCTGACCGATCCGGAAGCAATTTCCGATCTGATATATGAGGAAATGAAAGCGGGTCTCGGGGATTCACCAAAGGACCTGCCTATGATCCCGACCTATCTCAGACTTGAAGGGGAGATAAAAGCGGGCGACAGCGCTATCGTTATCGACGCCGGAGGAACTAACCTCAGGACCTGTCTTGTCTCGTTCGACGGCAGCAGCTTCAGGTTCACGGACATTGTAAAGACACCTATGCCCGGAACAGAGGGAAGAATCAGCTTTGACGATTTTATCGGTATTCTTGCAGACAGGATCGAACACCTCTGTGCGTATACCGATCTTATAGGTTTCTGCTTCTCATTTCCGGCTGCCATTACCCCTGAGAAAGACGGCAGAGTCATTCTGTTCGATAAACAGGTGGAGATAGAAGGAGCCCATGGAAAGCTGCTCGGGGAGAGCCTGAACAGCGCTTTGGCAAAGAGAGGTACGGGAAGCAAAAAGATAGTCGTTTTGAACGATACCGCGGCAACGCTCCTTGGCGGCGCCGCAACGGAAGACAGGAACGCCTATTCAGGCTTTATCGGGCATATAGCCGGGACAGGGGTGAACACATGCTGTATGATCCCCATGGACCGTATCCCGAAGCTCCGCTCCGGAGAAAAGTATAAGATACTGATAAACAATGAGTCCGGATTCTTCAGGAATGTTCCGATCGGGGATTTCGATAAGCAGATGGATTCGTACAGCCTTGATCCGGGTACCAGCCTTTTCGAAAAGATGATCTCCGGCGCGTATCTTGGAAAAGACGCTCTCCTCACACTTAGAGGCGCGGCGCATGAGGGATATTTTGGAGAAAAAATGTGCGGATACCTGGCTTCTGTCGAGAGATCCAGCTCTGCTATTCCGGATGCTTTCTGCCGCGGGATCGTTCCCGAGGGCCTGGAGAATGAGAAGGAGGACTTCGAATTTGCCCGGCATATATGCTTCGCACTGTTCGAAAGATCGGCGAGGCTCATGTGCGCAAGTCTTCTCGCGACGGTAAGGCTCACCGGAGAGGGCACGGACCCCGCCAAGCCGGTCCTGGTCCTCGCCGAGGGCTCCATGGCGCAAAAGAGCCTCTGCTATATCGACTTTCTCAGAAGAAAGCTCAAAGAGTATGCCAAAGGATACAGTATCGAGATTAAGGTGGTTTCCGATACGAACCTGATAGGATCTGCAGCGGCTGTTATCTTCAACAGCTGAGCCTGCTGACATAAATGCCTGTCGCAAGCTTTGCGGCAGGCATTTTATTTATTGTTTTGGTCTTTCAGTTCACTTTCAGGTTCTCCCAGAGAGTGTTCATATAAGCCAAGGCGTCCTGGTCGAGGTTCTTGTAGGCTGTCCGGTTGTACAGCTCTGAGAAATTTTCGACACCCGGATACAGAACTTCGATCGCTTCCTCACCCATGTCCTCGATATACTCTTCGCTGTTGTATACGATACTGTTGGGGCAGGCGTAGCAGATATACTCGGCATTGGCCACGGCCGGTTCCTCGCTCAGCATCCAGTTTATGAAGATCTCGGCAAGTTCTTTGTTTTCACAGCAGGAGGGGATGCACATGGCGTCTATGAAATAGTTCGTAAATTCAGGAGTATAGAATCTGAGATCCACATCCTCGGCTTCAGCGTCCAGCATCGTGAAATAGTCTCCGGCGTAATACACGGCGATATCCGCTTCACCGGATTCCATCATATTGTATACCTCATCCATTACATAGCTCTTGACAAGCGGCCTCTGAGCCAGAAGCTCGTCAAACGCGCGGTCCCAGAGAACGGGATCCGTATCGTTCACATCGAGTCCGAGCTTATACTGCGCGACACCGAACGCGTCCCTGGGGTTGTTGAACTGGAGTATCTGCCCGGAGTATTTTTCGTTCCAGAGTACATCCCAGCCGGTAACATCGGCTTCGTCGACCTTGTTAGCGTTGTATATTATTCCGATGACGCCGTAGGTATACGGAACAGTATATTCATTCGATTCATCGTAGTAGAGGTCCTTGAAGCTCTCATCTATGTATTCATAGTTTGGGATGTTATCGAAATCAAGCGGCAGGAGCAGGCCCTCGTCCTTCATTCTGGCTATCATATAATCGGAGGGAACTATGACATCGAAGCTCACGGCGCCGCTCTTGATCTTGGAATACATATCCTCGTTGCTGGAGAATGTCGTGTAGTTTACCTTGACCTTCTGGCCGTATTCCTCGAGATACCAGTCCTCGAAAGCCGAGATCGTGTCGAGGGAGTCCTCCGAGCCGTCGGAGATATACTCGCCCCAGTTGTAGACATTCAGCGTAAGCGTATCCCTTCCGGTCCCGAGAGCGGCTATCAGTACTATTACGACGACGAGAACGGCGGCTGCAGCAGACAGATATACTTTGGGCGATATGACCCTGCGGTTTTCCACCCTTCTGCTCTTTCTCTGGGCTCTTCTCGCGTTGGCGGTGGAATCGGACTCCTCGTCCGAGAGATTCGTAAATATGAGAAGTATTAAAATGGCAAAGAATATTATGGTGGCCAGAGCGTACATCTTCGGGGTCACCGTCTTCTTCGTCATATTGTATATCCTTATCGGCAGAGTCTGGAAATCGTTGCCGACAGTGAAATAGGAGATGACGAAATCATCCAGAGAAAGCGTGAATGCCATCAGTAGACCGGTAATGACTCCGGGCATTATATCCGGCAGTACTACCTTGAAGAAAGCGCCTACAGGGGTACAGCCGAGATCCATGGCAGCCTCAGGGAGGGCTTTATCCATCTGCTTGAGCTTGGGTATGACCTGGAGTATCACATAGGGGAGACAGAAGGTTATGTGCGCTATGAGCATGGTGCCGAAATTGAGGCTCGAGGAAGCTCCGAAGAGCCTTCCGACGAACACGAACATGAGCATGAGGGATATACCGGTGATGATATCCGGGTTTACCATAGGAATGTTTGTGGTCGTATCGATGGCGGTCTTCAGAAACTTGTTCCTGAGGCTGTTTATCCCGACCGCGGCGGCCGTGCCGAGGACTGTGGATATGACCGACGCCGAAAGCGCGAGAATGAGAGTGTTCCTCAGAGATCCCAGAGTCTCGGAGTCCTTGAAGAGTTCCCTGTACCAGAACAGGGAGGGCTCGGAGAAAACGGAGAGGCTGTTCGAGCCGTTAAAAGAGAATACAAGAAGTATCAGTATCGGCGCGAAGAGGAACAGCATTATCAGAACCGTAAATATTTTTGACCAGACTTTCATGCTTCCAGCTTTCTTTCTATATCCGCAAAGTGCTGCATAACTGCCATGCCAGCCAGCAGGATTATCATGAGAATAAGCGCTATGGCGGCCGCGAAATGCAGGTTGTTGGCTACGTACTGGCCTTCTATCGCGTCACCGATGAGATAGAACTTGCCGTTGCCGAGCTTCTGCGAAATGTAGAAGGTCGAGATCGAGGGGATAAGGACCATCGTTATTCCGGATACGACGCCCGAGAGGCTGAGCGGGAGAACGACTCTCTTGAAAACTCCGACGGAGTTGCAGCCCAGGTCCCTGGCGGCCTCGGTGAGCTTCGGGTCCAGCTTCGCGAGGACCGAGTAGATCGGCATTATCATATACGGTATATAGTCGTAGACCATACCGATAACGACAGCGCCCTCAGTCCCAATGATGTGGACCGGCCTGAGGCTCAGAAGACCGAGAAAACCGTTGAGGATCCCGGTATCCTGCAGTATCGTCATCCAGGCGTAGGTTCTGATCAGGAAGTTCATCCACATGGGGATCATTATGACCGTAATGAATATCTTCTGCGCTCTCGGAGAGGACTGGGAGATTATATAAGCCATGGGGTAGCCCAGAAGCAGGCAGACTATCGTTGAGATCACCGCCAGCTTGAGCGAGCGGAGGAAGATGAGTATATAGGTGTGTACCTCGGAAACCTGTCCGGCGTCGTTCGTGACCGAGGAAGTGGTTACAAAAAATTTCCTTATATTTTCGAAGGTGAAGTTGTAATCATTGTCGGTCAGCGCGTAATAGGCTACGAATATCAGAGGCACTATCATGAAGAGAAAGGCCCAGACCGAATACGGCGCGAGGAGCCATTTCTGCATTTTCCTGGTCATTCGCCGTCCTCGCTTTCATCGATCTCCTCGAGCTCATCGAACTCGTTGGAGAATGAGGAGTAGTCTCCGTAGAGGCCGGAGTACTCGGATTTGTGCATGACGTGAATGGCGTCCGGGTCTATCTTGAGGCTTATATGCTCGTCCACATCCACAAAATCGGTGGTCTGGATCATCCACTTGAAGCCTTTGATATCGACGATTATCTCATAGTTGACGCCCATGAAGGTCACGGAGGTGACGACTCCGCTTAGCAGGTCTTCCTGCTCCGGAACGATATCCACGTCCTCGGGTCTGATAACGACGTCCACGCTCTCTTTTTTCTCGAATCCGAAGTCCACGCACTTGAAGGTCCTGCCTGAGAAACGGACTTTGTAATCTTCCAGCATCACGCCGTCGAGGATGTTGCTCTCACCGATGAAATCGGCCACAAAAGCGTTCTCGGGCTCATTGTATATATCTATCGGAGTGCCGATCTGCTGGATCTTGCCTTCGGACATGACTACGACCGTGTCGGACATGGAAAGCGCCTCTTCCTGGTCGTGGGTAACGAAAACAAAGGTGATCCCTGTGGCTTTCTGGATCTTCTTGAGCTCCTGCTGCATATCCTTGCGAAGCTTCAGATCCAGCGCTGCCAGCGGCTCATCCAGGAGAAGTACCTTGGGCTGGCCGACAAGAGCTCTGGCAATGGCTACTCTCTGCTGCTGTCCGCCGGAGAGCTTTGTAACGCTTCTCTTGGCAAAAGAGCTCAGAGCGACCAGCGAGAGCATCTCGTTTACCTTCTCCTCAATCTCGGCCTTGGGCAAGCCCCTCTCCTTGAGCGGGAAAGCGACGTTGTCGAAGACGTTGAGATGGGGGAAGAGCGCGTATCTCTGGAAAACGGTGTTTACGTTCCGCTTATGCGGAGGCACGTCGTTTATCTTTTCTCCCATAAATATGACATCGCCCTGATCCGGCGTCTCAAAGCCTCCGATAAGGCGGAGAGTCGTGGTCTTTCCGCAGCCGGAGGGTCCGAGAAGCGTCAGGAACTCGTTGTCGTAGATATCGAGATTGATATTGTCGAGTACCGTCTCTCCGTCGAAAGCCTTGCTTACATTTTTAAGTTCGATGATTTTCTTCATATTCAAGCCCTGCCTTATATAAAAAAGCGGCGTATGTGACATTACATACACCACTCAAACTTCAGGATACAACAATATCCCAATCGGTTCTTAGAGTCTATACAACAAAGATGCTCTTACTACTCTTATTGACCATTTCACAAGTCTGCACGTAACGCATAACGGTTTATAGTAACCAACTTATAAAACTTGAGCTTTTAACTCAATCAATAATCGGCGCTCGGCCGGGGCAATCTTTCTTGGTGAAACCAATTGAGACTGTGTGCATTCTAACAACGAGGTCAGCTTATGTCAATAAAAAAATGGTGCAATTTCAAATAATTCTTTACTATATTAAAAATTGTGATAGAATAGCACAAAAATGACAGGAAACGGATAACTATGGAAGACAATCACGGTGAGGAACCGAAAGTCGAAATAACGAATGAGAGCGTGGGAAAGACCCTTATGATCGCCTCCGCGCTGGCTCTGCTCGCGGTAAGCGTTATATTCAAAAGAGGCGGCATGGATGAGAAATGGTTTTTCTTCAGCTTCGGGCTCTGCCTCTGCGCCTTCATCGCGGGGCTTATCATGCTCGTAATGATACGCTTGGTCATGAAACGGATAAACAGCGGCGAGGAAGGGGATGACCCCGAGTCGGATATAATCATAATAAACCGGCGCAAATACGAGGATATAATGAAAAAGGTCTCCGACCTGGAAAACCAGGTGAAGAATCTCAAGGAAAAGAACACAGACCAATAAGATACCGGGCAGCGAAACAGCTGCCCGGCTGTATTTTATTTTCCGTTCGCGTCGTTGTCCTTTTCGTAGGGCTGGTCTATTGCTTCCCTGAACTCCTCTTCGCTCATGCCGAATCTGTCGGCCAGGATCTTAACATCATTGGTGATGGGATTCAGCGTTATATTCAGAAGCCTCATCCACCAGGGGAATTTTTTGTCCTCTTCCCAGTATGTGACGATCTTCGGATCTATATTGATGAAGCTTGCGACTTCCTCCTGAGTAAAGCCTTTTTCTTCTCTGAGTGCGCGGAATTTTTTACCGTCCATATATCTGCTCCTTAAAACGATTTTGGCCATTATAACATATAAATTTCAGGAATAAAAGAAGCAGTCCTTATGGTAATCGGGAAATTTTCATGATATAATACGTTAAATAATAAGGAGGTGGCATGAATGATAACCGGAATAGGCGCTTCGCCGTGGGTATGGTGGCTGGGCGTGCTGGTCATTTGTCTTATAGTCGAGGGAGCCGTCCCCGGACTCGTATCGATCTGGTTCGCGTTCGGAGCTCTGGTGGCGCTGCTCATATCTCTTCTGAACGCCCCTCTGTGGCTTCAGGTGACGGCCTTTATAGTCGTATCGCTCGCCGCACTGTTCTTAACGAGACCGCTGGTCAAAAAATACGTTAACGGCAGGACCCAGCCGACCAACGCCGATATGCTCATCGGCAGGGAAGCGATAGTGACGGAGGATATAGACAACGTCCTCGGAACGGGCGCCGTTAAAGCGAGCGGCAGAGAGTGGACCGCGAGGTCCGAGAGCGACAATACCGGGTACCGCAAGGGGACAATGGTCCATGTCGTCAGGATCGAAGGCGTCAAGCTTATTGTGAAGGAGTAAACGGTATGTGGTTTAAGAAGTGGAAAGAGAAGAGAAAGGCCAGAAAGTCGAAAAGAGCGGCAATAAACATGAATGAGACAAGCAGGGATATCCAGTCTCCTCCCGAGACGAGATACACAGAGGATTATAAAGAATACACAGAAAAACAGTACGGCGGGGCACCGGCGGACAACAGCATCCCGCTCAGAGAGATGCCCTCCGGGGAAGAAACGAAAAATGAGGTCACAATGGACAATAACATCAATGTCGCGGCGCTCCAGAATCTGCTCGGAAGAAGATCGATAAGGAAATACGATACCGAAAGACAGGTCCCGAAGGAACTGCTCCACGCGGTCCTGCTCGCGGGCCAGTACGCCCCGACAGCCATGGGCAAACAGTCCCCGAAGATAGTAGTCGTTCAGAACAAAGAGGTCAGGGACTGCATCTCCGAGATGAATGACGAGGTCTGGGGCAGGGGCATAGATCCGTTCTACGGAGCTCCCACAATAATAGTCGTCTTCGCGGATTCGAATATACCGACTTACGTTCAGGACGGCTCTTTAGTTCTCGGCAACATGATGAATGCCGCCCACGCGGTCGGCCTCGGCTCCTGCTGGATCAACAGGGCAAGAGAAGTGTTCCAGACAGAGAAGGGCAAAGAACTGATGGCCAAATGGGGCCTTGGCGAGAACTACATCGGAATCGGCAACCTCGCTCTCGGCTATACCGTCGGCGACGGTCCGAAACCCGCGCCCAGAAAAGAAGACTATATAGTATTCGACGAATGAAGCCCGAATACAGAAGATATGTCGGCGAGGAGCTCGGAAGACCGGAGTTCGACGAATTCTACGAAAAGATGCTGAAGTCCTGGGATGAGCAGACCTGCTCCCCGCGTTTCCGTAAGTTCTTTTCGCCCTCTCTTCCGACCACCGGCCAGTGCACCATCACCTCTGTGCTCGCCCAGGAGGTCTTCGGGGGAGAGATCGTATCTTCGAAGGTGCCCGGCGCGCAGATCGTGCACAGCTTCAATATAATAGACGGGAACATCGTCGACTTCGCGATCTCCCAGTTCGAAAGAGAGGGCGTGTTTCCGGACCTGAGCGACAATTTCCCGAGAAACAGGGAAGAGATGCTCGCGGCCGGGGATAACTTCGAGAGATTTCTGAGACTTAAGTCCAACTATGAAAAGGCCTGAAACGGAGAAAGATATGGACAATTCCCAAAACAGAGGCAGGACAAAGAGACAAGTAAAGAAAAAATCCGCGCTCTCCCTTATCATCGCCGTCGGAGTGATCCTTTTATCCGCGGCCGAGGCGGGGGATTTCGACCTGAGCTTTTTGAGATATAACGCGGAACTCAGGCGTGCGCTCCCGTTCATCCTGACTGTGGTCTTTATAATTGCAGTGGCAGCGATATCGGTCTTCGCTGCAAAGACTGCCATGAAACGCGCGAAGAGCAGCCCGGGAAGCTTCAGGCGGCCCTTTGATATGATGAAGGCCGAGCATTCCCACGAGGATCTCGAGAGCACGGTCCTGAGACGCTCCTCCTGCGAGGGCATCGACCATTGGCGCGAGCAGCTGGACCAGTTCAAGAAAAACGGGCTCATAGAACAGGACGAGTACAACAAGCTCCTGGCGGTCTGGGACAGGAACCAGACGCTCAACAGATAAGAACCTGACTTACGTTAAGAGGCAGGCTGTGCCTGCCTTTTGATATTTTGTTTAAACAGCGCGTCCTTTGCGCTGCGATCGCGAAAAAAAGAAACGGAGGCGGAAGATGAAGATAGTTGTATTGGGTGGAGGAATAAGCACGGAGCGGCACGTGTCGCTGGTCACGGCTTCCTCCGTCTGCAAAGGCCTCAGACAGCTCGGCCACAAGGCCGTATTTGTGGATATGTTTTTCGGCCTCGAGGATTACGACGGAAAGCCAGAGGATCTCTTCGACTGTGAAGACGGGCACCTTCCCGGCGCTTCCATCGAGCACACGGAGCCCGACCTGGAGAAGGTGAGGGCTATGAGAAAAGATAAAAGCCCCTCGAGGCTCGGCAAAGGCGTGCTGGAGATCTGCCGTCTGGCGGACTGCGTCTTTCTGGGCCTTCACGGAGCGGACGGAGAGGACGGCAAGATCCAGGCGGCTCTGGACCTGCTCGGCGTTCCCTATACCGGCTCGGATTACCTCGGCAGCGCCATGGCCATGAACAAGGCCACGGGCAAGATCGTAATGGAGGCAAACGGGATCCTCACCCCGCCCTGGAAAGACATAACATATACCGAAGAGGACATACCGAGGCTTATCTGGGAGATCCCCGTGCCCTGCGTAGTCAAGACGGCCGGGGGCGGCTCATCGATAGGCGTGGAGTTCCCGGAGAGCGTGGAAGAGCTCAGAGACACCCTCACAAGGCTTCTCAAATACGGCAACCATATAATCGCCGAGAAGAAGATCGAGGGAACGGAGATCACGGTCCCGGTGCTTGGGGACAGATACCTCTCCCCGATAGAGATAGTCCCGCCCGAGGGCTCGACCTTCGACTACGTCTCCAAATACCAGTCCGGAAACGAGGCGGCGCGTGAGATCTGCCCTGCCAGGATCAGCGAAAAGGACATGAAGACCTGCGGCGAGGCGGCACTCAAATTCCACAGGGCTCTTGGCCTCAAGGTCTACTCGAGGACCGATTTCATACTCGATGCCGAGGGCAGGGCCTGGTGCCTGGAGGTCAACACCCTTCCGGGAATGACGCCGGCAAGCCTCATCCCGAAAGCCGCCCTCCTCGAGGGCCTCGACTACCCGCACCTCTGCGAGAAGATAGTCGAGCTTTCATTGTTAACAAAATAGTGATGAAATCCCGGGCAGCAGTGCTAGAATTTCAGTAATTAAAGAATTACCGGGTGTACTATGAGATTAAGGGAAAAATTTGCCGCATTCATGGCCGGCCGCAACGGAAACGACTATTTGAACCGTTTCCTGCTGGTCACGACAGTCGTATTTCTGCTTCTGGCGGCGCTGATCAAAAATTCATTCGGAAACCTTTTCTATTTCGCGGCGCTGGCTCTGCTCGCGTTCGTGTATTTCCGCATGTTCTCCAGAAATCTGCCCAAGCGCAGGGCAGAGAACGAGAGATACCTCGCGAAGAGATACAAAGTAGTGAACGCCTTAAGGGTCGAAGTCCAGAAATGGAAGCAGCGCAAGGAATACAAATTCTTCAAATGCCCTTCCTGCTCGTCGGTCCTGCGCGTTCCGAGAGGAAAAGGGAAAATCAAGATCGTCTGCAGAAAATGCGGGCGCACTTTCGAGGGGAAGACCTGATACAGATGTTCGGTTATCTGATCTCCACCGGAGACCTTCTTCCCGAAGAACAAATTAAAACATATAAGTCATATTACTGCGGCCTCTGCCACGGGATCAGAGACGGATTCGGAGAGATCCCGAGGCTCGCGCTGGCCTACGATATGACTTTTTTGATTCTCGTCCTCAGTTCTCTCTACGAGCCGGAGACTAAAGCGGCGGAAGGCCGCTGTCTGCCTCATCCCTTTAAGGAGCATTTATTCAGGACAAACGCCTTTACGGATTACGCGGCAGCCATGAACGTTTATCTGGCTTATCTCAACTGCCTCGACGACTGGGAGGACGAGAGAAAGCTCGCCGGAAAGCTCGAGTCGGAGATCCTCAAAAGACACGCGCTCAGAGTCGAAGAAAAATATCCCGAAAAGTGCGCCCTTATAAAAAAGGAGCTCGCCGCGCTCTCGGAGCTGGAGAAGGATGAAAACAGCGGCGCAGACGCGTGCGCCGACGCCTTCGGAAGGATAATGGCAGGGATATTCGCGATATACGAGGACCACTGGCAGAGATATCTCCATGATTTCGGCCTCGCGCTCGGAAGGTTCATATACATAATGGACGCCGTCTGCGATCTCAGGAAGGACACGGAGACGGGCAGCTTCAACCCGCTCAAGAAGGTTTACGGTCCGGACGCGAAAGCGGAGGATCTGAAAGCCATGCTCGAGATGCTCCTCGGAGATTGTGTAAGATCTCTGGACGCCTTGCCTTTGGTCGAAAATACAGATATAATAAACAATATTCTCTGTGCCGGAGTCTGGCTAAAGTTTTACAGGTCCTTCGGCGCTGAAAGGAATCCCACAGGTGCAGGATCCGTATAAAGTCCTCGGAGTTCCGAGGACAGCCTCCGACGAGGAGATCAAAAAAGCATACAGGGATCTGGCTAAGAAGTACCACCCGGACATGAACCCCGGGGACAAGTACGCCGCGGAGAAGATGAACGAGATCAACGCGGCCTACGACCAGATAAAAGACGGAGACAAAGCTTCGGCAGCTTACGGCGGAGGCTCTGCCTATCAGAGCTATTCCTATTCCCACGGCTACGGCGCCGGGACCTGGGACAGCTACTGGAACGGGAACCGGTCCTACACAAGAACAGAGACCGAGAGAGGCGAGTACCGCGCCGCCATGAACTATATCAGAAACGGCATGTACCGCGAGGCGCTGAACGCGCTCTCAGGAGTGCCGCTGGCCGAGAGAGACGGCAGATTCTACTATCTCTCCGCCGCCGCCAACATGTCTCTCGGAAACCGTATCCAGGCCCTCAACGACGCGAGAACGGCCGTGGACTTCGAGCCCGACAACGACGAATACCTGAGACTGCTCGAGCAGATAGAAAGCGGCGGCGCCTACTACCGCAACTACTCATCGAACTTCGGCACCACGGCTGTTTCCCCCGCGAGAATGTGCCTGACCTTCATGGCCTTAAACGCCTGCCTGGGGCCTCTCTGCGGAATCAGATTCTTCTGGTGCTGAGATATTCGAAAATAACTTGCAATCCGCGGTATCTGTGATATAATCCGAGCATAACCGAATAGAACTTCAGGGCAGGGAGCATTTCCCGACCGGCGGTAAAGTCCGCGAGCAGTAAGATGCACGATCCGGTGCGATTCCGGGACCGACAGTAAAGTCTGGATGGAAGAAGTTTTTTTGTTTTGTCTTTTCGTACATGCAAAACTGCCCGTGAAGTTTTTCGCGGGCAGTTTTATATTTTCCGGAGGTTGAAAAATGAAATCGAAATTCGACACAAAGTACGTTGTAATGACAGCCATGTTCATCGCCATCGCGTTCGTGGCGGTCCTGATCGGAAAGATAGTTCCGAACGTCGCGGGCTTTCTGAGCTACGACCCGAAAGACGCCATAGTAGTCATCGCCGGCTTTATATCCGGGCCACTGACCTGCGTCATAATCTCCGTCCTGGTCTCTCTTATCGAGATGCTTACGATCTCCACCACGGGCCCCTACGGCCTTCTGATGAACATAGTCTCCACCTGCGCCTTCGCGGTCCCGGCAGCCTGGTTCTACCATAAAAAGAACCACACCCATAAGGGCGCGGTCATAGGCCTGGGTCTCGGCGTCGCGTTCATGACTCTGTGCATGCTCGCCTGGAACTATATCGTGACTCCGTTCTACATGGGCGTCGACAGATCCGTCGTCGGGGGAATGCTCATGAGCGTATTCCTCCCGTTCAACCTCTCCAAGGGCGGCATAAACGCCGGCATCACGCTTCTTCTCTACAAGCCTCTGGTCACGGCCCTGAGAAAGGCAAAGCTCATAAAGGAATCGTCGAACCCGCAGAAGAAGACCTTCAACTGGGGCTTTACGATCTTCGCCCTCGCGGTCTTATTGACCTTCGCGGCGCTTCTGATAGTTCTTATTTAATGATCTCAGTTAAAGGTATCGCGGCTTAAGTCGAACATCGCTTCGATCTTAGCGCCCAGCAGCGCGTGCTCCGGCCTCTCGAGCAGGGGGTCGGACTCCATTACCCGCTCGGCCTCGCTCTGCGCGTTTGAAAGCGTCTCCAGGTCCGTTCCGAGATCGGCGATATGCAGCTCGGGCAGGCCGTGCTGGGCGCTCCCGAAGAAGTCACCGGGGCCCCTCTGCCTGAGGTCCTCCTCGGCAACTCTGAAGCCGTCGTTCGTCTCGCACATGACTTTAAGCCTTGCCCTGACCTCATCCGAACGGTTGTCCGAGAAAAGCACGCAGTAGCTCTTCGCCTCTCCGCGCCCGACACGGCCCCTCAGCTGGTGCAGCTGGCTCAGGCCGAAGCGCTCGGCGTTTTCTATGACGATCAGGCTCGCGTTCGGGACGTCGATACCGACTTCTATAATGGTCGTCGAGACCAGAATATCGCTCTCTCCAAGGACAAAATCATTCATGATCTTGTCCTTTTCTTTATTCGGGGTCTTCCCGTGCAAAAGCGCGACTTTAAGCTCCGGAAGCTCCTTTTTCAGGTAGGCCGCGTGCTCCTCTGCGGAGATCACGTCGCCGATCTCCTCGTTCTCGTCTATCATCGGGCACACGACGAAGACCTGGTGCCCTTCCTGTACCTGTTTTCTTATAAAAGCGTTGATCCTCTGTCTGTAGGAGGAATCCACCGCGAAGGTGTCGACCTTCTGCCTCCCGGGGGGCATCTCGTCGAGTATGGAGATCGAGAGATCACCGTAGATTATCAGCGCCAGTGTCCTCGGGATCGGCGTCGCGGACATGACCAGTACGTGCGGGTTTCCCGCCTTCTCGATGATCCTCGCCCTCTGGGCGACTCCGAAACGGTGCTGCTCGTCGGTAATAACTAAAGCGATCCTCTCTCCGTACTCCATGCCCTCGCTGAAGAGTGCGTGCGTGCCGATTATGAGACTGTAGCGCCCCTCCGCGATCCCCGCTCTTACGGCGTTTCTCTCCGCCGCCGTCATGGATCCCGTCACAAGGGCCGTATTCAGCCCGTAGGGCGCGAGAAGCCTCGAGAGGGTATTGTAATGCTGCTCGGCCAGAAGCGCCGTAGGAGCCATGAATATGGAGCCGAGGCCGTGCCTGCTGCAAGCCCATACCAGCGCCGCCGCGACCAGAGTCTTTCCGCTTCCGACATCGCCCTGCAGGAGCCTGTTCATGACCTCTCCGGAGCCCATATCCTTCATGCACTCGGCGACGGCCCTTTTCTGGGCATTCGTCGGGGAGAAGGGGAGTCCTTTGTAGAAATCCTCAAGGTCTGTCTCCCCGAGCCTTATTCCGGAGATCTTTGTATTGTCGCTTCTCATCTTTTTGAGCGCGCAGGCGAGCAGGAACAGCTCGTCGAAGACCAGCTTCTCCTTTGCGCTCGAAAGAGCTGCCGTGCTCTCCGGGAAATGGATGTTGCGAACGGCGAAGTCCTCGTCGGTAAGGTTGTTCCTCGCGCTCACGTCCTCAGGCAGAAAGTCCTCGATCCCGTCGTCGCAGAGCTTCAGGCCGTTTTCGACCGCGTTCATTATCTGCTTCTGCGAGAGCTGGGCGTTTCTCCTGTAGACGGGGATTATCCTCCCGGTGTAGACGCCCTCCTTCTCGGCGTTCTCGTAGAGCGGGTTCGTCATAAAGCGCTTGCGCCCGAGCACCTCGGCCTTCCCGTAGAAGCGGAGGTGGTCCCCGACGTGGATCCCGGTCTTGAGATAGACCTGGTTGAAATAGGTGATGTCTATCCTCGCGGTATCGTCGGACGCGCTGAAGCGGACCATGCTCTTTCCGCCGCTGAGACGCGCCAGAACAGGCGAGGAGGTGACATATACGTCTATGCAGGCGTATTCACCGTCCTCGAGGGAGTTTATCTCCTTTACGCGGCTCCTGTCCTCGTAGCGCCTCGGGTAAAAAGAAATAAGGTCACCGAGAGTCCGGACTCCGAGCTTTTCGAAAGCCCGGGCCCGTTTTTCTCCAATGCCCTTAATATATCTGATGTTTCTGCTGAGATCCGGCATTACTCGATGGAACTCAATTTGTAGTTCTCGTTTGAAAGCGTGAATCTTTCGATGAGTCCGGAGGTTATTATGACCTCATTGTTCGTATTTATGATGACCATGTCGAACTCGCCCCGGTTTGCTTTCCAGTACTCGATAGCCTGGCTCTGCCCCAGTACGAAGAGCGCTGTGGAAAGGCAGTCGGCCTTGATCCCGTTGTCGCAGATCACGGTCACGGACTGGAGCCAGTTGACGACCGGGTAGCCCGTGTTCGGCTTGAGCAGGTGCCCGTAGGTCTCACCGTCGTTTCCGACGAAGCTCCTCTGATAGTTGCCGGAGGTGACGATCGCGCACTCTCCCGCGGAGACGACGCCGACATAGCTCTGCTTGTTGTTTGGGTCCTGGATACCTATCGCCCAGTTGGACCCGTCGGGCTTCTTTCCCAGAGTCTGAACGTTCCCGCCGAGCGAGACAAATCCGCTGGTGACTCCGTGGTTTCTCATAGTCTCGACGGCGTACTGGGAGGCACAGCCCTTGGCGCAGGAAGCGAAGGTGATCTCGAAGCCCTCGGGCATGGTCACCTGGTAGGTCCCGCTGCTCGGGAAGGAGACGAGCTTGACCTGAGAGAAGTCGACGAACTGCAGCAGAGACTCGATGTCGTTATAGGCCGGAACGTAATACTTCTCATCCAGAAAGCCCCAGGCCTTGACGAGCGGGTAGACGGTCAGGTCCAGAGCCCCGCCGGACTTGGCATAGATGTCCTTTGCGACGCTGATCATCTCGGCGATCTGCGAGGAGACCGCCACGCTCTTCCCGTGGGCGTGGTTCATGGCGTAGACGGTGCTGGCGGGGTTCTCCGGGTCCAGCATCTTGTCTAAAGTCAGAATGACGTTCTTGGCCGCGTTCAGGCCCTCGTCGGCATTATTCCCGTAGGCCCTGATATCCATTATCGTGTCCATCGCGAGAAACTCGGTGTCCTTGTACCTGCTCTCCCCGCAGGCAGCGATGGGCAGGAGCATGGCCAGACACAGTACGGTCGCGATGATCTTCAAAGTCGTTTTTTTCATAGCGCCTCATTATAACATATGAATCCGGATTTGTGAATTAAGACTTTCGCCACGCCATTTTGCGCCCCGCGAGCGATAAAAGGTTTACTTTGAAGTTTTATTTTGCTATAATGTTTAAGCTTACGCGCCCGTAGCTCAGCTGGATAGAGTGTCAGACTCCGACTCTGAAGGTCGTGCGTTCGAATCGCATCGGGCGTACCAGGAAAGATCCGCCGTGATCCGGCGGGTCTTTCTCTTTTCAAAACATCTTGCACAAAAGGGGCCCGTACATTAAAATATTTCCGAATAAAGACATACGGAGAGACCATGCCTTACAGAATACTTCTTTTCGATTGCGACAACACGATCCTCGACTTCAATACCGCCGAGCGCAACGCGATCGCCCAGACTTTCGCGGATTTCGGCATCCCCTGCAGCGACGATATCCTCAAGGTCTACCACAGATACAACATCAAGCACTGGGAGCTTCTCGAGAATAAGATCGAGACCCGCAGGCAATGTCTTGAAAAGCGTTTCGCAGAGACCTTCCTCGAGATAGGAGCGAAGGGCGACCCGGTGAAGGTCAACAAAAGCTATGAGATCTACCTCTCGCGGGGCCACTGGTTCATGCCCGGAGCTGAGGAGATGCTCGAGCGCGTGTCGAAAACGCACGATCTCTACCTGATCTCGAACGGGAACCAGTTCGTCCAGGAGAGGAGATTCAAAAGCTCCGGGATCACGAAGTACTTCAAAGGAGTTTTCGTCTCGGAGGCCGTGGGAGCGGACAAGCCCTCGAAGGAGTTCTTCGACGCCGTCATCTCCTCGATCCCCGACTGGAACAGGGAGGAGGCCCTGGTCATCGGCGACAGCCTGACCTCGGATATAAAAGGGGGAAACAACATAGGAGCGGACACGCTCTGGTACAATCCCTTCGGCCTGCCTCTCCGGGATGGCTTCAGAGTCAATTACGAGATCTCTTCCTGGGACGGGCTCTGGGAGATACTGAGATGAGCATAAAAGCCGCCGTTTTTTCTGATACCCACGGGAACATCGAATACGCGCTCGCGGCCGTCAGAAGTTACAGACCGGACCTGATCATCCACCTCGGGGACCACGCCTGGGACGCCGACGACATGCATCTCGAGTTTCCTGACATCCCGATGTTCAGGGTGCGCGGAAACTGCGATTTCGCGACCTCGGCGAGAGACCGGGAAGTGGTGCCGCTCGGGCCGGTAAAAGCCTTCATCACCCACGGACACCTCTACAGCGTCCGCTATACGACCGACTCGCTGGTCTACGCCGCTCAGGAGCGGGGCTGCGCCATAGCAATGTACGGGCACACGCACATTCCGGACAACTCGGAGCTCGGCGGCGTAAAGATACTCAACCCCGGCACCGCGGGCTGCGGCTCACACCTCACCTGGGCTGCCGTCGAGGTAAACGATCTCGGGGGCATAATGACGGAGATAAGGGAGTTTAAACTTCATTGAAAGCAGAGAGAGATTTTCCTAAATTTACGGTCTCGGCCAAGGGGACCCGCTGGGTCGAAAACGGGCACCCCTGGATCTACGAGGCCGAGATAACCGATGCCCCGGACTGCGAAAACGGCGCCCTGGTCGACGCCGTCAGCGAGAAGGGCAAATACCTGGGGACGGGCTTTCTGAGCCTAAGCAGCAAAATAAGGATACGCCTCGTCTCTCGAAACGCAAACGACAGCTTTAATGAGGATTTCTGGAGAAGGCGCGCGTCCTACGCCTGGGACTACCGCAAAACGGTCATGCCCGGGGACACCTCTGCCTGCCGCTTCATCTTCGGAGAGTCGGACGGCTTTCCCGGCCTTACGGTTGACAGGTTCAATGACGTTCTGGTCACGCAGACCCTCTCGGCCGGCATGGAGAAGAGAAAGGACCTGATCTTCCCGATCCTCCTGGAGACCTTAAAAGAGGACGGGCAGGAGATAAGGGGCATATACGAGAGAAACGACGTCGCGATCCGCGCCCTCGAGGGCCTTGACGAGGGAAAAGGCTGGTTTTACGGCGAAGGGGAAACGGTCACGGAGATCGCAGAGAACGGCATAAGATACCTCGTCGACTTCGAAAACGGCCAGAAGACGGGCTTTTTCCTGGACCAGAAATACAACCGCCTCGCCGTCGCGAGGATAGCCAGGGGCAAAAAGGTCCTCGACTGCTTCACTCACACCGGCTCATTTGCATTAAACGCAGCTCTGGGCGGAGCGCAGAGCGTTACGGCCGTGGACATCTCACGAAGCGCGATCGACATGGCCATTGCCAACGCGGAGCGAAACGGCCTTAAGGACAGGATGGATTTTCTTGCGGCCGACATTTTCGACCTTCTGCCCTCGCTGATACAAAAAGGCGGAAAGCCCTACGATCTGATAATCCTCGACCCGCCCGCCTTTACCAAGTCCCGCAGGACGGCAGACAGGGCCGAGAAGGGCTACAAGGAGATAAACCTCCGCGCCCTGCAGCTGCTTCCGAGAGGAGGCTATCTTGCCACAGCCTCCTGCAGCCACTTCATGCCCTCGGAGCGCTTCGTCAGCATGCTAAAGAGCGCCGCCCGGGACGCCGGAGTCGAACTCAAACAGATCGAGGCGCGCCAGCAGGCCCCGGACCACCCGATCCTGTGGAACGTCCCCGAGACTGATTATCTCAAATTCTATATATTCCAGGCGGTCTGAGACCGCGACTGAGGTGATTTGAATGATAGAAAGCAAAACGATAGTTCTGACCGGTGCGAGCTCCGGCATAGGCTTCGAGGTTCTGAAGCTTCTCGCGAAGGGCAAGGGAAACAGGATCCTCGCCGTAGCGCGCCATGTGGACAATATCCGCGGCTTTGCGGACAACGTCACGGCCTTTCCCTGCGACATAAGCACGAAAGAGGGCGTGGACAGAGTCTTCGAAAAGGCCGAAGAGCTCTTCGGAAAGATAGATCTCTTCTACGCCAATGCCGGCTTTCCCTATTACGAGGAGTTCAATTACACCGACTGGGACAGGATCGACGCGATATTCCGCACGAACACGATCTCCCCGATCTACACCTACGCCAGGTACATAAAGCACCTTGACGGGCGCGAGGGGATCCTGGCCTACACGGTCAGCGCCATAGGCGAGATGGCCATGCCCGGCTACGCTCTGTACTCCTCCTCGAAGTTTGCCCTCAACGGCTTCCAGCAGGCGATCCGCCTCGAGAAGCCGGACAATCTCCAGATAACCTGCCTCTACCCGGTCGCGACCGATACCAATTTCTTCAAGGTGGCCAATCCGGTGGAGTTCGAAAAGCCCTTCCCGGTCCAGAAGCCCGCCCATGTGGCGAAAAAGATGGTCGAAGGGATAGAGGCCGGAAAGGCGATCGTGTCTCCCTGCGGGCTCTTCGGCTTCGCGAAGGTTCTGATGGGAGTGGTCCCTCCGGTGAGGACGGTGTACTGGAACATGGAGAAAGCCAAGCTCGAGCGCTTTAAGAAGAAGCTGGAGAAGATCGCGGAAGAGGTCCGCGATGAGATAAAGGAGCACGGCCTTGGGATATGACATGCTTTTGAGCCCGATGAATATCGGGACCATGACTCTCAAAAACAGGACCGTGATGACCGCGGCGGAGATGAGTCTCGGTCAGACGGACGGCTGCCCCACGGAGAAGATGATCGCTTACTACGAGGAGCGCGCCAAGGGCGGGATCGCCATGATAATTCCCGGTATCTGCCGTGTAAACGACATGGGCGCGGCCTCCACCTTCACCCAGCTCTCGATGAGCCACGATTACCACATAGAGCCGATGAGAGCCTTCGCGGAGCGTCTCCATAAGCACGGGGCGAAACTCTGCATCCAGCTCCACCACCCCGGCAGGCAGGGCTACGCGAGTTCGATAAACACGCTTCCGGTCGTGATCCCCGTAGTCAGGCGCTTCCCGAAAGTGCTCGACGCTCTCTTCAAATGCACGCCGCTGCTTCTTGGTCTGGAGGAGAAGGGCATCTGCATGTCCGTCCAGAGCCCCTCGGACTGCGAGCTCAGCGCCCACGGGGCGACCAGGATCCACGCGATGAGCACGCGCGAGATAAAAAATCTGATACAGGATTTCATAAACGCCGCGGAGCGCTGCAAAAAGGCGGGAGTGGACGCGGTGGAGCTGCACGGCGGCCACGGCTACCTGATCCAGCAGTTCCTCTCGCCGAATACGAACCTCCGTACGGACGAATACGGCGGCAGCTTCGAGAACAGGCTCCGCTTTTTAAGGGAGATCATCGAGGGGATTAGAGAGCGCTGCGGGCGGGACTACCCTCTGATAGTGCGCCTCACGGCCGACGAGATGTACGACAGGATCGGAAAGCCCGGCAAGGGCTACGGCCTGGAGGACGGTAAGCGGATCGCGAAGAGGCTCGAGGAGCTCGGCGTCGACGCGATAAACGTGACCTCCGCCTGCTACGACGTGTACAACCGCTGGCTGGAGCCCACATCCTACGAGCCGGGCTGGAGAGCCTATCTGGCGAAGGAGATAAAGAGCGTAGTTTCGATCCCGGTCATCGCCGCCAACTTCATGCGCTCGCCCGACCAGGCCGAGAGGCAGCTGGAGGAGGGATATCAGGACTTCATAGGCTCCGCGCGCTCCTTCATCTGCGAGCCTCACTGGATAAAGAAGATCGAGGAGGGACGCCCTGAGCAGATCAGGCGCTGCATAGGCTGCCTCCACTGCATAAGCTCCTTCATGACCAACGCCAAGATCGGAAAGAGCGGGGAGTGCGCCTTGAATCCCGGAGTCGGGCTCGAGCCGTACTACGAGGAGCCGCCGAAGGACGGAGCTTGCAGAAGGATAGTGATCATCGGTGCCGGAATAGCGGGGCTCGCAGCCGCCGAGATACTGCTAAAGCGCGGCTTTGCCGTGACTGTGCTCGAGAAGGAAGAGATGCCCGGAGGCCAGATCAATACTGCCGCCGCCTGCAATCTCAAGGGCAAGCTCTCCTGGGCGATAGAGGACAGGCTCGCGGTACTGGACGCCCTTGGAGCGGAGATCCGCTTCGGAGTCAAGGTGACTCCCGCGGAAGTTAAGGAACTCGATCCCTATGCCGTGATAGTCGCGACGGGCGCGGAGCCGATAAGGCCGGCTTCCATCCTCGGAAGCAATCTGCCCCACGTTTTTACGCCGCCTGAGATAATACACAGGGAGACAGTAATAGAGAATAAAAAGGTGATCGTCGCCGGCAGCGGAATGACCGGCCTCGAGACTGCCGAGATCCTGAACGAGACGGGAAACGAGGTGACCGTCATCGAGATGGCCGATGAGATCGCCCCGGGGACCTGGTTCCAGCTTCTGGACGACGAACTCGAGCGCCTCGTGCCCGCGGGGACCAGCTTCCTTACCTCCTGCGAGCTGATGAGGATAGAAAAGGACAGCGTAACGGTCCTCGACAGGAAAGAGGGGAAGGTCCGCGTAATACCGGCCGATGCCGTCGTCCTCTCACTGGGAGTGCGCGGAGACAAAAAGCTCGCAAACCAGCTCTCGGGCGAGTTCGACCGGGTCTTCACGATCGGCGACGCCGTCTCCAGCGGCACCATAGCCGACGCCGTCAAAAGCGCCCGCGCCTGCTGCGAGGGGATAAGGTGAAAGATCCTAATTGACGTCGGACCCTGTCTCGACCGTCCTCTCGATCGAATAAATCTTCACATCTCCGGTGACCGAAAGACGGTACCGGAGATGATCGCATCTTTTGGGCAGAACGGAGATAGTGTAAGTGCGCAGACTTTCCGACCCCGCCTGGTCCTTCGTTATACCCGCTTGTATAACGGTTACTTACATTGATTTTTTATTTTAGTCACTGCAAAAAATAATTTGGTTACCATCGAATGGAATGGCGAATCTCTTGCAGCGCAATGGTTTTGGATTTTAGTCACTTTAGTCACCGGTGTGAGCAATAAGACAGCGTAAAATTATGTAAACAAATCCCCGAGTGATTTCATTCCTGATGACGGAATTGTTTCTCGCAAGGGCGTATGAAGCGATCGGCTGATTGTAATTGTAATAGGCTATAATAGTAATTACATTACAATGGAATTCAGACCGGGAATTGTAATTGTAAAAGGGTAAGCATTACCCCTTTTACAATTAGCAATTCCCTGGAATTACAATACAATTATGTAAATCGGTTTTGGAAAAACGGTTTTTAACATCTTTTTTTGGTGTTTGGGTCAGACTCGTATATTTTCAAAAGTGTGAAAAAGATTTTATGCACTCGTCCGTGCATTTTATGTTTGTGATTCATACAGATCATTTTTTTCGATTAGTTTGAACAGTTCATAATAAAAAACCTCCTCACTTACCATGCACGAAGAAAAGAAAACTTCACGGTTTGCAGTGTAAAATCTTAAAAAAACAAGGGTTCAAAAAAACGGTGACTAAAGTGACTAAAATCGAAACCGCTTCTGCCGCAACGTTTTCAAAAGAACAAAAGACAGTAACTAAAATAATTATTCCGGTGACTAAATTCTCTCTATTCGAAAAGTCCTGCCTGAGGATCTGCCCTGAGACGGGGACAGGGCGATGATAGACGAGATCTTCGCCGATGAGATCCGCGCCTTCGACCGGAAATACGAATAAAAATCATTTAAAAAAGAAAAATTAAAAAAAACAGCCCCGAAATACACATATATGTATTCGAGGCTGTTTAAGCTTGCTTTACAGAAAAAAACGGGTTTGGTATAATATATATTTGGATTATTATGAAAGGAAATCTAAACATGAAAAAAGGAACTGTAGTCAGAATAGCGGAAAAGTGGAGAGACCAGAGCGAAACAGAGCATGGAATTGCTCTCGAACAGATCAAATACACAGGTAGCAGCTACGATAAGCTCGAAGAACTGATCATGGGCATTGTCAAAAAATACGGATGCGAGTAAGGAGAATTATCATATGCCAAAATGCAGGTTATGTGGGAAAAGTGGGCTTTTCTTTAGAGTAAACGATGATGGGTTATGCAGTAATTGTGCAAATAAACAACGCACACCAGTTTCAAAGCCCATACGTTCAGTGAAACAGGAAGTCGCAAAACAGGATAAAGAGCTATCAAGGTTGTTGAAAGCGGAAGAAGCATATGACAACGATAATGATATTCAGCAGTTGATATCCGTGTACGAGGATGTTTTCATAACTCAAAAAAGCACCCTGAATTCTCAGTCACGATGGTTTAGTCTTGTTGACTTATACCTGAAAGCTGGCCAGAATGATAAGGCTTGGGCATGGCTTAACCAACTTTCAGTTCAACACCCCGACTATATGAGTAAAATTGAGGATAAACGCTACAGGATTCTCAACAAGGAAGGACGCTTTTTGGATGCGATGCTTAGTTTAATGGCATCAATTGGCTATGCTGAAGGTAATGCTGTTCCCTTGGCTTACTACCAAACATATGGGAAGGATAAATTCTTAAAATCGGCTCCTGCTTTAATCAAGAAACTAAAGTGGCCGACGACTGACTTGGATTCGCTTGAAGCTATGCTCTCGTCGTCCATAGGAAAAACACAATTCAAGTATTCTACGTTAAGGGATAAGTATAAAAAGTTCGTTGAGAGCAAAGACGCCTGATTTGCACACCCCTTGGCCGTTTGCACCCCCCTAAATTGAAATGCACCCCCCTAAAGGGCAGGTGAACTCCCCTCCGGGTAATTCTATCAAAACGCGATACCTTTTCCATAAAAGACCGGTAATTCAGTTACTGGGTTTATCGTAATTTTGAAATTCAAAAGAATATGATATAATTCAAATGGTTATGAAAAAGCTATTCAAGATGTTCTTTATCAGGCTGAAAACTTCAAGAAATACAGCGACATATTATTATGGAGGAAGAGGAAAGAGATAATATATATGAAAAGAATATCTGTTTTATTATTAGCATTAATTATATCTTTTTCTCTGTGTGCGTGCGGAGATAAAACTAAAAGTGAAAATATAGTATCAACGCCTACAATCTCAGAAGAAGAAAATGATCCATATAGAGTTGGAGCAATTATAAAATTTGGAAAGTATGAGCAAGATAATAAGATTGACAACGGGATGGAGGAAATTGAATGGAAAATACTAGAAAGGGATAGCGACAAAGCTCTAATAATAAGCAAAAACTGTCTTGATTGTCAGCCTTATAATACCGAATCTAAAGAAGTTACATGGGAAACTAGTTCTATAAGAAAATGGTTAAATAAAGATTTTATAGAAAGTGCATTTTCAAACAAGGAGCAGGAACTGATTATTTCATCATCAGATAAGGTTTTTTTATTAAGCAAGGATGAAGCTAACAAATATTTCAATACAGATTCAGCCAGACAAGCTAAAGGAACTGCGTATGCAGTTGCACATGGGGAGTATGTTATTTCAGATGGTGGCAGCCGGTGGTGGTTGCGCTCGTCATCCCGTTCCTCTTCTGCCCCTTGCATAGGATATCGTGGCGCAATAGCTAGCAACGGGCTTGGGGTTTTTGCTGACGGTATTACGGTTCGACCCGCTCTTTGGATTAATATTACAGAAAAAATTGAGAAAGTAGAACCAAATAACCCCAATATAGAGCACGAACACAATTGGATTCCAGCGACAAATGCTACCCCTGCAACGTGTTCAATTTGCGGTGTACGTAAAGGCGGAGCACCGATTGATGGAGCGTGGAGGGATAAACCGGATAAAGATAATATACAATATGAGCTTGTAATAGATACAAATAAAGGGATAGTCTATTTTAATTCAATTGAAAACAAAACAACTTCAAAACTATTCGATATGGAAATAGACGAGTATTCTGATGATTATATTATGGCAGGAGGAATGATAATTACTTATATTGACGATAATACTCTTTCTACAGATAACGATTCACTATTCACGGATCCGCCGTTAAAAAGGTATTCATATGGTACACAAGAAGTATTTGATATAGATTATGATAATCCTCAGAAGAAAGATACAACTACAGGCAGCGATGCCCGTCATACAGATGCCGAAGCATTTACAATAGCATGTGAAATAGTGGAATCAAAATTGAAATCTCCCTCGACAGCGAAATTCTGCAAAGTTACAGAGGCAGGAATAGAACATTTAGGAAATGGCCGTTATAGGGTAAAAGGATGGGTTGATGCCCAGAACAGTTTCGGAGCAACCCTTCGCCAAACGTTCCAAGTTACATATACAGCGGTAAAAAAAGGAAATGACATAGGTTATCGGGAGGCCGATTGTTCAATATACTAATTTGGTGGTATTAGGTCAGATCCGTAACAGAGCGGATTGCCGCGGAGCGAAGCTCCTCGCAATGACAGGAGAGAATCAAAGCCAGTTTATATAATCATAAAGGAAAGTCAGATGATTGAAGAAAAGACATTCTTATCAATGGCAAATCAATTAGGATGTAAATCCGTCAAGGTTCGTCCTGGCAGTGAATTGTCTGTTAAGTTGATGTGCTCAGAAGAGGATTTTTTGACATTTGCTTCTAACAAGACAGCCAATATTTTTTATTCTTACGAATATCCGGAAGACCATGAAATCATCATCACTGGAAAAACTTTTGATGAAGCAAAGGGAGATTTAGAGAAACTTATAAATTCTCTTGAAATCAGTCATGATTTTGACTGGTTTCTGGATGAAGACATTTATCCGGAGCAATATACTGAAGAAAGTGACTACGAGGATAATGAAGCTTCGGGCGATGACATTTTTTCTCCATTTGAAAAAGAATTAAAACGGGTAATACTCGATAGCAATGCACAGACAGATATAGAAAGCCTAAAAAAGCCGCGTAGTTTTATGGCCTTTTATATAGACAACGGATGTTTAGTCGGAATTCATAATGAAGAGCCCAAACCGGTAGAATCTTTAGCAGAAACCAAATTGTACTCATTATTAATGGAATATGAAGATGTTGTCAGAGTTAAAAGGGAAGAAGCAGAACAAAAAAAGGATGATATTAGGGAAAAACTAAAAGATTATCTTTTAGAGGATATACAGTTCAAGATATCAACTAACCAAAAACTTCGAAATGAATATGCTCGCAACTTATGGGAAAACCGTAGATTCAAATGGATACGAGACGGATTCGACAAAATGTTTGGTGATTATCCAACAAATGAATATTTCTTATTTATCGATAGAGTATTTAAAGAAATGAAATACATGGAGAAAGAACAGTAATTGCGGGATGTCAAATAGGAAACGGATTCTTCGCAGGCTCAGAATGACAAAAAACAAAGCCACCCGGAAGGGTGGCTTTTGTGTCGGGGGAATATGGGATCGTCAGTCGATCCTGCTTGCGAGGGCGATGTAATCGACATTATGCTCGCGGGCAAACAGTATAAACTGTCTCTCCTGTTCGGTTACTCTCATCTGACGATCGAGCGGCTGGGAATATTTTGCTTTCCTGCCGGCCCCTTTTCTCTTTCCGCCGTGAGTGAAGTGTTCCGTATAATAATCGTCTCCGGACAGAGCGTGATATTCCGCCGCGGAAATAACGGTTTCTTCCGCGCCTACTTCAGAAGCGGGCTTTTTCACAACAAACCCTTCCGGATCTTTAACATAGACGTATTTCATATCATTTGTTCTCTTTCATTGCTCCACAAATATATCATAAATCTTGAAATTGTCAACATATTCAAAATTATTAGATATTTCTCCTTTCGGTATCGGTTTGGATCGATTATATCAGATAAAAAAGCAAAAAATGTCGCCTGCCAGGCGACATTTTTGGAAATAGATATGATATAATAAACAAAAAGCTTGCCGCGCTCAAGAGAGCTCGCAAAAACAGGGGAAGAACATGAAAACACTGAATGTAGTGGCGGCGGTGATCTGCGAAGGGGACAGGATACTGGCGACACAGCGCGGATACGGAGAGCACAAGGACAGATGGGAGTTCCCGGGCGGGAAGATCGAGCCGGGGGAGACGGCGAGGGAAGCGCTCGTCCGGGAGATAAGGGAAGAACTTAAGACGGAGATCGTCCCCGGGGAGCTTATAACGACAGTCGAGACGGACTATCCGTCATTTCACCTGAGCATGCAGTGCTTCTTTTGCACGATAAAGGAAGGGTATCCGGTCCTGATGGAGCACGAGGCTGCAGAGTGGCTTTCTTATGATGAACTTGAAAGCGTGGACTGGCTCCCCGCCGACAGGATCGTCGTTGAGGAAATAAAACGGATTGCCGCGCTTCGCTCGCAATGACGGGTCGGCCACCTCAGGCCGTTGCGACGGCCAGCTCATCCATAACGATGGAGGAGCAATAGTAATAGCCCTTCCAGTTTGGAGGGGCGCGCGACACCAGAGGTTCGCGGGGGTGGTGAAGAGACGGATTGCCGCGCAATGACGAACTATGATTTTTTGAAACTCCTGAATCCCTTGCGGGAGAAGCGAGAACAAGTGTTTCACAAAAAGTGTCGCCTGCCAGGCGACATTTTTATATTTTTTTTATTATATAATCCTCCCGTAATAAGAAACCATTTGACAATATATCAAAAAAGGAATATTATTTGGGAGGAAGAATCGTGTTCAGCATTGAGTATTATGCTTTGCCTTCAGGGAAGAAGCCGGCAGAGGACTTTATCGACAGTCTCTCACCTGCAATGAAGAGCAAGGCCTTTGCCAGTCTCGTGCTACTTGAAGAATTCGGAAATGAGTTGAAGTATCCTCATTCTGCTCCGATAGGTTACGGGCTGTTCGAGCTGAGGATCAGATTTTCGGGCGACATCTCGAGGATCTTCTATTTTTTCTTTGACGGTCAGAAGGTAATTCTAACAAACGGGTATATCAAGAAATCCCGGAAGGCACCGAAGAATGAAATAGAACTGGCAAGAAGATATAAGGCGGATTATGAAAGGAGAAATACGAAATGAGCGATTTCAGAGACCATCTGAAGAGATCCCTCGAGGACGCGGAATTTGCCGCCGAGTGGGAGAAGATACAGCCTGAGATACAAGTGGTCAGAGCTCTCATTAATGCGAGAATATCTGAGAATATGACACAGAAAGATCTGGCCGAGAAGAGCGGGATCAGACAGTCCAATATCAGCCGGATCGAAAGCGGGGTCTGCAGCCCGACAATATCCACTTTGCAGCAACTGGCTTCGGGAATGGGGAAGAAGCTTAAGATAGAGTTTGTCTGACAATGACAGGAGAAGGAAAAACGTATGATAGACTGGAACGGTGACGGGAAAGTAGATCCGATAGAGACGGGTCTTACATTCCAGCTTATGCAGGAGGAGCAGGACAGAAGACGCGGGAATCCCGGAGGGAGCGGCTGCCTCACAGCCGTTATGACCTTTGTCATTGTCATAGCAGCGCTCGTCTCGCTGATCCTGTAAAAGAACATGAAAACAATAAAGCATATAGCAAAACAGGAGATAAACAATGGAAAAGTATGAATTTGAAAACCGGCTGAAAACAGCGGCGGAGGACCCGGAGCTGAAAGTAACAGCGGATGAGTCCCGGCTGAGATACCAGGTGGTGAAAGCCCTTATCGGGGCAAGGCTTGCCGCGAACATGACGGAGAAGGAACTGGCGAAAAAGACGGGGATAAGGCCGGGCAGAATAGACAAGATCGAAAACCAGCTGACCAGCCCCACCCTGGAGGAGCTCCAGAAGATAGCCGCCGCGACTGGCAGAAAGCTGAATATAGAAGTCATCTGACTGCTTCCCGGGCAGAAAAACAGTCCTGCAGACATGTGCTGCAGGACTTTCCGTTTGTATATGCCTTTTAAGATTCCGGTATCGCGGTCGCGAAATAGATTATATCGCTGATGCCAGTTTCCCAGCCGAACTGGACCGGGTTTACAAGCTTAAAGTTGAAGACCGTGGTCGCGGTCTGCCCGCCGTCGAGCGCGTAGGCCTTCTCCACGCCGTAGCTCATGATCGCCTCGGTGGCCTGGTGCAGAGTCGCGAGCTCCGGGTAGTACGGCTTGTCGATATTGAGGTTCATGGTCAGGTAATGGTGCCGTCCGAGCATTCCCAGGACGCTCCGGGCGTAGGTGTCGTTTACTTCTCCCCAGGGGTAGTTCTCCGGGGTCACGTCCTCTCCGTTCTCGACAAGCACGGGGCCGAAGCAGAGGGAGAAGAGGACATCGTTGTCTCTGACAAACTTTTCGGCCTCCTCGGGGGTCCTGACCGTATCACGGTATGTGAAGAGCATATCCCCGTCCGAGGTTATATAGCAGATGTCGGAGGTGACAGGCTCGAACCTGTAGAGGCTCCTCTGATAGAAGCCTATGCCGCACTCCCTCCCGTGGTAGTAGAAATCGCCTCCGAAGGCAAGAACGGCGTTCGAGAGCCGGGCAAATTCGCTGGTCGTATGGAAATCGAAGCTCCAGAGCTCGTCGCCGGATATCTTTCTCCTCAGCTGGGATCCGTCAGCGATGAATATCTCGGAAAATGTTCCGACCGTATCGAACTGAGGCTGCTGCCAGACGATGACCAGAATGGTGCCGTCGAGATAGTATCTGATAGGAGTGCCGGGAACGCGCTCTATAGCGCTGTTCCAGGCTGTTTTCGCGTCGCCGATCAGGGCTTTTGCCTCGGGACGCTTGAGCAGCTCCTCTATGACCGCGGGATCGTCGGTCTCCCCGAAGTTATCCGGGTCCGGAACAGGACCTTCGAGAGCGTTTTCATCTATTTTGAGGTCCAGAAGGCGGTAGGGCTGCCCCGATACTGCTTTGCCGTACATCTCTTCCGCTAAATTATCCGCGCTCTTTCCCTCGGAAAACGGGCCTTTCAGTGAGGCCTCGAATTCGGAGAGATCTGCGATCTGCCACTGACCCTTATCGTAATCGAGACGGATGACAATATCGGATCGGGTCAGACAGTTTCCGGCGTTTTCCAGACGCCTGTTCAGGACCTCCGTAAAAGCCGCGTCGAGGAGCTCCGGCAGATAATTCCCGTCAGAGCCGTAGATCTCCTTCGGAAGGGAAGCGGAGGACACCCTGAGATCCAGTATTTGGCTTATCTCATCTTCAAGCCCCTCAGAAAGCCTGTCGAAGTCAAGCACCTCTGTACTTATCTTCTGATACGCGCTGTCTCCCGATATCTCGATATCGCCCGAGAGCGTGAAATTCCGGTGATCTTCAAAGGCCTTCAGGAGCTTTTTCCCGTTTTCCGTCTCCGCCTCCGTCTCTATTGCCGGAAGGCTCAGCACGGAAAGCGCCTCGCGCGGATCCGGCCTTCTCAGGCGGGCGGTCGCGAGGAAATATATAGCGGCTATCAGAGCTGCCGTTAAAAGGAAAAGAAGTATATTGAGAAGGATACGCGGTCCTTTTTTTCTTTTTCTCTTTGCCATCAGTATTGTTCAGGCTCCTTTTTTATTTGACGGAGCGGATTATATCATATCTGCCGCAAAATTGCACTTCGGAAATCACGGTGACAAAAAAAGGCCGCCGCTTGCGCGACGGCCCGGAATGAAAAGGAGATCTGAAATTCAGCTCACAAATATCAATTATACGTTGAAGAAGTTGCTGATCGCGTAAGGTCCGAAGTAATCGTCGTTTACGCCGAGGGCGGACATCATTGCCCAGGTGATGATCGCAGCGTTGAGGAAGGCGCCGGACCAGATGTTTCCTGTCAGCTTGTACATCTTGCGTGCGATGTAAGTGGTGAGGGGAACCCAGAACACGAACTGGTAGGAGCAGATGAAGCTGGAGAAGAGCGTGCCGTTGTAGGATGCTTTCGCGATGAGAATATTGAGTATGCAGCAGAGCCATACGCCGACGGAGTTGACCAGTACGGTTACGAGAGTATCCTGCCACTCGGGGAGATCGGTGCGGATCGTGAAGTTCACGCCCGCACTGATGATAAGGTACATCGGGAAGAGGATCACGAAGTAGTGCAGACCGACTGTCCACCACTCGACCTTCATGTCGGAGAGACCCGCCATCCAGAGACGGAAGTCCTGACCGAAGAAGTATTCGCTGATCGAGAGTACCGCGTAGCCGGCTCCGATAAGGATAACGACGAGGAGCAGGTTCTTGAGTATCTTCCTGAGGCTTATCGCCACGTTGAGATTCTTTATCCCGAGGTCGCCGACAGCCTTCTTGTTGAAGAAGAAGTAGCAGGCGAGGAGGATAAGCGTGCCGATGCTTACGACTATCAGGAAGTAGATGGTAAGAACGGCGGTACGGCCGAGAGGCAGCCAGCGCGACGGGCTGAAGAAGAAGAGTCCGTTCTTGTTGGCCATGTAGATGCCTATGAAGCCGAGCAGAGCAGCGAGAGCGCTGAAGATCCAGAATCTGCCCTTGTTCAGCGGGGCGCGGACCGTGTCGTCCACGGGGCATACGACATCGGCAAAGAATTTCTTCTTGGTGAGCAGGCCTGTGAGGGCAATAAAGATACCGAATACGCAGAGCATCGAGATGAAGTTGCAGATCGCTCTGATAAGCCAGGTCTGGTTGCTGTCCGCAATGGGATCCGATCCGGGAGCGCCGAGATCGCCGCGGTTATAGCCGAGGACCTGTGTGAAGTAGCGGATAACGGTCGCGTTGCAGGAGCTGGAGAAGAATTCCTTGGAGTGGGTCTCGCGACCTGTCGACTGTACAAGCCTTGTCGTACGGTTCGCGACGGCCTCGGCAAGCCCCACATCGCTCTGGATATCTATGCTGTTGAAGCTTCCGAGGTTTATGCTGCTCGCCGTTACGTCATCGATCGAATACCAGTCGCCGGCCTTGAAGTTCTCTTCATACCAGGCGGCGTTCGTGTTGTCATTCTGGAAGCCGAACATCGAGTCGAAATCGCCGCTCATATAGGCGATATTGGTCTGGATGCTGCGCTTCACGGTGTATCCGGCAACCTCAACTTCGCTCTGAAGAGGCGACATTCCGCCGCCGATCCCGAGGGGTATCTCGGCCTTTACGCGGGTGTTGTAGACCTCCCAGTTGGCTTCTTTCAGGCTGTTGTAGTGTGCCAGCTGGTCGTCATTGAGTCTCTCTTCTGCGAGGGTATCGGCGTCCATACCGATCTCTTCCTCAGTGAAGGTCTGGCCGAATTCGTTATACAGCTCGTTGATCATGATATCGTTGAAAGTGAGATATCCTGCATCGATCGCCGCGGCTCCGAGCGTACGCATAGCGCCCATGGAGTGGCCTATGGTGCCTATTCTGGTCGGGTCGACGAATCTGAGAGTGCGGAGGTAGCAGAGAGAGTCGTAGAGACCGTTTATGGCGACCATCATATTGAAGCCGTCCTGTCCCTGATTGGCTTCATCGTAGATGGGCTGATCGCTGAAGCCCGTGCCGTAAGCACTGACGTTCAGTACGACAAAACCTCTGCGCGCGAGTTCCTGGGACATGCCTTTGGTTACGCCGAGAGTACAGCCGCCGCCGTGTGTTACGACGATTCCGGGCAGGCTGTCTCTGTCACTGGTGTACGCCGGGTAATAGAGTTCTGCGTTGATCGAAGCGCCGCGGGAATCAAAGTTGACCTTTTCGACTTTGATCTTCCCGCCGTCAGTCTGGACTACTCTGGCCACGCAGGAAGCCAGGAGCAGAATGACGAGGAAGATGGCCAGCAAACGTCTGCAGCCGTCTTCAGTTTTGAGAGTCAGTTTCTTCATTTTTGCCGTCCTTTCATATTTATTATTATTTTTTGAACTCCGCTCGGCGGAGCAATTCACATATAATTGATCAGAATTAATTATTATTTATCCAAGCGGATTGATTTCAATTTGATTTTAATATATAATTACCCCGGAGTCAATGATATTATTTCATTCATATTAAAATTTATATAAAAATACTTGCCTTAATAAGGTCCGGTATGTATAATTTCTCAGACACAAATACGGAAGCAGGTAAAAAGATGGAATCCGAATGGATGGGAAGATACCGCGAGATCGTAGCGGCCGTCGTAAGACACGGCAATGTTGTTCTGCGTGTGCAAAGCAACACCCACGACATAGGGAACGGTATCGTCATAAAACAGCAGCACTGGCAGATACTAGAATACATTGTCGAGCACGACAACAAAAGATTCAGCATGAACGATATCTCGTACCAGCTGAACATCCCGCAGAGCACTTTTTCACGCACCGTAAAGATGCTTTGCGAGGAAGGCCTGGTGGAAAAATACCAGATGGTCAACAACAGGAAAAACATCGTCCTGAAACCCACTGAGAAGGGGATAGAGCTGTACAGAAGAAATGCCGAGAACTCGGTCGAGCCGCTTTTCAGAGACTTTTTCGAGGCCCTTAAGGATGTCAGCGACGAGGACCTTCACAGAGTGGCTGTTGCCATAGAAAAACTCGACAACAATCTTATTCCCGAGCGCAATGAAGAGATAGAGATGATACGGCTGGAAAAATGATCCGGTCACTTACTTAAATAACAATAAAAAGATCAGGCATCAATGCCCGATCTTTTTTGCTGTTTAAATATAACAAAGAGTATGTTTTATTGTTTTCCGCTCATACGTTTTATTCCCGCGATCCCGAAGGGGACTCCGAGCGCCGCGATCAGAGCGAGCACCAGAAGGCAGGTCTTCGGGGAAAAGGTGTCGAACATGTATCCGAATGCCAGCGTTGATACGAAGGTCCCGAGCGAGGCGGCGCTTCCGACCAGGCTCTGTCCCTTTCCCGAATCGGAGTACGCTACGGTCTCCCGGATAAAGTCCACCACTACCGGAGTATAAAGCCCGAAGGAGAGCCCATGGAGGATGTTCGCGAAATATATGGCTGTCACGGTCTTCAACATCGCGAGAGCCGCGAACTTGAGCGGGAAGAACATAAGGCTGACCGCCAGAAGCAGCGGATATTTCCTGTTCTTCATCCTTCCGTAGATGAGCATTACGACGAGCTCGAGAAGAGCCAGAACAAAATTCACATAGCCTATCGAAGCCGAATTGCCTCCGGCGTTTTCGATGACCACATAGTAGAAATTGTTTACGGTGTTGTTCGCCGCGAAAATGAAGGCTATCCCGAGAGCGAGCAGGCACAGGCCGGGATCGTCCCGAAGAAAAGCCGCCAGTCCCTTAGCCCGGTCCTGAGTCCCGGAGACTTCATCGGAAACGCTGTTGCAGATATTGCCCGTAATGAACAGGACCGCGAGCTGCATAAGGCAGATCCCCGCGCAGATATAAGGGATCACAAATACCCGGAACTTCAGCGTAAGGGCTCCGAGAATTGCCGAGGTCACAGCGAAAGAGAGCGAGCCCATGCCCCTGGCGCGGCTGAAATTGACCGTATTCCCGCTCTTTTCGATATCCACATACAGCTTGTTGTATACTATAGAGCTCATCAGATTGAAAACTATAAGAAACATGTACAGGATCGCGACAAGAAGAGCGTTTTTGTCTTTCAGGACCGCCAGAGAGCAGGAGACCAGTATCTTAAGCCCGAGCAGGAAGACCGAAGCCGTAAACGAGGTCACCTTATTCTTTCTGTCTATGAGCTCCGCGACAGCGTTGGACATGGCAAAGGAAAGGATATTGGCGATCGCGATCGTCACGCCGACGCTTCCGTTGCTCATCCCGGCCGCCTGCAGATATAACCCGACGTAGACAAAAACCGTGCTCGCCTCGGCCCAGTAAAGTATCTGCAATGCCGAATATTTGAAATTCAGGCTCAGTTTATTCATATTCTGTATTATAACAGATAAATAATCATTTAAAAAGAATATATATGAAGCTGATATTCATATGACCGTGGAGATAAAGCGGCTCTTTTTATATCATCCCCGGTATGGTATAATATAACAAAAGGATTCGGGCCTTGCGTACGGATAATAAGGAGAATGATAAGTCAAAATGCTTTCAGTCTTGTTCAATCTGGCTATAGTCATAATCGCGGTCAAGACCATGAGGACATATCTGAAAAACACGGAGCTGAAGATCCTTCTTAGGTTCTTTACGATCCTCTCGAATCTGCTCTGCGCTTTCGCGTGCCTGCTGGTTCTGGTATTCAGGATAATAGGGAATATGCCGGCGTTCGTGCTGGTCTTGAAGTATGTCGGGACTTCCTGCGTCGCGCTGACTTTTCTTACGGTCATGCTGTTTCTGGGGCCCGTCGTGTACAGCTTCAAACAGGTGCTCTCGGGGCCTGACCTCTGGTTTCATGCCGTGAATCCTCTGCTCGCGATCATTTCCTATCTGGCTCTGGACAGGGCGCACGGGACCTTTTCCCATGTTCTGCTCGGAACGCTTCCTGTCGTTCTGTATGCTTTCGTGTACCTTAAAAAGGTGGTTCTGGATCCGAAAGAAAAGAGATGGGAAGATTTTTACGGTCTGAACAGGGAAGGGCACTGGCTGTTCAGCTTTGTGATCATGGTGGCGGCAGGATTTCTAATAAGCGTTGTCCTCTGGTCATTTTAAAAATTAACAAACTGTACAGCCTTTGCGCTAATTAGTGTTTATAATTGACCTGAAAGAAGTGGAGCATATGAGACTCTTTGTCGCCGTAAAGCTGAGTCCCGGAGCAAAACAGCTTATAAAAGATACGCAGATGATCTTCAGAAAGCTGGATGTTTCGGGAAATTACACAAGCGAAGAGAACATGCACCTGACCCTCGCGTTTATAGGTGAGTACGACGACCCGGATAAGGTCATGGATGCCCTCAATGAGGTCAGTTTCGAGCCTTTCGAGATCACGCTCGGAGAGACCGGCAGATTCGGCGACCTCTGGTGGATGGGCGTATATAAAAGCGGGGAGCTCGACCTGCTCGCGGAAAAGGTAAGAAAAGCGCTCGACGACAAGGGCGTTCCCTATGACCCGAAGAAATTCAAAGCACACATAACATTCCTGAGAAGAGCGGTATATAAAGGAACGAAACCGGGCCGGATACCGGCAGAGCCTGTAAAAATGCCCGTTGAAAGCTTCAGTCTGTTCAGGTCCGACAGGGGCAGATACGGGATGATATATACGGAGATCGGAAAAGTACAATAACAGGAGGACAAAAAATGCCGCCGAAAACACACAGCAGCAGTTCACACAGCAGCCGCAGTTCTTCGAGCTCGAGGAGCTCTTCTTCCTCAAGCAGATCATATTCGTCTCCTTCGCGTTCCTACAGCAGAGGCCCCTCGGGCCACAGCTCCTCGTCGCACAGCTCCGCCCCGAGAACCGGGTACGGAGCAGGTACACCGCGGCCTTCGAGACCCTACAGCTCCGGCAATGACGGCAGCAGGGTATACAGACGCCCGAGAGTGCGCCAGCCCGTGATCATGCCCCAGAGAATGACTCCGATCATCTTTTACGGGAGAAGCCACGATTACGTCTATTACAACGAGCCCTGGGAGTACAACAACGTCACCTACGAGCCCGGGTATTACGACGAGAACGGCAACCGCTACGACAATCTCCTGATGCAGGACGCGAACGGAAAGAACACGATAATCCTCAAGTGCGATTACTGCGGAAATGTCCTGAAGACGGACTGGACCGAAGGTATGATCCCGACCTGCCCGGGCTGCGGAGCTCCCTTGAAGCTTGAGAATATCCAGAAGGATACGATCCTTTCCTCGGAGAAATACGACGCCTCCGCTTCTTCCCGAAGCACGTATGACGCGAAGAAGACCTCAAAGAGAACAGGCTGCCTGATAGCTTTTCTGATCGTTCTGGCACTTCTGATCATATTCGGAGCTTTCGTCAGGGAGACGGCATATCAGCCCGATTTTAACGATATTTACGAAGCTCCCGAAATGACCGGGAATTCCGGAGATACGACCGTTTCCGGATCCTACTCGAACGTGGATCTGTACGGAGAGACCCTCTATCTGAAGAGATCGGGCGATGATTCGTTTATCGTGACTACGGAGCAGGAAGCAGACAAATCACTGCAGTGGGACTATCTCATTGAATGCTACTACGACGAGGAGACCGAGACCTATCTCTGGTACAATACGGACGTGTCACCGGCTCTCTGGCAGTACTGGGTAGAAGGAGTTTCCTCAGACTATGACAGCGGCTGGATGGAATACGAGGACGGAACCTGGTACATCCAGAAAGGGGAATTTGATCCCTATACGGTTTATGACGGAGACACTTCGGAATTCTGGCATATAGGCAAAGACTGAGAAATATATAAAGAATAAAAAAGACACGCTTCACAGCGTGTCTTTTTATAGAATATCGTGATATTTTCAGCCCGCCTCGGAAACCTCGTTAATACCGTGCTTCTCGGCATATCCGGTCAGGATCAGGGTCAGAGCGCCGTCTCCCGTTACGTTGCATGCTGTTCCGAAGCTGTCCTGCAGCGCGAAGATCGCGAGCATAAGAGCTGTTCCCGCGTCATCGAACAATAAAACGCCGGTTATAAGACCCAGAGACGCCATGACAGTCCCGCCCGGAACTCCGGGAGCGCCGATCGCGAAAATACCGAGCAGCAGGCAGAACAGGATCATCGTTCCGAGCGAGGGAAGTTGGCCGTAGAGCATCTTCGATATCGTCATGCAGAAGAACACTTCGGTCAGGACGGAGCCGCAGAGGTGGATGTTCGCGAAGAGCGGAATGCCGAATCCGACCATATCCTTGCGAAGAACCTTGCTCTTGTTTGCACATTCGAGAGCTACCGAAAGAGTAGCCGCGCTGGACATGGTCCCCACAGCGGTGAGATAGGCCGGCCCGTAGTGTCTCAGGACTTCCCAGGGTTTCTTTTTGGAATAAGCGCCGGCAATGAGATAGAGTACTGCCAGCCAAATATAATGGCCGAGCATGACGATTCCGATCACTTCGAGGAATACGGGAAGCTGGTGTGTGATCATTCCTTCGTAGCTTAAATTGCAGAACGTAGCGCAGATATAGAAGGGAAGGACCGGGATCATGACCTTCTCAACGATCTTCAAAACGATGTTCTGGAACTCGCCGAGCAGATCACAGGTCAGCTCGGATCTGGTCCACACGGCAGCAAGGCCAATCAGAAGGCTGAGGACCAGAGCGCTCATAACGGGCATGATCTGGGGTATATCCAGCTGAAATACTATTTCAGGAAGTTCTCTGAGTCCTTCGATATCCGTTACAATATTCAGATCGGGAACAAGAGCGTAGCCGGCGGCCATACTCATGAAAGCTGCAAGTATAGAACTGATATACGCGAGCACAACTGCGATACCGAGCATCTTGGACGCGTTTTTGCCCATTCTTGTGATCGACGGGGCGATAAAGCCTATTACGATCAAAGGTACGCAGAAGGTTATCAGCTGTCCCATGATATACTGCAGGGAAACAACGACTTTCATTGCGCCAATGCCGAAGAATCTGCCCAATACGATCCCCAGCGCAAGGGCGAGCAGAAGCCTGAACGGCAGACTCTTGAATAACTTTTTCATTTCTTCTTCCTCCGAACTGCTTTGTAGCGGAATCATTTTAGCATCAAAACATTTTTAGTCAACATTAAAAACACCAAAGAATAAGACACGCTTCCGCGTGCCTTATTCTTGCTGGCACCCATGAGGGGATTCGAACCTCCGACCTACCGCTTAGGAGGCGGTCGCTCTATCCTGCTGAGCTACATGGGCATAGCGCTCTATAATTTTATCCAAAATTTACCGAATGTCAACATTTTAATTGCAAATAGGGTTATTATGTCTGTTGATAATGGAGAGGTATTGCCATGCTTGAACTGAAGGGAATAAAAAAAGATTATCTTACAGGAGACACGCCTGTCCATGCCCTGAAGGGGATAGACCTGAAATTCCGCGAGAGCGAGTTTGTGGCCGTTCTCGGTCACTCGGGCTGCGGTAAAACAACGCTCCTGAATATAATCGGCGGTCTCGACAAATTTACGTCCGGAGATCTCATAATCAACGGAAGATCGACAAGGAACTATACGGACCACGACTGGGATTTCTACCGCAACCATTCGATAGGGTTTGTTTTTCAGTCATATAACCTGATACCTCACCAGAGCGTTCTTTCGAACGTAGAGCTTGCACTTACGCTTTCCGGAGTGAACCGGGCGGAGCGCAGGGAGAGGGCGAAAGAGGCTCTTGAAAAAGTCGGATTGGGAGACCAGCTCAACAAAAAGCCAAACCAGATGTCCGGCGGGCAGATGCAGAGAGTCGCTATAGCGAGAGCTTTGGTCAACGATCCGGATATACTTCTTGCAGATGAGCCGACCGGAGCCCTTGACAGCGATACCTCTGTTCAGATAATGGATATTCTGAAGGAGATCGCCGATACGAAGCTCGTAATAATGGTCACACACAATCCGGAGCTTGCAGAGACTTATGCTACAAGAATTATCAGGCTGAAGGACGGTCTTATCACCTCGGACAGCGACCCTTATACGGAGGCATCTCCCGATGATGAGGCAAAAGGCAAAAAAGGCAAGACCTCCATGTCCTTCAGAACCGCCCTGTCCCTTTCCTGGAACAACCTGCTGACCAAAAAAGCGAGGACCCTGCTCACAGCCTTTGCCGGAAGCATAGGAATTATAGGCATAGCGCTTATAATGTCGCTCTCGAACGGGATCCAGAACTTCATAGATCAGGTCCAGGAGGATACGCTATCGAGCTATCCCATAACCATCGAAGCGGAGTCTGTGGACATGACCGAGATGATGACCTCTCTCATGGGAGCCCAGGCGGCGGCTGAGGAGAATATCCACGACAGAGACGCCGTTTATTCTTCGACAGTCATGTACGATCTGATGAACTCCATGGTCACCGCGGACACGAGGACCAACAATCTGGAAGCATTCAAGGCTTATGTGGAGTCTGGCGACAACGGCCTCAGCGAGCATTTGAGCGCGATCCAGTATTCCTATGACGCTGACATGAACATCTATTCCGAAGACCTGGACGGAAATATAGTAAAAACGGATATCCTCGAGCTCCTTCAGAACACCATGAGCTCGATGTACGGAGGGGACTACAGCGCCTTCTTCTCGACCTACGGAGCTTTTTATCAGGTGGCCGACGTCTGGCAGGAGATGCTCCCCGAGGAGGACGGGAAGGGGATCAACAGTCTTCTCAAAAAACAGTACGATGTCCTCTACGGCAGATGGCCCGAAAACTGGAACGAGACTGTTCTGATAGTGGATGAGAACAATGAGATCTCCGACCTGGTATTATATGCTCTCGGCCTCAAATCCAACTCGGATATAGCCGGCAATATGGAGAACTTTGTAAATCAGGAGACGGTGAACTCCGTTCTTGAGAGCTGGTCATACGAGGAGATCTGCAGCAAAAAGTTCAGATATATCTATCCCGCCGACGAATACAGGTGGGATGAGGAAGAGGAGAGCTATATCCGGGTCAGCGACGATGAACTCGGTCTGAAGACCTTGTATTCAAACGGCGAAGAGATCAGCATAACCGGTATAGTGCGGCAGAACGGGGATGCGATCTCCGGCATGCTCAGCGGCGCCATAGGATATACCCACGGTTTTATTGAGCATATAGCGACCGAGAGCGCTAAAAAGGATCTGGTCAGAAAGCAGCTCAGGGACAAAGATACCGATATCTTCACAGGGCTTCCGTATCTGGATTTCGAAACGGAGACTTTAAACGACGAGCTCAGGATACAGGCTGCCCGCGACTATGTCGGCTCGGCAGATACAGAGACTATCGCTGATATATATGTCAAATACATGAGCGTACCCGATGAGGACTACCTGGACGAGATGCTGGACGAGCAGATGGGGGATACATCGCGTGAGGATATAGAGAAGCTTGTCCTCGAGTACTATCCCGGATACGCCTCGATGCTCTCGGAAATGGACGATGAGACGCTCACCTCTTATTTCAGGCAGATGTCAGGGCAGCGGATCCAGCAGAGCTACGCCCTTCAGATGCAGGAAATGTATTCTTATCTGAGCGACGAGCGCCTGGCCGAGGATTTTTCCCTGCTCGTTCTGGAGGACGAGGATTATCTCTGGATATATGAAAATGCCATGCCTCCGGTCTATTCGGAGGCGACATTAAAGAACAATCTGAAGCTTCTCGGTTATGTGGATCTCGAAAGCCCGAGCTCAATGAACCTCTACGCGTCCACATTTGAAGACAAGGACGCGATCTCCGAGGCGATAGAGATCTATAACCTCAGCGTTGAGAATGAAGACGATGAAATAGAATACACCGACTATGTCGCGCTTCTGATGAGCTCCATTACAAAGATCATAAATGTTATTAGCTATGTTCTGATCGCTTTCGTGGCCATATCCCTTGTCGTCTCCTCCATAATGATCGGAATAATCACCTATATTTCCGTTCTCGAAAGAACAAAGGAGATCGGTATACTAAGGGCTATCGGGGCGTCGAAGAGAGATGTCTCCAATGTGTTCAACGCGGAGACTGTTATAATCGGGCTCGGTTCGGGCCTCATGGGAGTTCTGATAACCGTTTTACTGAACATTCCGATAAGCATTGTCGTTCAGAATCTCTCGGATATAGGAAGCCTGAGAAGCTCGCTGCCGCCTGTCGGAGGTGCGGGACTTGTAATAATAAGCGTTCTTCTGACATATATTGCGGGTCTTCTTCCCGCAGGTATCGCCGCGCGTAAAGATCCCGTAGAGGCACTCAGAACAGAATGAGGAAGAAATGATGAAAAAACTGATCTCCTTAGTTTTGATAATTCTTTTGATCACTCTCTCAGCCTGCGGAGAAACGAAAGCGCCCGCAAGTACCGCAAAAGAGACGCCCCGGCCTGTACAGACTGAAGCTCCGAAGACGGAAGCACCGGTAACAGAAGCCGAGAAGCCTCCGTTCGATATCAGCTTCAGCAGCGACGAGATCAAAGACAGCTTTGTCTCTCCGGACGGGAGCGGGAAGACCATATTCGAATACAGCTGCACATTTCCGGTCGCGGAGATCCCGGAATATGAGGACACTGAAGCCGCGATAAACGCGATGTTTTCTTCTCTTGAGGAGGACTTCTACCTCGGAAAAACGGAATCGGGGTATTCCAAGCAGAACATGGAGGAGATGGCAACCGATGCTGTCAGTGTCTACGGGGATGCTTTTGAGCCTTTTTACATGCACAGAAACGCCGAAGTGCTGTATGCAAACGAAAATATAATATCATTTTCAGTCAGCGACGATCTGTATCAGGGTCCGGAGAGCAGACTTACCGGAATGTATTATCAGGTATACGATATTGAGGGAATGAAGATACTGCGCTTTACGGATCTCGGAGATGACCTCCTCGAGGAAGTCGCTGCCTGGTATTCGGTAGGCGACGATATCATGAAAGTGATAGACGCCGAAAATGACTGGTATCTGGACGGAGAGGGGATAGTTATAACCGGATTCGACATTCCGGTAACCCTGCCGTATATTGAAGTTGAAGGCGCCATAAAAGACAGGTATCTCCCTTATTGAGGGAGATACCATTTTGTTATTCTGTGTTTTTTTACCATAAAAGCATTTTCGGCGATCCTTGCCATCGGAGTGTCTTTTAAGGAATCCGAGTAGAAGTTTTCAACAGCGGCGCCGGGGTGGACTTCCATGAGGCGTCTGACTTTTTCTTCTTTGGTACAGTTACTGCCCTCGATCTTTCCCGTATGTTTGTCCATTCGGGTGGAGATTACTTCAAAACCGAACTTTTTTCCGAATTTCCCGACATAAAACTCCGGTGATCCGGAGATTATCACGTCATCGTCCCGCTGCTTTTCAAGATACCACTTCTGTATATGCCCGGAGTACTCCTCGACAAATGAATCAGTCAGCGCGTCGATATCCTTTATCTTAGGCAGAAACCCGTAGAGAGATTCTTTGAGCTGCTCGACGCTTATTTTTTTATGTCTGTATCTGATTGCATCCGGTATCACTCTGAAGATGTTCAGGATTACCGAGGGATGTTTTTTTATAGCAAACAGCAGAAAACACATCGAGCTGTCGGGGTAGAATATCGTGCTGTCAAAGTCGTATACGTTCATCAGTCCTTATACACAAACTCCATGCCTTCCATACTTACCGTGTCTCCGTCTTTAAGGCCCATCCCTTCCATACGCTCATATACGCCGGCGTTTCTTAAGGTCTTGTCGAAGAACATTCGGCTTTCATAGTCTTCGAAATTGACGGAAGCGATAAGTCTGCTGAGCCATGGCCCTTCCACATACCAGACTCCGTCCTCTTCCTCTATCACGAGATCATCGCTGGTATCTATAACAGGATCGGGAGCGACATAGTCTGCTTCGTAGTAAACGAGAGGCGGAAGCTTGCTCAGCTTCTCAGCGCAGGCATTTATAACGTCGCTGACACCTTTGTGGGCAGCAGCTGAGATCTCGAAATAGTCGAACCCGAGTTCTTTTGCAGCTTTTTCAAGATCTTTGGAGAAACTGTTTTCTCCCGTTACAAGATCTGCCTTGTTTCCGACTACTATCTGTGTCCGGGAAGCCAGATCCTCATTGTATTCCTTGAGCTCATTGTTGATGGCGTAAAAATCCTCGACCGGATCTCTGCCCTCGGAACCGGAGATATCCACGATATGGACCAGAAGCCTGCATCTGTCGACATGCCTTAAAAAGTCATGTCCGAGACCGGCGCCTTCGCTCGCGCCCTCAATAAGCCCGGGGATATCTGCCATGACAAAGGAATTGCCCTCGCCGGCATATACGACCCCGAGGTTGGGAAACAGTGTGGTGAAATGATAATTGGCGATCTTCGGGTGAGCTTTGCTTACAACGGAGAGGAAAGTGGATTTCCCTACATTCGGGAAACCGATAAGCCCCACATCCGCGAGCAGCTTCAGCTCAAGAGTAACGTCGTGGCTCTCACCGTTTAAGCCGGGTTTGGCAAAATGAGGGACTTGTCTTGTGGGAGTTGCAAAATGCGAATTTCCCCAGCCGCCTCTTCCGCCCCTGGCAGCGACCCAATCTTTTCCGTCGGACATATCATGCATAACGGCGCCTGTCTCGGTATCGAGAACAACGGTTCCTCTTGGAACTTTTATATACAGAGACTCGCCGTCTTTTCCGTAGCATCTTTTGCCCTGACCGTCCGCTCCGTTTCCCGCGACGTATTTTCTCTTGTAGCGGAAATCCATCAAAGTGGACATGTTGTCATCGACGGTAAAGATTATATTACCGCCTCTGCCTCCGTCTCCGCCGTCCGGGCCTCCCGCAGCGACATATTTCTCCCTGTGGAAAGCTACGGCTCCGTTTCCGCCTTTTCCGGCTTTAATGCTTATTCTCGCTTTATCAACAAATGAATTAGCCATTCTTTCTGCCTTTCATCAGACTGGTCATTCTGTTAAAAAACAAGGCCGAGCTTTTGCCCGGCCTTGGAAAGTCGCTTGTTACTGAGCAGACACTTCGTAAACAGAGACCTTTTTGCGGTCCTTGCCCATGCGCTCGAATTTCACATGCCCGTCTGCAACTGCGAAGAGCGTATCATCTTTGCCCTTCATGACATTGGTACCCGGGTGGATCTTCGTTCCGCGCTGTCTGACAAGGATATTGCCGGCCAGAACAAACTGTCCGTCGGCTCTTTTAACACCAAGACGCTTGGACTCGCTGTCGCGACCGTTCTTGGTAGAACCCATACCTTTTTTATGAGCCATTAATAAATCCTCCTTTAAGTCTTTCTTTGCGGATCACGCAATCGTTTCTATCTGGATCTTCGTGTAGGGCTGTCTGTGACCCTGTGTCCTGCGGTAGCCTTTTTTCGGCTTCATCTTGTATACGCGGATCTTTTTGCTTCTGCCTGTCTTTACGACATTGGCAGTGACAACTGCTCCGTCTACTGTCGGATTGCCGAATACTGCTTTGTCATCGTCGATAACTGCGAGAACGTTGTCAAATGTGACTTTCTCGCCTGCACCTGCTTCGAGCTTTTCAACGAAAATAACGTCGCCCTCTGCAACACGGTACTGTTTACCGCCGGTAACGATTACTGCATGCTTCATAACATTATCCTTTCTTTTAAGGTCTCGCTCTTAAGGCGGAGCTCAGCTCTCTTCGGGCCTTTTCAATGCGGCCATAAAAATATACACGAAGCCTATTTAAAAGTCAAGATTTTTTTCAGCCTGCAATAGCTTTTGTATCGCGTGCTATAACGAGCTCTTCGTTTGTCGGGATAACGAATACCTTTACCTTGCTGTCGGGAGTGGAGATGCAGATATCTTCGCCTCTCTTGGAGTTGGCCTCTTCATCTATCTCAACACCGAGATACTTGAAATATTCGGAGATGGCAGATCTCATGGACTTGCTGTTTTCTCCGACGCCCGCTGTGAATACTATCGCGTCGACTCCGTTCATGGCAGCGACATAGGATCCGGCGACTTTTGCTACCCAGTAAGCAAACATATCGAGTGCAAGCTGTGCTCTGTCGTTTCCGTCGGCTGCAGCCATATCGAGATCCCTGAAGTCTGAGCTTACGCCGGAAACTCCGAGAACACCGGATTTCTTGTTCAGAATGTTCAGCATCTCATCCACGCCGATACCGTCTTTATGCATGAGATACTGAATAACGCCTGCGTCCAGGTCGCCCGCTCTTGTTCCCATGGGGAGACCTACCAGCGGGGTGAAGCCCATGGATGTGTCTACAGATTTGCCGCCGTCTACAGCGCAGATGGAAGAGCCGTTGCCCATATGGCAGGAGATTATCTTGAGCTCTTCAATGGGCTTGCCCATGAGCTCTGCGCATCTGGAGGAGACATATCTGTGGGAAGTGCCGTGGAAACCGTAGCGCCTTACGCCGTCTTTCTTATAGTAGTTATAGGGAACTGCGTACATATATGCCTTCGGAGGCATGGTCTGGTGGAAAGCAGTATCGAAAACAGCCACCATCGGAACGTCGTTGCCCATAACAGCTTTGCACGCGTTGATTCCGGTTATGTTTGCCGGATTGTGCAAGGGAGCAAAGGGGATGCACTCGTGAATTGCTTCCATGACATCATCTGTGATCAAAACGGAAGACGCGAATTTCTCACCGCCGTGAACCACTCTGTGTCCCACTGCGTCGATCTCTTTCATTGAGGAGACAACGCCGTACTCTTCTGATGTGAGCTTGTCTATGACTGCAGCAATTGCTTCGGAGTGAGTGGGCATTGGGACATCCTCGTTGAAAACAGGCTTTCCGCCGACGAGAGGAGTGTGTTTCAGGTGGCCGTCGATGCCTATCCTTTCACAGAGTCCCTTTGCAAGAAGAACCTCGCCGTCCATGTCGATAAGCTGGTATTTGAGGGAAGAACTGCCTGCGTTGATTACTAGAACTTTCATTTGTATTCCTTTCTTTATTTTGATATTATGTTTTTAATCCGAACAAAAATTTATTATAGATTCTTTTCCTTAAAACAGCAAGCATAATTTGGGAGGAAAGATGAACGCTGTCGGAATAGTTGCCGAATACAATCCTTTTCACAAAGGACACGAATACCATATTAACAGGACAAAGGAACTTCTCGGTACAGATCTTCCTGTTGTGGCAGTCATGTCCGGGGATTTTGTACAGCGGGGGGAATGTGCCATATTCGATAAATTCGCCAGGGCAAAAGCTGCAGTTTTGTCAGGCGCTGACCTCGTTGTGGAACTCCCGGCACCTTACGTTCTTTCCTCAGCAGAAAACTACGCGCTATCCTCGGTCTCGCTCCTGAAAGCTCTCAGGGTAAGCCATATGTCATTCGGAAGCGAGTGCGGCGATATAAAAACACTTGAGAGCCTCGCAGAACTTGTCTGCAGCAATTCATTTATAAATGAACTTAAATCATATATCTCGGAAAATCCGACATTATCTTTTGCTTCCGCAAGGCAGATACTGGCTGAGAAATATCTCGGTAAAAACGGAAAGCTTCTCGGGAGTCCGAACAATATACTGGCAGTCGAATATCTGAAAGCAATAAAAAATCTTGAAACGGATATCACACCGGTAACTGTCAAGCGTGTGGGAGCGGGTCATGATACTGAGTCTGACGATCTTTTCAGGTCCGCTTCGGATATAAGAGAGCGTATTTTCAAGGAAGAGGATTATTGCCGGTTTATTCCCGAAAACTCTTTCAGGGTATTTAGAGAGGAGACAGAAAGAGGAAGAGGGCCCGTTTCCCTCAGCACTCTTGAAACAGCAGCACTCTCGAGACTCAGATCGCTTGACAGGGATGATTATTCCCGGATTAAAGACGCTGAAGACGGCCTTGGGAACAGAATATATGAAAATATAAGGAAGTATTCTTCGCTTGAAGATACGGTTTCCGCTTCTGTTACGAAAAAGCACCCTGCCTCCAGAGTCAGAAGAGTTCTGATGAATGCAGTTCTGGGTATAACGGCGGATCAGACAGAAGGCCTTCCTCCGTATCTGAGAGTCCTTGCTGCAAATGTGAAAGGAACCGAGTATCTCTCTTCTATCAGAGAATCTGCTCTTCTTCCGGTAATTGCAAAGAGCGCGGACATAAGAGCTGAGAGCGGATACTGCAGGAGAGTATTCGATATTACATCTCTTGCACATGATTTTTATGTTCTCGGATTCAAAGGAAAAGAAAATCTGCTTTGCGGAGAAGACTACAGATATACACCCTTTATAAAGAGATAAGAGCATTGCTTTATTTTAAACATATATTTGGTATAATAATTGCAATCTGTAATTTCCAATAATAAGAAAAGAGGAGGTAAAGTGAATGATAGCATGTCCCGGATGCGGCGCAAATCTGACATTCGACATCTCTTCCCAGCAAATGAAATGCAACTATTGCGGCAATATCTATGACCCATACCGGTTTGACAACATGGAAAAAGACGCCGATGAGAGCCTTGTATTCGACGTGTGGGTCTATAACTGCCCGCAATGCGGCGCGGAGCTTATGACGACAGACGAGACGGACGCTACAGCCTTCTGCCCATACTGCGGCAATACTTCTCTCCTGATGGACAAGATGAGAAAGGCCAAGAGACCGAGCTATATCATTCCGTTTCAGATCACAAAAGAGGAATGCAAGGCTGCATACCTGAGAGAGGCGAAAAAAGCTGTTTTTACTCCTTCGGAATACAAGAGGGAAGAACTGATCGACAGCTTCCGCGGGATCTACATGCCTTACTGGAGCTTCAGAGTCGAGCAGCAGGGAGAAGCTCATATTGAGGCCGAATCCCCGTCTTCTCGCGACGGAGATTATGTGGTAACGGACCATTACGATATAAGGGCACAGATAGATACTGTTTACGACGGCATTACGCATGACGCCTCCAGAGCCTTTGACGATGAGATAAGCGAGTGCCTCTCTCCGTTTGACGCGCACAAGATAGTTCCTTTTACTCCCGGATTCTTAAGCGGATTCTACGCAGATGTGGCTGATGAAGATCCCGGTAAATATGAAAAGAGAGTAAAAGAATACACAGAGCTCGAAACTGCAAGAAAGCTTCTGGAGGATAACGGAGTCAGAGCCACAACGAGCGATCTGATGCTCAAAGGGGTTTCCAATGTTCAGGTTCCGAGTGAGATCGGTTCGGTATACAGAGTATTCTATCCCGTATGGTTCATGAGCTACAGAAACGGGAACAATATCACATACGCGACAGTCAATGGGCAGACAGGGAAAGTCGTCGCGGATTTCCCGATAAGCACATCGAGATTTATACTGGCTGTTCTGCTTGCGGCTCTGGCCTTCTTTATCCCGTTGAATTTCTTCTTCACATTGAAACCGGGGGCTGCCCTGGCCGTAACGACACTTCTGCTTATAATAGGTATGATCATGACCCGCAGAGAGAACAGAAAGCTTCTCGATCGCCTGGAAGGGACACAAAGGGAGACGATATTGGGGAAGATCTCCTCGATCCAGGCGCTTTCAGCGATACTTACGATCGGATGCGTCATTCTCGCGGCTTTCATTCTGGTGACCAATCCGGTCCGGAACAAAGACTATTACATCCCTTGCTTTATTGAAGCGGCGGTACTATTCCTTACAATTTTCATGAACTTCCTGGTTCAGAAAAAACTCGCGACGAGACGTCCGCCCCAGTTCAACAAGAAAGGGGGGAACGACAATGCGTAAACGCTTATTATTCCGCAGTTTCTGTCTGATATTCGTCCTTTTCATGCTTGCGGGTATTATTCCTCCCAAGGCTTTCGCGGAAACTGAAACTGCTGCCCCTATAAATTTAACAGGCGAAAATTTCGAGTATTTCGATTCCGAAAACGGTTATGCTGCGATAATTATTGACGATCTCGGTCTTCTTAAGGAAGGCGAGGGTGAAACGCTTCTTGAAAATATGAAGCCGCTTACCCAATTCGGAAACGTCGCATTCTGGTCTACGGATGAATACACATATAATGAAGTCGAGCAGGCTAGGCTTAAACGCAGATCCCTGTTTGGGATGACCAGCGCGACAATATTTGCCGTCAATATGAATGTCCGCAAGATAAGCATCCAGAGCTACGGCCTTATAGAGGAAAGCATAAGCAGTTCATACGCCAATACGATCACCAACAACGTAAGAGGCTATGCCACCAGAGGCGATTACTGCGGCGCTGCATCAAATGCTTATTACCAGATCCTGCAGGTCCTCGAAGGCAACAGGATAGCCCAGCCGATGAAGTATTTCTCAAATGCCTGTATAGCGCTGATGCTGGGGCTTATAATAATGATCTCTGCTGTATTCAGACACAGCTCCAGTTTTATTCGTCCCAGTGTTTCCTCGCTCCTTGCCTACACTGTCGGAGGAGCAGTGACTGCGTATGCGCTCAAGAGAGTGTTGACGGGAACTGAAAGGCATTACAGCCCGGTCACATCATCCTCCTCCGGAAGCAGCTGTTCAAGCTGCGGAGGCGGAGGAGGCGGAGGCTGCTCAAGCTGCGGGAGCGGCGGTTCCAGCAGCTTCTGAGATGGAGATCACATACCTGGGGGAGCATATCCTTCAGTGGCATATTACCCACAGATGCAATCTGCGCTGTGCCCACTGCTACCAGAGCGAATACGCCTCCGAGATGTCCGGGGAAGAACTCTTTCCGGCTCTCGACAAATATGAAAGGTTCCTGAAAGAGAAGCGCCTTCACGGGCATATCAATCTGACAGGCGGCGAGCCTCTGGTGCACCCGGACTTTTTCATATATTCCAGAGAAATCAGAAGAAGGAACATGGATCTCGGTATCCTCACGAACGGGACTCTGATAGACAGAGAAAAGGCAAAGCTCATTGCAGAACTGAGACCATTATTCGTGCAGGTGAGCCTTGACGGAACAAGGCGTATCCACAATTCAGTGAGGGGCAGAGGAAGCTTTGAAAGAACAATAAGAGGGATAGACCGCCTTAAGATAGAAGGAGTCTGTGTCCATGTCTCATTTACTGCGCAGAAAACAAATCTAAATCAGCTCAGGGCGCTTGCAAGAGTCTGCAGGGCTCATAAAGTCGATAAGCTATGGTTTGACAGAGTGGTGATTCCTTCTGATGAGGACAGGTCAGGGCTCAGTCTCACGACAGAGGAGTATAAAAAACTTATTGAAACTGCAGGAAAGCTGCATGCTCGGGGCCTTGTCTCATGCAGCAGAGCACTTCAGTTTCTCGGATGTGAAAAATCGGAGTGTTACCGATGCGGAGCAGGAGAGAATCTTCTTATCTTTTTAGCAGACGGAGGTATCATGCCATGCAGGAGACTTCCTTTTGTAATAGGAAATATAAGGGATGGAGAACTGAAGGATATACTCGAAAACAGCGAAACTATGCAGTCCCTTGCAAATGCTCCTGTTCCGAAGGATTGTTTATCCTGCAGATACTCCGGGAAATGCAGGGGCGGAGCAAAGTGCGTGACATATGCTCAGACCGGAAGACTTTTCGCAAAAGACGTCAACTGCTGGCGTTAAATAACTATACTCATCAGATGAGCGAAAGGATAATAATATGAAGATCCGCATGAAACAGGGCGATATCACAAGAGTCTCGGATGTCGACGCGATAGTGAATGCTGCCAATAAGAGCCTGCTCGGAGGCGGAGGTGTGGACGGAGCAATACACAGAGCTGCAGGTCCTAAGCTTCTCGAGGAGTGCAGAACACTGCACGGATGCGACACCGGAGGTGCCAAACTGACAGGGGCATATGATCTCCCTTGTAAATATGTAATTCATACGGTCGGGCCGGTTTGGGGCGGAGGAAACAGGGGAGAGGCAGAGCTTCTCGCAAACTGCTACAAAAACTCCCTTCGCGTGGCGTTAGAAAACGGAATACGCTCTGTTGCATTTCCTTCCATCTCTACCGGAGCATACAGATTTCCGTTGGAAAAGGCGGCTCAGATCGCGGTAAGCACGGTCAGGGTATTTGCTGAGGAGCATCCGGATAAGCTCGATCTTGTCGAATGGATCCTCTTCGACAAGCGAACCTTTGATGCTTACGAAAAGGCTCTGAAGGATCTTGAGGAGTGTGTAAACGAATGAAAAGAGCAACTGCAATACTTATAATAATAGCTGTAATCCTTTGCGCTTATCCTTACGCCGTGAGGCTGTTTGCAAACGGGGCCATAGACAATACAGTTACGGAGCCGGAAATGAGCTCATGGATGCAGGATATAAAAGATGAAGCGAAAGTATCCGAGATAGTTATACCGGGTTCTCATGACGCCGGAACAGCCGGATTTTCATGGCTTGCGGAGACACAGAACAGGAACATAAAAGAACAGCTCAACGCAGGAACCAGATATTTCGACTTGCGCGTACAGAGCACGGGTAAAGGTCTTGTCTTTTATCACAGCATATTCAATGGCAACAGTTATATAGAAGCAAGGTCTGATATTCTGGATTTCTTAGCTTTAAATCCCACAGAGTTCGTTATCTTGGATTTCCAGCATTTCAAAGGCGATGACACACAGTCGCTTCTGGTTGAAGATATCCGAAATAATCTCGAACCGTATGCGGTTGCAAATGAGACCGGAGCTTCCGACGCGGAATTCATCTCCTCGCTCACCCTGGCAGATGTGAGGGGAAAATGCATTATCTTCTGGGGAGACGAAAACACTCTGCCCGACATGAACTGTGTATTTCTGAGGAACAATGACAGCGGAACCAGAAATAATTCCTGCTTACAATCGTTTTATATCGGAGATAACAACAAGAAATCCTCATCCTGGTATATAGAAAACGCCTTGCCGGAATATATCAGTATGAGAAAAGGTCAGAGTGAAGGGCTCTTCGTTCTGCAGGGACAACTGACAGACGGATTGTTTATAAGAGGGCCGAGGCTCAGGGAAGCCGGTCACAACCGAAATATGAGCAGCTATATCAACTCACTTGCAGACTCAGAAGATCTTGGATATATAAATGTCATAATGAGAGATTATGTCGGTCCGTCGAAGAACGCTGAAATAATAGCATTAAACGGAGCCAAAGGACTTCTGTAATATAATTAACATTCGGAGGAAATGATCATGACTGTAAAACCGGGATACAATTATTACTGCGACATAAGTGTCAAGTACGGACTCGTCCCCGTAAAGATCAGCGCTGTTATCAGAGTGGACTCGGAGACCTCTTTTCACGGTGAAGGCACTGCAATGGGAAAGACGATCGGATTTAAGAACGGAGTCATAAAAGACGGGAGATACTGTTTCAGCGTCACGGCGAAGGGTATGAGGGCTGCGATAGAGGCCTCATTGAATCCTGACGGCTCCATCGCCGGAACGGCAACGCTTGCCGGCAGCAAGCCCATTCCCTGTAAAGGAAATGTGACCAGAGAAGAGAAAGCCTGATTTTTGCGTACAGAGACGCAAGGATACCGCCTTTGCGAAGGCGGTATTTTTATGTTCCGAACTTCTTGTGCTATCTGAAAAAGATGCTATAATAACATGTCAAAATAGAAAGAGTATCGGATGACCTTATATGCAGGACAGATTCTATAAAATTTTAAACAGATATGAAGAACTGAATGCAAGGCTTTCAAAACCTCAGATCCTCTCTGACAACGAGAGCTATACCGCATGCCTGAAGGAGATCAGTGAGCTCAGGGAGACAGCTGAAGTTGTAGCAGAACTGAAAAAAGCCGAAGAGGATCTCGAGTCTGTAAAAGAGATGATGGCTGATCCGGAACTAAAGGATATGGCCAAAGAGGAGCACACCGCTCTTGAGGAGAAGATAAGCTCGCTCGGTGAGAGGATAAAAATACTTCTGCTCCCGAGGGACCCGAATGACTCAAAGAACGTCATTATGGAGATCAGAGGTGGAGTCGGCGGTGAGGAGGGTATGCTCTTCGCTGCAGATCTCTACCGCATGTACAGCATGTATGCCGAGGTCAAAGGCTTCAATACAGATATTGCCAATATAAACGAAACTGAGCTCGGGGGCATAAAAGAGATCAGTTTTGTTGTCGAGGGGCAGGGGGCATATTCAAGGCTGAAATATGAAGCGGGCACGCACCGCGTTCAGAGAGTTCCGGTAACGGAATCGGGAGGCAGGATCCATACATCGGCAGCCACTGTTGCAGTATTGCCCGAGATAGAGGAACTCGATTTTCATCTTGATATGAAGGATGTTCAGATAGACGTCTTCAGATCCTCCGGAGCGGGAGGCCAGAAAGTCAACAAGACCTCTTCGGCTATTCGAGTAACACACATACCGACCGGAATGGTCGTGGAGTGTCAGGATGAGCGAAGTCAGTATAAGAATAAAGACAGGGCACTTCAGATACTCAGATCCCGTCTTTACGAGATCGAGAGACAGAAGAGAGATTCGGAAGTTGCCTCTGAGAGAAAAAGCCAGGTCGGCAGCGGGGACAGAAGCGGCAGAATCAGGACTTATAATTATCCTCAGAACCGCGTGACAGACCACCGTCTCGAAGGGACCGACAAGAACTTCAATTTAAGTGCAGTAATAGACGGGGATCTGGATCCCATCATTGACGCGCTTACTCTTCAGGAACAGAGCAGGATGCTCGCGGAGTCCGGAAATGGAAACTGAAATACTTACAAATGATCTCAATAAAGCAGCGGGAATAGTTAAAAAAGGCGGCCTCGTTGCTGTTCCGACCGAGACCGTATACGGACTTGCCGGAAACGGTCTTGACAAAAATGCAGTTGATAAGATCTATGAGGTGAAGGGCAGACCCCGTATAAAACCTCTTTCGCTTATGGTTCCGGGAGAAGAGAGCATAAAGAAGTACTGTAATGATATCCCTGAAGCTGCATATACTCTTGCGGGCGAATTTTGGCCTGGACCTTTGACGATCGTTTTGAACGCAAAGACGGATCTTATTCCGGAGATAGTCCTCGCAGGGGGCAACACTGTGGGTCTGAGATGCCCCGACAGTTCAAAAACGCTGGAGCTTTTAAAGCTGGCCGGCGTTCCGTTTGCTGCGCCCTCAGCAAACCCTTCGGACGGAAAAAGCCCGGTTACCGCAGAAGATGTCCTGAACTATTTCAGCGGAAAGATAGATGCTGTAATAGACGGAGGTCAGTGCAGGGAGGGATTCGAATCCACTATTATAGATCTCTCGAAAACACCATACAGGATACTGAGACAGGGCGCTTTGGGAAAAGATGATATCACAAAAGCTCTTGTCCGGGGAATTAAGAAAATAGGTATTACCGGCGGAAGCGGGACCGGTAAAACGACGGCATTGTTTGCGTTGGAGGAGCTCGGCGCTTACACTTTGGACTGTGACGAGCTTTACCATGATATGCTCATGTCCGATAAGGATTTGATTTCAGAGATCCTTGATACTTTTCCGGCAGCCTCCGATAACGGAGCTGTGAACAGGAAGAAGCTGGCTTCTATTGTTTTTTCGGACAGCGGCTTGCTTTTGAAGCTCAACGAGATCACTCACAAGCATGTCATGGCTGAAATAGACAAAAGACTTACAATAGCAGCGTTAAACGGATATACTCTTGCCGGAATAGATGCTGTCGAGCTGTTCGGAAGCGGTGCGTCAGCACTGTGCGATCTGACAGTCGGAGTTTTGGCGGAAAAGAAGACCAGACTGAAACGTATCATCGAACGCGATGGCATCTATTATCAGGATGCTCTTGCGCGTATTAACGCACAGAAAGACGACAGCTATTTCAAGGAACACTGCGACTATGTTGTTTATAACAACGATGACATGGATTCCTTTCATAAAAACTGTATTATATTTTTTAAGGAGATAATATAAAAATGGCAAAAGCTGATAAGATGGACGAGATTTCCAAGCTGAAGGAACAGCTCTTTTTTGAGCCGAAAAACGGCTACGATCTCATAACAGCTGAAGAAGCTGCAGAAGCAGACAGGTATGCGAGGGCGTATATCGAGTTTCTGAACACCTCGAGGACTGAGCGCGAAGCAGTAAAGAACGCGATACGTCTTGCTGAGAACGAGGGCTTCACGGAATATGTTCCGGGCATGGAGCTCAAAGCAGGAATGAAGATATATAAGAACAACAGGGAGAAATCACTTATACTCGCAATAATCGGAAGCAGGAGCCTTGCAGAGGGCTGCATAATCGAAGGCGCGCATGTGGACTCTCCCAGACTGGACTTGAAGCAGAACCCTCTGTACGAGCAGGATGAGCTGGCTTTCTTCAAGACTCATTACTACGGCGGAATTAAAAAGTACCAGTGGGTAACCATTCCTCTTGAGCTGCATGGCATTGTTGCTCTGAAAAACGGAGAGACTGTGGATGTCGTGATAGGCAGGGAGAAGGATGAGCCAAAATTCGTGATAACGGACCTGCTCCCGCATCTGGCGGCAGATCAGATGAAGAAGACCATGAGCGAAGGTATCACCGGCGAAGGCCTTAATATTATGATAGGCAGCGTTCCCTACAATACAGAAGAGAAGAAGGACCGGGTAAAGCTTGCGATACTCAGCATTCTTAACGATATGTACGGAATCACAGAGGAGGACTTTCTCTCTGCAGAACTCACAGCCGTTCCGGCCTTTGATGTCTGCGAGATAGGATTTGACAGGTCACTCATCGGCGGTTACGGCCATGATGACAGAGTATGCGCCTTCGCAGAGTTGGAAGCGATTCTTGAGATCGAAAACCCGGGGAAGACTTGCGTATGCATTCTTGCCGATAAGGAAGAGATAGGCTCTATGGGCGTTTCCGGCATGCAGAGCGAGGCCTTTGAGAGTTTCATGGAAGATCTCTGCGAGTCACAGGGTGTGAGACTCAGAAAATGCTTTGAAAACTCTTTCTGTATTTCCGCAGACGTCTCCGCCGCGTTTGATCCGAATTATCCGGAAGTCGCTGAAAAGAGAAACGCCTGTATGATAAACTATGGCCTCGGCGTCAATAAATTCACAGGTGCGAGAGGCAAGAGCGGTACAAGCGACGCTTCCGCGGAGGTAGTGGCGTATATCAGACGGATCTTTGCGGAGAACAATGTCGTGTGGCAGCTCGGAGAGCTTGGCAAAGTCGACCAGGGCGGCGGCGGAACGATCGCACAGTACATGGCTAACAGAAACATCGATACGATAGACGCCGGAGTTCCGGTCCTCAGCATGCACGCACCGTTCGAAGTCGTCTCCAAGTTCGACTGCTATATGGCATACAAGGGGATGCTCGCTGCATACAGGGATAATTGATTTGCATTTTCTCAGGAATTATGTTAACATAATCAACAATTCGCGGAAGGAGGGGAGACAATGACGTTCTGGAGTGCCGTGTTTACGGGAATAGTATACGGTCTTACTGAGCTTTTCCCCGTCTCCGGATCTGGTCACCTCTCCATCTTGAGCCATCTGTTCAAGATCTCCATAAGCGACCACTATCTGTTCTATGCACTTATGCAGCTTGCGGTGATCGTCGCGATCTGTGTATCCTTCTGGGAAGACATAATAGTCATGTTCTATGAACTCATGGCGGTCGGCGGAAGAGGACCTGTGGCAGGTACAGGCAAAAAGCATTACCCGCACGCAAGACTCTTTATTATGGTCATCATCTCGACTGTTATGATCGCGCTTGTTATTCCTGTGGCAGGGATCATGGAAAAGCTCTCCGATAACTCCTTTTTTGTCGGAGTCGCCATCTTTCTTTCAGGCCTTTGCAGCTTCATATTCGATAAATTCGATGCAGGCAATAAATCTGAGAAGAACATGTCCTTTGCAGATGCACTTATAATCGGTCTCTGCCAGTGCGTAAGCTGTTTGCCCGGAATGTCCAGAACGGCGCTCACAATGACGGCGGGAGCGGCCACTGGCCTGAACAAGAACTTCGCTTTAAGGTATTCGTTTCTGCTCGCTGTGCCGGCGCTCTTCGCGTCTTCTATTAGAAATCTGATTAAGGGCATCTCCCAAGGTATTCTTTGGGGTGATTTTGCACCCTATCTTGCCGGAACGGTTGCAGCTCTGCTCGCAGCTTACGGAGCGGGAAGACTCCTGAGAAGAGTCGTCGAAAAACACAATTTCAGAGCATTCTCCTATTACTGCTGGGTAATGGGTGTGCTTTCAATAATACTCGCATTCATTTTTTAAGGAGCTTAAATGGCCTCAAAAACCAAAAAAAGCACAGCAAAAGCTAATAAGACTTCGACAAAGCCGCGCGTTAAAAAGAAAACTCCTCCACCAGATCCGGGAAGACCTGTGAGAAGAGAAGCCTGGGCTGCAGTTTTCGCATTCCTCGCACTCTTTGTTATTATTTCATATTTTGTAAAAGAAGGTTCATTCATAATCTTCTTCTCGGATCTCATAAAGGGCCTTATCGGATGGGGATATTGGGTCATGGCATTGGATTTGGCGCTCGTTGCTTACATTCTCTTCTTCCACAAAGGGAAACCCGTTGGATTCAGAATGTTCTGCGCTTTCATGCTTCCGGTTTTCTTTTCTGCGATAATGCACCTGTTCTACGCCGATGTTATCTCCGGAAAGCTCAGGTTTACGGATCTTAGCTCCCGGCTATTCGAAGGCGGCCAGAAACTACAGGGCGGAGGTCTTATCGGCGGCCTGCTTTCGAGGTCTTTGTATGATCTTCTGAGCATCTACGGCGCTTTTGCGGTATTTGCGATTCTCTTCATAGTTTTCTTTTTTATAGCGATAGACACGAACCCGTTTATCAAAAAGGAAAAGAATGAAAGCAGTTATTCGCCTGAGAAGTACGCAGAGCTTTCAAAGAGACGCAGCGAGAGAACCAGCGCATTAATCGAAAAAGCGAGGCAGACACTCGAAGCCGAGGAAAAGAACTCAAGGACAACTCTCGACATTCCTCTTACCGATGACGACGAGCCGCTTGACGTGCCTCCTTCTAATTCCGGTGTCTCAAGAGTGCGCGTCAGGAAAAAAACTCCCGTATTTTCCAACAATCCTGATGACTTTCCTGATGATCTGGATCCTGATATGGACAGGGATATAGAGGTTCCCGATATACAGATTATGCCTAAACTGGGCGATACAGAGGGACCCGGACTTGATGAGTTTGATTTTCTTCTCGGGAAGGATGAGGAACCTCTCGAACCTGCTTTAGCTGTTAATAAGCCTAAAAGCAGGACCAAAAAAACTTCAGCCAAAAAGCCCGAGGAGACAAAAGCACCTGAGCTTGAAATCAAAGAGACTCCTGAGCAGCCTGCGAAGGACGAAGTTCAGGAGAAACCCGTCTATGTATTTCCGCCCACATCACTTCTTTCGGATTATACGGTTTCCGGAGGGGAGACAGGCGATTATATAAGAGGCAATAAAGTCAGGCTTGAAAGAGCGCTGGCAAGCTTCGGCATTAATTCTCCGGTAACTTCCGTAACCAATGGGCCGACAGTAACCAGATACGACATAGAGCTCGAACAGGGTCTAAAACTCTCCAGAGTCACTAACTTGTCTGAAGACATAGCCCTTTCGCTTGGAGTCGAAAAAGTAAGGATAGCGCCTGTCCCGAATAAGATCTCAACTGTTGGTATTGAGGTTCCAAACCAGATACCGAGCACTGTATTCCTGCGGGAGATCATAGAGTCCGACAAATTCAGATCCGCCAAATCCAAACTCACCTTTGCTTTAGGCAAGGACATCGCCGGTGAGTGCATGACAGGCAATATCGCGAAGCTTCCGCATCTTTTGATAGCGGGAACCACCGGAAGCGGGAAGTCCGTTTGTATAAACTGTCTTCTTTTGAGCCTTATCTACAAGGCGACTCCGGATGAAGTCAAATTCATACTGATAGACCCGAAGATGGTCGAGCTCGGCGTTTACAACAAGATACCGCACCTTTATACGGATGTTGTAACAGACCCGAAGAAAGCTTCCGGTGCGTTGCAGTGGTCCGTTGTTGAGATGCTCAAACGCTACCGTCTCTTTGCAGACGAGGGAGTAAGAGACCTTGAGACATACAATTCAAGAATGGTCCAAGCAGGTGAAGAGGCAATGCCTCAGGTTGTTATCGTCATTGACGAGCTTGCAGACCTTATGATGGCGGCCTCCAAAGAGGTAGAGGAGAGTATCTGCCGCATAGCACAGATGGGCAGAGCTGCAGGAATACATTTGGTAGTCGCAACTCAGAGACCTTCCTCAGACGTTATCACCGGCCTCATGAAAGCCAACATTCCTTCAAGAATTGCTTTCTCCGTCGCTTCCGCTATGGAAAGCCGTATAATAATGGATCAGTCCGGAGCTGAGAAACTCCTTGGAAAGGGAGATATGCTCTTCTCTCCGATAGGAGCCGGAAAACCTGTCAGAATTCAGGGGGCTTATGTTTCGGATGAAGAACGTGAAGATGTAATTAAATTTATTAAGAAGAATAACCAGCCTCAGGCAGAGAGCGGCGGAGAGGCCGTTTCCGAGCTTGCGGATTATATGAACAAGGCAGCCGAGGACAAGAGCGCTCCCGAGAAGAGCGACGAGCCGGGCCTTGCCTCCGAGTATGACGACATGCTTCCGCAGGCAGTAGACGTGGCGCTGGAGATCAAGCAGGTCTCTGTCTCGATGCTCCAGAGAAGACTCAAGCTTGGATATTCAAGAGCAGCCAGGATAGTTGACCAGATGGAAGAACTCGGGATCGTAGGGCCTTATGAGGGCGCTAAACCGAGGCAGGTCATTGTGGATAGAGACGGCTGGAAGGAGATCGAGGTGAGCATGGGACTTATCTCCGATGCCGACATGGACCTCGCACTGGACATGCAGGATGACGGCGAAGACTTGAATTACAGCGACGAAGAAAACTAAAAGGGTTGCACTTCGCAATCCTTTTATTCTGGAAAGATAATGGACTTTTTTTCACCGGGACTTTTGAAACAGGATATAAACGATATAAACATTCTCGCTCTTGCCCATCTCGGAGATGCTGTTTACGAGGTGATGGTGAGAACTTTGGTGTGCTCTAGAAGCCATGAACAGGTGAGAAACGTACATCTTAAGACCGTTTCCATGGCAAATGCTTCCTTTCAGGCGAAGGCTGCGGAGAGAATTGCTCCCCTCCTTACAGAAGAAGAGCTTGATATCCTTAGACGAGGAAGAAACGCAAAAGTAAATACTGCTCCGAAGCACTGCGATATCGCTGAATATCACGCTGCAACTGGCCTGGAGACCCTTTTCGGCTATCTGTATCTTCTTTCGGAAAAAGATCGCCTGACCGAGCTCTTCAGAGTCATAGCCGGGGAGGACTGAGTTGTGGCTTTTGACGCGGTACTGTTGAGGGAAACCGTTGTAGAGCTCAATGAGATGCTCACCGGCGGAAAGGTAACCGGCGTTTCCATGCCGTCCGGAGACATGATCGTTTTCTCCGTCAGAAAAGACGGAGAGAATTTTAATCTCCTTTTCAGGGCGGTTTGCGGAAGGGCCGGAATAAACATAAGCAGCTCACGATTTGAAAAAACGAAGGAAGGCCCTTCTTTCCTAACTATTCTCAGGAAACATATACAGGGGTCGGATATACTCTCATTTTCCATGCCCGGAGACGACCGTGTCTGCGCGATCGCGCTCGACTGCGCGGATTACCTCGGCTACAGGGAAGAGAAAACACTGTATCTTGAGTTCGCGGGTAAAGTTCCAAACGCCATACTTACAGACGCGGACGGAAACATTACCGACTGTCTCAGAAAGTCTGAACTCGGAAGCTATTACAGAGCGCTGGTCCCGGGAATGAAATATGTTCTTCCTGCGTCTCAGAATAAGATAAACTTCCTTAAGGCGGATCTTGAAACAGTTGAAGACACTCTCAGATCCTGGGATGGAGAAGTGCCTTTCGATAAATATCTGATGTCCTCCTTCTCAGGTCTTGCGCCTTTAATCTGCAGGGAAGCTCATACAGCGCAGTTCATGCTCGATCTCAAGAAGGCATCGGATACTCATAGTCTGAAACCGTTTGCAGTAAAGGTAAACGGTAAATACAGGGATTTCTCTTATACAGAGATCCGGCAATACGGCCCCGGATCTGAAATCGTTTGCTTCTCATCCTTTAATGAGATGCTTGATAATTTCTACAGAGATTCTGATGCCGAAGCGATAAAAAAAAGAAGATCCTCGGAGCTTTTAGGGAGGACTACTACGGCACTGAACAGGGTCAGCAAAAAGCTCTCGAACAGGTATTCTGAACTTCTCAAGACAGAGGAAAGGGAAGATTTAAAGAAAAAAGCGGATCTCATCACTGCGAATATCTGGCGTCTCAAAAGAGGTGACAGAGTGCTTGAGTGCGAGGATTACTATGACAGCGGAAAGCCTGTCGAAGTAGAGCTCGACCCGCTGCTCGACGGTCCGGCGAACGCTGCTCTCTATTACAAAAAATATAAAAAACTCAAAAATGCTGAAAAGTACCTGAACGAACAGATCATACTCGCAGAAAATGAGAAGAAGTACCTCGAGAGCGTTCTTTATGAGATCGATAAAGCAGAAACCTCGGATGAGCTTTCTGCAATAAAAGCAGAGTTGGTCTCCTCCGGATATATAAGGCAGGACAGAAAAGCAGCCGATCATAAAAAAGCACATAATAAAACGGCACGCATCGAAAAGATACGCACCGCATCCGGCTTTGATATTTATATCGGGAAAAACAACATCCAGAATGATGAACTCAGGAGCCTGGGCCGCAAGAGCGATCTCTGGTTTCACGTTAAAGACTATCACGGCTCGCATGTTTTGTTGTGCACCTACGGACTGGAGCCGTCCGAAAAGGACATTCTTGAGGCAGCAAAAGCGGCAGCAGAGCACTCTGAAGTCAGCGGACAGAATGCATTGGTGGACTTCACCCAGCTTAAATATGTCAAAAAGCCTTCAGGAGCCAAGCCCGGCTTTGTGACATATACAAATCAGAAAACTCTCGTTATACAGCCGTGACGTCGTTTATCTCATTTACGTCTTTAGGCTTTTTCCTGTAAAAACTGTTTGGAAGATGAGCCGCTAACAGTGCGCCGAATGAGCCTGCCAAAAATCCGATAATAATGCCTCCGACAACGTCGCTGGGGTAGTGTACGACCAGGTAGATGCGGGATATGCCCATAAGTATTCCGAAAATGAAAGCGGTCCAGCTGACTCTTTTCTTTCCGGTCCAGAAGACCGCTGTTGAGGCAGCAAAAGCGGCACAGGTGTGCCCGCTCGGAAAACAGAAATCGCTCTCGGTCTTCATCCCGACCAGCTCCCAGAGCTGCCGGTATTCATCGAAGAGATACGGCCTCGGCCTCGCGATGACGACTTTGAGCCAGAGATTTGTAAATACAGCACCTATCGCGACTCCGAGGAGCATGGCCGCTCCAAACCTTCTGGTCTTAACAAAATACATTAATACAAACGAGAGAAGTATCAGAAATATTCCGGCCTTTCCTAGAATAGAGATGAAGCTGAAAAAAGGCGTAAAAAAACCGTCTGCTACTTCATAGAGGCCGTGAATGGCTCTGGTAAGCGTTAAATCGAATTCTGCGAAGACTGTATTGAGCCAGACCGCAGCAGCTGTCAGTTCCATAGGATCTCCTGATTAAACAGATTTGAAATTTATACTAATATAACAAACGGTACAGGATTTTTCAATATTTGCCCGCTATAATGGTCCAAACGAAAAGGAGCGAGTTTAATTGAGAGTCAACAGAATCTTAAACAGAATACTTTTTGGAATAATCATTCTCCTCTTCATTTTTATTCTTGCCGGCGTCGCCATCCTGATCTGGAAGGACGTGCCCGGAATTGTCTTTGCGTTCAATAACTTAAAAAACAGGCTCACAGGAGAAGAGTCTGTCTCTTATATTTCGGAACAGGCAGAGCCGTACTATTCTGCACTTTCTGAAGAAGGGGACAGTGTCATTCCGCATTTTTCAAACAAATATCTCCTAAACCAGCTCCCGGAGCCTCAGAAAAACTGTGCTGCAGTCATGTACAAAAGCATACTGAATCATGACGACAGCTGCAGTATAGGAAACTTTGGCCTTAATGAGGATCAGCTCCGCACAGCGTACAGTTTCCTATATTACGATTGCCCGGAGCTCTTCCAGGTCACTAACGGCTATACCCAGCTCAGCCGTAACGGGACAATCATTGAGATCAGTTTTGACTACATCCTCGATGTGAACAGATATCAGATCTTCCGAGAGGAGGCAGAAGAGACGATCGCTTCTCTTAAAAAAGAGACAGAGGGTCTTGATGATCTCAAGAAGGAATTCTCTGTTGTCAGATACCTGAGAGATCATAACGTCTATGACAGCGTGAGTCCTCTCTGCGGTACCCCGTATGCTGCACTGCGCCTCGGCTACGGCAAATGTGACGCCTTTGCCAGAGCCTTTCAGTGGGTCATGCAGGAGATGGGGATCCCGTGCCTCCACATAGACGGTCCCGGCTCGGACAACACGGCCGCTCACGCATGGAATATAGTCCGTATAGGGAAGAATTTCTATGAACTTGATGTTACATCCCTGGTCTGTGAACCGGGTGAGGAAAAGTCGGATGAGCTTTTCTCAATCAACATTCCCGGCAGCTGGCTGAGGGAAGCCTACTCCGCTTATGACATTTTCGAAACCTTTGCTCCGCTCCCGGATACTGAGAATTTCGCCTCCGGCCACAGGCTTGAAAACGGTTTCCTCTATAAAAACTGCGAGCTTGAAGCGATAGCCTCTGATACCGGAGAAGTTTTTACAGAGGCTTACCGCTCAGGGGGAACTTACTGTATTCAGTTCACGAACAAAGCCGCCTATGAGATCTTCAAAGAAAACGAAGGCAAATATATAAGCATGATGACCGACCTTTTCAAAACCGGTATAAAATATACAGTAACTTCATATGACACATTCAATTTTGTTGAATTTTCCATATCCAAAAGCTGAAAATACGCTCCCGTGATTTACAATCCCGGGAGCTTTTTGTATTGACTAAAAGGGCATAAAAAACTATAATTATGTAACGGGGAAATCTTCCTCGTTTTATGTTTGTTTATTCTTTTTTTTATTTTAAGGGAGGAATTATATGTCAGGCAAAAAAGTTTTCAAGTCCATGGACGGAAACGAAGCTGCTGCGTATATATCTTACGCTTTTACTGAAGCCGCAACGATATATCCGATCACTCCTTCGAGCCCCATGGCGAATCACGTTGACGAGTGGGCAGCGCACGGGATGAAGAACATCTTCGGATCGCCCGTCAAGCTGGTCGAGATGCAGGCAGAACTCGGTGCCGCAGCGGCCATGCAGGGCTCAGCTGAAGCAGGTTCCCTCACGACGACCTACACGTCATCACAGGGCCTTATGCTCATGATCCCACCCATGTACAGAATGGCCGGTCTTCTGCTTCCTGTAGTAATGCATGTTGCAGCCAGATCCGTCGGTACAGATGCGATATCCATCTTCGGCGACCATCAGGACGTCATGTCCTGCCGCCAGACAGGCTGGGCACAGCTGGCATCTTCCAGCGTCCAGGAGTGTATGGATATGGGCGCGGTTGCCCATTTGAGCGCGATCAAGGGCAGAGTTCCCGTACAGCACTTCTTTGACGGATTCCGTACATCCCACGAGATCCAGAAGATCGAGGTCCTCGATTTCGACGAGATGGCAAAGCTCGTCGATTGGGACGCTATAAAGAGATTCAAGGATCACGCTCTGAACCCCGAGCACCCGACACTCCGCAACACGGGTGAAAACGACGATATCTTCTTCCAGCACAGAGAAGCAGTCAACCCGTTCTATATTGCGTTCCCGGAGATAGTCGAGGAAGCAATGAAGCAGATCTCTGAAGTCACCGGCAGAGACTACAGGCTCTTCAACTACTATGGTGATCCCAACGCTGAGGAAGTCATAGTGGCAATGGGCTCTGTCTCTGACACTGTGCGCGAGACTGTTGAGTACCTCAACTCCCGCGGCGGCAAGGTAGGCTTTGTACAGGTCCACCTCTTCAGACCTTTCAGCATCAAACATCTCATGGATGTTCTTCCCGAGAGCGTAAAGATAATCACTGCACTCGACAGGACCAAGGAGCCCGGTGCCATCGGCGAGCCTCTCTATGAGGATATCTGCTCGGCAATGATCGAGTCAGGCAAGGGTAACGTAAAGGTCCTCGGCGGAAGATACGGCCTCTCTTCGAAGGATACCACCCCCGCGCAGATCAAGGCTGTCTTCGACAACATGACAGGCGACAGACGCAACCACTTTACAGTCGGTATCAATGACGACCTGACATTCCTTTCACTGCCTGTAGGAGAGAACTTCGTGACCGGAAACGATTCCACGATCTCCTGCAAGTTCTGGGGACTCGGCTCCGACGGTACGGTGGGCGCGAACAAGAACTCCATTAAGATCATTGGCGACAACACGGACAAATATGTCCAGGCATATTTCCAGTATGACGCCAAGAAGTCCGGCGGTCTTACGAGAAGCCACCTGAGATTCGGCGACAAGCCCATCCATTCCACCTACTACGTCACGATGGCTGACTTCGTAGCCTGCCATAAACAGGCCTACATGGCTCTCTATGATATGGTGAATGAAGTGAAGCCCGGCGGAACTTTCCTCCTCAATACCAGATGGAAAGGCCAGCAGCTCATCGACAATCTCCCGAACAGAGCCAAGAGGATCATGGCCGAGAGGAATATCAACTTCTACACGATCGACGCTACAGACATAGCTGCGGAAGTCGGTCTCGGAAACAGAACTTCCACAGTTCTCCAGGCAGCCTTCTTTAAACTCTCCGGCGTACTTCCGATAGACGATGCAGAGAGATACATGAAGGATGCAGCCGTCAAGAGCTTCTCCAGAAAGGGTCAGAAAGTAGTTGACATGAACTGGCAGGCAATCGAGAGAGGCCTCAACAGCTCCGTCAAGATAGACATTCCTGCAGAGTGGAAGGATCTCGAGGATGAGCCTGACGTTGTAAAGAATCCCGGTGCTCCATCCTTTGTTACTGATGTTCTCGAACCAATGAATGCCGCCAAAGGCGATGACATTCCCGTTTCCAAATTCAAAGATTACCCCGACGGCGTTATGCCCGTCGATACTGCAAAGTATGAGAAGCGCGGTGTTGCAGATAATGTTCCCGTTTGGGATCCCGACAAGTGCATAGGCTGCAACAGGTGTGCTTTAGTCTGCCCGCACGCTGCTATCCGTCCATTCCTCTTCACTGAAGAAGAGGCCAAGAATGCTCCGGAGGGCTGTGTTACCAAGAAAGCGCTCGGCAAGGGCTTTGAAAACTACACATACCGCATGCAGGTCGGAGTTCTGGACTGCCAGGGCTGCGGAAGCTGCGTAGATGTCTGCCCTGCGAAGGAGAAAGCACTGAAGATGGTTCCTCTGGACGATGTCCTCGACCAGCAGAAGCTCTTCGACTACTGCCTGACCCTCTCTGAGAAAAAGAATCCTATGGACAAATTCACAGCCAAGGGCTCACAGTACGAGAGAGAGTACTACCAGTTCAACGGCGCCTGCCCGGGTTGCGGCGAAGCACCCTACATTAAGCTCCTTACACAGGTCTTTGGCAACAGAATGTATGTGGCCAACGCGACAGGCTGCTCACAGGTCTACGCAATGTTCACCCCGACCTTCCCGATGTCCACAGATCCGAAGACAGGCTTCGGCCCAGCATTCTCCAACTGCCTCTTTGAGAACAACGCTGAGTTTGCACTCGGCATGCGTCTATCCATGAACCAGATGAAGGAACAGGTCAAGAGACATGCACTCGCTGCCATCGAGGCCTCCTCGGATGAAAAGCTCAAAGCAGCTCTTAATGACTGGCTCGAGTATGGCGATGAGGAAGACAGGACCGTCGAAGTCTCCGACGCCGTAAGAGAAGCTCTGAAAGAGACTAAAGACGATAATGCGGATATCAGATTTCTGCGCGACAGACAGGATCAGCTGACCAAGAAGGCAGTATGGATGTTCGGCGGAGACGGCTGGGCATACGACATAGGCTACGGCGGACTTGACCACGTTATGGCCTCCGGTGAGGACATCAATGTTCTCGTCGTCGACAACGAGCTTTACGCGAACACAGGCGGACAGGCTTCCAAGGCAACTCCTATCGGCGCAGCTGTCCAGTTTGCTGCAGCGGGCAAGATCACACCTAAGAAGGACCTCGGCCTGATGCTCAGCACTTACGGATATGTCTACGTCGCTAAAGTAGCACTTGGCGCCAATCCCGAGCACTTCCTCAAGTGCCTCAAGGAAGCTGCCGAGCACAAAGGACCTTCGATCGTCATCGCGTATGCTCCGTGCATCAACCACGGTATCGGCGGCGGCATGAAGAAGTCCATAGCTGAAGAGAAGGATGCTGTTGAATGCGGCTTCTGGCCTCTCTACAGGTACATCCCCGAGAGAGAAGAGCAGGGTCTCAACCCGTTCGTTCTGGACAGCAAAGAGCCCAACGGCAAGATCCGCGAGTACATGATGAATGAAGTCAGATTCTCATCGCTCACACGTACATTCCCCGAAACTGCCGAGAAACTGTTCAAGGAAGCAGAAGAACAGTGCATGAAGCGTTACGAGAAATACAAGAGGATGGCAAAAGACTGGTAATCAGATCCGGTATACACAAGGCAGGGCTTCGGCCCTGCCTTTTCCTGCTCAAAAAGACGTTTCCGTAGGATCCGTTGTGGAAAACCGCTGTTTTATTCTCCCTGAATCGTTGACAATCGTTAATATAAGTGATAATATAACTGTGTTAGCTAAAATAATACAGTTATATTATCTCAGGAGGTAACAATAATGAAAAAGTTTTTGGCTCTGCTGCTTGCTTGTGTTATGGTTCTTGCACTCTGTGCCTGCGGGAAGGCTGTTCCTTTGTCCGATGAAGAAAAACTCGCGAAAGTTGAAGAGCTTTATCTGAACAAGCTTTCAGATAACGGCGGTACGCTTGAGGAGTACAGGGTCGATAAGGTCGAGCCCGTCGACAATGAAACACTGTCCATGCTGACGGGAGATGGGTTTTTCCCTGACGCCACGGATGATGCGATTTTCGCGTACGTCACATACTCTGTAAAGCCGATAGCAGATCAGTATTTTAATTGGACTGCAGGAAACGGTGAAGAGCAGGGCGATTGGATAGTGAACAAAACGGCCTGCGTGTGTGTCGATAAGGTAAACGGAGAATTCGCACTGGTAAGCGACGGCACCGGCTGGTAAGTTTCAGGAACGGGAATACTTGGTTTAGTCAGAATAGACAAAAACTGTCCGCCAAAATTGTTGAAGATAGACAATTTAAGGCGGACAGTTTATTTGTTATAATATATCATCAAATACTGTAAAAATCTTTTGTATGACAGGAGTTAAGTATGAGCACAGAAACAGAAGAAAACGGGAAGGAAGCTCTCAAAGCGGAAATAAAGGAGCTTAAGGAAAAGCTCATCTCCATGCAGCAGCCTTTGAGGGAGAAAGGTTTGCCCATAATCGTGCTCGTGGAGGGCTGGGCAGCGGCCGGAAAAGGCAGCCTGATTAACGAGCTGATAAGCGAGATCGACCCGAGGTTCTATAATGTGGTATCCCCGGTCATTAAGAGCGAGAACGAGGAGCGCTACCCGTTTTTATATCCCTATGCATCCGTGATACCGGAAAACGGAAAGATCATGTTCTATGACTCGGGATGGATGGAAGCTGTCGTAAGGAAATATATGCGCCGGGAGATCACCAAAGACGTATATAAGCAGCGCGTCCGCTCAGTTAACGAGTTCGAAAGACAGCTTCGCGACGGAGGCTACCTGATACTCAAGCTCTTTGTGGATATAAGCGCAAAGGAGCAGAAAAAACGCATCAGAGACCTTCTCGAGGACGGGAATACCGAGTGGCGCGTAAGCGACGACGATATCTGGCAGCATAAGGAGTATGAGCTCTTCAAAGAAGCATATGACAAGTTCATGGGAAAGACAAACGATACAGTTCCGTGGCATGTTCTCGACGGCGGCAATAAAAAGAAGGCTGTCAGAGACGCGTTCAAGCTTCTGACCGGCATGATAGAAAAGGGGCTTAAAAACGGAAAATACAACGGAGACCCATTCAAGGAGGATTTCCCGCTTATAAAGATGCCCGAGCTCAAAGACGTCGACTTGAGTGCTGTTATTTCGGACGAGGAATATGACAAAGAGCTCAAGAAATACCAGAACAAGCTCAGAGATCTCCACAATGTTATATACCGCAAGAAGATTCCTGTTGTACTGTGCTATGAGGGCTGGGATGCGGCCGGAAAGGGCGGAAACATCAGAAGGATAGCTAAGCCCCTGGATCCGAGAGGTTTTGACGTCAAGCCCATTGCGTCTCCGGAGCCTCATGAACTTGCCCGCCAGTATCTTTGGAGATTCTGGACGAGACTCCCAAGATCAGGTCATATCTGTATTTTCGACCGCACCTGGTACGGAAGAGTAATGGTGGAGAGGCTTGAGGGCTACTGCACCGAGAAGGACTGGAAGAGGGCATACAACGAGATAAACGAATTTGAACGCCAGCTGACCGATTGGGGCGCCGTGGTGATAAAGTTCTGGATACAGATAGACAGCGATACCCAGCTTGAGCGCTTCACGGCCAGACAGAACACCCCGGAGAAACAGTGGAAGATAACCGAAGAAGACTGGCGCAACAGAGAGAAATGGGATCAGTACGAGGTCGCGGTTAACGAGATGCTGCAAAAGACCAGTACGGAAAACGCTCCCTGGTATATCATCGAATCCAACGATAAGAAATACGCCAGAATAAGAACGCTCAAGATTCTTACCGAAGCGCTCGAAAAGGCCTGCGAGGAGCACACTGTCAGAAATCTTTAATAATTAACCTAGTCAGGAATGACAGTTATAATACCGGTGACAGCCCGTAAATCGGGCCGTCACCGGTTTTCACATATTAAAAGATCATTTTATTGAGATCCTCCGAAATAATGTCTTGACAAACGGACAAAGTGTGTTTATTATCAGTTCATTATATTAGCTCGCTAAAACGTTAGTCCAATGATGTACAATTAATACTTGGGAGGATATTCAAATGAAAAAGAAGATATCGCTTATACTTGTTCTCGCGCTGATTCTTTCGCTGGCAGCGGGATGCGGAAGCTCAAGTCAGGCTAAGGCGCCGGTCATTAAGGACGGCGATTTCACCATAGCATTCTGTACATGGATAGGATATGCTCCCTTGTATATCGCAAGAGAAAAAGGATTCTTTGAGAAATACGGTATAAATCCTACTCTGACAATAAATGAGGACGAAGGCACTTATGCAGCCGCTATGTATTCAAACAGCATTCAGGGCCTTGGCCAGGTCATAGACCGTGAGGTCATAAGCTTTGCCTCCGGAACTCCCGAGACAGTTATCCTTGCAATGGATCAGTCCTCCGGCGGAGACGGAATCATTGCAAGCGCGGATATCAATTCTGTTGCAGATCTAAAGGGCAGAACAATAGGTCTCGATACCTCCTCGACCGCGTATTTCTTCTGCCTGACAGTTCTGCAGAGTGCGGGACTGACTGAAAAAGATGTAACACTTATTGATATGGACTCCGATTCCACCGGTCCGGCTTTCATGGCCGGACAGATAGACGCTGCAGTTACATGGGAACCCTTCCTTTCTACAGCCTCTGACCGTGAAGGCGGCCACCTCCTCTGCGACTCTGCGGACTACCCCGGAACTATCCTCGATGTGCTTACAGTAAGACAGGATCTCTCGGATGAGGCAAAACAGGCACTGGCAAATGCCTGGTATGATGCTGTCGATTATCTGAAAGCAAATGAGGATGAGAGCGTAAAGATCATGGCCGAGGGCCTTGAGCTGACTGTTGAAGAGGCGGCAGATGAGCTTTCCGGCGTCTCATTCTACGGCAGGGAAGAGAATAAAGCCTTCATCGACAAAGATTCCGGAAACAGTATCTTTGATATTGCAAAGAGAGCGCAGGACTTCTGGCTCGAGCTCGGAATAATAAGCAGCGAGATAGATCTTGACACTTTCATTTCTGCAGAATACTTCGGATAATCAAAGGGTTATAGGGTGACAAACAAAAAGTCATACAAATCAACATCGTTTATTTCGTTCGCCGTGATCATTCTGATATGGTTCACGGCAACGAGAGTTTTCAGTGTAAACAAGGTTTTCCTGCCCTCCCCGGGTATTGTGGCAGAGGCGCTGAAAAGACTCCTGAAAGACGGTATGCTTCTGAGATATACCTGGATGAGTACGAAACGCGTATTCATAGGCTGGCTCATCTCGGTCATTGCCGCCCTTCCTCTCGGTATGCTCACGGCTACCTCGAGATTCTTCAAAGCGCTTCTGCAGCCCGTAATGGAATTTATGCGCTATCTTCCGGTCGTCGCTTTAGTTCCTCTGACGCTTCTTTATTTCGGAATAGGGGAGAGTCAGAAATACGCGATCATATTCCTGGGGACATTCTTCCAGCTCATACTCATGGTGTCAGACAGCGTTGCCTCCGTTGACAGAAACATGATAAACGCTGCAGCGACTCTGGGAGCAGCAAAAAAGCAGCAGTATTTCCGGGTGCTTCTGCCTGCGGCGCTTCCTTCACTTCTTGACGATATGCGCCTGACGATAGGCTGGGCATGGACATATCTGGTAGTCGCCGAAATGGTGGCTGCAGACGCCGGCCTCGGTTATATGATACTCAAGAATCAGCGCTATCTGGCAACAGATGTGATCTTTGCGGGGCTTATCATGATAGGACTTGTAGGTCTGGTTACGGACTTTGCCTTCAGGCTGATCTCTTATATAGCCGTACCCTGGGCAAGGAGGCTTAACGACAATGTCTGAGCTTGAGATAAGAAATCTTAATAAGACATTCAGGGTCACGAAGAGATCGTCCGTAACGGCGCTTGACAACATATCACTGAATGTCGGCTCCGGTGAATTTGCTGTGCTGGTTGGCCCCTCGGGATGCGGAAAGAGCACACTTCTGAATATCGTTGCGGGACTAGACACATGCGATCCGGGAGGCGAGGTCCTTCTCGACGGCAAGCAGATCAAAGGACCCGGCGCGGACAGAGGAATGGTCTTTCAGTCCTATACATTATTCCCATGGCTCAGTGTCAGAAAAAACATCGAGTTCGGACCTTCACTCAGAAATGTCAGTGAGCCCGAACGCAGAACCGTTGCAGAAAAGTTTATAAAAGAGACCGGGCTCACAGGCTTCGAGGACATGCTTCCGGGCGGACTATCCGGAGGAATGAAGCAGAGAGTCGCAATCGCGAGAACTCTTGCAAACAGTCCGAAGATGCTTCTGATGGATGAACCTTTCGGAGCTCTCGACGCTCAGACAAGAGCGGTAATGCAGGAGATGCTCTCGAAGGTCTGGCAGAAGGAGCGGACTACAGTTCTTTTTGTAACACATGACATCGATGAGGCGATCCTCATGGGAACGAAGATATATGTCATGTCGAGACGCCCCGGCAGGATCAAACAGATGATACCTGTAAATATCAGCGGAGAGCGCGGGCATAAAGTCACATTGAGCCCGGAATTCCTCGCGATCAAGCAGCAGATAATGGATCTTATCTGGGAGGAGAGCGAGCAGGCCTCAATGGAAGTGAACGGAGACGGTATATAAATGATCAGAATATATGAAAAAAAACAGTGGGAATCCGAAGATATACTTAAGCGCAGAAACGAGGTACCGGATGTCTCGGAAGAAGTTTCGCAGATAATAAAGAAAGTCCGTGAGGGCGGAGACAGAGCGCTATTCGAATGTGAAAGGAAAAGACATCCGAGACCGTATCTGAATTCGCTTCAGGTGAGTGAGCGGGAGTTTGACGAAGCTTTTACAGCTCTCCCGGGAGAGCTTCTCGATACGATGAAAAGAGCTGCTGCAAATATTGAGGAATTTCACAAAAGACAGCTTTGTGAGGGCTTTTCATACGAAAGACCGGATGGAAGCATACTCGGCCAGCATGTCATGCCGATCGAAAAGGTGGGGCTTTATATACCAGGGGGAAGCGCGAGCTATCCGTCTTCTATACTGATGAATGCCATACCTGCCAGGATCGCGGGCTGCAGTGAGATAATCATGACTTCTCCCTCGGATAAGGAAGGCAGAATGTCGCCTTTGATCCTTGCCAGCGCCAAGCTTGCCGGAGTGACGAAGCTGTTCAAAACGGGCGGCGCCCAAGCGATAGCTGCCATGGCATACGGAACGGAGAGCATACCGAAGGTTTATAAGATTACAGGGCCGGGGAACGCTTACGTCGCCGAGGCAAAGAGACAGGTGTTCGGAACTGTTGCAATAGACATGATAGCCGGCCCCAGCGAGGTACTGATCATCAGCGACGGGAAAAGCGACCCTGATCTGCTTGCGGCGGATCTGCTCTCTCAGGCAGAGCATGACAAAGCAGCGACAGCAGTTCTGATCACTCTCAGCAGGGCGGAAGCGGAGGCCGTGCGGGACCGGATCGAAGAAAGGCTCAAAAGACTTCTCAGAGAAGATATAGCAAGAGCCTCGGTGGATTCAAACGGAAAGATCCTGATCGCGGAAAGCATCGGGGAGGCTGCCGCGCTTTCGAACGAACTTGCCCCGGAGCATCTTGAGATCAGCACAGACGACCCGTTTGAGTGCCTCAAGCTGATAAAAAATGCCGGGAGCATTTTTTTGGGCAGAGAGACTTGTGAGCCCCTGGGAGATTATTTCGCGGGGCCGAACCACACGCTTCCGACCATGGGCACGGCCAAGTTTTCAAGCGCACTTTCTGTCGATGATTTTGTCAAGAGATCCCAGTTCCTCTGCTACAGTTCCAAAGCATTCAGGAGAGATGCAGAAGATATAATCAGATTTGCGGAGGCAGAAGGCCTTACAGGCCACGCAGAAGCGATCAGAGCTAGACTCTGAAATACCGGACAAGTAACAAAACCACCCTTATCGGGTGGTTTTTTAATATATGCTGTTATCAGATTATACCTGCGGGGATAAGGATAATAAGGAGAATGGCGACAAGGCCCCACTCGACAGCCAGAAAAGTATTTCTCTTTTTTGGTTCCATATCCGGAACATAATTCGAAGCGAGGAAGAAGGGGATATAAGTCGTAATGAAGACAGGGAGCACGCCCCACCATTTGTAGACCCAGATAAAGGACCAGTTGGAGGTCCCCGCGAGGAAAGACTCGAAAAGCGCGAAGAGCAGTGCCATCTCTACAGCCCCAACCAGCTTGCAGCTTATGCCTTTTTTCCCATCCTTTGCGAAGTATCTCTTCGAGGTGTCGTCCGGGAGCATTTTCCAGGAGATAATACCTGCAAGCGAGAACATCATAGAGAGCTCCCAGCATACGCCTATCAGCAGTATGAAGGTGGTGGAAGCGTTTGAAACGGACCAGAGCGGGTATCCCGTGACATGTCCTATTATCGCGTTAGCGATCTCGTAGAGCCAATGTACGCCGTAGAGGGCAAAGCCGGCGAATATGGCCTTGAAATTTTTGTTTTTTACCTCGGTCCAGTATACGTAAAAGACCACTGCTAAGATGAATATGAATGTCCAATTGAAGTTTTCGGTGCTCCTTACCGTAATGTTTTCAACAGCCTGCCTGGCCTCGGCAGAGCCGTCTCCCCAGAATTTGAACATGGCGTGACCTCCTTTGAGTATTTTTCGAAATTTATGCAAAATCAGTTTACCATCATGTATACGTATTTTCAATAAGGCAGATCCCGGCAATTTATAAGGGTTTGCGGAGATAGTAATTTGAGAAATAATGTGATATTATTATTTACGTATAAAGGAGCCTTAAGCATATGGCGGAAATACTCGTTTACAATATAAAGGATGAACAGAAGCTGACCGGGATAAGGCTTTGCGCGCTTAAGCAGGGCGTTGAGACCGTCGTCGTTTCTCCTGAAGATTTTTCAAAGCCCCTGAAGGCAGTTCTGGGGCTTGAAAGCGACTCTTCAATTGATGCGAATGCCCAGAAAAAGCCGTTTGAAGGCGAGATGCTCGTGATGCACGCTCTCGATAACAGGCAGTTCAACGGCTTTCTGGACTCGCTCAGAAGCTTTGATATAAGCGTTCCTTTAAAAGCGGTCGTGACCGACACAAATATCTCCTGGAGCTCCGAGAAGCTTTACAGGGAGCTGAGCTCAGAGCGCAAGGCCATCTCCGCGGGGCGCAAAAGCGTCCACAGAAAGAAGGGCTGAGATGACCGATCTGAGTATTCTGAACAGAGAACAGCGTGAGGCGGTAACTTCCACAGAGGGATATATCAGAGTGATAGCCGGAGCGGGCTCGGGCAAGACGAGAGCGCTCACATACCGCTTTGCCTATCTTGTAAACGATATGGGCATACTCCCCGGAAATATCCTCTGCGTGACCTTTACCAATAAGGCTGCAAACGAGATGAGAAGCCGTATCCATAATCTTACAGGCGACAACGATACGGGCTATATAAACACTTTTCACGGCTTCTGTGTCTCTGTCCTTCAGGAGGAAAGCTTTGCCGTCTCCTATCCAAAGAGCTTTCTTGTTATCGACAATTCGGACATAGACCAGATGCTGCAGATCATATATGAGGAGAGAGGCCTGACTCTCAGGGACAGGACCTTCTCGGCCGCAAGGGACATGATAGAGATACAGAAGCTTTTCAAAAAGCCCGAGTACTATCTGGACATGATAAAGATGTCTCTCGACGAGCTGCATGAAAAGTATCTTTCCGCGACGGATCCGGATGAGATAATCTTTTACGGCTATCTCTACCAGGAGAAAAAGTGCTTCGCGCTCGACTACAACGATCTTATAAAGTTCACGCTCTATATTTTCGATAATAATGAGGATATCAAGCTCAAGTGGCAGCAGCGCCTTGAGTACATAATGATAGACGAGTTCCAGGATATAGACCTTCTCCAATATGACCTCATGAAGGTCCTCTGTGCCTATCACGGGAACCTGTTCATAGTAGGAGACCCCGACCAGACCATATACACCTGGAGAGGAGCGAACGTCAAATACCTGCTCGAGTTTGACAAAAACTTCCCCGGAACGAAGACCGTTATGATGATGAAAAACTACCGCTCTACTCCGGAGATCCTGAATGTCGCGAACTCACTCGTTTCAAAGAACAAATACAGAATAGAGAAAAATCTGGTCCCGGTCCTGCCGTCGGGAGAGAGAGTACTCTGCCACCATGCGGAAAACGCCGTACAGGAGGCAGAGTGGATCGCTTATAATATCAATTCACTCCACGACTCCGGTGTCGATTTAAAGGATATAACAGTTCTCTACAGAGCGCATTACGTCACCAGAATGCTTGAAGAAGTCTTCAGGAAGCGGAAGCTTCCCTATGTCATATACAGCGGAGTGCAGTTTTATAACCGAATGGAGATCAAGGACGCGCTGTGCTACCTCAGAATGCTCGTATACAAAGACGACCTCTCTTTCAGAAGGATAGCAAATGTCCCTAAGAGGAACCTCGGCAAAAGGCGAATGGCTTTTCTTGAGGAGCAGGCTGAAAAAAACGGCTGTTCTCTTTATGAGGCGTTAAAGATGAATCTTGAGGACGGGATATTCCTCGGTACAAAGGCCGCGTCCTTTGTAAAACTCATAGATATCTTCTCACTGAACTGGCAGGGCAGACAGATCTCGGAGCTTCTTTCTGATATTCTCGACAGGAGCGGCTATGAGGAGATGCTCAGGACCGAGGGAAGCCAGGACAGGCTGGACAATCTGGCCGAGCTAAAGCAGTCCGTGTACGAATATGAGACTACCTGCGGTGAAGAAGCCACGGCCGAGCACTATCTCTCGCATGTGGCGCTGTTTTCCAACAGCGATACGGCGGATACGGATGACAAAGTCAAGCTAATGACAGTTCATGCCGCCAAGGGCCTCGAGTTTCCTAACGTCTTTCTCTGCGGCATGAATGAGGGTATATTCCCGACGAGAAGGACGAGGACACTTCCGGGCATGGAAGAGGAGAGAAGGCTCTGTTTTGTGGCAGTGACGAGAGCGGAGAAGAGACTCTTCCTGTCAGAGGCTGAGGGCAGAAATACCGACGGATCTCCGAGATATCCCTCCCGTTTTTTGCTTGATATAGACAGGGAGTATCTGGACTATACAAAAAAACCCAGGGAAGAGCTCGTCAAGGACGCCCGTGACTATATTAAGAACAGTTCAGCTTATCTTGCCGAGGACGACCAGCTAAAATTCAATATCGGCGACAGGATAACGCATGACATTATGGGCCCCGGAACAGTTTCGGATATCGATTCCGACGGCGCCTGCTACATTATTAAATTCGACTCTCTTGCGACTTCACGCAGGATATCATTCAGAGCGAAACTCGAAAGACTATGACAGGAGATAAAATGGGCGTATTCAAAGACGGAAAGTACAGTAAGGAGATCGTTATTCCCATAAGCATGTGCGATTTTACGGAGCGCCTGAGCATCAACGACCTGGCCGCGATATTCATGGATATGGCCTATGAGGACGCTGAGCGCAGGGGGATCGGCACTACTGTAATGAAGGAGGAACACTTCTTCTGGCTGACCGTGAGAACAAAGTTTGTCTTCAATAAGTTTCCAAAAGCTCTGGAAAAGATAAAGGTGCTGACCTGGCCGAATCCCTTCGGAAGCGCGCTTTGCAACCGCTGTTACACGATGGAGAACGAAAACGGCGAAAGGCTCGCTTCAGGCATTACAGAGTGGGCGATATTCGACCTTGAGACGAACAGGCTTATAAAAAAGCTCAGCGATACCTTCCTCAAACAGGAGGTGCTTCCGGAAACGCCTTTTGAGATCGGCAGACTACGGATCGGGCACGATTTTTCAGGCTGTGAGAAGCTTGGAACGTATAAAGTCAGATCCACGGATATAGATATCGGAAACCACATGAACAATGTGGCATATATCAGAGCTCTTCTTTCAATGCTCAGTACTGAGAGAAGGAGGGAGCTCGACATAAAGGGCCTGGATATAAGCTACCGCTCTCCATCATTTGAAGATGAGGAGCTCGGAGTGTATATTAGAAAAGACGAGGGCTTCTCGGATATAGGGATGCTCCACAGCGACGGAAAACCCTCGGTTCTTGCAAGGATAAATTACTGATAAGGAGCTAAGCCATGAAAACTTCAAAGGTCTATTCTGAACAGGAACTCAGGTACCTGAAAATGCTCTCCCGCCAGTACCCGACCGTTAAAGCGGCCGGAACCGAGGTGATCAATCTCCAGGCGATCATGAATCTGCCAAAAGGGACGGAATTTTTCATCTCCGATGTGCACGGGGAATATGAGGCCTTTCTTCATATCCTGAATTCGTGCTCGGGCGTCATCAGATACACTCTTGACGAGCTTTTCGGGGATACACTGAGCCGGGGCAAGATAGAGGAGCTTGCGACTCTGATCTACTATCCGAAGGAAAAAACGGACCAGATACTCAGAAGAACGGAGGACCAGGAGGAGTGGTTCAGACTCACACTCCACAGGCTCGTCGCAGTATGCAGGGTCGTCTCGACCCCGTACACAAGGTCGAAGGTCAGAAAAGCTCTTCCGCAGGATTTCGAATACATCATCGGCGAGCTCCTGAATACGCCCGCGAGCGAGAAGGACAAACACGACTACTATGAAAACATAATAGCCACAGTTATCAGAACAGGTCTGGCGAGAGACCTTATTGCGGCGCTGGCACAGGTAATAAAGAGACTCGCCGTGGATCATATGCACGTGGTCGGCGATATCTTCGACAGAGGCCCCAGAGCCGACGTGATCATGGATTCGCTGACAAAGTTCCATTCTCTGGACATACAGTGGGGCAACCACGATATACTCTGGATGGGTGCGGCCTCCGGGAGCAGAACTCTTGTAGCAACGGTTCTGACTAACTCCATGCGCTACAACAATCTCGAGGTCGTCGAAACGGGATACGGGATCTCCCTGAGACCTCTCTCGGTATTTGCAAACGATGTTTACAAGGATACCGATGTACATTGCTTTCATGTGAAGCTCGAGGAGAGCGGTTCCGATTCCTTTTCGGAGAAGGACATGCTTCTTTCGGCACGCATGAACAAGGCTATTACCGTTATTCTGTTCAAGCTTGAAGGCCAGAAGATCATGAGACATCCGGAATACGGGATGAACGACAGGCTGCTTCTCGACAAGATCGATTATAAAAACAGATGCATAACGATAGACGGCATAACTTATCCTCTCGAGGATACTGATTTTCCGACGGTCGACCCCGCGGACCCGTATGCTCTTACGCCCGAGGAGGAGAGCGTTATAGACCAGCTCACGGCCTCTTTCGAGCACAGCGAAAAGCTTCAGAGACATGTGAGGTTCCTCTACTCCAAGGGCAGCATTTACACTATCTATAACGGGAATCTGCTCCTTCACGGCTGCATACCGATGACTGAAGACGGGGAGCTTCTGAAATTCAATCTCGACGGAAAAGAGCGCTCCGGAAAAGAGCTTTTCGACTACCTCGATGCAGCTGCCAGACAGGCCTATTACCTGAAACGCGGTACTCTGGAGAGACGCATCGGAATGGATATTCTCTGGTTCCTGTGGGCCGGCAGAAACAGCCCGATATTCGGCAGGGACAGGATGACGACCTTTGAGAGGAGACTCATAAAGGACGAGAGCGCCTGGAAGGAGCCCAAGAACGCGTATTACAAGCTCTACGAGGATCCCGAAGTCTGCAATGCTCTGCTTAAGGAATTCGGACTTCAGGGCGAACACTGCCACATAATAAACGGGCATATTCCCGTTAAAGCCGGCAAAGGAGAGAGCCCGATAAAGGGAGGCGGAAAGCTTATAGTTATAGACGGCGGCTTCTGCAAGGCATACCAGCACACCTCCGGAATCGCGGGATATACGCTCATATACGATTCATACGGCTACAGGATAGTCGAGCACCAGCCTTTCGCGGGCAGGAAAGCAGCAATTGAAGGAAACCTTGACATAGCGTCCGCGTCCAGGCAGTTCGAGAGACTGGAAAAAAGGCAGAAGATCGCTGACACGGATACCGGCAGAAGACTTTTTGAGCAGAGCGAAGATCTCATGGCGCTCCTTCAGGCTTTCAAGGACGGCGTCGTGACAGAAAACCACAAGGAATAAACCCTAAATTAATATAATAACAGACCGATCAGCTGCAGTGAAATCTGCAGCTGATCTTATTGTAATAAAGGTGTTGACGGCATATATGACATGTGCTATTATAACTGTATTAATTCAGGTAATACGGAGACTCAAAATGAAAAGATTTATCTGCCTGATAATGGCTTTTATATTTGTATTCTCGTTTGCGGCCTGCGGCAGTAAAGCTCCTGCCGTCGCGACCGACGGGGACGCCGATTATTACGCGAGCCACGGAGACGCCTGGGAGTATTGGGGTGAAGAGGAGCCCAATGAAGGCTACGGATCCTTCCAGCCCGACAACCTGCTTGAGGGCATGAAAGAATCGGACTATCCGGATTACATGGAATCGGAGCCTGTCGAGGTCTCGAATACCGATGAGTTCCTGGCTGCTCTGAACAGCGACACGGTCATTGTATTAAAGGCCGGAGACTACGTCCTGAGCGACGCTTCCGATTACGGAACATACTATGAAGGCGGGCCCTATACCTGGATGGACCTCTATGACGGGGATTACGAGCTTGTGATCAGAGATCTCGAGAATCTCACGATATACGGAGATACGCAGGACAACAGCGCGGCCAGGATAATGGTAAAGCCGAGATACGCGAATGTTCTGTCCTTCAATAACTGCAAGGGCCTGAACTTCAGCTGCCTGACCTCAGGTCACACCGAGGCTCCGGGCTTCTGCTCCGGCGGAGTATGGAATTTCACGGCCTGCAAAGACATAAATATCTTCGGCTGCAGGCTTTACGGGTGCGGTACTCTGGGCGTGTCCTGCACGAACTGCAGGTATATCAGCGTCGATCATACCGATATCTACGACTGCTCGAACGGCGCCGCGTATTTCTATCACTGCTACAACGCGAGGTTTGATAATTCGAGATTCAGCGGCTGCGGCAAATCTTCGGGCGGAGCCTATACGATGTTCTATGCGGCATCCACAACCGGCCTGGCCTTCGTCAATTGCAAGGCTGAGCAGAATATCTGCGAGATAATGTTTGAGACGTATTTCTGTGATGATATGTATCTGCTCGGTTCGGAGTTTAAAGACAACGCCATTGCAAAGACATTTTTTGTGATCACGGGAACCTCCCCGGTCATCGACAAATGCAGCTTCAAAGACGATTGCATAATGTTCGAGGAGACATATTCCGACGGGGAGATCCAGCCCCACGGCCTTTCACCCGACGGAGAGAAGCTCTATGAAGACGAACTCAGAGCGATGGAACTCTCAGCTGCCGAATATGACGGGCCTTCCGTTCAGGAAGAGGCCGGGCCGGGTGAGCTGCCTTCCGCTCCCTCTGAGGAGTACCATGTGAGCACTGTAGATGAGTTCCTGGCCGCGATAGGTCCGGACAGGACCATATATCTCGAGGCAGAGATGTTCGACCTCTCGACAGCTTCAAATTACGGAGGATTTTCCGGTGGAGACTGGTACGTCTGGGAACAGTATTTCGACGGACCGAATCTTCGGATCACAGGTGTCTCGAATCTCAGAATAGAAGGACTGGGGAAGGACAAGACCACGATACAGGCCGTCCCGAGATACGCGAACGTCCTGTCCTTCAGCGATTGCTCCAATATAGTCGTGAGCGATCTCACGGCGGGGCATATGAAGGAGGCCCCAGGTTCCTGCAGCGGCTCTGTGTTGGGCTTCTTCCAGTGCAGGAATTTCCATGTTGTGGACTGCGGGCTTTTCGGATGCGGAGTATATGGGCTGGATATATCCTCGAGCACCAGGGGCGATGTACTCTTTACGGAGATCTATGACTGCAGCGAGGGAGCGGCGTGTATCTATTCGTCTGACGGAATAGCCTTCACCGGCTGTAATATACACGACTGCGGTGAGAACGGAGATAATTTCTCCGTATACGCGAGCGGAGACATCACGTTAAACGACACGTCTTTAGTATTCTGATCCTGCCTTTAAAAGAATAATCAAATAATTTGTTATTTAAGCTTATCCATGGTATAATCTGCGCCATGGATAAGTTTGTTCTTCATTCGGATTACAAAGCCACCGGAGACCAGCCGCGGGCGATCGAGGCCCTGGTAAACGGCCTGAACAACGGTCTTGACGAACAGGTCCTGCTCGGAGTGACCGGTTCGGGCAAGACCTTTACGATGGCTAACGTCATCGAAAGGATAAACAGGCCGACTCTGGTCCTTGCACACAACAAGACTCTGGCGGCCCAGCTCTGCAGCGAGTTCAAGGAGTTCTTTCCGGAGAACGCCGTGGAGTACTTTGTGTCATACTACGACTACTACCAGCCCGAGGCCTATATTCCGCACACCGATACCTTTATAGAGAAGGACTGTTCCATAAACGATGAGATCGAGCGACTTCGCCACAGCGCGACCTCAAGCCTTTTCGAGAGGAGAGACGTGATAGTTGTGGCCTCGGTCTCCTGCATTTACGGTCTGGGAGACCCTATAGACTATGTCAATATGGTCCTTTCGTTCAGGACGGGCCGCGAGATGAAATTCGACGAGGTCCTCAGAAAGCTCACGGAGATCAGATACAACCGCAACGATATGGTCCTCGAGAGGAACAATTTCCGCGTCAGGGGCGATACATTGGAGATCTTTCCGGCTTACTCCTACAATACCGCGTACAGAATAGAGTTTTTCGGAGACGAGGTCGACCGGATCTCGGAGATAAATCCGCTTACGGGAAACGTGAACACCTATATCACGCACTGCGCAATCTACCCCGCGAGCCATTATGTGACTACAAAGGAAAAGCTCGAGAGGGCTATCGTCAAGATCCGCGAGGAGTGCGACGAGCGCGAGGAATATTTCAAAAAGAACAACAAGCTCATAGAGGCCCAGCGCATACGGCAGCGCACTGAATACGACATAGAAATGATCCGGGAGCTCGGATACTGCAGCGGGATAGAGAACTATTCCAGAGTGATATCCGACAGAGAGCCGGGTTCGCCGCCGATGACGCTCATAGACTATTTCCCGAAGGACTTCCTCCTCTTTATCGACGAGAGCCATGTAACGCTGCCCCAGCTCCACGCCATGTACAACGGAGACAGGGCCAGAAAGGACTCACTCGTAGAGTTCGGCTTCCGCCTTCCTTCGGCCTACGACAACAGGCCGCTGAAATTTGACGAGTTTACCCGGAGAATACACCAGAGGATATATGTCTCGGCCACGCCGGGAGAATACGAGAGGAGCAGGGCGGGCCAGATCGCGGAGCAGCTCATCCGGCCTACAGGGCTTCTGGACCCGGAGATATTCGTCAGACCCACGGAAAACCAGATAGACGATCTGATCAACGAGCTCAGCGAATGTATAGGAAAAGGCCACAGAGCACTCGTCACCACTCTTACGAAAAAGATGGCCGAGGACCTGAGCGCTTATCTGGTAAACGTCGGTATCAGGTGTCGCTACATGCACCACGATATCGGAGCCGTTGAGCGCATGGAGATAGTCAGGGACTTGAGACTCGGAGAATTTGATGTTATTGTGGGGATAAATCTCCTTAGAGAGGGCCTTGATATACCTGAAGTGGGGCTTGTAGCCATTATGGACGCCGATAAAGAGGGCTTTTTGAGAAGCGAGACTTCTCTGATACAGACTGTCGGAAGAGCGGCAAGAAACGCGGACAGCAAGGTGCTCATGTACGGAGATACGATTACTCCGTCAATGAGAAACTGCATTGATGAGACATCGCGGCGACGCAAGATCCAGCAGGAGTACAACAAAGAGCACGGGATCACGCCCAGGACCATCACCAAGGATATACGCGAGCTTCTTGAGATCTCCGCCAAGACCCCTGATATCAAAAACAGCCGCGGTATACGGATGACCGAGAACGAAAAGAAGAAGGTCATCGATCAGCTTGAGAAACAGATGAAGCAGGCCGCAGCTATGCTTGAATTCGAGATCGCCGCCCAGTACAGAGACGAGATAATTCGTCTGAAGGGAAAGCCGTGACGGAACGGATCGAAATTAAAGAAGAAGGCCGTACGGTCTGTTACTGCGACTACTATACTGTCCTTGACGAGCTCGAGATCGTCTATATTAAGACCGGGACGGAGTACAGAAACAGGGGATACGCGACAAGGCTCATGAAAGAGCTCATCTCGCTCTGCCGTGAAAAGGACATCCGGTTCATAAGGCTCGAGGTCAGGGAATCGAACGCTCCCGCGCTCGGCCTTTACGGGAAATTCGGTTTTGTCCCTGTCGGGAGAAGAAAAAACTATTATACGGATCCCAAAGAAGACGCGATACTTATGGATCTTGAAATAAAAAAAGAGGCTTAATTTATGCTTATTCTTGCTTTTGAATCTTCATGCGACGAGACCGCTGTCGCGCTCGTAGAGGACGGAAGAAAAATAATATCGAACCAGGTCTTTTCGCAGGCGGATCTCCACGCCGTATACGGCGGAGTAGTGCCGGAGATAGCTTCAAGGTGCCATGTGGAGGCCATCTCGATCCTCACCGAAAAGTGCTTAAATGAGGCAGGGATCGACAAGAAGGACATAGACGCCGTCGCGGTAACATACGCGCCGGGGCTCATAGGAGCTCTTCTCGTAGGAGTCAATTTTGCCAAATCCTTCGCGTGGGTGCTCGGAGTTCCGATAATTCCCGTGCATCATATAAAGGGGCATATCGCGGCAAATTATCTCGCATTCCCCGAGCTGGAGCCGCCTTTCCTCTGCCTTTCGATCTCAGGCGGGAACTCGCTGCTTGTCAATGTCAAGAGCTATACGGATATGGAGATACTCGGCTCATCGCGAGACGACGCGGCGGGCGAGTGTTTCGACAAAACGGCGCGCGTACTCGGGCTTCCTTATCCGGGCGGAAAGCACGTCCAGGCGCTCGCAGAGGGCGGTGACAAAAACAAATATGTCTTCCCGATAGGAAATATAGCGGGCTCTCCCTACGATATGAGTTTCTCCGGCCTTAAGACAGCTGTTATAAACCTTGTCCACAACGCCGAACAGAAGGGGGAAGAGATAGACAGAGCCTCGCTTGCCGCCTCCTTTACGAAGGCTGTGAGCGACAGCCTTGTTCCCAGGACAATGATGGCCGCTGAGGAGCTGGGATATAAAAAGATCGCAGTGGCGGGAGGCGTTGCCGCGAACAAAGATATAAGGCAGGATTTCAGGGAGCAGTGCGACAGGCGCGGCATAGAGCTGTTCATTCCTCCGATGAACCTCTGCGGAGACAACGCCGCGATGATAGGAGCACAGGCCTATTACGAGTACCTGGCCGGCAATACGGCAGATATAGACCTCAACGCTTATGCCAGCCTCGATCTGGACTCTGATGGAGCTTTCAGATGAGCCGTGACAATATCCACTCCGGTCACAGAGAGAGAGTGAGGCAGGATTATATCAGAGGCGGGCTCGAGGGCTTTTCGGATATCAAGATACTTGAGTTTCTGCTCCATTTCAAAAGCCCCTACAATGATACGAATCCTCTTGCACATAAGCTCAAGGACCGCTTCGGATCTCTCGACGGGGTCTTGAGCGCGGACTACGAGGAGCTCATGTCCGTTGAGGGAATGGATAAGAATTCCGCTATCCTGATCTCCTCGGTCATGCAGGTCTCGGACAGATATTTCAGATCCGTAGAAAACAAAAAGGGAAGGAAGCTCTCCAATACCGAAGAGGCGGGAAAGTATTTCACGGAGCTGTTCAAAAGGCTCAGCAGCGAGAGATTTATCGTCGTCTGTCTCGACACGACCAATACTGTCGTAAGATCCAGGTTTGTCTCGAGCGGGACCAACGAGAGCGTTGAGATAAGCATAAGGAAAATAGCGGAGACAGTCTTGAAGCTGAACTGTTCCTCAATAATGATAGGCCATAATCACCCTGACGGAGATCTTGAACCATCTGAGGCGGACATCAGGTCCACGAGAGAGATCTCCGGCGCTTTAATGCCTCTCGGGATAAGAGTTCTCGACCATATCATCGTTTCCGGAGATATGTTTTTCAGCTTTCTGGACCACGATATTTCGATCGTTTAGAAGTATCCCTTTTTGCTTGACACTTATGGTGCTCCGTGTTACAATACCCAAGCTCGCTACTGTAGCTCAGCCGGTAGAGCAGCTGATTCGTAATCAGCAGGTCAGGAGTTCGAGTCTCCTCAGTAGCTCCAGGAAAAATGCTCTTCTTGTTATTGAAGAGCATTTTTCATAAAAAAGATATAAAGTTTTGTTGTCAGTAAACCTTATGTGTGCAGTATTGAGGGAGAATACGGCCATGGCAAACACCAAGGATCAGCTCGCGGCGGCGCTTAAAAAGATGCTCGCAGTCAAACCGATCGAGCGGATAACCATCCGCGATATCGTCGAGATATGCGGAGTCAACAGGCAGACCTTCTATTACCATTTCGAGGATGTTTACGATCTGCTCGAATACGTCTTCGAGTCCGACGCGGAGAAATATCTGCCCAAAGTCATCGTGTATGACCGCTGGAAAGAGGACGTCGCATATTACTTCAGATACCTGTACGACAACAGGGATTTCGCGATCAGTCTCTACCATTCGAACAGCCGCGACTATCTTCTGAAATACTACCACGACAAGCTGAAGTTCTGTGTGGAATCCTTCGCTAAGATCGTATCCAGAAATATGGTTATTGAGAAGGGCGATTTTGATTTTGTCGTCGAGCTCTACACGAACATCGTTGTCGGGATCATATCCCAGTGGCTCGGAGGCGGAATGGCGATTCCGGACTGGTTTACGACGGACAGATGCATGGAGATCATGAACAACAGCGTTGAGAACCTGCTGATGAGATTCGACAGGTCGGAAAGGCAACACAGCGAAAGGCTTTAACTGATGCCTAAATACATTGTGATCAAGGGCGCGAGAGCAAACAATCTCAAGAATATAGACGTAAAGATCCCCAAGGATCAGTTTACGGTCATAACGGGACTTTCCGGCAGCGGAAAGTCCAGCCTTGCGTTTGATACGGTTTTTGCCGAGGGCCAGCGCAGATACATAGAAAGCCTGAGCTCCTACGCGAGGATGTTTCTCGGGCAGATGGAGAAGCCCGACGTTGATTTTATCGAGGGACTTTCCCCGGCAATATCCATAGATCAGAAGACATCCTCCAAAAATCCCAGGTCCACCGTGGGTACTGTCACGGAGATATATGACTACGCGAGGCTCCTCTGGGCCAATATCGGCAGACCGCACTGCCCAAAATGCGGAAAGCCTATAGATCGCCAGAGCGTGGACCAGATAACTGACAGTATTATGTCTCTTCCCGCTGGTACAAGGATCCAGATACTTGCTCCCGTAATAAGGTCCAAAAAAGGCGAGTATCTGAAGCTCTTCGAGAACGCCAGAAAGAGCGGTTATGTCAGGGCGAGGGTGGACGGAATAATCTACGACCTGTCCGAGACGATCTCGCTCGACAAGAACCGGAAACATACGATAGAACTTGTTATCGACCGTATCGCGATAAAGGAAGATATAAGAAGGCGTCTGACAGACAGTGTCGAGACGGCACTTAAGCAGGCTGACGGGCTCGTCTCGGTCCTTGTTCAGGATACGGGCGAGGAGCTCAATTACTCGCAGAATTTCGCCTGTGACGACTGCGGGATTTCTTTTCCTGAGTTTACCTCCCGCATGTTCTCCTTCAACAACCCCTACGGAGCCTGCAAAAAATGCTCAGGGCTCGGTATTCAGATGCTCATAGATCCGGATCTTATAATCCCGGACAAAAACCTCAGCATAAACGACGGCGCGATCGCGGCTTCCGGCTGGAACACGCCGAACGACAATTCCATCGCCAAGATATACTTCGACGCGCTGGCGGAAAAATACAGATTCTCGCTCGATACGCCGGTTTCCGAGCTTTCTGACGAAGCGATCGGCAAGATCCTTTACGGAACGGGCAGCGAGCCGATACTACTCAACATCCCTGTAAAACTCGGCCTGAGCTCCATAGACAAGAGCTTCGAGGGGATCATTCCGAATCTTGAGCGGCGCTACAGGGAGACCAAGAGCGATTCGATCAAGGCAGACATAGAGGCCTGTATGACACAGAGCCCCTGCCCGGTCTGCGGCGGAAGAAGACTCAACGAGTTCTCTCTGGCAGTCACCGTCGGAGGCCTGAATATCAGTGAGTTCTCGGACCTGAGCGTCAGCGACGCTCTCAGGTTTATATCTTCTCTGGAGCTTACGGATAAAGAGCAGTTCATCGCGAGAACGATAATAAAAGAAATAAAAGCCAGACTCAGCTTTCTTTTGAATGTAGGTCTGGAATACCTGACTCTGTCCAGAGCTTCGGCTACGCTCTCCGGCGGCGAGAGCCAGAGGATAAGGCTCGCCTCGCAGATAGGAAGCGGTCTCACCGGAGTCCTGTACATACTCGACGAACCCTCGATCGGGCTTCACCAGAGAGACAACGAAAAGCTCATAAACGCGCTCAAAAACCTCAGAGATCTGGGAAATACTCTGATCGTGGTCGAACACGACGAGGAGACGATGCTCGCCTCGGACTATATAATAGACATGGGCCCCGGCGCCGGCAACAACGGAGGAGAAGTCATATACCAGGGGCCGCTGGAAGGCCTCAGGAACTGCGCCGATTCACTCACCGGGCGCTATTTAAGCCGTGAGCTCGAGATCCCCGTTCCGGAAACAAGACGCAAAGGAAACGGAAAAAAGATAACGGTATTCGGCGCCTCCCAGAACAACCTTAAAAACATAGACGTGAGCTTTCCGCTCGGAAAGTTCGTCTGTGTGACAGGAGTCTCCGGCAGCGGAAAGTCCTCTCTCGTAAACGACATCCTCTACAACTACCTGGCAGCCGTTAAGAACAGGGCAAAGACCAAGGCCGGAAAGTTTAAGAAGATAGACGGTCTCAAGTACATAGACAAGGTCATCCAGCTGGATCAGAGCCCGATAGGCAGAACGCCGCGCTCGAATCCCGCGACTTATACGGGCGTATTCTCGGATATCCGCGATCTCTTTGCGGAGACGAAAGAGGCAAAGATCCGGGGCTACGGGCCGGGCCGCTTCTCCTTCAACGTAAAGGGCGGAAGATGCGAGTCCTGCCAGGGCGACGGAATAGTAAGGATACAGATGCACTTCATGCCCGACGTGTATGTGCCCTGTGACGTCTGCAACGGCAAGCGCTACAACCGCGAGACATTAGAGGTCAGATACAAGGGAAAGAACATAAATGAAGTCCTCGAGATGACAGTCGACGAGGCAGTGGACTTTTTCGCGAACCAGCCGAAGATCTTGAGAAAGATTAAGACCCTCCAGGAGGTCGGACTCGGATATATCAAGCTCGGGCAGCCAAGCACCACGCTCTCGGGCGGCGAAGCCCAGAGGATCAAGCTCGCCTTCGAGCTCAACAAGGTCAGCACGGGCTCGACCCTGTATCTGCTCGACGAACCTACCACAGGGCTTCATTTTGACGATATAAAGAAGCTGATCGCAATCCTCGAAAGACTTGTCGACAGCGGAAACTCCATAATCGTCATCGAGCACAATATGGACGTTATCAAATCTGCAGACTGGATAATAGATCTAGGCCCTGACGGGGGTGACAACGGAGGGACTCTGGTATTTGAGGGAACTCCTGAGGAATGCTGCAGATGTGAGGGAAGCCGTACCGGAGAATTTCTCAAAAGATGGATCTGAGCAACGAATTTCCCGGATATTTTGATGAAAACGAAGTAACAGGACTTGTTACCGACATAATATTTTCAAACCCCATAAACGGTTATACCGTCGCGAAGATAAGCGACGAAAACGGGGTCACTGTCACCGTGACCGGAATCATGCCTTACCTGAGCTGCGGCGAATCGCTGATAGCTTCGGGCTCTTATGAAGACAATTCCAGGTTCGGAAAGCAGTTCAATATCGAAAAATGCGACAGATATCTTCCGGACACGACGGAGGATATCTTCCTTTTTCTGTCGACAGGCTCGGTAAAGGGGATAGGTCCCGTGATTGCGGGGCTCATTCTCGAGCGCTTCGGGGAAAACGCTCTCGCAGTCATGGCTGAGGACCCCGCGCGGCTTTCCGAGATCAAAGGGATAAGCCGGGATTCGGCTAAGCTTCTGAGCAGGAGCTACAGAGAGTTCCTCTCTGTCCGTGAACTCTGTCTCTTCCTCTCACGCTATGACGCGGATATATCTCTTGCCATGCCGCTGTTTAAAGAGTACGGGGAGGACGCGGAGAGTATTTTAAATGAGGATCCGTATATTCTTACTTCGCCTCTAATCGGAGGAAAATTCTCTGAAGCGGACAGTATAGCTTCGGCTCTGGGCTTCTCACCGGATTCAGACAATCGCGTGAAAGCGGCCGTACTCTATGAGCTGTCATACAACACCAATTTCGGGCACTGCTTCATCCCTTACGAGAAGCTTGTCGGACTTTCCATGGGCTTCCTCGGCTTTGAGGATGAGAGCGGGCTCATAGAGAGAAACATAGACGAGCTCTCGGAGGAAGGGAAGCTCGTGCGCCTGAGCTATTCGGACTACGACGTCTGCTATCTGCCGGATCTGATCGAGGCCGAGAGATACTGCGCGGCCAAAGTCAGAGAGATGTCCCGCAAAGCCCCGAGCCGCACGGATACCTCAAAGCATGTTGAAAACTTCGCCTCTCTCTACGGCATAGAACTCAACAGCGATCAGAAAAAAGCGGCGGAGGTCGCGATAAACAGCCGGATATCCGTTATAACGGGAGGTCCTGGAACAGGGAAGACCCTGATAATCCGACTGATACTGTCGATTGGCCGTATACTCGGAAAGACAGTTCTTGCAGCCGCGCCCACCGGAAGAGCGGCGAAAAGGATAACCGAGCTCTGCTCGGCCGAGGCCTCTACCATACACAGGCTTCTGGGAGCTCAGTTTTCAGAGAACAGTCTCTCGACTGTATTTTCAAAAAATGAGGAGGAGCCGCTCGACTGCGATATTCTCATAGTCGACGAGGCCTCCATGATAGATATCAGGCTCTTTGAAGCGCTTCTGAAAGCCCTGCCCGAGAAGGCCTCCCTTGTAATAATAGGCGACTCGGACCAGCTGCCCTCCGTCGGCCCGGGAGATGTCCTCAGAGGACTAATCGATTCAGGCGCTGTAGAGACTGTAAAGCTCACGAAGATATACCGGCAGAGCGAATCGAGCAATATAGTGAGCTTTGCCCATATGATAAACGGGGATGAAGTTCCTCCGCTTTCTTTAAATGAGAAGGGCTTCTACAGGATCCAAAGCTATAATCCGGAGCTCATAGCCCAGACAGTGACAGATCTGTACATGAGAAGGCTTCCGGTGAACATGAAGATCCCTCCCGAGGATATACAGGTCCTGCTCACGACGAGAATAGGCACTTTAGGCACCGTCAGTCTGAACGCGCGGCTCCAGGAGGCATTGAATCCCCAGAACGGCGTTAAGAATGAGAGAAAATTCGGGAATGTGACCTTCCGCGAAGGCGACAAGGTCATGCAGATAAAAAACGATTACCTGCTCGAAACGGAAGATGAAATAACGGGCGAAAAGAGCTATGGAGTTTTCAACGGGGATATAGGCTTCATAAACGGAATTGACAACTCAAACGGTACGGTCTCCGTCAATTTCGACGGAAAAGTTGCCGTATACAAGAGCGAGGCTCTGTTCGAGCTGGAACACGCCTGGGCGATAACCGTACACAAAGCACAGGGCAGCGAGTACAAGGCCGTCATATTCGCGCCGAGCATGCAGGTAAAGAAGCTCCTCACAAAGAAGATCCTGTATACCGCGGTCACGAGAGCCGAGGATGTTTTTGTTCTTGTAGCTCAGGACGAGCTGATAAGCGCCATGATAGAGAACAGGAACACCGGGAAGAGATATACATTCCTGAGATCTAGAATAGTAAACGGAGACTGAAGAGATGGATCTGCTGGACCTGATCTATCCGCCCAAATGCATATTCTGCGGCGCTTTGATGGAGAAGAAAAAAGGAAAGCTCTGCGTATGCCCTTCGTGCTTAAATGAGCTTCCGCGCACAGAGGACAGGGATATTCCGGTGCTTCAGGGTGTCGAACGGGTATTTGTGCCCTTAAAGTATGAGGGCATGGTCCGCTCCTCGCTTCTCGATCTGAAGTTCTCATACAGGAGCGCGAACGCTTCCTCTTACGCGGCTCTTATAGCGCCCCGGATCAAAAAAGAGGAATTTGACCTTATCACATGTGTTCCCGTCAGCAGAAGTACAAGGCGTAAAAGAGGATTCGACCAGAGTGAGCTGATAGCTGAGGAGCTTTCAAGACTCACGGGTGTTCCGTTTTCGAAACTGCTCTTAAAGTGCGCCAGGAACAAAGTTCAGTCCACCCTCAGCACCAGAGAGGAGAGGCAGGAGAACGTAAAAGGCGTTTTTAAAGCGCGAACAGGTTCCGATCCCAGAGGAAAAAACATTCTTCTCGTTGACGATATCATTACGACGGGAGCGACCGTATCCGAGTGCGCGGCCGTCCTCAGAAACGCCGGCGCCTCATCCGTCTCCGTCTGCGCCCTCGCCCTGGCCTGATATGATCCTGTTCTTTCCGTCTTCTCCTTTTCGTACGAGAGAAGCCGGCTGCTTCAGCAGACTGATGAGGTGGCCTCCCGTCATTGCGCGGATCTGTCATTGCGAGACCGTTCCGCAGATCGGTCGCGGCAATCCGTCTTCCCGTCTCCAGTACCGCTAATTCTTGCGTTTTGTTATAAAAAATATAGAAAAAATGAAAAAAACAGCCTCGAAATATATACCTATGTACTCGAGGCTGTTTTTGGTTGCTTTACAGATTTAAATCGAGGGATTATAATAATAATTTGGAGAAAAGGATCTCCGCCGGAACGCTTTTTTTTTATTATATTATCAAAAAAATTGAATTTCCGATTCATTTTTTCGTTTCTGAACCTGTTGCGGGCTCAGGTATTTGTAAGGGTAATTCAAAATGAACTATAAGGTAATTGACAAAGAAAAATACTATAGAAAAGGTGTGTTCCGTCATTTCACGGAAGACTGCAGGTGTTCGACCTCAATAACAGCGAGAATCGATGTGACAG
>JAFRMX010000009.1 GCA_017430455.1 Oscillospiraceae bacterium
GTCTATGGCGTCGGCGTGTTTGTTGACAATCACAGTGTGCAGCCAGCCTGTCGTGGAATGAAATCCGGCGTCGGCGGGCGTAAATAAGCTGCGCTTCTCCTCGAAGGAGTTGCGCAGCTTCCACCAGTTCTCGGCCTGTATCACGCGCTTTTCCAGCTTCTGTTTCGCGCTTTTGTACCTGCCAAGCGTGCTGTTGAGTTTATTAAGTTGTTCTTTAGTCATAACCTTTCTTCTCACTCACTGTGCACTGTGCCCTGTGCACTTTGCACTTAACTCTGCCCTGTGCCCTGTGCACTTTGCACTTAACTCTGCCCTGTGCCCTGTGAACTTACTGTTCACTGTACTCTGTACACTGTTCACTTTTTCCCGAGCGGGTCATTGAACATCGGCCTTCGGATAACGATCGGCCGAACCGGCAGTATCGGATAAGCCATACAGGCGTATCTCCATTCGTCGGCAATGTGGTCCTCGCCGTCAGTGTCCAGATCCTCAGGTCGGTAAGCCGAATACTGCAGCAGGGGAATGGTCCTTATGAATTCCTTGCAGTTGTCGAATACATAGAACCTCGCCCGGTCGTTCTCGTCCAGTTGAAGGCGGTAATGGCACTGCATCCAGCCGGGTATCCTGTCGTTTACTCCTTTCAAAAAGAAGAGCCCGTATTTGGCGGCGGTATCTGCGATCGACTCGCCCCGGCTTCCGTCCCATATGCTCGGGTCGGCCACGCCTTCGATCTTCCTGTCTTTGAGCCAGGGGTGCGATTGTTCTATCTCGGCGATCTCCCTGAACTGCTGGTCAGGCGACATCCGGACTCCTTCATTCGGCTGCCCTGTACAGCCGTAGTATTCGAGTATCCTGTACATGGTCCCGTCCCTCGAGAGAGCGGTCCATCCACAGGAAAAGGGGTGGTGATAGCCGAAGTCGTATGATCTGATGATCTTCCAGTATTTCTTCTCTCCGGTATTTAAGTCGAAGGGCTCGATCACATGCTTTTTTATCAGGAAATCCTCGAAAAACTGCCCTTCGTATACGTCCCAGTTTCCGTAGAGCCAGGCGTCCCTCAGCTTGGGCGGCAGCGCTTCCAGCTGCCTGACGTAATCGGGCTGCGCCTTCATTAAAGCCTCGTTATCCGTGACCAGAGACTGAATAAATGAATAGTTGTTTGGATCTTCGTTATCGAGATAACGTTGCTCTATAAACAGGCGTTTGGCCCAGTTGTGCCCCTCTCCGCCCGGGTTCATCGTGTAACAGACTCTCTTCGGGAAAGGATTGACTCCTCTTACGCAGGCGCTGAGCTTCTGGAGCCTCGCTTCGCTCTGCTGGGTGGCCTCGTCGATAAAGAGAACATCCACCTCAATGCCCTGGAATCGGTCGGCGTCCTTGTCCGTATCGCAATAGCGGAACAGGATCTTGCTGTCGTTGGGAAACGAGATGAATTTCTTCTGGTCGTTGTAATTCGCGAGCCTCTTTCCGGGGTCCTCCTGATAGCATTTGAGCATCTTTATGAGCGGCTCTATGTGGTTGTCCCAGAGCTCGGGGTAGGTCTTTCGGACTATCAGTACTTTTATTCCGGGGTACTTATAGCAGAGCAGTACGGCTTTGTTCCGTACTGCCCAGCTTTTCCCGCCTCCGCGGGCTCCTCCGTAGCCGATGTACTTGTGCGTGTCGAGCATGAAAAGCCTCTGTTTCTCGCTCGGCCTTTCCAGTATCAGTTCCATTCTTCACTGTGCACTGTGCACTGTGTCCTGTGCACTTATTCGCCCAGCTTCTCCAGTTCGGGCGATTCGAACCTTACCGTCAGTTCCGCAGCTCCCTGGCCGAAGTGCTGCATGACCAGCGGATTCAGGGTGTTTACAACTGCGACAAGATCCTTGAGCGATCTCAGATCCGTGTCCGGAGCGTTTTTGTTAAGAGCGATGCACTGCTTAGTCATCTTCGAAAGCATGCTTACGCTTGTGCGGACATTTTTGATCTCCGCCGGGGTCCTGCTTCCGGTCTCGTTTTTATTCATCGGACTCCTTATCAGAAACACTGCTCTCAATGAGCATCATGCCTTTTTCCAGCATTCTGAGAACTTCAATGCTGCTGCAGCCCTCCAGCTCCGAGATCTCTCCGGAACACTTACCGTAATAGAAGAAGTCTTCCACAAAATGTCTTACATCTTCATCCTGTATGGTTCCGATCCGTTCCCAGGCAGACTCAAGATCTGTATCAAGGGCCTGTATTTCAGCCCTTATCCCTTTAATGGCATCATTAAGTTTTAAAACATCGCGTGACCAGGCATTGAGATCTTCAGTTCCTAAGATGTTCATGATCTTTCTTCTGCTGAGCCTTTTATTCAGCTGGTCATTCAGGTCCAGGAATGATTCAAGCAGCACGTCGACCCTCTTGCGGGCATTTCTTGTCTGCATTAGATATTCGATATCTGTCATATCTCTCTAGCCCTCACAGTCTTCTCATAGCTGCAGAGAGCGCTCTGCCAGTTTCTGATCTTGCCCTTCTTGCCGTACCAGTCGCGGCTGTCGTAGTAGGCGTAGAATTCTTCAGGGTCGGTGATAAAGTGCTTCTCTGTGATAAAAGCCCTGATCTCATCGAGTGAAGGCGTTACAAAAGCATCGTCGTTTACATCGATGACCGCGCGGTCTCTTGCAATGAGCCCGAGCTCGTCGAAGACCAACAGAGCCTGAGATACGGTCCTTAAGGAGAAGCAGCCCAGTCTCTTCTGGATGTTTATGACATCATAGGGGATATAGCAGTCGGTCTCGGGAGGCCAGGGCGCATTCTCGCCGTAGTGCCTGTTGTATAAAAGCGTATAGAGTGCTATATAGTTTCGCCCGTCCGGCAGAGCACTCAGCTGCTCTGTCGTCTTATGGTCAAGACCTCTGGGCGTGAGATCCAGCCAGTACTTTGCAATCGGTGTGTTGTTCATGGTCTTATGATCCTTTCATTATCATCTATTGGTTTTTGTTATTAAGTATTGCCTTGATTTCATCTTTTGACAGGAATGCTGTGCTGCCGGCATTGGATGAATTGCTTTTCCCGGAATCCATATGGGCCCAGTAATCGACAAGTGCCTGCCAGTTTGCAACCGGCTTTCCGTTTACTCTCCATCCCATTGCCTCATAGTATTTAAAGAAGGCTGTCGGATCGACAGAGTATCTTTTCCGTGTGACATATTTTTCGACTTCACTTTTTGTGGGAAGTGTGTTCCCCTCATACTCATTCTCATAATCAGCCTCATTCTCTATCTCATCCTCATTCTCTTTCTCGTTAATTTCACTGAACATTTCGGACTTTGACAGACGATAGGCCGCTTGCCTTCTGCCTGAATCGATCGTGGGTTTTACAAGATCGAATCCGAAGGCTGCAGTTTTGTTAAGATCCTTCGGTTTTTTTTCAAAAAGCGCGTATTCCATTAGCGCAGTTATGAAAGGCTCCCGGCTGCTTTTGCTCAGTTTCATATAAGCATCATAATAAGACCGGTAGAACGTAAACTGTTTTCTCTGCATTACTGCTCTGTATCCCTGATCCCGTATTTCTCATACGCAGCCTTTGCAAAGACCGGGTCACTCATAATTCTGCGTACGAAGTCTTTCTGCAGGATGTACCCGATAACGTTTTCCTCAAATCCGCGCGGTTCTTCCGCGTTGGGAGGATACAAAGCCAGGGACTTAAGCTTGCTGAGACGGGTCATTTCGTTTATCAGAAACTTCCGGTACCCGCTCTGAGTCATCTGTACGGATCTCTCCTTTCTTAAGTTTTATATTAAGGACCAACACTGATCCCTTGTTGAGCATTGTCGGATCTTTTTGTTCCTCACTATACGGACAGAAAAATCGCGAAATACAACCTCAGGTCAGAAACTTTTTTAAATTTTTTATTGCTCTTTCAAGCTGCCTTGATACAGCCTGCTGAGTGATACCAAGCTCTTCAGCAACTTCATTCTGTGTTTTTCTCTCATAAAATATTTTTCTTACTATGAAGCGTGAGCGCTCATCGAGCCCGTCAAGAGCCTCCGGGAGCCTTTCCAGCATTGTCCTGCGCCAGACCTCCGGCCCGGTAGTTCCGGTCACAATGTCTTTATCGCTGATTTCAGAGCCCTCGTAATCCAGAGCTTCAATATGGTAGTGTCTGCGGCTTTCTTTTTTGTCATTGGCCTGTTCGGCCCTGTCTTCTCTTTTGAGGATCTCTTCAATTTCCCCGGATACTTCGACTTCGGTCTTTTCTCCCGTCACGGAGATGTAGGTGTAGTTTTTCATGTTTTTCTCCTTTTCGTTGTTCCCGAACCGGAGATCCGCATGAAAAAAGCGCGGCAAAGCAGCCGGAACGGGATTATTTCTCGTTTCAGCGCCCTGACCGTGCTCGTGGGTCGGCGTATATTTACTTTTCCGCCGGTTCAGCCCGAGCCGCTTCTGTACGTGAAGCGGACTTTCCCGGCGGTATTAAACAAAAAAAGGGGGCCGGAACCGCGGTTTCCCGCGAGTTTCCGACCCCCTTTGGTCCTTCGCAATACCACTTCGTATTGCGGTTACTTTAATTAAATTTAAGCGGCAGTGTGCGGATAGAGCTTTTTCATCGTGACCTTGTATATCACAAGGCCGTCCTTGCCCTGTCTGATCTCCAGATGCTCGAAGTCTCCGCCCTTCAGCTTCAGAGTCTTCGCAAGAGCTTCGAGCTCCTCGTGGCCGCGCCTTTTATCGTTGAGCCTTTGCTGCTCCTTGCTGAAATCGATGATATCTGCAGTTTTTTTCATTTCTATCTCCTCAATTTTTTAAATACGAATACCGCTACGCCCTGAATAATGCACTGCTTAACATATATGTCTTCCATGTAATCGTTTTCAGGGTGGAGGATCACGCGCCTGTTTTCGTCGTCCCGGTAAAAACGCTTGAGCGTCGCCTCGTCCTCGATCAGAGCTACGACGATATCGCCGGGGTCAGCGTAATCCTGTCTTTTTATTAAAACCATGTCTCCGTCTTCGATGCCGGCGTTTATCATGGAATTGCCGCTGGCATTCAGAATGAAAAAGTCTCCGCTGCCGAAGAGCGAAACGGGCAGCTTCACGAACTCCGCGATATTCTCCTCCGCGTACTTCGGGACTCCGCAGGCGATATCGCTGTAGAGCACGGCGGCTTTCGAATACTCGTAGAGCCTGCTAATCTCGTCTCTGGATCTGTTGACCCGGATGGAGGCGAGCCCGCTCTCTTTTTTCAGCTCGTTTAAATACCTGTTGACTGTGGAAAGGGAGAGCCCCGTCGCTTCGGAAATAGTTTTCTGGGTGGGATTGGTACCGTATTCCCAGGCCCATTCGTCCATAAAATCTTCGATAATTTTAAAGGTTTCCGATCTCTTGCTCTGCATAAGCCCTCCTGTATGAAAATTTAAAATGTCATTTAGGTTGAATTCAACTTGCATTTCGAAATTTATCACGGAAAGACATGAAATGCAACAGCATTTTTCTATCTGACATACCTGTTTACGTTTACCTGCAAATGCTTTGTAACTTTTAGTCTTTACGGGACAAAAATCGGTAGTATACTTAAGATGTAAAAAGCTCCGGAGGCTGTTTTATGGAAAACAAAGTCAAGATAAAGCTTCTCAGGATCTACGAGATCCTCAGGAACAACACGGACGAGCATCACATGATGACGACCTATGAGCTCATAGCGGCTCTCGCCCAGGACAAGATCAAAGCGGATCACCGTTCGGTAAAGTCCGACATAGAGACTCTGAATGAATTCGGCTACGAGATAATGTGCGAGAAGATCGGCAATCAGAACTGGTACTATGTGGCGGACAGGCTTTTCTCGGACGCCGAGATAAAAATGCTGATAGACGCGGTGCAGGCCGCGAACTTTATTCCTGAGGGAAAAACGGATGAGCTGACAAGGAAGCTCGCGCACCTCAGCGGTCTGAAAAACCGTACTTTAAAGGCGAAGAACCTGATCTGCTACAATGTCAAGAAACACTCCAACGAGAACATATGGCTGATAGTCGAAACGATCACGGAGGCTCTCGTAAGGAACAGGAAGATCTTTTTCCGGTACTACAGGATCGACGAGAACAAAAATCTGTATACGACGCATCCGGACGGATACGTTACGGATCCTGTCGCTCTTGTATATGATGCAGACAATTATTATCTCGTGACCTACAACGAGAAGTACGACAGGATGGTAAATTACCGCGTCGACAGAATGAAGGACTGTTCCGTTCTCGAAGAGCCTGCGCATGAAAAGGCGGTCATATCGAGAAAGAACCTGCACTCATACAAAAAGGAATCCTTCAAGATGTACAACGGCGCGATCAGATCCGTAACGCTAGTGTTCGATAAGGAGCTTGTTCCCTCTATTGTAGATAAGTTCGGCGAGAAGGTCATAATAAAGAAGAGTCCGGACGGACGCTGCTTCATAACGGAAGACATAAAGACCGGCCCGACCTTCTACAGCTGGGTATTCGGCGCAGGAAAGAAGATGGAGATCGCGGAGCCCGCAGACATCCGCGAAGAATATCTGGGCATGTGCCGCGAAGTCATTGCTTCCAGTGTACAACGTACAGTGAACAGTGAACAGTGAACAGTAAAGAGGTGAACGAGATGGAGAATGAAAGAAAAAGCCCGCTGACAGATCAGTCAATGGATTTTGCAGTGCGGATCGTGAATCTGTACAAATATCTGCGCGACAGCAAATACGAAACCGTTATATCCAAGCAGCTGCTTAGAAGCGGAACATCGATAGGCGCTAATGTAAGAGAAGGATCATATGCACAGTCCAAAGCTGATTTCCGTACAAAAATGAACATAGCGCTGAAAGAAGCCAATGAAACGGATTACTGGATAGAACTGCTTTATAAGACTGAATACATATCTGAGAATGAATATAAAAGCTTGAAGGAGGATTGCCGGTCGCTGCTGCGTATGCTGATATCGACAGTCAAGAAGACCAGCGAACCCAAATCTCAATTGTTGTAAATAAAAATAAAAATAAAGGAGGAACTGTACGCTGTACACTAACTGTGCCCTGTGCACTGTGCATTGTGCACTTACTGTTCACTGTACGCTGTACACTGTACACTGAATTACGATGTTAAACTGTGTAACTCTAATGGGAAGAATGACAAAGGATCATGAGCTCAGGTACACCCAGTCGCAGACCCCAGTCGCCACGTTTACGCTTGCAGTCGACAGGGATTACAAAAAAGGCGAGGAAAAGCAGACAGACTTTATAGACTGCGTCGCCTGGAAAAGCACAGCCGAATTTGTATCCCGGAGCTTTTCAAAAGGCATGCTCTGCGTAGTCGAAGGAAGGCTGCAGATACGCGCCTGGGAAGACGCGGCCGGAAATAAACGCAGAAACGCGGAGGTAGTCGTGGAGAACATCTATTACGGAGCGTCGAAGCCGAAAGAAGAGATGGAGAAGATGTCCGGGGAGGATCCGTTTAAGAGCATATCGCCGGAGGACGACGGCGACCTGCCGTTCTGAGAAAGGAGTAACTGTGCACTGTGCACTGTGAACTGTGAACTCATCCGTGCCCTGTGCACTGTGCATTGTGCACTTACTGTTCACTGTACACTGTACACTGTACACTTTACACTAAATTATCATGAACATGATAGAGAAAGTCCATTATTTCGCGGGGAAAAAAGGGGTCACCGTGAAAGAGCTTGCAAAAGCGCTGGATATAAATCCCCAGCTGCTGGTGCTGAGGGAGAACTCAAAAGGAAATCTCAGCTTGAGAAATATAACTAAGATATGCAATTATCTCAGCCTGGACCTTGTCTATTTTTACAGCTTCAGCCCGACGGAATTTGAGGACCTGAGCGCGTAAGCCACCGGTCATTGCGAGCTGATTTTAATCAGCGTGGCAATCCGTGATCCGTATATACCCGCACATTTATTGAAAAGTGCAAAAAAATAACAGCGGTACAGGAAACTGTACCGATTGAAGATATAAATGGCTTTTGAGAGGGTTATTTCAGCTTAAGGAACTGGAGCCGTTGACTGAGAAAAGACTTGATGAAATGGAGATAAATGCAATGCGTCTTTATAAATACAACGATTCTCCGGATGTACACTTAGAATTCATTTGGCAGGATTATGAATAATACGAATAGATATTATTAAAGGGATAATCTGAAATTCCAGGGAAGTTGACTTTTTATTGATATATATCTTCCTCGGGTTCCGGTAAAAAAACCGTGGAGAAAAACCAAAGGAGCGGTGAAAGGCAGCACAAGGCAAGTGCTGCCTTCTGCGTGAAATTAACCGTCAAATAATCATATATTACCCCAATCAAAGCAGAACCCAGGTTTGAGCTTAACATGATTAACGAAGTCCCTGCAGCCACCAAAGGCGGAGTGATATCCGGCAATTTCCACAATTGGCTCATTGCAACCGGAACATATGCAAATGAACTGAATCCTGCCAAAAAGAACAGGATACAAAGTGCGATCAGATTATCCGTTAACAGCGTAGCTCCATAGAATAACGGCAGCAATGCTCCCCAGCCGCATATAATAAGTTTATCGCGATGAATCAGACGCGTTAATGGAGCCGCCGCCAAAGTAGCCGCTACTGAACCAATCGGTATCATCCCGACTGCCAAGCCTGCTGAAGAATAATTCAGCGCTGTATGGTCAAGTGCATATGAGGGCCAAAAGCTGTTGAACGCTACCCATATCATAGCCGCACCGGGCCAGCCTAATGCCAGAAGTCTAACGGTTTTACGGCGTATGGCAAGAGCAAAAAAACGGATATTTGAATCGCCGTTTTTTATCCGGCAATCTTTAATGTCCCGATAAAAACAGAACCAAATAATCGCTATCAGACTGGCTGCCAGCAGGCAAAAGCCGGACGCTCTGCGCCAGGAAAGAAATATAGAGAGCACAAGCGGGGCAAAAAAGGTTCCCATCATATGCCCGAGATTTGAAGAAAACTCCTGTGCCGAATTAATCCCCAGAATTTTTTTCTGCGGAACCCATTCTCCTTTCAGCATCTGAACTGCTCCGCCGAGGGAACAGATATGAAAAGCGAGGAGCATACGGCCGAGGACCAGCTGCCAAACACTCGATGCAATTGAGTGACACAAACATCCGCCGGCAAGGCAGAGAAAAGACAGCCCCATGCTGACCTTCGGATGAAGGCGCACTGCAACAGCTGCCGCAGGCAGCTGGGCGATCAGCAGCGTGAAAAAAGAGACGCTGCTCAGCAATCCCGCGCAGCTGTTCCCCGCAAGCATGTCTTCTTTCAACATAGGCAGCATCATGCCGAAACCGAAAGACAGATAATTACATACAATGAGAGATAAAAAAACACAGACAAATGCAAGCTTCCCGGTGGGCAAAAGTACACCGGGATTTCTTATATCTTCATATTGTTTTTTGTTCTGTTCCATTCTTTCTTCTATCAGCCGTCCTGGAATTACACCCGTATATCTTTAAATACAATTATATCATAGCTCGCATTTATTTCAACAAATTCAACTTAAAGGAGCTATAATACGTCTTGACGATTATATATTTATGATATATACTTAAAATACATTCTATAGCATAAATAAATTAAAAGGAGGTTCTGTAAAAATGAAATTCCTGAAAACCCCTGCGGGCTGCAAAAAGATGATTGTTCTATTCATCTGTCTAATTCTTATTTTCAGCTTTGCAGCCAGTATGCTCCAGTCATCCAGCGGAAAAGTCAGTATTTCTAATGTGAAATTTGATGCCAGAGGCGCGGTGCAAGATGCCGACCTGTACATGCCTGTCGGCACCAATTCACACAGCTCTCTGCCCTGCGTGATTCTATCCCACGGCGGCGGCTGCACCAAAGACACCATGACCGGCTATGCTTCCGAGCTTGCCAGACGCGGATTTGTCGTACTGAATGTCAGCTCATACGGTTCCGGCCTTTCAGAGCAGCCAATGTTTGATGAAGATGAAATCGGAGCATCATTGGAAGAACTGAATGTAGACGTCAGGGACACCAGCAGCGTCGAGGGGCAGGCCAATGCTTCCATTGCCGTCAAGGCGCAGGGCATGTGGGACGCAATCAACTATGTCCGTACTCTGACCTTTGTGGACCAGTCAAACATAGTGATCGCCGGGCACTCCCAGGGCGGTTACCGTGTCTGTTACGCCGCACTGCATGACTGTCCCTTCCTTAGCTTCAACGATGCAATGATCAACTTTATGTATGATGAGTTCGGCATCGCTTTTAAGGAAGAGGAAATCAGCAAAGATGCTGCTGAACTCGCAAAAGAGCATCTGAACGATGATCAGCTCCTTTACTTCCAGGCAAAATACGATGAAACAAAAGAATACTATGATACCCGAGTCAAAGGCGTGGTATCTATAGGGAATACCGTCACTGGCGTTCCTGAAGCATTCAGCAAACAGAAGGTTATTGTGGCCGGTTATGAAGTTGAACGTTTCATCCAGACAAACCTTGCATTTCTCTGCGGTCAGTGGGACCACAACTTCATGTTCCTGGATCCGACTGTGGCTGCAACTCAGTACTTCCAGACGGGGGACAGCATGCCGATTGACACTTGGGTAGCAGTTGATTCCAATGGCGATACCGGCACAATTCTCGGTGATTTCAATACAGAATCCGTCGTCAGCAGCGATGCTCTTGCAGAAGCCATTGAAAACCGCTGTGCACGAGTCTATATGGCTCCGGAGAAGATTACCCATTCCAGTGAATTCCTTTCAAAGCGCGCTGTCTCTGATATGGTTCAGTACGCGGCACAGATTACCGGCTATAACAACGGACCGCTCGACGGAGCGAACAATGCAATTAAACCGGACAACATCATTTGGCTGAACCGCGAATTCTGCAACTTTTTTGCCATGATCGCTATGCTCGGCCTTGCCGTTTCCATGCTCGGGCTTCTGAGCTGCGAGAAAGGTTTTGAGAAGCTCACATATGTTCCGAACGAGGAGAAACTCATTGCTTACAATAAGAAAGAGGTTGCGGCATTCTATATTATCGCAGTTCTGATCCTCTGCCAGGTTACATGGCTCTCGAACAACAGTATGAAGATGATGGCCAATCCTCTCGTAGTACTGCTGCCCTCCAACAAATTCTACCCGTTAGATAAAACGTCCTGTTTCTGCTATGTGTATCTGTGCTGGGGAGCTATCCTTCTGGCGGTTCTGATGGCAGTATTCTGCTTCTACAACAAAAAGAAATACGGGAAAACCGGACTTGAACAGCTCGGGATCCGTGTTGGCTGGAAGGCCTTCTTTAAAGCACTTCTCGCTGCTCTTATAGTCTTTCTCACCTGTTATGCTTCAGAAGTCGTCATCCGGTACATCTTCCATCAGGATTACAGGCTTTGGATGTGCATATTTACAGACATGAAGCTTTATCACTGGACACAGGCCCTGCGTTATCTGCCTTGGCTTGTGGTTCCCTATTTTGTGTTCTGCTCTGTCATCAATATGATTCCGGACAAGAAAGGGCGCAAGCTCTTTACAGCTGTGCTTATCTCCGTATTGATTGGCTCTGCCGGCGTCATTCTCAACCACTTTGTACATGTCACCGGCATGTACACCGGTTCGGACGCTGAGCACTTCTTTGTAAAGCTGATCAGTGAAGGTTCTATCTGCGGCGGCATGCTGATCTTTGTACCCATTACAGTGTTTATTGCAAAATTCACGTATAAGCAGACCGGATCTGTTTGGACAGGTGTTTGGATCAATTCCTTCCTGAATGCGTGGTTGTGGGTCTCCGCGATTTCCAGCACAAATGTCTATATGGGCACTACATTCGCGGAAAAATTCTTAGGCTTCTAATTTTCTGGAGTTTCTCCTTTGATGCGGGTGGCGATAAAACCCACCCGCATCTTCGTTTCTATTCAACACACATCAAGAATATCATTTCTATTGAATTATTCCGGACTCTCCATTATAATGTACACTCAAATAGGTCAATTATTCAAATGAAAGGTTAGGATCCATGGAAACCGAATGGATGGGAAGATACAGAAGCTTGATCGCCTCACTTGTCAGACATGTGAATGTGGCCAGTACAGGCAACTTTGAGCGAGCCGACTTTGGGAACGGCATTCTGCTACGCCCTATCTCATGGCAAGCTTTGGAGTATTCCATTGAACATATCGATCATACAGATAGTATGTCAGATGTGGCGCGGACTCTTGGGATTACTCAGAGCACGTTCTCCAAGCTGGCGAAAGAGCTTGTTTCATACGGATTTGTAGAGAAGTATGTAGCCACCAACAATAGGAAAAACGTGATCCTCCGCCCGACGGATAAAGGAATTAGATTTTACCATCAATATAACGACAACAGGAACAGAGGACTCTTTACCGATTTTATGGCAGAACTCGAAACCTTCTCTGATGAGGAAATTGAACGGTTCACACACGCAATTGACACATTGACAAATTCTCTTCCTCCGGCATCCAAACAAAATCCGGTAACACTCGTAAAAAAAGAATAAAAACGCAGAATAATTATTGAAATAGCCGACGGCCGTCCCTTGAAAGAGGGGCGGCGGTCGGCTTTCTATGCGGTTGTGAAGAAAAAAACAGCAAGTATAATTCAGCCTGTATGAGGCAATGCCTTTATATAAGATCTTTAATGTCTTTTAATCCGTACCTGCTGCATATAATAAAACAAAGCCTATAGATCCAAAAAAAATGTTGCAGGGTGTCTGCTTTACGCAAAAACGAACGAAGAGATCACGCCGGATCAGGAGCTGGTTAATGCCGGTCATAAGTATTACTTCAGAACGTTGGATTTAAGGGGAGATTTTAAGAGCATTTCAGATCAGCTGAATATACTTGCTGAGAAATGGTTCAAATAAAGAGAGAGCGGATTGCCACGCTCAAAGAGCTCGCAATGACAGGTAAGACAGGGAGTTAAAACATATTTAAAAAGCAGTACGGGCTCCGAAAGGAAACCATACCGATGATTTTTGCATTTTGTTATAAAAATGCAGAAAAATGAAAAAAACAGCCTCGAAATACATACATATGTACTCGAGGCTGTTTCAGGTTGCTTTACAGTTTTAAATGGGGGGAGTATAATACTAATTTGGAATAATGTAATACTTATCATTGCGAGAAGCGGTTTGCTGAGACGCGGTGATACGAATCTTTCTGATGTAAAGGATGTCTAATGGAATATCAGCCTATTAAAGTACTGGACAACGTAAATGAAACTGTTCGAGATGATCTTGCAGCTACGATAAAAAAAGGCAGTAAAGTGTCCGTTGCGGCTGCTTGTTTTTCCATGTATGCATATAACGAGCTGAAAGAACAGCTTGAAGGTGTGGATGAATTCAGATTTATATTTACTTTTCCTACTTTTACGGCTGAAAAAGAAAGCAAACAGAGAAGAGAGTTTTATATTCCAAAACGTTCGAGAGAACAAAGCCTTTACGGTACAGAGTTTGAGATAAAACTGCGCAATGAGATGACTCAAAAGGCTATCTCGAGGGAATGTGCCGAATGGATCAGAAAAAAAGCAAAATTCCGCTCAAACACTACCGGAGAAAATATGGGCGGGTTTATGAATGTGCAATCAGGTGAAGAAAACTATGCGTATTCAACGATAAACGGCTTTACAACGGTTGATCTCGGCTGTGAAAGAGGAAATAACGTTTATAACTATATAAACCGGATAAATGCTCCCGCTTCTAGCTATTATTTGCAGCTTTTCGAAAACATCTGGAACGATAAAAACAAACTCCAGGATGTAACGGATACGGTGCTTGAAAATATATCAACGGCTTATACGGAGAATTCCCCTGAGCTTATATATTTCCTTACGCTGTACAACGTTTTCAGTGAATTTCTGGAAGATATATCTGAAGATGTTCTTCCAAATGAAGCGACAGGCTTCAAAAACAGCAAGATCTGGAACTTGCTCTACGATTTCCAGAAAGATGCAGCTCTTGCAATAATCAATAAACTTGAAAAGTACAACGGATGTATCCTTGCGGACAGTGTCGGTCTCGGCAAGACATTTACGGCTCTCGCTGTAATAAAGTACTACGAAAACAGAAACAAATCTGTACTGGTACTCTGCCCGAAAAAACTCGCAGATAACTGGAACACATATAAAGATAATTATTTGAACAACCCGATCGCGGCTGACAGACTCAGATATGATGTTCTTTTCCATACAGATCTTTCAAGATCTCAGGGGCATTCAAACGGACTTGATCTCGAAAGACTCAATTGGGGGAATTACGACCTTGTTGTAATCGATGAGTCCCACAATTTCCGTAACGGAGGAGAATACTCCGGAGAAGATCAGAAAGAGAACCGTTATTTAAAACTGCTCAACAAGGTAATAAGAGCGGGCGTCAAGACCAAAGTTCTTATGCTCTCGGCAACGCCTGTAAACAACAAGTTCAACGATCTCAAAAATCAGCTGGCTCTTGCCTATGAAGGCTCTCCGGAACTTATAGATGATAAGCTTAAGACCGCTAAATCCATAGACGAGATCTTCAGGCAGGCCCAGAAGTCTTTCAACGCGTGGAGCAAGCTCCCGGCAGAATCACGTACAACTGATAATCTTTTGAAGACTCTGGATTTTGACTTCTTTGAAATGCTGGACAGTGTAACTATTGCAAGATCAAGGAAGCATATAGAGAAATACTACAATACTGCAGAGATAGGAAAGTTTCCGGAGCGGCTGAAACCGATTTCAAAGAGACCTCACCTGACAGATCTTGCAAGTGCGATAAACTACAATCAGATCTATGAGCAGCTGAATATTCTGAATCTTGAAATATATACACCTTCAAAATATATATTTGACAGCAAGCTTGCCAAATATGAAGACCTTACTCACAACAAAGGGAACAATCTTACCCAGTCCGGGCGTGAAGAAGGTATAAGAAGGCTTATGAGCGTCAACCTCTTAAAGAGGCTTGAAAGCTCGGTCCATTCTTTCAGGCTTACTATCGACCGTATAAGAGATCTGATCGTTAAAACAGTTGAAGCTATCAACAGGTTCGAAAAATACGGGGTCTCGGATATAAGCTTATTTGAGGCGAATGTGTCTGATTTCGATATGGAAGATCAGAACACAGATTATTTCATCATAGGTAGAAAAGTAAAAATCGATCTCGCGGATATGGATTATAAAAGCTGGAAACGCAATCTGAAAAAAGACGCGGATACACTTGAGCTTTTAAGTCTTATGGTAGCGGATATTACCCCTGAACATGACCTGAAACTTCAGGAACTGTTTGAATTGATCTCAGCCAAGACAAATGATCCTATAAATCCAGGGAACAAAAAAATGCTTATATTTTCTGCGTTTTCCGATACAGCAGAATATCTTTACGATAATGTAAGCAGATTTGCGAAAGAGAGTTTCGGCCTTAACACGGCAATGATAAGCGGAAGTGTAGACGGTAGAACAACAATAAAAGGCTTCAAACCCACTTTCAATAATATCCTCACCTGTTTCTCTCCGATTTCAAAGGACAGAGAAGTGCTCATGCCGGGAAGCAACAGCAACATAGATATATTGATCGCAACAGACTGTATATCCGAGGGCCAGAATCTGCAGGATTGCGATTATCTGGTCAATTACGATATACACTGGAATCCTGTAAGAATAATTCAGCGTTTCGGAAGGATAGACCGTATCGGAAGTCGGAATGAACGTATACAGCTTGTGAATTTCTGGCCTGATCTCACGCTGGATGAGTATATTAATCTCAAAGCCCGCGTTGAAACTCGGATGAAGATCACAGTAATGACTTCAACAGGAGATGATAATCCGATAAGCCCGGAGGAAAAGGGTGATCTCGAATACCGGAAGCAGCAGCTCATGAAGCTCCAGGAAGAGGTAGTCGATATAGAGGAAATGTCAGACGGCATTTCAATTATGGATCTCGGACTGAATGAATTCAGACTTGACCTTTTGGATTATATAAAAAAACATCCCGATCTCGATAAAAAACCGTTGGGGTTGCACAGTATCGCACCAAAGAATGAAGAGCTTCCTGAGGGCGTTATCTTTGTTCTGAAAAACAGAAATAACGGGGTGAATATAGACAGCCTCAATAGGATACATCCGTTTTATATGGTCTATATAAGCTCAGAAGGAGACGTGGTCTGCGATTATTTGAATCCGAAGAAGCTTCTTGACGATATGCGTCTGCTTTGTAAAGGCAGATCCGAACCAGTAAAAGATCTTTACGATAGATTCAATGAAGAGACAGACGACGGGAGAAATATGGAGGATATGTCCATGCTCCTCTCGGAGGCTATTGATTCAATTATCGACACAAAAGAAGAAAGTGATATAGACAGCCTGTTCAAGCGTGGGGGGACAACTGCTCTGTTGTCTGAAGTCAGAGGAATAGACGATTTTGAGCTCATTGACTTTCTCGTTATAAAGTGAGGGGAATATGACCGGCCTTCCGAGATCAACGGAGTTCGGGAAAAGGATCCCGAAGCAGAAGTTTTATGAAAATTTAAATATAAGCCCAGCTCTGAAGAAAAGTTTTGTCGAACAGATAAAAATAATCTATTGGGCGAATAAAATAGCACCCTCGACAGTAAACATCGCCGAGGGTAAGGCTGTTTCCGAAATTGAAGTATTTCACATAAAGCTCAATACGGAGATGATCGATGAAGCAGTTTTAAAACAAATAGACAGGGAAATTGCTTATCATATTGTTTTTATTTTGGAATATAACGGCCTGTTTCAGGCTTATATAGGATATAAAGAAGCCTCTTCGGGCAATAACGCGTTTAAAGTCGACCGGTATTATCATACGGATTGGATTCAGGAAGATGAACTTCCGTTGAAGCTTGAAGGACTTGACATGGATACCGTTTATGAAAACTTTATCCGCCAGATCGCCGGAGATGCCCTGCAGAGCAGGGAAGATGAAACTATAAAAGATTCCGTTGAGCGGGATAAGAAAACTACCGATATTCAAAAGCAGATAGATCTTTTGGAAAAGAAGATACGAAAAGAAAAACAACTCAACAGGCAGATGGAAATGAGCACCGTGCTGAAGAAATTGAAAAAATCATTGGAGGATATACAAAATGGATAAAATGCGGATGGAGACTCCCAATATTACTTCAGAAAACATTGAAAATATCGGAGCATTATTCCCAAACTGTATAACGGAGACGAAAGATAAGGACGGTAATCTTAAAAAAGCAATAAACTTTGACATTCTTCAGCAGATGCTCTCTGAGGATATAGTTGAAGGCGACGAAGCATATGAGTTTACTTGGGTGGGTAAGAAGGCGGCTATAGTAGAAGCCAACAAGCCCATTCGTAAAACTCTGCGTCCCTGCCCGGAAGAAAGTGTGGATTGGGATACTACGGAGAATCTTTATATTGAGGGCGATAATCTGGAAGTCCTTAAGCTTCTTCAAGAAAGTTACCTTGGAAAGATCAAGATGATCTACATTGATCCTCCGTATAACACGGGGAATGATTTTGTTTATGCAGACGACTTTCGTGTTTCATCTGAGCTTTGGGATGAGGAAAGCGGTGCAATAGATGAGAATGGAATCAGACTGTTTAGAAACACAGATTCTAATGGCCGTTTTCATTCAGACTGGTGTTCCATGATGTATTCTAGGCTGATATTAGCAAGAAATTTACTATCAGATGAGGGCGTTATTTTCATAAGCATCGATGATAATGAGTTAAATGCGTTACGGAAAATCTGTGACGAAGTGTTTGGAGTTGACAATTTTAGGAATACAATACTTACACGTAGAAGAATAAAAAGCTTGAATTCGCAATTTGCTGAAAATGGATTGTTCAGTATGAATGTTGGTTTTGAGTATATTCTTGTATATTCAAAGACAAAGTCATTTCTCATGAAGGCCCTACAGATGAAAAAACAAGCTACTTCTGAAAAAGGCAGATGGGATGTGTTTTGGAGCAATGCTGATAGGCCAACTATGCGATATGAATTATTGGGATTTACTCCAACTACGGGACAATGGAGAAACTCAAAAGAGAAAGCTGATATAGCAGTTGCAAACTATGAAAAATATCTTTCAGAATACTCCGAGAAAATGACTATCGAAGAGTATTACAAAAAGACTGGGATAAAGGAGTTTATTCGGCGTATTCCCAATGGAATAGGTAAAAACGGTGGTGTTCAGCATTGGGTTGCACCAAGTGATACATTACTAAGAACATCTAACTGGACGGATATTGAAGTTTCACAAATAGGTAAGGAAATTGAAGTTCCTTTTGATAATCCAAAAAGCAAACAATTGTTGATGGAATTGGTAAAACTCTCTGAGTTTTCTCCGACCGATATTGTCTTGGATTTCTTTTCTGGCTCGGCAACTACCGCTCATGCAGTTATGCAGCTAAATGCTGAGGATAATGGTAGTCGCAAGTTTATTATGGTTCAAATCCCTGAAGAAACGGAAGAGAACAGCGAAGCACACAAACTTGGTTACAAGAATATTTGTGAGATTGGACAAGAACGTATACGTCGCGCAGGGGCAAAGATTAAAGAAGAAAATCCATTGACAACACAAGATCTTGACGTTGGATTCCGCGTTTTTAAGCTGGATGACAGTAATATGAACGACGTGTACTACACCGCGGGAGACTACACACAGGATCTTCTTACCATGCTGGAATCTAATGTAAAGCCTGACCGTACTGATCTGGACCTGCTGTTTGGTTGTCTTCTGGAATGGGGACTGCCCCTTTCCATGCCGTATAAGTCTGAAAAGATTGAAGGCTGCACTGTACACACGTATAACGATGGCGATTTGATAGCCTGTTTTGATGAAAATGTTCCGGAGACTGTTATTCGTGAGATTGCAAAGAAAAAACCTTTGAGAGCGGTGTTCAGAGATTCAAGCTTCTCGGACAGTCCGGCAAAGATAAATGTTGAAGAGTTATTTAAGTACATATCACCGGATACAAGAGTAAAGGTTATATAAAAAGGTGTCGTAAAAATGAAGCTTCAGTATAAACAACAAAGGTTTCAAGCGGATGCGGCGAAGGCAGTTGTAGATGTCTTTGCGGGACAGCCATATCTGACGTCTTCATATATGATCGATTACGGCAGTTCCGCTGCAGGGCAGACTGTAAAAGGCTTCGATGAATTTGTAGGCTGGAGAAACGAGCCTATCGTACCGGAGCTCTCTTCCGAGACTATTCTGAAGAATCTGCAGAATGTTCAGAAAGCAAATCAGCTGAACATATCCGATCATCTTGAGGGGAAGTATAACCTTACAATCGAGATGGAGACGGGCGTTGGAAAGACATATACATACATAAAAACCATGTACGAGCTCAACCGCGCTTACGGCTGGAGCAAGTTCATAATCGTAGTTCCGAGTATTGCCATAAGAGAAGGCGTATATAAGACTTTCCAGACGACCGAGGAGCATTTTGCTGAAGTTTACAGCAAAAAGATCAGATATTTCATATACAATTCTGCCCAGCTCACAGAGATAGACAGATTCGCCTCGGATAACTCCATAAATGTTATGATAATCAATTCCCAGGCGTTTAATGCCAAGGGAGAGGCGCACCAGAGAATTTATAAGAAGCTGGATGAATTCCGCTCCAGAAGACCTATAGATATTATCGCGAAGACCAATCCTGTCGTTATTATAGATGAGCCTCAGTCTGTTGAAGGAGCAAGAACCAAGGAAAGATTAAAAGAGTTTAATGCTCTAATGACTCTTCGCTACAGCGCGACGCCGAGGGAGCAGTATAACCTTGTCTACAGGCTGGATGCTATGGATGCATACAATAAAAAGCTTGTAAAAAAGATATCCGTAAAAGGAATAAGCAAGAGCGGAACGGAATCCGGAAACGGTTTTGTATATCTTGAAGGTATAAATCTCTCTGAAAAAGATCCTACTGCAACAATTACATTTAACTGTACAGGTGCCAACTCAGTAAAAAAAGTCACCAGGAAGGTCAGTGAGGGCTTTAATCTGTATCCCAATTCCAATAACCTCGAGGAATACAGAAACAATTATGTAGTCAGCAGAATAGACGGAAGAGACAATCATATCGAATTCGTAAATGGGATAAAGATATTTGCAGGCGATATTTCCGGGAAAGTTGACGATAACGAGCTGAGAAGGATCCAGATAAGAGAGACAATAATCTCACATATAGAGCGGGAGCAGCAGCTTTACAGAAAAGGAATTAAAGTCCTCTCCCTGTTCTTCATTGACCAGGTTGACCATTACAGACAATATGACGAGAACGGGAATCCCCGGAACGGTATATTTGCCCAAATGTTTGAAGAGGAATATGAAAACGTAGTTGGAAATCTTTTAAGACAGTTCAACGACGAAGACTACATGGAGTATTTGGACTCGATAAAAGTTTCCAAAACTCACGCGGGATACTTCTCGATAGACAAAAAAGGGCACATGATAAACAGTAAAGTCGGAAGAAATGAGACTTCCTCCGACGATGTGAGCGCTTACGATCTTATTATGAAAGATAAAGAGCGGCTTCTGGATTTGAACCCGAAGCGTTCCCCGGTAAGATTCATCTTCTCGCACTCAGCGCTTAAAGAGGGCTGGGATAACCCGAATGTGTTCCAGATCTGTACCCTGAAAGATTCCGACGCGACGATTAAGAAACGCCAGGAAGTGGGTCGCGGAATGCGCCTTTGCGTAAATCAGGAAGGCGAGAGAATGGACGAAAATGTTCTCGGTAACAACGTCCAGAGAGTAAATCTGCTCACGGTTATTGCAAGTGAAAGCTATGAGAAGTTTGCAAAGACTCTTCAAACTGAAATTGCCGATGCAGTTGCTGACAGGCCGAAAGAGATTACGGAAGATCTCTTCAAGGGGAAAACTGTTAAGGATGACAACGGAAATGAATATACGATCAGTCGCGATATAGCGGCAGAGATCGTGTTCCAGATGACTTTAGGCGGTTATCTGGACAGACATCACCGTCTCACGCCAAAGTATTATGAAGATAAAGCCGGCGGGACTGTTCAGCTTGCGGAGGAGATAAAGCCTTATCAAGCTGATGTTCAGAATATTATCGATTCTGTGTTTAATGAAGCTGCAATTGCTCCGGAAAATGCAAGAAGCAATAATGTTGAACTGAAGCTGGATGAAGAAAAGCTTAACAGCAGAGAATTCAAAGCCCTATGGTCAAGGATAAACTCAAAATCCGTATATGTTGTTGATTTTGATACGGATGAGCTTATCCGAAAGGCAATAACGGCTTTGAATGAGAAGCTCAGAGTCTCGAAAATATTCTATACAGTTACAACAGGAAAGATCGACGAGATCAAATCAAAACAGGAGCTTCAAGCAGGTACGGTTGCATTCAGAACCAATACCGCGACATATACTTCCGCAAAACAGGTCGAGGCTGCAAGCAACGTTAAATACGATCTGATAGGCAAGATAGTTGAGGGAACCGGACTTACAAGAAAAGATGCTGCAGCTATTCTTAAAGGCATTGAAAAAATAGTCTTTGAGCAGTTCAAAAACAACCCGGAGGAATTCATATTAAAAGCTGTAAACATAATAAACGAGGAAAAAGCAACGGTCATAATTGAGCATATAACATACAATGTACTTGATGAAAAATACGATACAAGCGTCTTTACGGATGCAACGATCAAGGGCAAACTCGGGGCAAACGCGATGAAAGCCAATCATCATTTATACGATCATATCGTATATGACTCAACAAATGAGCATGACTTTGCCGAAGCGCTTGATACGTATCAGGATGTTGCAGTTTATGTAAAACTGCCGAACGGGTTTTATATCAATACTCCTGTCGGACACTATAATCCTGACTGGGCAATAGCCTTTAAAGACGGTACCGTTAAACATGTGTATTTTGTCGCGGAAACTAAAGGTTCAATGTCAACTATGGAGCTCCGCGCGGTAGAGAAAGCCAAAATAGACTGCGCGAGAGAGCACTTCAGAGCAATCAGCGGAGACAATATCGTCTATGACGTTGTAGACAGTTATACTTCACTTTTACAGAAAGTGATGAAGTGAAAAGAGACATTTGTGTCAATTATTATGCACTGGGGTCGGACCCGTATATTTTGTAACGCTATCAGTAAACGAAAGTAATGGCCGAAAAAGCGGTATAGAATCCTAATGGAAACTGTACCGCTTGAACAACGATAGGAAAGTCTCTTATTATTTCATTCTAAAATTTGAGGTTTAAGCTATGAATGATTCTGTCGGAAATGTGATTCTGTATATACAGAAAACACTATACGAAGGAAAAGCTCCGGATGAGGACGGGAATTTTATATATGGTCGAGTTCATTAAGGATAATTGGAGTTGTTTGAAAGATAATTGGAGTTATTCGAAGAATAACTAGGGGTTTTCCAGACGAGCAGTCTGAAAATGGTTTTCATGCTTTTTTTGTTGAGCCCTGCGCACTGCAGCATTATTATAAATACTTTTCAGACCATTGGAGGTTAAAATGGCTAAAGATTTAACAACATCGAGAGTCGATAGGCAAAACATACTGAATAACGAATTGGCTTTGCAAGAGATCCAAGTATCCTCAAATATCAAAGGCATTTTGTATGAAGGAAAGATTTGCCTTACCAAAAATATGGTTGCTGCGTTCTTTGATGTTGAACCAAGAACTATAGAGAGATATGTCAGCGATAATGCAGATGAGCTGATGAATAATGGATATGAGATTCTTCGTGGACAACGATTGAAATCATTCATCCAGTGTGTTAGGGAGCAGGATGTTCCCGACATTAATGTCGGGAACATCAGTAATCGAACTCCTCAATTGGCCATTTTTGATTTTCGCTCTTTCCTTAACATAGCTATGCTACTCACAGAGAGCGAAAACGCAAGAGTTCTTCGGCAGTTGATCCTAGACATAGTTATCGATCTGGTCAACCAGAAGACTGGCGGAGGAACAAAATATATAAATCAACGAGATAAAGACTTTATAAGTACATATCTACAAGAAGAAAACTATCGCAGGGAGTTTACCGATGCCCTCCGTGATTATGTAGATATGGGCAATGCAAAATATGCAATATATACTGATAAGATTTATCAAAGCATTTTTAAAGAAAAGGCAAGAGAGTATCGCGAAATCCTAAGATTGAAGAAAAATGACAAAGTAAGAGATACGCTTTATTCTGAAGTCCTAAATCTGGTTGCATCTTATGAATGCGGCCTTGCAGCATTATTAAAAGAACAATCGGAGCAGCTTGGGAGAAAATTAAATAACTGGGAAACGGATGATGTGTTTAGAGCGTTTGAACAACTCCCCCTTTGGAAACCCCTTGTTCATAGTGCCAGAGTTAAAATGGCAAGCCGAGATCTTGCTCTGAGAGATGCGTTCCATCAGCATTTGGAAGAATATATACAACCGCTTGAATCTGAAGAGTATCACAGATTCCTTGGTGCAGAGGGTGATGAAATAGAACGTTTAATGATTGAGAATGAGGCTGTTCTTAAGCGTCTGAAGGAGCGAGAATAATGGGGAATTTGAACTATATCCCGCTTGAAAGCGCACGCGAAATCCATCGATTGACCATCACTCATAGTGGTGGCGGAGTGTATGAATCTCTTGATCTTGGTCGGTTAGATAGTGTTCTTTTTAATATCCAGAATGACGATTACTATCCGACTTTTGTGGACAAACTTACACATCTGTTTTTCTGCACATGTCAATTCCATTGCTTCGCAGATGGAAATAAACGTCTGGCAATAACTCTGTCAGCTCAGTTTTTGCTGATTAATGGTTATATGGCAGTTGCAAAGCACTTTTTTGAGATTACGGAAAACATAAGCTATCAGGTTGCTGCAGGAAAAATTGACAAGGAATTGCTACATCGAATTCTTCAAGCAATTATAGAGGATACATACGACGAAGATGAGGAACTAAAAATCGATATAATAAATGCTATAAGCTAGAAGAGGACTAAATATATGAATGGGACAGAGATTATTTCATTTTTATCGGAGAATTTTCCATCAATAGCTAATGCTGTAAGTGCAGTTACAGGGGGGCTGTTTACAGCTATTTTCCTGCGACATAATACAGCTGCCAAGGAATTTGAAAAGATAAAAGCTGGTCATTTTAAAGAAGTTGCCGATGAATTGCTAAAAACTGGAGAGATGACCCATACCGAGTACTATAAAGCCAATAATTTCTTGGCTGTTGCTCAAAAAGCTGATAAGCATTATGCAAAGCTTCCTCAACGAGATAGCTTTGACGCTTACGATTTTGATTGGTTTATTCGGTTCTATGAAGCTGTAGGGAATATTAGTAATGAAGAAATGCAAGATTTATGGGCTAAGATCCTTGCAGGGGAAATCAGTCACCCGTCCACGTATTCTTTACGTACAATCGATGTCCTGAAGAACTTAAACAAAACCGATGCCTCATTGTTTGAAAAAGTGTGCATGCACTCCGTATTCTCAGATGGAAAGTTTTTTTTGCCCCGTTATGATAAGTACCTCGATGAGATTGGAATTAGCTATTCTGAGATAATGCTATTGAGCGAACTTGGATTAATGTATAATGATGGGACAATAGTACTTAAATTCAAGCCGCAAATAGGGACTAATATATTGTTATCAAACAGAAATCTATTAATGACGTACACCTCATCATCTGAGATTAATAGAATGATCAATATCAATCAATATCCATTTACACAGGTCGGCTATGAAATCGCTTCACTTAAAGGGTATTGTGCTTCAAATGATGACTTTATGCTTTTTGCCAAAGAAGTAAGTGCTGGAATAAAGGACGTGACGTTCGAGGTACATAGAATAATTAATCGGACGAATAATCAGGTCCAGTATGATGCAACTGATCTTCTTGCTGAAAAGCTCGCAACCGAGAGTAATGCCGGATAATATTGCTCTTTATCTTTGTAACTTTTTTGAAATATAGATTTACGGGGAACAGAAACATATTATATAGCATAACCAGCAACGAGGATGTTGACGATGTATGAAAGAGAATTTCAGAGAATAATTAACGCTTCACAGAATAATGCACTTACTTTTTTTGTAGGAGCAGGCGTTTCAGCACTCTCCGGAGCACCAACCTGGAAAGGGCTGATTTATGCAATTAGCGATAAATTGGGACAAGTTCGAAAAGATGAGTATTCTTCCGATGAGTATCTTCAAATTCCGCAGATATTTTATTATTCTTTAGGGGAGAACAAGGAAGAATACTATAAATTTGTAAAAGAACAACTGTGTTCTTCTTTCTTATTGCCAAATACAATACATCGGGAAATGTTAAATCTGAATCCAGTATCCTTTATTACCACCAATTATGACACGCTATTGGAGGATGCCGCAGTCCAGTATTGTCAAAGCTTTAAGGTTGTTTCGCGAGACGAAGACGTTCCGACCATCTTTGGCGATAGATTTATACTAAAACTACACGGAGATTTCAAACACAATAATTTTGTGCTTAAGGAAGAGGATTACCTAAACTATAGTGAGAATTTCAAATTAATAGAAACCTTGGTGAAATCTGTTTTTTCCACCAACACGGTTGTCTTTATTGGATATAGCCTAAATGATTATAATATTAAACTGATTCTCAACTGGACGAAAACACTACTTAAAGGCAGCTTCCGAGAGCCTATCTTCCTTTATGTTGGCAATTCCGCCCTTACAGATACCGAGATTATTTATCAGCAGTCGAAGGGGCTCGCGGTTGTCGAATGGAATAAACTCATTAGTTCAACCGATACATATTTAGATCGTTACAATGCTATCTTTGATGCGCTAAAGACTCAATATAAGCTGTCATTGGATGGGAAATCAGAGGACGAAGCGTTTGAGATCCTGTATAATTTGCTTCAACCGTTAAACTGCTTGAATGCCCTTCGAATTGAGGACGTTTCGAAACGGCTATATCCATATATAAGAATAAGCGATGACGGAGTTATAGGATTATCTCAAAATAATAACCTTTTGCTTAAGAGATTCTTTGCCATTAATCTTATGGCAGATGCTCAGCAGAATATTCTTTCAAAAGATGTATTAGATAAATACCATTGCATTCTCAATGTCTTCAGAAAAGCGAGAATACTTGAGGTAGAAGATGGTCACAAATACAGGCGTTTTGTTGATGGCGAAGTGCCCTTTGCAGATAAGAATTGTATTCTGTTCGATTATTCTGCTATGCACGCATTTTCAGAAAAGACATATAAATCACTAGATAAAAACTATAAAAAAGCATTTTATCTGTCTAGGCTAAGGCGGTATGACGAAGCGTTTTTTCACTTTTCAGAGGTCGCGAAGCAAGCTTTTAAGGTTTCGGACTTTCTGCTGTATTATTTTGCAGAATCCAACTGTATCAGCTTACGAAAAGTAATAAAGAATGTTAATACGTGGTATCGATGCTACGATCTTGATGCTGTCGAAGCATTGTCTCCAAATGATTTAGAGACTGAAAACTTGTTTAGACGCCTTCCGGTAGAATTCCGAAACACATATGACAACCTCAGAGATATCCATAGTGCGAATATGTTGTATAGGTATTCGTATGAGGCTTTTACTGACGGACAAAAGCTTCAAAAGGCGATTGAGTCTGGATCAACAGAGTTTGGCATGACAAGTAGCGGTAAGGCAATTTGTAGAGTAAACGATTATTTGCATTTCTTACTTGGAAATGGGATTGTAGCAGATGTGTTCTCTGAGTATAGAAATGCAGTAAAAAATCTGATGTCCCTGTTAGTATATAAATACTCCACACAGGGCAAGAAAGTATTGCATGAGCGGCTGTTCCCTGTTATTGATGGAAATGATGTTTATTTTGACGAAAACGACTTCCACTGTTTCATAGAGTATTTTGATGCAAAAGAAATAGTTGCACTATTGAGCAAATACCATATTGAAACAATCGAGTTTCAGAATATGGCTTCGATTGAGATCGCTGTAAACAACTTGCTGGATTACTACGATTTTGCGGTCAAATCTTCAAAAAACAACATTGATGTAATTGGGTTGCAAACGCAAATCAAGAATTGTCTCGCATTACTCAGATATGTTAGCATTTCACAGGGGTTGGTTGAAAAGATATGCAGATTCATCCTCACACAAGAGTTTAGGGAAATACTGATAAACGATAAGATCCTATTCCTTGACCGCCAACTGGCACGCAGGAAAATGTACAGCAAAACAACGAGCAAAATCGTAGAGAATACTCTGATTTCTTATTTGGATAAGCAAATTGCTGCGCTGGAAAAGGGCGAGAGATTTGAGGTGTTCTCAACAAGCACAGGCATTAATTATTACAATCTTGTCCATTACATTTCTGCACCAGGAGAAAAATACTATTCGCGAAGACTGTCTATGAGAATCTCGCAGATTGTAAAGAACAATTTGTCCCAGATGTATTTTCAGATTACTCAGCACTACTGCGGATATGTTTCAAAAAACCAGCAGAAAAAACTTATTACATGGGCCAACAAACTGATGCTCACGGATTTTAGCTTTGATTTGTTCAAGATGCTTGTGCAATGTGATGCACACATAAGTAATGCAACAAAGCTTCAATTAAAGGCCTTCCTTAAACAGAAAATAGATGATGCTAAAAAGAGTGGCGGCAACAAAGGGATTGTTGTATACCCTGCTAAACATGCATATGAAGAATTGGACCAAGTGGGTTATTGGTGTCTAATTAATATACTCAAAGCAAAGGACTTCAAGGAGTTTCTTGGTAATAGCGCAGCGTTTGACTTCTATTGCGAATATGCGAAATTTGATTTTAATAGGTTTGACGTTTCGTGGCTGCTAAACCTTTACCCGCACACATTGGAGCGGATAGCGAAGAATGCTAAAGTGAAAGAGAATATTCGAGTAGCAATAGCAACTGCATTGGCAGAAAAAACAATATCATCATCTGACAGTCAACAGCTAGAAGATATTCTGATTAATCATTTCTGTTAATTCTGTGCTATGTAATATTGAAGCAAAAGTGAGGATCCCTGCTTTTATGTCGTCATCCATCGCCCTGGGATGCAATGGGTATGAAGCACATATGCAGCAAATCCTCACTCTATACGGGGTTTACGTTGTAATCGGGGATCACGGTTTTTGCTTACAGAAACCGCCAGAATCAAGCAAAACCGAGCGGAAAACGCAAAACCATCTCAGTATTTGCGAGTGTTTTTGGAAGTGCCTGGCGGTCTCCGAAGAGATAATTGGAATTCACGAAGCGGTAACTGTAATGAAAGAGAAATCGTTTACACATATCCCCATCCTTGAGGACGGCTATGTTAAAGGTGTTTTTAGCGAAAATACAATATTCAGCAGCATAATAAGGGACAAAATAATAGAGATAGACGAGTCAACAAAGTTTTCTGAGTATGAAGAATTCCTTCCGCCTGAAAAGCATCAGACTGAAACAATAGTATTTGAACCTAATAATATGATGAAAACGGAACTTGATATCGTATTCGCGAAGGCTAGGAAAAACCAGGAAAGAATAGGTATGGTCCTGGTCACGCAAAACGGAAAGCCAAATGAGAGACTCCTTGGTATTATAACAGCATGGGATTTCCCTGAAGGGTAAAACAAAGGAATTGTGTGCAGACCCGTAACAGAGCAGATTGCCGCGCTTCGGTCTCGCCTGCGTGCTCGGTCACCGGCGGATCTGAAGCATGCTTCATTCAATACCGCCGGGTCGCGATAAATCGCTCCGCGCAATGACGGAAAACTTCGTTTCGTCAGAATAAACAAAAAAAGCCCGCCAAAATTGTTGAAAGTACACAATTTAAGGCGGGCTTTGAGTTTGGTATAATATAAAAGCGGATCGCTTTGGAATGACAGGGAGCAGAAAAATGGCGTATTGGACAGAAGAAGAGCATCTGTTTTCAGGAACAAAATATGTGTGCAGCAATTGCGGGTGCGAAACGGACCGGCCTTACAGCAGCTGCCCGGAGTGCGGGGCGGATATGAGCGGAAGGCAGAAATACGACCCGAAATTCGTCGACGAGTGCGAGATTCTGGATATACTCGACGGAGGGTGGTAGAAGCGGATTGCCGCGCTCAAAGAGCTCGCAATGACGAGAGGTCGAACCCTCATCAGTCTGCATAAAGCAGACAGCGTCTCGCCTGCGGGCTCGGTCACCGGCGGGTCTGAAACATGTTTCATTCAATACCGCCGGGTCGCGATAGATCGCTCCGCGGAATGACAAGGGAGAACGGATTCTTCGTTACGCTCAGAATGACAAATAAAGCCACCCGGAAGGGTGGCTTTTGTTTTATAGTCATTATTCTTCTATTTTTATCAGGTCTATTTCTTCAAGTTCTTTCTGATTATATTTCTCAACCTGGCCGTTACAGAGATTCGTAAAAGCAGTAATTACATCGATCATTGATTCTTCATCTTTTTCAGAAAGCTTATCCATGTTATCAAGAATGGGCTTCCATCTCAATGCTGCTGATTCAGCGTATTCTTTATAGACTTTTCTTCCAAATTTTGATGGCCTGATTATTACGTTTTTGGAATTGTTGGCTTCATGAAACCTGTCAAGCAGTTTCTTGGATACCAGCTGCTTGACGAGCTTAGAAAACGCACTTTTCGAATATTGCAGCCTTTCCGCAATAACGCTCATGTTATCGCGTCTTTCTTCATTTTCCAGAAGATATTCCAAAACCTGGATCTCATTGGGGCTCAGTTCAAGCTCACCGGTTGATATTACAGGCATATAAGAGATCGCAGTATAAGCATTGCACATTTTGATAATTGCCTCAATGCTGTTTCTGTGTCTCCCCATCCACTCCAGTTTCATTATTACACCTCTTGCCTTTGGTTTACAAACAAATATTTTATCTTTTCAGTATTGTCATGTCAAGAAATTGAAACGTGTTTTTCAAATTCGTTATTCTGCACAAAAAGTATAATTTATTTTTGTTGATGTTGTATATTGTTTTTCAAGGAAACAAAATATATAATTCAGTTGACGATTTTCAAGTAAACAAACTTGAATCAACAAAAATTGTTTGGAGAGAAAGGAGAAAAATGAAAACCCTGTTCAAAAACGACAAAGCCTTCCGATGGTTTTGCATTGCACTTATCCTGATTCTGTTAAGCGGAATCGTTTGCAGTCTAACAGAAACAAGCGGTTATTCTGTAAAAGTCAAAGACTACAAGCTCAGATGGGAAGAAATGGCAGCTCAAACCCGTGAAAATGCTGAAAAATACGGTAAAGATGTTGTCGTAACATATGACGGATCCAATGGTTCCGTAAATATGACTACTTCCACTAAACAGTTATGCTTCAAACTGCTTATCCCCAAAAATGCATCAGCAGAAAATCCTGTTCCTGCGATTGTCACGAACCACGGCTTCTATAACAATAAGGAAATGCAGGATTCCTATTATGTAGAACTTGCAAGGCGCGGCTATGCTGTTATAGCTCTTGATATGGCAGGACACGGAAGCAGTGATGTAACCTTCGATCCCTCAGCCAATATCATTACTGCTACAGACAACTGCGGTATGGAAGCAGCCGTTGAATGGCTTATGAGCCAGCCTTACGTAGATGAGACTAAGATCGGAATTACCGGACACTCACAGGGCGGCCGTGCTTGCGGGTGGACAATGCAGCACCTGATCCGTGCAGGACATGCAGATTATGTTAAAGCTTACCTCGGTCAGTCCAACTCGGCAGGACTTACAGCAATATTGGACGAATTCGGTGAATTCCCGGAAACGCTGGTTACCGGAACCATAATGTGCAGATATGACGAATTCAGCATCGTCAGAGATAACTCTTACGACTATCTAAATTCTGACCAGGCAAGACTTTTGACCGGAAAAGTCTATAGCGGAATAAAAGATACCGATGTAATTGAAGAAGGCGCTTTTTATACTGCTGACGGAATCGCTTCATTTGATATCTCCAAAGGCGAAACTGTCGGAAAACAGGCAAATGTAATCTACTGGCCTTGGATCATTCACCCTTGGGAACACTTCTCAATGCCGTGCAGTGCAATGGGAACGACGTTCTTCTATTCAACACTCGGAATCCCCTCAGGTGCGAAGTTCATTAATCCTTCAAATCAGATTTGGGAGATCAAAGAAATATTCAACCTTGTAGGATTAATCGGTTTCTTCCTCTTGATAGTTCCTCTGGTAACATTGCTGCTCAGACTTCCTGTCTTTGCTCCTCTTGCAAAAGGAACTTCAGAAATTGACGAAAGACTTCCTGCATTTAAAGGTGCAAAAGTACAGATTCCGTTCTGGCTCAGCGGCCTGATAATGACAACTCTGTGTGCGGCGATCTTCCAGAAGATGTATTCAGGCTACAGATGGGGAAATAATCTGTTCCCCGTAACAGCCCAATATCCTCAGACTACATCCAACACGATAGGAATGTGGACCGCTGCGTGCGGAATTATCTGCCTGATTGTTGTTCTGGTGTTCTGGTTTGTCAGATGGCTTATGAACAGAAAAGATGAAAATTACTACGACAATCCGTTTGCCGTTGCTAAACTGGACAGTGTCGGTGAATTCCTGAGAACAATTCTTCTTACAGCTGTCACCATTATTGCTCTTTATGCAGTTGTATGGCTCCAATATATCATTTGGGGTACAGATTTCAGGATCTGGTATCTTGCAGTTCTGCCGTTTGAATTTACCAAGGTCGGAGTTGTCCTCCGCTATGTTCCGTTCTGGCTTGTCTTTTATGTTATTAATGCAATGTGCAATGCAAACAACAGATTTAAAGATATGGCCGAATGGAAGACGATAGCACTTTCTTCATTGTTCAGTATACTTGGACTTGCAGTAATTGTTATTATCGAGTATGTGACTATGAAAACTCAAGGAACACAGGCTGTTTGGATGGCAGAAAACAGGTCAATTATGGGCGGAGTTTCAATGGCTCTTGGCTACATTCTACTTATTGGAATAATGCCTGTTATAGTTGTTGCAAACATCATATCCCGTAAGATATTCCTCAAGACGGGGAACATCTGGCTTGGCGGTCTGATAACAGGGTGTCTGGCTGCTATAATGTGGTGTGTAAATACCTTTACACAATTCGCATATACTCTTGCTACGTAATAAACATTAATGCTAAAACCGGCGCGGAAGGTTTTTCACCTTCCGCGCTTTTAATTTGAAAACTGAGGTGCGGATTGCCACGGCGTTTTGGCGCCTCGCAATGACGAAGTATGATTATTTTGAAACTCCGGATCCCTTGCGGGAGAAGCGAGAACAAGTGTTTCGGAAAAAGTGTCGCCTGCCAGGCGGATGCTTGCATCCATCGCGGTATTGAATGGCCTTCCTGCGGATGGCCAGACCCGCGATCGACCAAGCCCTCAGGCGCGACATTTTTTGATTTTCTTTGTTTTATAATCGTACCATAAAACAGAGAAAGGAGAATACCATATAATATACTTGACTTATAATTATGGTATAATTATAATTGGATGGAACAGATCAGTTTCGAATGGGATGAAAACAAAAACAAACTCAACAGGAAAAAGCATTCGGTATCTTTTGAAGAAGCATCAACAGTGTTTTATGACGAAGAGGCTTTGCTCATTGCTGACCCGGATCATTCGGAAAATGAAGACAGGTTCGTTATTCTGGGCATGAGCGCGAGAGCAAACGTGCTGACAGTCTGCCACTGCTACAGAAGTTCCGATACTGTAATCAGAATTATTTCAGCAAGAAGAGCGACCGGAAACGAAGTAAAAACATATACGGAACGGAGAAGGTGAGAACTATGAGAGAAGAATACGACTTCAGCAACGCGGAAAAGAACCCTTATGCCAGGAGACTCAAAAAACAGATAACCATCAACATAGACAGTGAAGCGATCGATTATTTCAAAAGCCAGGCATCGGATTCGGGTATACCGTATCAGACGCTTATTAATCTTTATCTGGTTGATTGTGCAAAGCAGAAAAAGCAGCTTAAGCTCGCGTGGAACTGAAAGGACGGACCGGGTAGCTGGTAAAGACAGGGGAAGAACATGAAAACACTGAATGTAGTGGCGGCGGTGATCTGCGAAGGAGAAAGGATACTGGCGACACAGCGCGGATACGGAGAGCATAAGGACAGATGGGAGTTCCCGGGCGGGAAGATCGAGCCGGGAGAGACGCCCAGGGAGGCGCTCGTCCGGGAGATAAGGGAAGAACTTAAGACGGAGATCGTCCCTGGGGAGCTCATAACGACGGTCGAGACGGACTATCCGTCATTTCACCTGAGCATGCAATGCTTCATCTGTACGATAAAAGAAGGGTCTCCGGTCCTGCTGGAGCACGAGGCTGCAAAGTGGCTTTCTTACAATGAGCTCGACAGCGTGGACTGGCTTCCCGCGGACAGGATCGTCGTGGAAGAAATAAAACGGATTGCCATGCTCTAAAGAGCTCGCAATGACAGGTCGGAGACTGGGAAAAATCCTTTGACAGCTTTAAGCGCAAGAAGAAGGGCCGCTTTCGGGCCCTTCTTTTTGCTTTAGCTGTCCTTTTTCTTCCGTGAGGGAAAAAGGGAAAGGAAAATATATATATAACCGCGTTCCGCTTCACTTGGAATTTTGGTATTTTCCGGAAATTTCCGTTTTTCCCGATGTATGGGAGAAAAAGTCAAATCATAATTAATGATAAAATCTGTAACGTTAAATTGCCTTTTTATTATTTTGTTTTATTATGTTTTAATTCCTTGTCTTACTTGTCATTGCGAGCGAAGCGCGGCAATCCGCTTCTCAGGCGCCAATGAGGCCTTCGGCCATCGCTGTTTTCCTCAGATCGCTGTTGATCCTTGTCTGATAACCTTTGCCAGTCGCCCTGTAGGCTGCTATCAGATCCGCGTCAAGCTTCAGTGTTATCTGCTGTTTTCTCGGTTTAAAAAGCGCGGGGTCTGCCCTCAGTTCCGGGTGGACTGCATGAAACTGTGCAAGCTCTTCATCCGTAAGTTTCGGACTGTCCTTGTCATAAGAAACCGGTCTGGAATCCAGTTCTTCGAGCATTTTCTGCTCATCACTCGTCAGCTCTTCCCCAGCCTTCGGTCTGTATATTACTGTAGCCATAGTATAATTCCCTCTCCTTTGCATTTGCTTTTCTGGCGGATATGATCCTGCACCTGTTATTTCTCTCCGTGTATACGACAAAGATCACTTTGCCTATGCTTCCGATCGTCTGTATCCTGTATTCACTGAAATCGTTGTGAGCAGAAAGATCCTCCCTCTCTATCCTGTAGTCATCTTCAAAAACTCTGGAAGCAAGTCTGAAGCTGATACCGTGGATCTCAATATTCCGCTGATTCTTTTCTTCATCCCATTCAAATTCTTCGTATTTCATGATCATAATACTCCACTAAAGTAGTTACTGTCAAGTAATTACTTATTTATAATTACTCAACACCTCAACAGCTGCTTTTATTATACAGATAAAAAAATTTAAAATGTCGCCTGCCAGGCGACATTTTTTATTAATATCCATGGTATAATTATTTGCTGAATAGCCGACCCTCATCCGCCTTAATAAATTAAGGCAGGGGACGGATTGCCACGGGATCTTCGATCTCGCTGCGGCTCGGTCACCGGCGGGTCTGAAACATGTTTCATTCAATACCGCCGGGTCGCAACGAGTTGCTCCGCCTCGCAATGACAGCGGTCGAAAGAGGGAAGGCAGGAGACGGGGAAACGGTTTTCAAATTTTCTGTTAAAAAAACATGATAATAAATACAAACAATTCAAACCCGTTGCGCCGCAACGGGTTCAGAATTCGGAAATTAATACGGAAATTGATTTTTTTTGATAATAAACAGGTTTAGGGAACAAACAGAACGTTTTTAAATCAAAATGTTCCCTAACCGGACTTGAAAGTTAGGGAACATTTTGATATAGTAACCATAGAAATGTTCCCTAAAAGGAGGATATATCCATGTCGGCGTTTGATGAGATCCGGATTCTTCTCAGTGAAAGAGCAGATCTGAATGCAAGACTGGCGCTGATTCCCTACGAAGGGACTCCCGAAATAAAGGACGTAAACGGGCAGAAATACCTTTATATCAGGAAGCGCGTGGGCAGCAGAGTCACTTCAACATATGTCGGAGCATATTCGGATGAGCTGTATCAGCTTCTTCTCAGAAACAGCAGAGAAGCCAGAGAACTCAGAAGGCAGATCAGAAAGCTGGATAAGCGACTGGCTGAGCTCGGATATCAGGAAGGAGAGCTTCCTTCCCGTGTGATCCAAAATCTGGACTTTGCCCGGGCGAATATGAAGACAAACATATATGATCAGGCTGTTCTGGAAGGTGTTGCCACGTCTTTTCCTCAGACCGAAGAGATCATTGAGAACGGAAAAGTAAACGGCATGACGGCTTCAGATGTTCAGAAGATCCTGAATCTGAAGCATTCATGGGAGTTCATACTCGACCGGGATGTCATACAGGCAAAAAGCGATTACTATATTCTGTGCCACATTGCCCGTCTGGTAAACGAGGGCTTTTTCGCGGATGGAGGAAGAATTCGCGGAGTTCCTGTTACGATAGGAGGGTCTTCATACATTCCTCCGCTTCCGATCGAATCTGTCGTGAAAGAGCATATAGAGGACATCCTGCTGGCCGATACAGATGATATTGACAAGGCGATCCGCCTGTGCCTGTATACGATGAAAACACAGGTGTTCATTGACGGGAATAAACGCGCCGCGATCATCTACGCAAATCATTATCTGATCGCCCACGGTCAAGGTGTTCTGGTGATTCCTGAAGCTCATGTTTCCGAGTTTAAAAAACTTCTTGCAGCGTATTACGAAGGAGAAGATCCGAAGCTGATCACCGATTTTTTGAAAACAAATTGCTGGAAGACATTCATCGCCGGGTCGCAATAGATCGCTCCGCCTCGCAATGACAATTTCCCGATTTTAATTTTACAATAAAAAACATGATAAAAAATACAAACAATTCAAACCCGTTCCGGGAAGTATATAAGGGGAAAAAGAAATGTTTTTTATTCTGGCGACAGCAGCTTTTTTCGCGGCGATCGTGCTGCTTCTCGTGTATACGATCCAGATAAACCGCACGAAAAGAGATTATCTGGGCAGAAACGCGGTCAGGAAAATAACGGAACAGGCAGTCGAGTCCTCTCTGAAAACGCAGACACATCTGACCTGTGACTACTGCGGCTGCGTTATAGATACGACCAGGTACAAGACATGCCCGCAGTGCGGCGCGACTTACGGGGAAGACAGGGAGTGGAAGAACCGTATCGGCGTCAACAGAGACCGGATGGAGGAGCTCATCGCTTCCGGAATCGGGAGAAACAGGGATGAGCTCAGAGCCCTGAACGCCGGCAGAATGAAGAAGGCGCGGACTCTTCTGACAGCTTTGGGCCTTGTGACGGCTTTCTTTGTCGCGATGATGGTCATCGGTCTGAGCACAGCCGCGAAGGAAAAGAACCGTTCGGAAAAGATCGGCAGCGATTATCTGCCTGCAGGCTACTCATTCACGGAAACGCTGATAGGCGAAAGCGGCGGCCTGAGAGTCGAATTCGGGGATATCTATGTCAAACAGGATAATTACTGGGGAGAGACGGAGACTTCATACGGGATAGAAGTTAAGATCTCGAATCCGGAAAAGAAAAAAGGCAGCCTCGCGATGTATCTTGCCGCCGCGAACAGCAAGTGCTTTGACAGAATATTTTATGAAGATATAGGCCCGAAGAGCGAGATCGTAAGGATCCTGGAGATCCCCTATTATTATTTCGGAGAGGATACGCTGAAGACCCTGGTGATATACGACGCTCATTTTTCGGGAGACGATTACAATGATTCGGCAGATCTTCAGAAAGAAGCCAGGGTATTTGAAACGGATGCCGATCATACCGTGCAGGAGCCTCAGATTAAAGGCGATATTCTGCTTGAAAACAACGGTCTGACTGTTTCCGTCTACAGTGAGGGCGAAAAGACATACCTCCAGATCACCGGCTCCGATACCGACGATTTTCAGATCGTAACTTATACACCGGATTTAAGAAGCGATTACAACGGTATGTGGGTCAATGTATTTGTCCCGGCCGGCTGCCAGTACAATGACGAAGTGCCGCCTCCCGGCACGGACGCGGATCGGACGCTGCAGCTTGAATGTACGTGCCGCAGCAGACCCGAACTGAGTTTTATAACAGGCATGATGAAGATCAGCGAATGAACCCGCTCCGCAGGGTCGATTGCGGGAAGCCGGGAAGGACGGGGGAACGGATTGCCACAGAAAATCTGTCTGTCATTCCGCGGAGCAATTTATCGCGACCCGGCGGTATTGAATGAAACATGTTTCAGACCCGCCGGTGACCGAGCCCGAAGGCGAGACCGAAGCGTGGGAATCCGTATTCCCCTGACAGATTTTCTTCGCAATGACATAATATATTTATTCAAACGCCGGATCCCTTGCGAGAGATCTGAAAACGCGGAGGGCTTTAAAGCCCTCCGCGCTGTATTTTTGTTTATTTCAAACGGTTTATGCTGAGATAAGGAAACTCAGAGAACTGTACCGAGGCACATTGTGTTGGCAACAGTCATCATGCAGTAAAGGAAAGCAATGATCAAAGAACCAGCGTATATGTTTCCGGTCTCTTTGAAGAAACGGCGGGATATTATCGAGCCGACGGGAATAAGGAAGACAAGCGGGAAGAGATTGACTATTCGCATTGAGTTGAATGTGAACTGTCCGTTTGCGATAATTCCGTGATACTGAATGAATATGAGGATCCCTATTCCGATTATATTGCCTATGCAGCTGAGAAGAAGAGTAAGCCATTCCGGTCTTCCTTCGACTCTGTTTCCTCCGTTGACCAGAAGCGAGTTCACCAGGTAGAAGACGACCCAGGCCGGGAAGTAAGCCACAAAGTAGAGCAGCTTCTGGACATTGAACACTCTCATGTCGATGACCCAGATACGGAAGTCGACATTGAATATAAGATCCGTCGTGAAGAGAATGACATAAGCGGTGAAGACCGTGACCGCTGCAAGAAGAACCGATTTCCAGATAACTCTGCCGGAAGCTTTAAGACCCCAGTATTCCGGAACAAAAGCCTCTTCTTTTTGCTTGGTCAATGCTCTGGAGATGAAGAACACAGCCAGCAGAGCAAGTCCGACGATCAGCGTCCAGGTTGCAAGTTCGTTCGTGTTCGGCTCTCCAAACCACTTATTGTACGTGAAAGGAACGAACGATTCTTTACCGACGAGCTTATAGCATACAGGAACAACAAGCAGAGCGGGCAATATGCAGTTAATGGCATATGTGACCCAGTAATATGCTTTTTTCTTTCCGTCAGAGAGCCTGGGAGCCGCGACCGGTTCCGGCTGCCTGAGTTCGCCAAAGAATTTCGTGTCACAGATCAGCATGTCAGCGAACGGGAAAAGAAACACGAATATACCGACCAGTCCTACCAGGTTGAAGAATTCTTTCATTTGCCAGATCTGATCTCCGGAGTCTATTTTTGCATATCCCGAAGGTACGCCGAAAACTTCATAGAAGAAATCGATAAGGTTTGCACAGCTGGCCTTGGAGAAATGGTTTAAGGGATGAATCTCGTTGTTCTGATTGATAACTCTTATATATTCCTCGCCGTCGATTGTACCTTTATAGAATTTGTGGTTTTCGACCTGCCCGCTGATGTCGACGCCTTCGAGCTGATTGATGAATGAGATCGCGGCGTCGCTGCTCAGGTATTGACGGGGATCACCGGTTTCTCCGGTAAAGAACCACTCATCGTATTTTGCAGCAATTACACCCCAGTCGATCTTGACATCGACCGGCTCGCCGACGCCTTCAAATTCATAGGGAGTGTACTGGGGATCATAACCTACCGTGCATATTGCGGCAATTTTGTTTTCACCCGTTCCATTGGCTTCACGTTCAAAATTCAGCTGTACTGCCAGAGATGCGATCTGTCCGCCCATTGAATGCCCGCTGACACCGATCTTATCGGTATCGATAAAATCGAAACATGCCGTGGCATAATCAATTATGTGGAACATATTCGTGACTTCCAGACCGGTATCCAGTACGGAAGATGAACCGTGACCGTAGGCGTCTGAGGATATAACAACAAATCCTCTTCTGGAAAGTTCGATCATGTTCAGATCCTGGTGCTCAAGGTTGTTATAGCTGCCGTGACTGAGCACGATAAGCGGCAGTTTATTCTCGGGAGAGGCCAGCTTGGGAATGTATACCTGCCCGTTGATATAGCGGCCGTCGTCTACAACTACCTTAATATCTTCCACAGTGACTGCTCCCATGGAAGACTGGTAAAATGAAGCGAAGATACCGCTCAGCAGACACAAGACCAATGCTATGACCAGGGTCACTTTTGTTGCCTTTTTCATTTCTTTTTCTCCTTTTCAAAATAGTTTTTATAGCGGAAACTATCAACATAATACATTAAATACTTTCCAATGTAAATTGTTTATATTCCACAAAAATTTGTTTGATTATTTGTGGAATATGACGAATGCTCTTTTCTTGTAATTATTGTTTCCAAATGATATAATCAAGCGTTAAGATTAAGGAGCGTTATCATTATGGAATTGACATGGTTAGGGAAATACAGGCAATTCGTGGGAACTCTGTTCAGGAGCGCCAATGCCTATTCCCAGGTATGCAAATTTGAAGCATCTTTTGGTGATACGGAGATCAGCACATATGAGATCCAGATCATGGAGCATATCCTGGAATACAGCGATCAGCATAAGAATATGAGCTGGTATGCCGAATTGCTCGGACTGAGCCAGAGCGTTTTTTCCAAATACGTAAAAAAGCTTGTGAGCAAGGGCCTTGTTGAAAAGTATTATCTGAAAGGCAACAAAAAAAATATTGTCCTCATGGTCTCGGAGAGAGGACAGGAGGTATATAAAAGCTATTCGGAATATGCTGAAAGCACGTGGTTCAGAGATTTTTTCGCCATGCTGGATACGGTTCCGGCCGTTCAGCTTGAAATGTTTGAAAAAATAATAGGGACCTGGGGAAGCTGGTTCCAGGCGTCATTGAAAGCTGAAGAAGACAAGGAAGAAGAGGAAACGGAACTTATAAAGATCGAATAAAGAGAAAACCCGAAGCTTTGACGCTTCGGGTTTAATAATGCCCATCCGGGAAGATCGTATGGAAAACCGCAAAATATCTGTGATATAATGGCGTCAGATCAACTGGAGAAAGGACCGGAACAGGAAGAGGACGGATATGAAAGACCAGAAGCTTCAGAAGACGAACGTATACAGGCTCCTCGACCAGGCCGGGGCAGTCTACACGCAGCATTATTACGGGGATACGGAAGCTGTCAGCGGAACTGAGGTGGCGGAAGCTCTTCACGAGGACCCGGACCGGGTCTTCAAGACGCTTGTGACCGCCGGACGCTCGGGGGAGCACTATGTGTTCATGATCCCTGTCGCGGAAGAGCTGGATCTCAGAAAAGCGGCGTCCGCTGCAGGGGAAAAATCGGTCGGGATGATAAAGGCCAGAGAGCTGCTTCCTCTCACGGGCTATATCCACGGTGGCTGCAGCCCGATAGGCATGAAAAAGCAGTTCGCGACATTTGTCGACGAGACGGCGTTATTGTACGATACCGTGTTTTTCAGCGCCGGGAAGATAGGATACCAGGTAGAGATGAGCGTCTCGGACCTTGAAGCGGTGATACCTCTGAAATACGCGGACCTGACGGAGGAGCGGCGTTGAGGGCACTGTCACGGAATTAATGGTCCCGAGGTATTTGCCAGGGAACTGCTTTGTGATATAATATATAATTACCGAAAAAGAAAAGGGAGAGACTATGCGCTACAGATACAAGACAAAGGGGACCTGCTCCACGGAGATAAGCTTCGACATAAACGGCAACGTGATCACGGATATCAGCTTTAAAAACGGCTGCAACGGCAACCTGAAGATGATCTCGAAGCTTGTCGACGGGATGAGCGTCGACGAGATAGAATCCAAATGCCTGGGCAACCTCTGCGGGACCAGAGGCACATCCTGCGCGGACCAGCTTGCGAAGGCTGTCAGGGCAGCTGCGAATGAAACTGCCGTATGAAAGTAAACATCAGAAGAGACAAATGCATGGGCTGCGAGATGTGCCAGGGCATAGCCGGAGATGTCTTTAAAGTGAACGGGCTCGGCTACAGCGAGGAGATCGGCCCCGTCAAAGCGTCCAACTTGAGAGAGGTGAAGGACGCCATAAGATCCTGCCCGATGCAGGCAATATCGCTCAGTCCCGGATTTTTCAAGGGAAAAAGCGCTAAGTGAGGTGATCGTATATGCTGATGACTGACATTATCTGCAAAAAGAGGGACGGAGAAGCCCTTACAAAAGAGGAGATCGGGTTTTTCGTAAAGGGATATGTCTCGGGAGAGATCCCGGACTACCAGGCCTCCGCGCTATGCATGGCCATTTATTTCCGCGGAATGAACGACGATGAGATTCTGGACCTGACGCTCGCCATGATGAACAGCGGGGAGACCGTCGATCTGTCGGGGATAGAGGGGATCAAGGCCGACAAGCACTCCACCGGAGGAGTCGGGGACAAGACCTCTCTCGTGCTCTGCCCGATGGCCGCGGCGGCGGGGCTCAAGATCGCCAAGATGTCCGGCAGGGGGCTCGGCCACACGGGAGGCACCATAGACAAGCTCGAGAGCTTTCCGGGCTTTACGGTCGAGATATCCGAGGAAAGATTTCTCGAAAACGTAAACAGGATCGGGATCTCGATAATCGGCCAGAGCAAAAACCTGGTGCCGGCTGACAAGAAGCTCTACGCGCTCCGTGATGTCACGGGAACGGTCCCGAGCGTTCCGCTGATCGTTTCGAGCATAATGTCCAAGAAACTCGCCTCCGGAGGGGATATCATCGTTCTGGATGTAAAATGCGGGAGCGGGTCCTTCATGAAGACGAAAGAGGAGGCAGAAGCCCTCGCAAAGCAGCTGGTACGTGTCGGAAAAGCGGCGGGGAAGAAGACAGCCGCTGTCATCACCGACATGGACGAACCGCTCGGAAACGCTGTGGGCAACGCTCTCGAGGTAAAGGAGGCCATAGCGGTTCTGAAGGGCGAAAAGAAGGGTGATCTCTATGAGCTCTGCATGACCCTGGGCTCTCTCATGCTGGTGAGCGCGGAGAAAGCCGCTTCGCTTGAAGATGCCCGAAAGATGCTCGAAAAGACGATATCCGACGGATCCGCGCTCGAAAAGCTCGCGCTTATGGTGGAGGCCCAGGGCGGCGACAGCAGGTATGTGTATGACGAGTCCATGCTGCCCGCGGCAAAATACACGCTCGAAGTATTGGCGCCGATGTCCGGATACGTAAAGCACATAGAAGCTGACGACATAGGACTTGCCTCGATGCATCTCGGAGGAGGCAGGGCGACCAAAGAGGATACTATAGACCTCTCGGTCGGGATCATCATAAACAGGAAAGTCGGGGATTACGCGGCCAAAGGTGAGAGCATCGCCACGATACACGCCGACGACATGAACAGGGCGCGGGCCGCGGCGGAGGCTGTCCTCAGGGCATATGAATTCTCGGAAGAAAAAACTGAGCGCGAGCCGCTTATAAAGGAGATAATACAATGAAATTCCGTATGCAGCATCAGAACTTCAACGTTTCCGACCTTGAGACATCGCTCAGGTTTTATGAAAAGGCACTGGGCTTTACGGAGATAAAGCGCAAGACCGGCGACGGCTTTACCATAGTCTTTGTCGGAAACGACACTACGGATTTCCAGCTCGAGCTCACATGCCTCGACGATCACCCTCAGAAATACGATCTGGGCGAGTGCGAATTCCACTTGGCGGTCAGGACTGAGGAATATGAAAAAGCCCATCTGCTGCATGAGCAGATGGGATGCATATGCTTTGAAAACCCGAAGATGGGGATCTATTTCATCGAGGACCCGGACGGCTACTGGATAGAGGTCCTGAGAGAGAAAAACAGATAGGAAAGCTTATTTCTTTCTGAGCCTTATGTCGTCACCGGCAAAAGGCAGTGCGACAAATTCACCGTTAATGCGGCTCGCGATCTGCGGGCCGTATTTTTTTCCAATGTCCGCCGGCCTGATATTTGAGGAGATTATGGTCTTCCTCCCGTTTATGAGCCTTGTGTTTATGAGCTCGTAGAGCGCGCTCTGGGTCACGGAGGTCACGACCTCCGTTCCGAGATCGTCGAGTATCATGAGGTCGCAGTCGAGCATCCTCTTCCACTTTGAAGCGGCCGTGTCCCCGGCTTCGCTGTCGCGGGAGAAGCGTTTCGTCTCGTAGATGTCGAAGGCCGCCCCGCAGCTTTCATAGCACACGGAAAAGCCGCTTCCGGCGACAGCCCTCGCCACGCAGGCTGAGAGATATGTCTTGCCGACGCCCGTCGGGCCGAAGAAATAGAGATTTCTGTCGTCGTCACGGAAATTGTCCGCATAGGAGACGCAGATATCGCGGATATCCGACATGTAATCCCGCGGGCTTCCCTCCAGGGAGCTGTCGAATTCGTTGCTGTAGAGGCTGAGGTCGAAGCTCTCGAAGCTCTCGTCGTTTTTCAGAAGCGTGCCGAGCATCTTCGTCACCTCGGCGTTGTAGAGCCTTTTGAGGCATGAACAGACGCGATTGCCGTCCATCCCCGTATCGCGGCAGATCGGGCAGGAATAGATCTCGTCGAGATAATCCCGGGCAAAGCCGTGCGCCTCGAGCGCGGAGGCCCTCTCCTCCTGAAGACGGAGATTGCGGTCCTGCAGCGCCTTGAGGTCCTCGAGCTGCGTGCCGCTCTTCGAAAAGGCAAGCCTTGCAAGCTCACTCATCTGGCGCGAGAGAGCCCTGTCCGTCTCGGCGATCTCCGGATATCTGGAATGTATAAAGGCGATCCTGCGCTCCCTCTCGGCGCGGTTTGCCTCTCTTATGTCAGCGAGGGCGGCGTTTGCCTTCGCAAGGAGTTTTCCGTCGTATGCCATTACTCCTCCTGCCTCCTGTGCCTGTTCTTAAGCTTTTCCCTCTCTTGTGGGGTCAGCGCGGTGTAGCTCCCGCCCTGCTGCGGAGGACGTGTCACCTTTCTGGAAGGTTCGGCCGCCTCGATCTCAGCGGCGGTATGGAGGCCTTTCGCGTGCCAGTTTCTCAGTATGGTGTCCATGTACTTCCACGCGAGCTTTCCGGTATTTAAAACGGTGATGTCGAATGCCCGGCTCACGGCCTCGTCCTCAAAGCCCATATCTGCCCAGGCCTCGGCGTATTTCTTCTCGCTCGGAGAATAGTCCCTTCCGCTTATTCCGAAGATCTTTTTGTACTGCTCGGACTTTTCGCGCTTTCTGCGCTTTTCGGCCACATATTTTTCCGCGGCGTCATAGTCCCTTATGCCCTCCTCATACCATTCGAAGGCTTCGTTTTCGAGGTAGCGGATAAAGGGGGAGCGGCTGCCTTTGTATTTTCTGTCTATCTCCTCCTTGCAGTAGTGCATCATGAAGATGATCACGTCCGGAGAGAGCGCCAGATGGTCGTAGATCCCGTATATTTTTATCATCTCGCTAGAGCTGAGCTGGTGCCCGAGGATCTGCCCGGCCTCGGATATGAGATCCCTGAAGGTCGGGTCGCCCTTTTCACGGCCGGTTATCTCGTCGGCCGTATATACCGGGAGCTTCGGGGCCTCTTTTATTGGCCTTCCGGTTCCGGGCACATTTGCCCGTGGAGAGAAAAGCCCGGCGTTTTCAAGCTTTTCGCGGGCGTTTTCGATCTGTTCTTTTGTGCGGCAGAGCTCTCTGGCGGCGTTGTCCGGGTCGTAGCCGCGAAGCCCCGTATAGATATAGAGCAGGGCCATGTCGCCGTCGTGGGCGGCGATCAGTGCCTCCGCGGCCTCTGCCGGATCAAATTGTTTTTTGCTGTTCATAGATTCACCGGAATTTACCGAAAATTTACTTTATGTACAATCATTGCAGCGCCTGCCGGAGTATAATGGCCAAAAATGCCCGCGGCTTCGGCGTATCGGACATTATATCATTAAAATTAACTTGTCGCAATAAGTATATGTGTGGTATAATCTATTGCTTTAAGGCAGGAGAATATTTATGCTTGAATTACTTTCGCCGGCAGGCTCGCCTGAGGCAGTCATAGCGGCGGTTCAAAACGGAGCAGATTCCGTATATATGGGCTTTGGCGACTTTAACGCCAGAAGGGGCGCGAAGAACTTCTCACCGCAAGAGCTTGAGAAGGCGATCCGCTATTGCAGGATAAGAGGCTGCAAGACCTATGTATGCCTCAATACCCTGATCTCCGACAGGGAGACGGCGGCAGCTTTAAACTATGCCGGCCTTGCCGCGGATATGGGCGCCACGGGCTTCATAGTTCAGGATCTGGGCCTTGTCAGCATACTTAAAAGGAGCCTTCCTTCGATGCCCGTTCACGCGAGCACGCAGATGAGCATCCACAACCTGGCGGGCGCAAAAGCGGCGGCCGAGATGGGCTGCTCCAGAGTCGTTCTGGCAAGGGAGCTCAGCCTTGAACAGATAAAATATATAACGCAGAATGCAGGAGTCGAGACCGAGATATTCGTACACGGCGCTCTCTGCTTCTGCCACAGCGGCCAGTGCTATATGAGCGCGTGCATCGGCAGGAGAAGCGGTAACAGGGGCATGTGTGCCCAGCCCTGCAGGATGCAGTACTCTCTCGGCGGCAGAATGGATGAATATCCGCTCTCCCTCAAGGACAACTGCCTCGTTCAGAGCCTTGACGTGATAGATCAGGCGGGAGTCGCCTGCATAAAGATAGAGGGCAGGATGAAACGCCCCGAGTACACAGCGATAGTCACCGGAGTATATTCCGACGCCATAAAGAAAGGGATCTCTCCGAGCGCCGCGGATATGCAGAGGCTGGAGTCGGCCTTCTCGAGACAGGGCTTTACGGACGGATATTTCACCGGCAGCAAAGAGGACATGTTCGGAGTCAGGGCGGAGAACGACAGCGGAAACGAAAAGCTCTATTCCGACGCCAGGAAGAAATACTCCGACAGCGAAGTGCGCAGAGTCGGGATAAACTTCTACACCGTCTGCAAAAAAGGCGAGAAGATAGCCGCGGCGGCCAGCGACGAGGACGGAAACAAGGCCGTAGCTTACGGGATCATGCCGGAAGCCGCGAGAAGCACCGGGCTCACCGCGGAGTACCTGCGCGACCAGATGCAGAAGACCGGCGGAACGCCCTATGAATGCATAGAGAACAAAGCGATCACAGATCCGGATCTCTTCCTCCCTGCAAGCTCGATAAACGAGCTGAGAAGAGACCTTATAGCCAAGATAACGAAGCTCAGGGCGGAAGCTCCCCCCGTCGTGCATTACCCCAAGCCTCCGCTTCCCGCGGGAAGGAAGGTGCAGGGCGCTCCCAAATGGATAATCCAGGTGACGGACCCGGAGCAGCTCACAGAGGAGCTCGCGGCTGAGAGGCCCGACTACATATATTTCCCGGCCATGAGGCTCATCGCCAGTCCGCAGAGATTGAAGCCCTTCACGGACAACGGCTGTGTTCCCGTCGCGGTATTGCCGAGGGTAATAACCGATACTGAGGAGCAGGACGTCAGAGCAGTTCTGGAGCAGCTCAGGAAAGAGGGCATTGAAGAAGTGCTGGCAGGGAACCTCGGCCACGTGATGATGGCCAGAGACCTGGGGCTGGCGGTCCGCGGGGATTTCGGACTCAACGTGTTCAACTCCTACTCGCTCGATGTCCTGAGAAACGCGGGGCTCATTTCCGTTACGGCGTCATTCGAGCTCAGGATAGCGCAGATAAAGGACATGCTCAAATCCATAGACACCGAGATCATCACTTACGGCAGACTGCCCGTCATGGTTTCGGACCAGTGCATAATAAGGCAGAGCGCCGGCAAATGCGCCTGCGCCAAGCCCGGAAGCCTCTCCGACAGAACGGGGAACGTGTTCCCGGTAGTCAAGGAATTCGGCTGCAGGAATGTCATATACAATGCCCACAAGCTGTACATGGCAGACAAGCAGGAGGACATTAAGGCGGCGGGCGTGTGGGGCACAAGGCTTCTGTTCACGACGGAGAGCCCGAGGGAGACCGTCGAGGTCTTCAGGTGCTACAAGGGCACTTCGGATTACAAGCCCAACGTGCTCACAAGAGGGCTTTACTACAGGGGAGTCGACTGAACAATTGAAAGACTTTATCAGGAAAAACGGAATAAAGGTCGGCGTAATAGTACTGGCAGTCATCGTCCTGATCGGTTTCGGGAGCGTTGCGCGCAACGGACAGGTCGGAGCCGGGCATAACGCCCTCGGAATAGTCAAGGCACCGATCCAGAAGGCGGTCTCCTCGGCAGTCAACTGGCTGAACAGCATCTACGGTTACCTGTACAACTACGATTCCCTGCTCGCAGAGAACGAATCGCTGAGGTCCCAGCTGGCGGACGCGCAGGAAAGCGCCAGGGAAGGCATCGCTGCGTCCGAAGAGAACAGAAGGCTCAGAGAGCTTCTGAACCTCAGGGAAAAGCACAGGGACTATGTGCTTGAATCTTCCAAGGTCGTATTGTGGTCCTCAACGAACTGGTCTTCGGCATTTACGATTAGCAAGGGCTCGTCCAGCGGAATAGAGCTCGGCGATCCGGTCATTACAGAGTACGGGGTGCTCGTCGGGCAGGTAACGGAGCTCGGCAGCTCCTGGGCGACAGTCAGTACGCTTATAGACGTCAATATGTCCGTCGGCGCCTTTGTAGGCCATCAGGAGGCGTCAGGAATGGTCGTCGGCGATTACGCGCTTATGAAAAACAAGAATGCCAAGGTCAGCTATCTCGCGGACAACGCCCAGATCTACGTCGGGGACGAGGTCCTCACTTCGGGCTCTGGCACTTCGTTTCCCGCGGGTCTCGTTATAGGGACGCTTACAAATGTCCAGACGGAGGCGGGAGGCCAGATAGAGTTCGGGATCCTGAAGCCGGCCATAGATTATTCGGACCTTGTGCAGGTGTTTATAATAAAGGAATTCGATGTTGTCGAATAGATGAAGCTCAGAGAATACTTTACAAGAGAACGGCTGCGTAAAATAATCTTTTATGCGCTGTATATGTTTATTGCCCTTGTCGTGCAAGAGATCGTGCTTTCCGGGCTCAGGCTCGGGAAATACTATGCGTTTCTGCTGCCCTCGGTGGCCGTAGCTCTCGGCATGTTCGAAGGCTCGTTCTGGGGAAGCATGCTGGCGCTCGTTCTCGGACTATTTACGGATCTGATGTATCCGGAGACCGTGATCATGTACATGATCCTTTTCCCGGCCACGGCATTCACAGTGGGTTTTCTGGTCAGGTTTTTTCTCAACAGGAGCTTTCTTGCATATATGGGCTCGGCATTCATATGCCTGATAGTGACGGGACTTGTACAGGGGCTTAAGGTGCTCATGACAGACAGCTTCACGATCGAGGTGTTCGTGACTGTCGTTGTACAGACTCTTATATCGCTTCCGCTTGCGGTGCTTTGCTATTTTCCGCCCATGAGGTTCAGGGAGAGTTTGAGTTAGAGATGAACAGAACGGTAAACAAGGGAAGACTGGCAGTTCTTGCCGTCATCGTCGTTATACTTCTTTTCGTATACATTGCGTTCCTTTATGATCTTCAGATAATACAGGGTGAGGAATACTACCTCAGAAGCAGCGAGACCAAGGTAAAGGACGAGATTGTTCCGGCCTCCAGGGGCAATATTCTGGACAGATACGGCAGGGTGCTCGTCAGCAATGAGGAATGTTACAACCTTACGATAGATGTCACCAAGCTCTTCGCTGACGGAAGCGAGGCTGCAAACAAGACGATCCTGGATCTTATCAACCTGGTGGATGAACACGGGGACGTGTACATCGACGATCTCCCGATAACAAAGGCGCCTCCGTTCGAGTATACGGAGATGACAGAGATCCAGAAGAATATGCTCGAGGCGTATTTCAGGGACAAGGCCAAGGAAGGCCTGAGCACCGACACCACAGCGGTAGAGCTGATGAGCTATATGCGTACGAGATACGACATACCGAACGATTTCTCGGCGGAGGACATGAGAAAGGTCTGCGGGCTGAGATACTCGATAAACGTCCGTTACGCGATCAACACCTCCGAGTATGTCTTTGTTGAGGACGCCAGCATGGGGCTTATTGCCACCATAATGGAGAGAAAGCTCGACGGCATAGAGGTAAAAAGAGCGTATACCCGTGTATACAACACGAATTATGCCGCACATCTGCTCGGTTACGTCGGACTCATGACCCAGGAGGAATACGAGAAGTACTCTCTCGTCGACTATGCGAATGACGCAGTGGTCGGAAAAGACGGAGTTGAGTATACCTTCGAGGACTACCTGCACGGGCAGGAAGGCGAGGTCAAGGTGACGACGACTGCGGACGGGACCATACTGAGCCAGTACTATACCAAGGACCCGGTTCCCGGCAACAACGTGTATCTTACCATAGACATCACCCTCCAGGAGGCGACCGAACGCGCGCTCGCGAGCGGCATAGAAGCGCTTATCGCGACGAGGGAAGTCGAGATGCAGGAGTTCGCCGCCAGAGGCGAGCCCTATCCCGAGAAGTATGAGATAACAGGCGCTTCGGCTGTGGTAATAGATGTTAAGACAGGTGAGCCTCTCGCTCTGGCGAGCTGGCCGACTTATAATCCTGCCACGGTCGTCGAGGACTATGCAGATCTCATGAAAGCCGATAACACTCCGCTCTTCAACAGGACCCTGCTCGGCGCATACGCTCCGGGTTCCTGTTTCAAGCCCTGTACTGCAATAGCCTGTCTCTCCGAGGGTATCATCAATACGGAAGACAAGATAAAGTGTGAGGGCGTCTTCACGAAATACGCAGCCGAAGGCTACGCCCCTGAGTGCTGGATCTGGTCTTCGTATCAGTGGACTCACGACGAGGAGAATGTTACAACAGCCGTCAGAGACTCGTGCAACTATTTCTTTTATACGATAGTCAATGACCTCGGTGTCGACCTGCTGGGCAAATACGCGCACGATTTCGGCCTGGGCTCATCGACGGGTATAGAACTCATAGAGACGACAGGCAACATGGCAAACCGCGAAAACCACATGGACTACGCGGGCGCCGTGTGGCGTATAGGTGATACGCTGCAGGCAGGTATCGGCCAGTCCGACTCTATATTCACACCGCTTCAGATGGGCGTCTACTGTTCGACGATCGCCAACAGCGGGACAAGGTATTCCGCGTCGATCTTAAAGCAGGTGAGAAACTACGACTACAGCGAACAGATCTATGAACGCAAACCGGAAGTGCTCGCAACGGTCAAGAGCGCCCGGTTCAATTGGGACGCTGTTCAGGACGGGATGTGGCGAGTGGCCAATGAGCCCGGAGGCACGGGCTATGAGACATGGTTCGACTATCCCTACCAGGTGGCCGCTAAAACGGGAACGGCCCAGAAGGGCGAGAACATAGTCAACGACGGTATCTTCATGTGTTATGCTCCGTACAGAGACCCTCAGGTCGCGATAGCGATCATTGTCGAGAGAGGCGGATCCGGATCGGCGGTTTCATTCATAGCAAGGAACATACTTGACGTTTATTTCAATATTCAAAGTTACAGTGATACTCAGGAACATGAGATGGCACTGCTGAGATAAAAGAGGAGAACGGATTATATATGAATATAGCATTGATGGCCCATGACAGAAAAAAGGAACTTATGGTTCAGTTCTGCATCGCATACTGCGGGATACTGGCCGAGCACAGCATATGCGCGACACATGTGACCGGCAAGCTGGTTGCCGAATCGACGGGACTTCCCATAACGCTGTATATGCACGCGGACCAGGGCGGAGCACAGCAGATCGCGTCGAGGATATCTTATAACGAGATAGACCTTGTGCTGTTTTTCTGCGATCCGGACAATCCCGGAGGCTTCAATGACATCAACCGCATAGAGCGCCTCTGTGACAAATACCAGATCCCCTTTGCCACAAATGCCGCCACAGCCGAGGTCATGATCCAGGGGCTGCGCCGCGGAGATCTTGACTGGCGCAACATAGTAAATCCGACCAACAGATAAAGGAAAGAAACACAGAGATATGAAGGTCAGGCCCAGAACTCTTTCAGGCTTCATGGAGCTCCTCCCGCAGGAGCAGATGAAGATGGAGAAGATAACGGATATCCTCAGGGAGAGTTATTCGCTCTACGGTTTTTCCCCGCTGGATACGCCGCTCATAGAATCCTCCGAGGTCCTGCTCGCCAAGGGCGGCGGCGAGACCGAAAAACAGATATACCGCTTTACGAAAGGCGACAGCGATCTTTCGCTCCGCTTTGATCTCACCGTGCCTCTGGCCAGGTATGTGGCGGAGCACTATTCGGAACTCACGTTCCCTTTCAGACGCTATCAGATCGGCAAGGTATACCGCGGAGAGAGAGCCCAGAGAGGCAGATTCAGGGAATTCTATCAGGCCGACATAGATATCATCGGTGACGGGAAGCTTGACATACTGAATGAGGCTGAGATCCCCGCAGTAATATACAGGACTTTTACAAAGCTCGGCATAAACAGGTTCACGATCCGCGTGAACAACAGAAAGCTCCTGAACGGCTTTTATGAGATCAGCGGCATGACCGAGAAAGCTCCGGAGATAATGCGCACGGTCGACAAGCTGGACAAGATCGGAGCCGAGAAAGTCAAGCAGATCCTTATAGACGATGTCAAGATGCTGCCCTGCAAGACGGAATCACTTCTGGACTTCATGGCAATACAGGGCACAAACGCCGAGGTCATATCCGGGCTCGAGCAATACAGAGGCATGAGCCCCGTTTTCGATGAAGGACTCGACGAGCTCATCAAGGTAACCGAGTATCTCGGAGCATTCGGAGTCCCGCAGGAGAATTTCGCGATTGATCTCAAGATAGCGAGAGGCCTGGACTACTATACCGGAACGGTGTATGAGACAACTCTGACCGATCATCCGGAGATAGGTTCAGTCTGTTCGGGCGGAAGATATGACAATCTCGCGGAGTACTACACAGACAAAACTCTGCCGGGCGTCGGGATCTCGATCGGACTTACAAGGCTGTTCTATGTGCTCTCCGAGCAGGGACTCCTCTCGGATGAGATGATCACCTCGCCCTGCGACGTTCTGGTGATACCGATGACGGAGGATCTGAAAACGGCGGCAGAGACGGCCACTGTCTTCAGGAAAAACGGCATAAGGACCCAGCTCTATGTCGAAAAGAAGAAATTCAAGGCCAAAATGACGTACGCGGACAGAATAAAAGTCCCCTATTGCGCCATAATCGGCGAGGATGAGGAAGCTCAGGGCATAGTAGCCTTAAAGGATATGAAAACAGGGGAGCAGGTCGGACTCAAGGCGGAGGACGCTGCAGCACTGATGAAAGAAAAGCTCTCCGCGATGTCGGAGACAGCTCCCGTCAAACTGTGAAAGATAATAAAGAGGACAAAAAATGATTCAGTCAAGAACACATACCTGCAATGAACTCCGGCTTGAAAATGCCGGCGAGAAGGTCAAGATCTCCGGCTGGCTGGAGAATGTCAGGGAAGTAGGAAACGGCTTCGCGTTCGCAATAGTCCGCGACTTCTACGGGACCACACAGGTCGTAGTTGAAAACGAGGAGATGCACAGCATCATCAAGGGCATCAACAAGGAATCGACGATATCGGTCGAGGGCACCGTCAGGGAGAGAAGCTCCAAAAACCCGAAGATCGCGACAGGCGACATAGAGATAGTTCCGGAAAAGATAGAGGTACTCGGAAAATGCCGCTATAATGAGCTCCCGTTTGAGATAAACAGATCGAGGGAAGCCGATGAGCAGCTGAGACTCAAATACCGCTATCTGGACCTCAGAAATCCTGCCGTAAAGAAGAATATAATTCTGAGATGCAATGTAATTGCAGCCATAAGAAAGGCAATGCTCGAGCATGACTTTCTCGAGATTACCACGCCTATTCTCACCGCCTCTTCTCCTGAGGGCGCGAGAGACTACCTTGTCCCCGCCAGAAAGGCTCCCGGCAAATTCTATGCTCTTCCGCAGGCTCCCCAGCAGTTCAAGCAGCTGCTGATGACCTCGGGCTTTGACAGATATTTCCAGATCGCCCCCTGCTTCAGGGATGAGGACGCGAGAGGCGACAGAAGCCCCGGAGAGTTCTACCAGCTCGATATGGAGATGGCTTTTGCGACTCAGGACGATGTCTTCTCGATCCTTGAGGATGTGCTTCCTCCGATTTTCGCCGAATACGGGAAATACAACATTGCCTCCTCCGCTCCTTTCAGACGCATATCCTACAATGAGTCCATGGAGAGATACGGCTCCGATAAGCCGGATCTGAGAATAGACCTCGAGGTGAAGGATATCACAGAGATCGCTTCCTGCGAGGACTTTGCTCCGTTTTCCAAGGGCAATGTCATAAAGGCGGTTGCAGTGTCCGACTGCAGCCTCACCCGCAAACATATCGACAAGCTCTGCAGCGATGTCGAGGTGCAGGCCGGGTCCAAGCCCTATTGGTTCAGAATTGATGAAAGCGGCGAACTCGCGGGCGGAGTTTCGAAATTCCTGGCAAGCAGGAAGGAAGAGCTTGCAAAAGCTCTGGATCTCAAGCCGAATACGCTTGTGCTGGTAGCAGCGGGAGAGAAAGATGCCGCAGTCAAGACATCCGGAGTCATGCTCAAGATGGCTGGCAATGCCTGCCCGAACCATATGGACAGGGAGCGTTACGAATTCTGCTGGATCGTAGATTTCCCGATGTATGAGATCGGGGATGAATCGGGTGAGCTCGAGTTTTGCCACAATCCGTTCTCGATGCCCGCCGGTGGCCTTGATGTTCTGCTGAAGGCTGAGAGAGGAGAGATAGATCCCCTGAGCATTACGGCAGACCAGTATGACCTTGTCTGCAACGGAGTAGAGCTTTCTTCCGGCGCAGTCAGAAACCACGATCCGGAGATCATGGTCAAGGCCTTTGAGCTGGTTAGACTGGGCGAAGATGATGTCAAGAAGAAGTTCCCGGCCATGTACAACGCCTTCTGCTACGGAGCTCCTCCCCACGCGGGAATTGCCCCGGGAATCGACAGAATGGTCATGCTCCTGGCGGGTGAGGACAGCATAAGGGAGATCATCCCGTTCCCGATGAACAAAAACGCCCAGGATGTCATGATGGGAGCACCCGCCGAGGTAGAGCAGAAGCAGCTCGACGAGCTGCACCTTGCGGTAGTCGGTGTTGAAAAGTAAAAAGGGTAAACTTATATTATAACATCAGAATTACAGAAAATGTCGCCTGCCAGGCGACATTTTTATTTTTTTTCCTGCTATACTTTTAATGAAAACAAAGGAAGCGGGTGACAGGAATGTATTCAAATATAAAGAGTTTCGGGGTTTCAGGCATAGGCGGCTTCGAGGTCTCTGTCGAGGCGTACATCTCCGGAGGACTTTTCCAGTTTGAGATGGTGGGGCTTCCTGACGCGGCAGTCAAAGAGGCGAGGGAGCGCGTAAGGGCGTCGATAAAAAACAACCGGCTTGAGTTTCCCCCGGGGCACGTTACGGTCAATCTCGCTCCTGCAGACAAAAAGAAATCCGGCACAGCCTACGATCTTCCGATTTTTATAGCCATCGCGTCAGCTGAAGGAGAACTTAAAGTCAGGGACGATATGGCCTTTATCGGAGAACTGAGCCTGACGGGAGAACTCAGACCTGTCAGCGGAGCCTTGCCTATGGCCTTATGTGCAGAAAGGTGCGGAATAACCGATCTGTTCGTGCCGGCAGAAAACGCGTCCGAAGCTGCTTTTGCCGAGAATATCCATGTATACGGGGCAGATAATGTGAGTCAGATAATCAGACACCTCAGGGGTGAAGAGTATCTGGAAGCTGTCCCGGCCTCAAGGCCTGAGAAATATGAACAGCCCGTCCCGGATTTCTCCGAGGTCAAGGGTCAGGAGAATGTAAAGAGAGCCTTTGAGATAGCCGCGGCAGGCGGGCACAATATACTGATAATAGGTCCTCCGGGAGCAGGAAAATCCATGATGGCAAAACGTCTTCCCGGTATACTTCCGGATATGACGAGAGAAGAGATGATAGAATGCACCGAGATCCATTCCGTATCCGGGCTGACATCAAGAGCAGTTCCGATCGTTTCCTCAAGGCCTTTCAGGTCCCCGCATCATACAGTCTCCGCTATCGGATTGTCGGGCGGAGGGACTTATCCCAAGCCGGGAGAGATAAGCCTCGCGCATAACGGGGTGCTGTTTCTGGATGAACTGCCTGAGTTTCATTCCGATGTGCTTGAAGTGCTCAGACAGCCGCTTGAAGACGGGGAGATAACCGTCTCGCGCGTTTCAGGCTCCGCTACATATCCCGCGGGCTTTATGCTGGTATGTGCGATGAACCCGTGCAAATGCGGCTGGTACGGGCACCCCTCTGGCAGATGCAGGTGCTCAGAATATGAAGTGAAACGCTACAGGAGCAGGATCTCCGGCCCTCTGCTCGACAGAATAGACATTATCGTTGAGGTTCCGGCACTGGAGTATGACGAACTCAAATTGAAAAAACCTGCCGAGTCTTCGGCAGATATAAAACAGAGAGTCAATGCCGCAAGGGAAATCCAGAATAACCGGTATAAGGAGGACTGCATAAGCAGCAATGCCAGAATGAACGGAAAGCAGATAAATAAGTTCTGTAATTTATCCGAAGAAAGCGAGCTGCTTATGCATCAGGCATATGACAGGATGGGACTCACCGGCAGGAGCTACGACAGGATCCTGCGGGTTGCGAGGACCATAGCGGATCTCGACGGAAGTGAAAACATCGAGGTGAACCACCTCGCCGAGGCCATACAGTACAGAACCGTCGAAATCTGAATTGACACTGCAGGGAATAAATGATATTTTGGTTAGCACACAATATATTTAATTAATGGAGATAATTATGAAGACTTTATTTTACCGCTGCAAAGGCTGCGGAAATTTTGTGCTGTTCGTTGACGAGAAGACCAGGTGCACCCCTAAGTGCTGCGGAGAGCCAATGGAAGAGCTCGTTGCAAATACTGAGGATGCAGCGGTTGAGAAGCATATTCCCCAAGTCGGTCTCGATGGAAATATTGTGAAGGTCCAGGTCGGTTCGACGATACACCCGATGCTCGACGCACACTATATCGGGTTCATCTGCCTTGAGACTGATAAAGGCGTCCAGATCAAATATCTGAAGCCCGGCGAGGAGCCGAAGGCTGAGTTCATTCCGGCAGGCGGGGAAAAGGCAATTGCAGTTTACGAATTCTGCAATCTGCACGGACTCTGGAAGAAAGAGCTGCTGTAAGTATGCAGGATATAATCCTGGTAAAGCTTGGGGAGATAATACTGAAAGGTCTCAACAGGCGGTCATTTGAGCAGAAACTGATGGCGAATATGCGAAAAAAGATCGCCCCTTACGGCAACTTTTCGGTGTATTGCCTTCAGTCGACCGTATATGTAGAAGCAAAGGATGAAGAGGCGGATGTCGGTGCCGCATTTGAGGCACTCAAAAAGGTTTTCGGGATCATTACCCTTACCAGAGCTGCAGCCTGTGAAAAAGACAAGGATGCTATAACAGCGCTTGCCAGGGAGTACCTCAAAGAGGATCTTAAGAAAGCTGCTTCCTTTAAGGTGGAATCCAAGCGCAGCGACAAGAGCTTTCCGCTTACAAGCATAGAACTCAGCCAATATGTAGGGGGAGAGCTTTCAGAGGCCTTTCCGGATATAAAAGTCGAGATGCACGACCCGGAGCTCACTGTATTCATCGAGGTAAGAGACAAGGCGGCATACGTGCACTCAAGTCCTGTCAAGGGCGCCGGAGGGATGCCTGTAGGCTCGAACGGCAAAGCCGTGTCACTGCTTTCCGGAGGCATAGACAGCCCGGTGTCGACATATATGATAGCCAAAAGAGGGGTCAAAGTAATACCCGTTCATTTCTTCTCCTTCCCCTATACTTCGGAAGCAGCCAAGGAGAAAGTACTTGAGCTTGCACACATTCTGGAGGATTACTGCGGAAAACTGACGGTGGAAATAGTACCCTTTACCCGTATACAGGAGGAGATACGCGACAAGTGCCCGGAGGAGTATTTCACCCTCATTATGAGAAGGTTCATGATGAGGATCGCGGAGCGTATAGCAAACGATTACGGAGCTAAAGCGATAGTTACCGGAGAGAATCTCGGCCAGGTCGCCTCGCAGACAATGGAGGCGATGGCCTCCACACAGTCGGTGATCTCCATGCCTGTTCTCCAGCCTCTGATAGGCATGGATAAGGAGGAAATAATCGCGCTTGCGAGAAAACTCGGGACTTTTGATACATCTGTGCTCCCTTATGAGGATTGCTGTACGGTTTTCACACCGCGTCACCCCAGAACACATCCGAAGACAGAAGAAGTGGAAAAGGCCGAGTCGGCGCTTGATGTAGAAGCTTTGGTCGAAGAAGCTCTTGCAGGCATAGAAAAGGCGGAACTGTTTTGAGAGAATACAATACGGAAATCATATCCGTGGGGACCGAGATCCTGCTCGGACATATTGTTAATACAGACGCGAGAGATATCTCGGAAATGCTCTCAAAGATCGGAATAAATGTCAAATACCATACGGTCGTCGGGGACAATCCCGAGAGGCTCAGACAGTGTATTGAGACCGCAAAAAAAAGAGCGGATATCATCATAACTACGGGCGGACTGGGGCCGACCTGTGACGATCTGACCAAATTCACTCTCGCAGAGGCTTTCGGCGTGAAGCTCGTGATGAATGAGGCCGAAAAGAAAGGGCTCTACGACTATATCCATCCGGAAATGCCTTTTACGGAGAACAACCTGCAGCAGGCTATGCTCCCTGAAAACTGCACGGTCTTTCACAACACCTGCGGAACAGCGCCGGGCTGCGCCTTTGAAGCGCAGGGAAAGATCGTGATAATGGTCCCCGGGCCACCGAAGGAGTGCAACGCTATGTTCGCGCTCAGTGCCGTTCCGTATCTGAAGAGTCTTTCCGAAGAGGAGATCGTGTCCCATTCGGTGAGGATCTTCGGAATAGGCGAGAGCAGCGTGGATCAGATCTTCAGAGATGAGATGAACGTCATGGAAAACCCGACCATGGCACCCTATGCTAAGGAATGCGACTGTTTTCTTCAGGTAACTGCAAAGGCGGGAAGCCGAGCAGAGGCCGAGAAGATGACCGGACCCGTTATAGAGCACATAAAAGAACGGCTGGGCGAATATGTCTACGGTATCGATGTTGAATGCATAGAGGAAGAAGTTATAAAACTTCTGGAACAGAGGAAACTGACCTTTTCCGCTGCGGAGAGCTGCACGGGAGGCGAGGTGGCGAAGAGATTTACCGATATTCCCGGAGCCAGCAGTTATTTCAGGGGCGGAGTGGTGACATATACAAATGAGGCCAAAGAAAAACTCCTGGGGATAGATGCCGAACTCCTCGAAAACTATGGAGCCGTGAGTTACCCTGTGGCTGCAGAGATGGCGGAGAAAGTCAGAGAGCTTCTCAGGACGGATCTTGCAGTCGGGATCACAGGACTTGCAGGCCCTGACGGGGACGGAGTCAACGAAGTGGGTACGGTCTTTGTATCGCTCGCAACCGAAAACGAGACCTTTGTCAGGGAACTTCATCTTGGAACAGGCAGAAGCAGAAGCTATATACGCCGCATGTCGGGCAACCATGCCTATGACATGATGAGAAGATATCTTACGGGGCTGAAAGTAATCTGAGATTTATCCCGGAAGAACAGGCGGCTTTTATTAACAAAAGCTGCCTTTTTTATTCATTTAAATTTCATAAATCGGTATTATATTATCATCATTAAAAAAGCGAAAGCAGGTGTCAGCTATGAATGAGCACGAAGATCCCAGGACAGGCGGCGAACAGACTCCGGAAAGCTGGGTCACGCCAGATACGGGAAGCGCTCCCGATCTGGGAGAAACTCCCTATACAGGATCTGTTCCCGAGGTTAATGAAACAGAATCTGTTCCGGCTGAAGAGAATGAATACCATTTTACCAGAGATTCGATCTACTCGGATGCACATTATACATCCGTTGATGAGAGCACGGAGCCTCCGCGCTACTATACGCCTCCGGTAAAAGAGGAAAAACCCGAGAAGCCTAAGAAAGAGAAGAAAGACCGCAAGTGGGTAAAGATTGCCGCGATCGCTCTCGTCTGTGCTATACTCGGCTCTCTCGGAGGAGCAGCGATAGTCGGCAGCATTCTTAACGACAGAATCGATGAGTTGAATTCCAAGGTAAGCGAACTTCAGGATTCATCAGCTTCAATGGGAGCTGCGCTTGAGGAAGCAAAGGCGGAAAAAGCTGCAGATGAAGCTGAGATGGCGGCTGTTTCAAATTCGGTCGGAATGAATGCAAACGATATCTATGACATGGCCTGCAGTCAGACAGTCGGAATAAGCACTGATTATGAAGTGACCGGATTCTTCGGGCAGACTTCACCTGCTAAAGTCACGGGCTCGGGATTCATTATTTCCGAGGACGGATATATCGTAACCAATTACCACGTTGTCGAATATGCTGACAAATACGGTTATGACATGACTGTTACCCTGTTTGACGGGACGGAGTATGAGGCAAAGATAGCGGGAACGGAAGGAGACAACGATCTTGCCATAATCAAGATAGAAGCAACAGGTCTGACCCCTGCAACGCTTGGCGAGAGCTCCTCCATCAAGGTCGGCGATACCGTATATGCAGTGGGCAATCCTCTCGGAGATCTGACTTTCACAATGACTACGGGAACAGTTACCGCTCTCAACAGGGAAGTTACGACGAACGAATACTCCGGTTCCATAGAGATGCTCCAGATAGACGCTGCCGTCAACGAGGGCAATTCCGGAGGCCCGCTCTATGATAAAGAAGGAAAAGTCATCGGCGTTGTCAGCGCGAAGAGCAGCGGAACAGGTATCGAGGGCATAGGCTTTGCGATCCCGATAGATGATGTCACGAGGATCGCCGACGATCTTATGACGAAAGGCTATGTCTCAGGGAAAGCCGCGATGGGAATAACCATCAATACCGATCAGAATGTCATCTCGGCGATGCAGTCCATGTATAATATGCCGGACGGAGCTTTTGTGTACGGAGTCAATCCCGGAAGTGCTGCAGAAAAAGCCGGTATTGAAAAGGGAGACGTTATCACAAAGCTGGGCGAAGCCGAAATCAAAAGCTATTTGAATCTCACCTCCGCTTTGAAAGAATACTCCGCAGGTGATACCGCGTCCGTAACCGTATACCGCAGCGGAGATTACCTGGAGCTTTCGATCACGTTTGACGAATATCAGTCGACAATAGGAAGCAATGCTCAGGAAGAAAAGGAAGATCAGGAAGATCAGGAAGATCAGGAGACTGAAGGATACGGATTCGGTGACGACTTCTTCCAGTTCCCGTTCGGAAACTGACATACAGCAGTTATTTACAGCACCGCAGGGGTTTCCTGCGGTGCTTTTTTATCCGCAAAAGGGAACAAAAATATTGACCGGCCTTGACTGAGGTGATAAATTAAACAGGTAAAAAACTTTATTCGGAGGAAATACAAATGACATATGAGATAGACATAGCCGGGCTTAAGAGAGATCTGCCTCTGTGCAAGGTTACTGACGACCTCTATATCGGTGCTTTCGTAATGTTCGGCGACGTAGAGCTGACCGTACATTGCGCAAAGGAACTCTTGAAGCGCGCACCGGAATATGACTACATGCTCGCGCCCGAGGCAAAGTCGATCCCTCTTATCTATGAGATGGCCCGTCAGACCGGCGCCAAAAAATACTTCATTGCCAGGAAAAAAGCCAAGGCTTATATGAAGGGCGTGTTTGAGGTCTCCGTCAAGTCGATAACCACCATGGGAGTTCAGAAACTGGTCCTTGATACCGAGGACGCTGCAATGATCAAAGGCAAGAGAGTTTTGATAATAGATGATGTTATCTCTACCGGAGAGTCGCTCCGCGCGACAGAGACTCTGGTCAATGAAGCGGGAGGAATAATTGCCGGAAGGATGGCTGTCCTGGCAGAGGGAGACGCTTACGACAGGGAAGATATATGCTGCCTTGCAAAGCTGCCCGTATTCAATCCCGACGGAACGGTCAAAAACTGAAGCTGAACAGAATAATGAAAAAGCGCGGATTCCCGCGCTTTTTTTGTTGTTATTATAAGTCATGGTTTAAGCTCCAGAGCATTCAGGACTTCGCTCACTTCTTTCACTGGGATGATCTCAAGCGAGGATCTGACTTCTTCAGCGACATCCCGCAGATCTTCAATGTTGTCGGAAGGAATAAAGACTTTTTTTACCCCGGCTCTCTGGGCAGCCATAAGCTTTTCAGGAAGACCCCCGATTGGGTTGACTCCGCCTCTTAGCGAGACTTCACCGGTCATCGCAACAGCGGGTGAAACAGGTGTGCCGTTGAGCAGAGAAGCAATCGCGGAAGTCAGAGCGATACCCGCGGAAGGTCCGTCTTTGGGTGTGGCGCCGTCAGGGACATGGATGTGCAGATCGTTCTTCTCCAGGAGCTCTGCCTTGTCGGGGTAAACGGACTTGACCAGGCTTACCGCGATCTGCGCGCTCTCTTTCATAACGTCACCCAGCCGGCCGGTAATTGTAAGTTTTCCCGTTCCTTTGGTGAGCAGCGTCTCAATATAGAGGATCTCACCGCCCACAGGTGTCCAGGCAAGACCGGTTATGACGCCTGGCCTTGCGTTTTCAGGCACATGCCTGTGAGGAATGGGGTGGTCTTCCAGAACATCGCGCAGATTCTCCGGCGTGACGGTAAGACTGCTGCTCCCGCCTCTTACCAGTTCTACCGCCTCAGTGCGGCAGAGAGTCTCAAGTCTCTTTTTCAGACCTCTGACTCCGCCTTCTCTTGTGTAATCGGTGATTATGGTCTCAATAGCCTCGTCGGTAACACTGAGCTGCTCGTCCTTGAGCCCGACGGATCTCATGGCCTTAGGCAGCAGATGCCTTTTTGCGATCTGGAGTTTTTCGATCGGAGTGTAACCCTGGAACTGGATGACTTCCATGCGGTTTAACAGCGGCTCCGGTATGGAATCGAGAGAGTTTGCGGTGCAGATAAAGAGCACGTTCGAAAGATCATAGGGGACATTGAGATAATGGTCCGTGAAAGTGCTGTTCTGCTCCGGATCCAGTACCTCGAGCAGAGCGCTTGCGGGGTCTCCGTTATATGAGCCGTAAAGCTTGTCCACTTCGTCAAGGACCATTACGGGGTTTGAAACGCCGCACTTGCTGATCCCGTCCATTATTCTTCCGGGCATAGCTCCGATGTATGTGCGCCGGTGGCCTCTTATATCCGCCTCATCTCTCGCGCCGCCGAGAGAGACTCTGACATATTCTCTCTGCAGAGCCTTGGCAATGCTCTGACCTATGCTCGTCTTGCCCGTACCAGGAGCTCCGACGAACAGAAGTATTGAACCGGACTGCTGACGTTTGAGACTCATTACGGCGATCTGCTGGATAATGCGCTCCTTGACTTTCTTTAGTCCGTAGTGTTCCTCATCCAGAACTTTGGCCGCTTCATCAAGCGAGATGTCCTTCGGCTTCTCCTTTTTCCAGGGCAGTCCCGCCAGAAAATCCAGATAGTCGTAAAGAAGAGCAGATTCTGCTCCCTGTCCCTCGTGCTTGAGACGGGACAGGACCTTGTCAGCTTCCTTGCGGGCGGTCTCGTTCATTCCGGACTCTTCTATCTTTATCTCGAGCTTTCTTATGTCCGTGACATTTTCGGGATTCATCTCGTCGAGCTCACGCTGCAGATACTCCATCTGCTTGCGTATGGCGGATTCCCTGTATATCTTCTGATGATCCTCTTCCTGGGCGTGTTCGGCTTCTCTGTTCACCTTGTTCATCTCAAGGTTTTCGTAGATCAGCTTCTCAAGAAGCTCCGTCCTTTTTGCCACACTGTCTTCTGCGAGCACCGCGTAGCGCTCCGAATTCGAGCTCAGCATCCAGGGAGACATCACAACGGCGGCCTCGCCTATGCTGTTCCACTGGGCGATGAACCCGCGTGCAGCCTGGCCCCACTGAAAGCTTTCGGAAAACTTCATCATTGCAGTCTTTACCGAATACAGTTTTCTGCGGGCTTCCTCAGGGTCCAGATCGTTTATGTCGTTCCTGCGGGAAATGGTCAGATCGATAGTATGGTCGCGATATACCGCCACATCGTCTATATTCACGCGGTTCGAGGTCCTGAGCATAATAAATCCGTTGCTGTTTACCTCTGCAATAGTCGCGCGAAGCCCGATCGGATAGAAGCTGTCTGAAGCAAATTCCTCACGCTTCAGGTCCTCTTTGGCAACCACGATGACGAGCTTGTCATCTGCAACAGCAGATCTGCCCGTTACTTTTTCATAGGTATCGGTCTTGATATAGATGTTCGCGTCCGGAACGACAAGAATGTTGTAAATGGGAAATACGTTCATATGATTCTCCTGATATCCGTGTTAGCACTCAAATTAAATGAGTGCTAATGCCTGGGTGAAAATTAAGGCATCCGGCACGGATGCCTTAATTTTGTACGGCCTTATATTAAAATTTTCCTCCAAATTTGTCAAGCATGTTCACAAAATTTTTAAAATTTTGATCCGGTCAATCGGCTACAGCTGCATCAAAGATATCTGTCACCTCTTTTGAAGGAGCTTTTGTGAGCAGTGTTACGACGACTGAAGCTATGAGTCCGCAGAGGAAACCGGGGACAATTTCGTAGATACCTGTTGAGGAGAAACAGTAGAGCCATATGATATCTGCAAGAGCTCCGGCGATGACTCCCGCACAGGCACCGGCGTAATTGAACCTTCTCCAGAAATAGCTCAGGATCATTACAGGGCCGAAAGCGGCGCCGAAGATACCCCATGCATTCTCCACCAGATTCATGATCGCCTGAGCGCCCGAGCCTTTTGATGAGGATATCAGGAAGGCGACGATGGCGCAAAGCATAACGACCAGTCTTCCGACCCACAGCATCTCCCTGTCACTTGCATTCTTGCGGAACAGAGGCTTGTATATATCCGACGCAAAGGAACTGGATGCGACGAGCAGCTGGCTGTCTGCCGTGGAGACGGCGGCGGCTATGATCGCCGCAAGAAGGAAACCTGAGATCCCGGCAGGGAAGAACATGCGGGCGAGAACTATGAAGACAGTTTTCTGTGCGCCTTTGGTAAGAAGCTCTTCGGCAACGATCATTCTGCCGAGATAAGCGACCAGAACCGCAGCTCCCAAGGATAAGATAACCCAGACTATCGCAACGGTCGCGGATTTCCTGACCATGGAGGGCTTTTCTATCGACATAAAGCGGACGATTATATGAGGCATTCCGAAATATCCGAGGCCCCAGCCGAGGCCGGTCACTATCTCCTGCCAGGACGAGTCGAAGAGTCCCGTGCCGAAAGAACAGATGACCTCTTTGCCACCGTCTGTGTACGAGTAGACCTTCAAAAGCTCAGCCGTATCAAGCCTCTGCGTTGCAAGTATAACGATAGGGATCGCCAACAGAGCCACCAGCATCAGAATACCCTGGAAGAAGTCTGTCCAGCATACCGCCTTGAAACCGCCGAGAAAGGTATAGGCAACTATTATTACTGCAAATATCAGCATAGCTGTCCTTTCGGACATGTTCTGGAAGAGCTGGGTGAAGACTGTTGCTCCGGAGACGAATGCAGACGCGACATAAACGGTAAATGCAATAAGGAAAATGACCGCGCAGACTATCTGCAATACTTTCGATCTGGAAGCAAATCTATTTGTAAGATACTGCGGTACCGTTATCGAGTCATTTGCTGCCTGAGAAAATTTCCTCAGTCTTTTTGCACAGAAGATCCAGTTGGCCGCAGTGCCCAGGGCAAGACCTATGCCGATCCACATCTGGCCGAAGCCGAAAGCAAGAACGGAACCGGGAAGCCCCATCAGAAGCCAGCCCGACATATCCGAAGCCTGAGCGGACATAGCAGTGACCCATGGCCCCATCTTCCTGCCGCCGAGGAAGTAGTCTTTTTCCCCCTTGTTGGAACCGTTGAAGAAAAATACCAGACTTACGCCGAACAGGATGATGAAGTAAGCCATAAAGACGACTATCTCTAGATTCATGACTGTGTCCTCCGAAAATTACTATGAGGGAATTATAGATTCGGAGAATAAAAGCCGCAACGGGAAAAAACGGATAAATCTGTTGAAAATCTGAAAATAACCGCTATAATATAAAATAAATTAAAAAAATTCATATTTATATGAAATTATTTCATTTAAAACCATATGGGAAATGCTTTTGCAAACATAGGAAAATATGAAGCTCTTGCAACGATAATGGAACTCGGAAGTCTCTCAAGGGCTGCCGGGGCACTCGGATGTACCCAGAGCGCTGTGAGCCACGCGGTGTCCTCTCTTGAAGATGAACTGGGATTTCCTCTGCTTACGAGAAACAGAGGCGGTGTAAGGCTGACTGCGGAAGGTGAGGAGCTGATGCCTTCAGTGAGAAACCTTTTAAACAGCGCAGAGCAGCTGAGGCAGAAGGCCGATTCCATAAGAGGGCTCGATACCGGACGCATCAGCATTGGATCATTTACTTCGGTCGCAGTTCATTGGCTTCCTCCGATACTCAAGCAGTTCCAGGGCGATTTCCCGAATGTCGAGATCAAGCTCCTGAACGGCGACTATCACGATGTGGAGCTCTGGCTGAATGACGGAAGCATAGACATAGGGTTTGTCGGCCTGCCTATAGAAACGGACTGCGAATGTATTCCTCTCATGGAGGACAGGCTTCTCGCGATCCTGCCGAAGGGCCACCCGATGGCCTCATATCCGAAGTTTCCTCTTCGAGACTGTGAGACAGAGCCCTTCATATCTCTTCTCGAAAGCTCTGACCATGATGCCAGAAGGGCGCTTGAGGCCGCGGGTGTGAAGCCGAACGTGAGATTTTATACCAAAGACGACTATGCGGTCATCGCGATGGTAGAGCAGGGCCTCGGTATCAGTATCATGCCGGAACTGCTGCTGAAGGGCAGGCACGACGATGTCGCCGTTCTGCCTCTGGTGCCGGAGGCGAAGAGAACAATAGGGCTTGCCATCGCAAAGGGCAGCTCCGGAGGGCCGGCGGTCAGGAACTTTGCGTTATATGTCAGAGAATATGTAAAAAATGCTGCTGTAGAGGAGGGAAAGGAATAAATGGTCTTCTCGGATAATATCTTTCTGTTTTTCTTTCTTCCTCTCGTGATCCTGTGTACAAATCTGTGTCCGAAAGCTTACAGAAACTATGTGCTGCTCGTCTTCAGCCTCATATTTTACGCGTGGGGAGAGCCGGTATATATAATTCTGATGCTCAGCGTCATAGTCCTGAACTATCTGGCAGGGCTCTTCATAGACAGTTTCCCGAGAAAAACCGCGCCGGGCAGGAGAAAAGCGATCCTTGTACTGGCTGTTGCCGCGAATCTTCTGATACTCGGATATTTCAAATATACGGGCTTTTTCGCGGAAATAATCAGCAGCATTACGGGCGCGTCATTAAAGATCCCGCAGATCCTGCTCCCCATAGGGATATCGTTCTACATATTCCAGAGCATGAGCTACGTGATCGGCGTTTACAGAGGCAGAGCCGGCGTACAGAAAAACATATTTTTCTTCGGGACATATGTCGCGCTATTCCCGCAGCTCATCGCGGGACCGATAGTCCGGTACAGCGATATAGAGCGGCAGCTCACAGAGCGGAGAGAGACGCTCACCATGTTTTCGACGGGGGTAAGGCGCTTTATATACGGACTTGCAAAGAAGGTGCTGCTTGCAAACCAGATGGGGCTTCTGGCGGATACTCTGCTGCTGAAAGGCGGCGGTACCCTCTCCGCCTGGGCGGGAATGGCCGCCTATACGCTGCAGATCTATTTCGATTTTTCCGGATACAGCGATATGGCCATAGGACTCGGAAGGATGCTGGGCTTCAGATTCTTCGAAAACTTCAATTACCCGTATATCTCAAAGAGCATAACAGAGTTCTGGAGAAGATGGCATATCTCCCTGTCTTCGTGGTTTAAGGAATATGTCTATATACCGCTCGGAGGAAACAGAAAAGGCCTTCCGAGGCAATGCCTCAATCTCCTGATCGTGTGGATGCTCACAGGCCTGTGGCACGGCGCCTCCCTGAATTTCGTCATATGGGGACTCTATTACGCCGTCATACTGATAATCGAAAAGCTCTTCCTCGGCAAAGTCCTGTCCAAGCTGCCGGGTATCTTCAGACATATATATGCGCTGCTGATCGTGGCTTTCGGCTGGGGGATATTCTATTTTACCGATTTCGGGCAGTTCACGCTGTTCGTAAACAGGCTCGTATCATACAGTGCCGACGAAAAGGATATCGTAAACTGGATGCTCGCGTATCTTCCGACAGCGGCTGTGGCAGTTCTCGCCTCGACAAAACTGTATTACCGCTTTGTCAGATCTCTGAGAAAGAGCAGGTTCATGTTCCTGGAGATCCCGATCCTGGCAGTTCTCTTTGTACTTTGCGTGTCCGCGCTTGTGAGTCAGAGCTATAATCCGTTTATATATTTCAGATTCTGATAATACCGATATGAATATGAAGAAAATTACGAATATCTTAATATGTGTTTTGTTCCTCATTGCCGTGTTTGCCGTGCCGGTGCTGTTCGCCTTTCTTCCTCAGAAGGATTTCTCGGAGCTTGAAAAACGCTATCTCGCGAAAAAGCCCGAGGCGGATATGCAGAGCATCACAGACGGAAGCTATATGGAGGAGCTGGGGGAATATATCGCCGACCACTTTCCCGCCAGAAACTTCTTCGCGGGGCTGAACTCCTATTATGACCTCTGGTCCGGAAGACAGCTGACGAAGGATTATATAACCGACGACGGGAGGCTCTACGCAAAACCCGTCGTTGCGGATACCGAAAATGTCAGTCGGAATATAAAAACTGTCAACAGGTTCGCGGACAGTCTCTCTACCTACGGAGAGAACGGGATCCCGGTCGATCTGATGCTCGTCCCGTCCTCGGGATACGTCATACTCGGAGAGAATCACGGAAGAATGCATTTTACTGACGGCGAGATTATGGATACCGTTTACGCGGGAGTTAAAACGGGAACAGTCGATCTCAGAGATGCTTTCAGCGCGTATCCGGATAAAGGGGAGCTGTATTACAGAACGGACCACCACTGGACGAGCAGGGGAGCGTATCTGGCTGCCTCTCTTATGGCGCGGAAAGAAGGGCATGAGCTGCCTCCGGAGGGGAGCTACAACAAAGAGAGCATCGAACCGTTTTTCGGCTCCGAGTATTCGGGCTCCGGGCTCTGGCTGACCGAGCCGGATACCATAGAGCTCTGGCACTCCGAAAACAAGATAAACGCCATAAACGAGACCGGAGCGAAAAACGACGGCGTCTTCTACAGAAACAGGCTTGAAGAGCTGGATAAATATACGGTCTTTCTCGACGGCAACCACGCGAAGGTGACGCTGAGAAACATATCGAAGGACCCCTCCGGTGAAGGAGAGAACAATCTTCTTGTAATAAGAGACTCGTTTTCAAACTCGCTGGGCTGTTTTCTGGCCGATGCCTATGACAAGGTGGTGCTGATAGATCTCCGCTACTACAAACTGCCTCTGACGCAGATAATCGATGACGAGCGAATAAGCGAAGTGCTCATCGAATACAGCTGCGAGAACTTTGTAAGCGATTCGAACATCTCCTTCCTGCAGGCAGATGAAAAGGAACCGGTAAAGAAAAACTACATGGCGCCTCCCCAGAAGCTTACGGATGCCTTCTTCAACGACGCGAAAGCCTTCTATTTCGGAGACTCGGTCGTAGGTCCTCTGTCCAATTACTGTGTCAGCCATTCGAAGCTCAAGGAGACCTATATCAGCTCGAACGCGATGTATATGTATTACACGGCTCTCTACGGAGGAGGGAAAGGCCAGTTCCTCTTCAAGGGGCAGCCCGCGGATATAAGGGACGTTCTCCGCGAGACGGGCTCCGAGATATTCATAGGAGCCCTGGGATGCAACGATCTGGCGACATACGATGTCTATCAGTCCGAGCAGACCGTGACAGAGTTTCTGAATATGCTCAGGGGCGAATTCCCGGATCTGACGATATTTATGCAGTCGGTAATGCCGATAAAAAACGTTCAGGCGGATTTCAACCAGGCCGAGGTGGACGAATTCAACGCCTGGCTCAAGGATCACGCGGAGGAATTCGGATATTGCTATATAGAACTGGACAAGTATTTCAAGGGCAGCAAAGGGACACTCGCGAACAAATACATGTACAACGAGACGCACATAAAGAACGAGGCAGGCTACCTGTGGTACGACGAGCTCATGAACATGGAGAACTATTTCAATTTCCCGGAGAAATACTATGTCGAGTACGACGGAGAGACGGATCTTCCGGTGTCCGTACTGGAGGAGGCCCAGCTGCTCCAGGAAGCGGAAAAGAAGAGGGAACGGACAAAGCTTGACTATATATATGATGAGATATGCAGCAGGACAGGCATTTCAGACATGCTTGAGATAAAAGACATGCTCATATCGGATTATTTCGGAATAGAACCGGGAGAATATAAAGACGCGAGGTTCTATGTCGCGGGCAACAACCTGAAAGCCGACGAGATATGGATAGTTGAGACCGCAAATGAGGAAGCGGCCGAAAGCCTCCTCGGCAAAGCCCGTGAACGGATAGGCATAAAAGCGGAAACATATAAGGTCTATCTCCCCGAGGAGTATGAGATCGCTGTCAGAGGAACGGCGCTCAGAAACGGAAGATTTGTCGGGCTCTTCATATCGAAGGATCCGCAACAGATGTCTGATACATTCGTTTCAATGACAGGCAGCGGGCAATAGTGTACTTTACAAAAGAAAAGAGGAGCTCTTCAAAGCTCCTCTTTTTCAGATCCCGGATCACGCGGGGGGTAGTTGTAATAGTTTGAAGGATCGCGCAGGGAATCGGCCCAGATCTCTCCGACCTTCGGCATGAGATGAACGTAAGCGTCAGAGCTGTAGTTGTATTTGAGATTCCCGTTCTCGTCCTTTAAGGCCGAGGATATATCCACATACGAGCAGCCTTTCTCAAGTGCCAGGGCTTTGAGACGCTCGTTGTAGTCATCTATGATCTGATTGTTATATTTGGCGTACTGCCTCCCGTAACATATCGGAGTGCAGGACTGGATGACAATGAGCATATCGGGGCAGCGCCCGTGGAGAGTGTCTATCATGGTACTCCAGCGCGCTATGGTCTCATCGGTTCCGATGAGCGCGACATCGTTGAGACCGAGCATAATAAAGAGCTTCTCGGCGCCGGCGAGCTCGCAGACGTCTTCAGGGAAACATGCTCTGCCCCGGAACTGGAGAAACAGATCCGGGACCTCGCCGACTGCCGCTCGGACCGAATAGTTCGGGCTGTTGACAAAGGTCGCTCCGCTCAGATCATCGCTTTTAAGCCCCCAGTATTCTATGGTATCCGTCACGGAATCGCCGATAAATACGGCGTTGTTGAAGAATTCCGGATCGTCCGGATATACGGTCGGGTCAGGCTCCGGCGTCGGTTCGGGCGTGGGCTCGGGAGTCGGCTCCGGTGTGGGTTCGGGAGTCGGTTCCGGTGTAGGTTCGGGCGTGGGCTCCGGGGTAGGTTCGGGCGTCGGTTCCGGTGTGGGCGTCGGAAATACCGCGCTTAAAGGATCGGAGGAGTAGAAAGGCCCCTGAGAGCACAGCAGGAACATAAAGGCAAAAACCAGCAGGCAGAGTATCAGTTTTTTAAAGATCCCTGACATATCTCACTCCAGCAGTCCGTCCGGGTAAAGGCCTTTGGCTCTCATGCCTGCTATGGCCGAGACGACCGAAGGCATGTCCTCCCTGTAGGTTATGCCGTACCAGGACTCACTGCAGTTTAAGACGCGCACTCTCGTTTTTCCCTCTTCAATGGCGGCGCTTGCGACGGACGGGATGAAATATTCGGCCTTGAGCGGGTTTTCTTTCAGAGCTTTGTCAAGAAAGGGGGCGAAGCGCTTTGTGTACTGCTCCATCATCGCCGGTCCGAAGCCCCACATGTTCATGGAGACTGGCGTCTCGCCCGACACACGGACCATGTTCCCGGAGGCGTCGGGATATACGGCGTTCTCGCCGTCCTTGGCAATATTGAGCGTCTCCGTAACACTCTCGAGATACCCGTCCTTCACTTCGCAAATGCCCCTGGCGACAGTCCCGTTTTCAGTAACCGTGTTTCTGAGAAGGTAAGCGACCATGGCTGAAGCGGAGGGGTCGGTCTGTTCCTTTAGAAAATCGAAGATCGCAGAATACGCGGTCCTGCCGTAGAAATCATCGGAGTTTATGACGGCAAAAGGGGTGTCCTTCAATACGGGAGCGCAGCAGGAGACCGCGTGGGCAGTTCCCCAGGGCTTGACCCTGCCTTCGGGAACACTGTAGCCCGCCGGAAGAGCGTCCAGCTCCTGAAAGACGTAGCTTACATCGAAATGCTTTTCCATCCTTCTGCCGATAAAGGTCCTGAAATTGTCCTCGATCTCATGCTTTATTATAAAAACGACTTTCCTGAATCCGGCGCGGTACGCGTCATAGAGCGAATAATCGATGATGGCGTGGCCGCGATCGTCCACGGGAGTGATCTGCTTCAGACCGCCGAAACGGCTGCCCATTCCCGCTGCAAGTACTGCAAGAGCAGGAGACTTCATATTCCGTCCTCCAGAAATTGATTATTTTAGATTATTCTACCACGGACCCCGGGACTGTCAAGAAACAAAAAAAGAGCGCTTCACGCTCTTTTTTATGTTTCTCTTAAATTATAATTACTGTCAGTGGTTGAGGCCGTATACTGTCATGGCCAACATGCCGGAGAGATACAATATGCCGAAAATTCCTACGCCGATCATATTCAAAAACCTCCTTAAAGGATACTTTCTTCTTACAACTTAAATATATCACTGTCTCCTGAAAAATCAATGATACCGGGGCCTGAGGCCGGCTCGCGCTTTGGGCAGGATGCACAAAATCGGGCTTTGAAAAGAAGAGGAAAGAAAATTGCAGGCCCGAAGGCCGAAATAGTTTTTTGCCGAGTGATAAATGCAAAATAATGCGCGCTGAGGCCGGAGATCTCTCCTGAATGCATTTTCCGTAACGGGAAAATGCATCGCGCTGCCGAAAAATGAAAGTTTTCCGGGCTGATCTGCAGTTTTTCTAAGGATTATTGACAAATGAGGTCTGACAGATGAAGACCCGGTACGTTTTTACGGAAAAAATGATTAAAAATTTGTGAAAGTTTTTTCATAAAGCCCGCAAAGAGGGTGCTTTGCTTGCAGAAAACATGGCGCTATGATAAAATATACTGCTTTTGCATAACGGAGGAGTCATGGGCATTTTTACAAAATTATTCGGAACACACACCGACAGACAACTCAGGAGCATCTATCCGATAGTCGACAGGATCGAGGCTCTCGGTGAGACATATAAAGAGTACACGGACGAGCAGCTTCAGGCCAAGACGCCGGAATTCAAGGAGAGGCTCGCAAACGGGGAGACACTTGACGATCTGCTGCCCGAAGCCTTCGCGGTGGCCAGGGAGGCAGCCTGGAGAGTTACGGGCATGCGCCCCTTCCGAGTCCAGCTGATAGGCGGTATAGTCCTTCACCAGGGCAGGATCGCCGAGATGAAAACGGGCGAAGGCAAGACCCTTGTCGCAGTGCTGCCGGCTTACCTTAACGCGCTTTCGGGTGAGGGCGTTCACATAGTTACGGTCAACGACTACCTGGCAACGCGCGACAGCGAGTGGATGGGAGCCATACACCGCTTCCTCGGCGTGAGTGTCGGGCTTATAGTTCACGACATGACATCTGCCCAGAGAAAAGAGGCCTATGCCTGTGATATCACATACGGCACGAACAATGAGATGGGCTTCGACTACCTCAGGGACAACATGGCCCTGTACAAGGAAAACCAGGTACAGCGCGGGCACAGATTCGCCATCGTCGACGAGGTCGACTCTATCCTGATCGACGAGGCGAGGACCCCGCTCATCATCTCCGGCCAGGGCGACGACAGCACGGACCTCTACCGAAGAGCGGACGATTTCGTGGCAGGTCTGAAGAAAAAGGTCTACGCCTCCATCGACGAGAAGCAGGAGGAAGACGAGAACATAGACGCGGACTACGTCGTGGACGAGAAAGCCAGAACGGCGACGCTTACTGCCAGAGGCATAGCCAAGGCGGAGAAGGCCTTCAATGTCGAGAATCTGGCTGATATCGAAAACGCCACGCTGAGCCACCACATAAACCAGGCCCTGAAGGCCCGGGGGATAATGAAGCGCGATACGGACTATCTCGTGAAAGACGGGGAAGTCCTGATAATAGACGAGTTCACCGGGAGGATCATGCTCGGCAGGCGCTACAGCGAGGGCCTGCACCAGGCCATCGAGGCCAAGGAGCACGTCGATGTCAAGAATGAGAACAAGACTCTCGCGACTATAACCTTCCAGAACTACTTCAGACTCTACGAAAAGCTCTCCGGCATGACCGGTACGGCGATGACGGAAGAGGAGGAGTTCGGGACCATATACCATCTCGATATAGTCGAGATACCGACGAACAGGCCTGTCATCCGCATAGACCACCCTGATGTGGTCTACAAGACCGAAACAGGAAAATACAGGGCGATAATCCGGCAGATCCAGGAATGCCATGAAAAAGGACAGCCCGTGCTGGTGGGCACCGTATCCGTAGAGAAAAGCGAATACTTAAGCTCGCTTCTAAAGCGCAAGGGCATAGAGCATGTCGTTCTCAACGCCAAATACCATGAGAAGGAAGCTGAGATCGTTGCCCAGGCCGGTAAGCTCGGGGCAGTGACGATCGCGACCAACATGGCCGGGCGCGGAACCGATATAGTGCTGGGCGGAAAGGACTCGACACCCGAGGAGGCCGATGCCGTGAAAGCGGTCGGAGGGCTTTTCATACTCGGCACGGAAAGGCATGAATCCAGGCGTATAGACAACCAGCTGCGAGGCAGGTCCGGAAGACAGGGAGACCCCGGCGAGAGCAGATTCTTCCTCTCACTGAACGACGATATAATGAGGCTGTTCGGAAGCGAGAGGATCATGGGCATGATGGAAGCGCTGAATCTGGACGAGGACACGCCTATCGAGCACAAGATGCTCTCAGGAGCCATAGAACAGGCGCAGAAGACCGTCGAGAGCCGCAACTTCCAGGTCAGAAAGAACGTTCTGGAATATGACGACGTCATAAACCAGCAGAGAAAGATAATCTACGACGAGCGCCAGAAGGTCTTAAACGGCGAGGATATAGGCGGACAGGTCAGAAAGATGCTCGGGGACTATGCCGCTTCCCAGTGTGAGGACCCCGCGGAGATAGAGGCAGCGACTGCGAGACTCGAAAAAGAATACGAGCAGCGCGAGAAGAACTTCGGCCCCGGTCCTGACGGCAAGCCCCTGATGCGCGAGGTGGAGAGAGTCGTCATGCTGAGGGTGGTCGACGAGTACTGGATGGACCACATCGACGCCATGGACGAGCTCAGGCGCGGCATAGGCCTTCGCGGCTACGGCAACGTCAAACCGATAGACGCCTACAAGCAGGAGGGCTACGATATGTTCGAGGCCGCCATGCAGGGCATACGCGAGGAGACGGTCAGACGCCTTATGACGGTGCAGATCCGCAAGGAGCAGCCTATAGAGAGAAAGGCCGTCGCGAAGAACGCCTCCGCGAATGTCGGAGGGGACGATACGGCAAAGAAGAAGCCTGTAAAGAAAGTCGCGAAGCCCGGCAGGAACGACCCTTGCCCCTGCGGCAAGTGGAAGGAAGACGGGTCCAGAAGACTCAAATACAAGGAATGCTGCGGTAAGAACGAATAATGTTTGTCCAAAACGAAAAAAACGGGATAATATATATGACGAGCTCCGTCCTCAGCGTGCCGCACGCGTTCACGACGAGATACGGAGGGGTCAGCAAGGGGATCTTCGAAAGCCTCAACATGAGCTCCAACTCCGGGGACGACCAAGCCAACGTGACCGAGAACTATTCGAGAGTCCTGGCGCTGTTCGGCGCGTCTCCCGAAGAGGCCGCCGTTACGAAACAGGTCCACGGCAATGAAGTCAGGCTCTGCACATATGAAGACAGGCACGTCCCCGCGTCGAATGTCCCCTATGAGGCGGACGGGCTCGTCACAGCCCTGAAGGGCATGCCCCTGATGTGCTTTACGGCAGACTGCGTGCCCGCGCTTTTGTGCGACGCCGAAAACGGAGTCATCGCCGCCGTTCACTGCGGCTGGAGAAGCTCCGTCGCGGATATACTGGGGGTCACGGTCTCAAAAATGGAGAGCGCCGGAGCCGTGAGGAAGAACATCTGCTGTGCTTTCGGGCCGGCGATTGGCCCCTGCCATTTCGAAACGCACGACGATGTCACCAAAGCTGTCGAAAGCTGGCTTGAGGGCGACACGGAGGGTCTTTTCAAGGACACCGGAGGCGGTAAATACCTGGTCGATCTCAGAAAGGCCAACGCCCGAAGGCTTGAAAAACTGGGGGTCCCCGGGGAGAATATAGATATTTCGGACGAGTGCACGGTGTGCTCACATGAAAAATACTGGTCACACAGATACACAAAGGGCAGAAGAGGCAGCCAGGCCTCGGTCATCTGCCTGAATCGGGAAATCTGAGCGGGAGCAAAACAGAAACAGTGAAAAGATCATTATACACAGCTGTTGCGATAATACTGGTCCTTGCGGCGCTGTTGCCGCTTTCGGCCTGCGGAAGGAAAAATACGGTCGAGGAAGAGGAATACGTCTCTACGGGAGGTGAGGACCTTCTGGTCGCCGACGCCGCGGACAGGGTGTTCACACTCAACAGCAGCTCGCACTACAGCCTCAATCCGATAATAGCAACGAACCACGCGAACCAGCTCATCTGCGATCTGGTCTATGAGAACATGCTCGATCTCGACAACAGCTTCAATGTCCTGCCCGGCATCCTGGTCGAGGGAAGCTGCAACGAGGACGGGACCTACTGGACCTTCAGCATGGACCTCGCAAATCCGCATTATTTTCACGACGGGTCGGAGGTAACCGCGAGAGACGTGCGCATTTCCCTGCAGTACGCCGTACAGTCGGACAGATACGCGGGCAGATTCTCGTCGTTTATGGGCTGCAGCCACGATAACGACGCCGGAAAGATCTATGTGGCGCTCGGCAAAGGCAATACCCAGTTCAACAAGCTCATGAACATTCCGGTCCTGAAGGCGGGCACCTATGACAGCGACCACCCGATCGGAAGCGGCCCCTACACATACAATGAGGACTTCACTCAGCTCGTGGCTGCGGAGACATATCCCGGCTATGAGACCCTTCCTGTCGATACCATATATATAAAGGAATACTCATCGGCCGCGGATATAATATCCGCTTTTGAGGACTCCTACATCGACATCACGATAAACGACCCCTCGAGCTACACGAACCTCGGCTATGCGAGCACGAACGAAAACCACGACTACGCCACGACGAACATGCACTATGTAATGTTCAATTCCGAAAGCACGGTATGCCGCTATGCCGCCTTCCGCTATGCCATGGCGATCGCTTTCGACAGGAACTATCTTGTGGATATGCTCAAAGGCCACGGCGTCGCCGCTGCCTGCCCGATGTATCCCACGTGCGCCCTGTACCCGGCGGATATAGCAAACAGCCTCAGGTATGACCTCGACAAGTGCGCCAGCATTCTTGAAAACGCGGGCGTGGCCGATTATAACGAGGACGGCTGGCGCGAGTACATGAGTGGTGTTCCGGTCGCCTTCAGGCTGAGATTCATCGTCTGCAACGACTCCTCCGCGAAAGTCGGCGTCGCGAACAAATTCGCCGCCGATATGGAGAAGATAGGAGTGAGGGTGGATGTCACCCCGCTCGTGTGGGACGACTACATCAAGGCCCTCGAAGAGGGGGAATTCGATATGTACTACGGGGAGATCCGCCTGCGCAACGACTTCGATCTGACAGAGCTCTTCGACCCTGACAGCGGACTTGACAAGAAGACGGAGATCTGGCACGGCATCAACTACTCCAGATCCAAGGATACAAGCTACGCGGATTATATAAACGCGTACCTCGCCTCAAGCGACAGGACTGTCGCGGGCAACTACGCGACGCTCTGCAACTATATCGCGCAGGAGAGCCTCCTGATCCCGCTCGGCTTTGAAAACCAGCAGCTCATAAGCCACCGCGGGATATGCCAGGGCCTGAATCCCAATTACGGAAATCCGCTTTACGACTTCCAGAACTGGACTATCGACTTGAGCTATACAAATACGAAAAAAGCAAAGGGAGGAAACTGATATGACAGACAGAGAGCTCATGAGCATCGCGAAGGAGGCCTCAAAGAACGCCTACGCCCCGTACTCCAAATTCCAGGTCGGGGCCGCCCTTGAGTGTGAGGACGGGACCGTATTCACGGGCTGCAACGTGGAAAACGCCGCGCTCGGCAGCACTATCTGCGCGGAGCGCACCGCCTGCTGCAAGGCGGTCAGCGAAGGCCACAGAAAATATACGAGGATCGCGATCTACGGGGAGAGCAAAGGCTACTGCATGCCCTGCGGCTCATGCAGACAGTTTCTCGCGGAGTTTTCTCCGGAGATGGAGGTCCTTTGCTCCAGAGCGGACGGAAGGTATGTCAGCTACAAGCTCAGCGAGCTTCTGCCGCACACGTTTGATTACTGAAAACCGTTCCCGCCAAGTGACGGACAGGCAGTGAAGAGGGATAGGAGCTTCGCCCTCCTATATGTTAAAAATCCCGGCTCTCTGATTCAGAGATGCCGGGATCAATTTATGTATTCAGTTAACAATATTTTTGCACGGCTTGTTTTCCAGAACATCGAGAGCGTTTTCAAGGGCTATCTCCATCATTTTCTCGTTTGCTTCATATGTATCTGCACCGATATGAGAGGTAATAATAACATTCTCATGATGGATCAGCGGCATGTCTCCCGGCGGCTCAGGCTCAATCACGTCTCCTGCGTAGAATCCCACTTTACCCGAACACAAGGCATCATAAAGTGCGGTATGGTCAACTACAGCTCCTCGCGCGTCATTTACAAGAACAACGCCATCTTTCATCTTCGCTATGCGCTCTTTACTGATAAAGTTCCTGGTGCTGTCATTTAGAGGAAAGAGGAGGAAAATAATGTCGCTTTTGGCCAGAAGCCGGTCAAGAGGAACAGGATCGACACCGTTCTCTTCACAGAACGTAAAATCCATGTAAGGATCGTAAGCCAGTATATTCATATTAAAGCCCTTGGCACGAGGAACAACACATTTTCCGATAGCACCGAGCCCGATGATCCCTATTGTTTTACCGCTTAGCGCAAATCCCTTTCTGCGGGCTTTCCATTTTCCGTTACGAACGTCACAGACATTATTGCATATATCGCGTACAGCGCATATCATAAGCCCAATCACATAGTCAGCGACAGATTCTGCATTGGAACCGGGAGCATTGCAAACAGCGATCCCCCGTCTCCGGGCGGCCTGTATGTCGACCCGATCATATCCGACTGCCGGTCTGGAAATTACTTTAAGTGAATCCGGTAGTTTGCTAATTAAAGGTTCCCTGATAAAATCCGTGCCGCTGATCAATGCGTCTGCTCCCTGAACGAATTCAAGAAGCTCGTCTGACGACAGAAACGGCTTTTTGCTCAATTCAACCTCAGCTGAGTTTACAGCACGCAGCCAGGTTGGATGGTCCTCAGGCAGTTTTGCATAATGACAGGTAATGGCTATCTTCAAAAACGGGCCTCCTTTTCAGCCAAGAGATTGTAAACAGTCAATTCAATTGAATAATTGCAGTGGATCATTCAAAAAATGGGACTTCAGTCTGTTTTTGGGTCAGCGCGGAGACAACAACTATCACTGCCAAAGATACAAGGCTTCCTGCTATACTTTCGCTTATTCCTGCTGGGGAGTGCAATACTTTGCTCCAAAAAATTGAAAAGACCAGACCACTGAGCATAGCAGCATTCATTCCCTGTCGGGTTACTTTCTTTGAAAACAGTGCGGCCAAAGCAGGCACAGCAACTCCTGCCGCGAACTGTGTCATGGAAAGCATCATCGCTTCAAAAATATTAGTCCTGGACAAGGCAAAGAGAACCGCAAACGCGCCAACGAGTATAACGCTGATTCGGCTGATCCGGATCAGCTTTTTGGAATCTTTTGTGCCGCTCAGACAGCCGTAAATATCCGTAGCAACAGTTTGAGCTGAAAGAATCAGATAGCTGTCCGTGGTAGACATGATTACGGCAACAATTGCTGCTACAGTAATTGCGTATACTACTGCAGGAAAACGCTTTTCCACCATAAGAAGCAGCAGCATTTCAGATTCATCAGAACTTACTCCGGGAAATACAACGGCAGCACAAATACCGATAAGTATGACAGCAAACGAATAGTAGATTATCAGCAGATTTCCACCGAAAGCTCCCCTGCTTGCCGATTTGTTGGATTTGGCTGAGAAGGCTCTCTGCCAATACGGCGGGCCTGCGACGAAATACAGAAAAGATGTAATTGTATAACCGAACATAGTGGCACTCGGTTTAAGCGTGAAATAAGAGGGATCCAATTGGGTACGGACTTCACTCCACCCACCTGCCATGTTGAGAGCTCCGAATGGCACGACAACGCCAATAACAATAAGAAGAATCAGCCCTTGCAGCACATCTGTATAAGCCACTCCATACATTCCCGACAGCACTGTATAAATAACAATAACAATCATACCTATGATCAGTGCCTGCTCATAAGAGATACCATAAGGGTTCAGGATGTATTTAAGAACCTTTGAGAAGGCGATAAGTTGTGTACCGGTAGTACCTATAAGCGTCCAGGCTATTACGATTGCCGCGATAACAGAAGTTGATTTACCGAACCGTTTAAGAAAAAGATCAGGAATAGAGCTTATATCATATTTTGCGCCAATTCGTCTGATCCTTCCCGCAAAGAAGGAAAAGATGAAAAAGGCGACAAAAGTGCCCAACGTCGGGGAAATGGCTGAAATACCTATATTGTATGCCTGTCCCGATTTGCCCAATGTGGCGGAAGCTCCGATCCAAGTGGCTGCGAATGTGAAAACAAGAACAAATGTTGGCAGAGAACGTCCGGAAAGATAGTAACCTTCCGTGCTCCTTGCGCGTTTTGAAAAAAAGATACCTATGATCAGCATGATGATCATATAAAGGCCCATAATAAGCAATACTAGATTCATGGAGTCTCCTTATTGATTCAGAAACACGCATATCCGCGCTGTTTGGGCGTGGATATGCCTGTTTCAAGTATGTTTTAGAGAGTAACTGTTTAGCGGGAAAGACTGCCGATCAAACTGAATCGAGATATTCCCGCATACCCTCTCCGAGCAATTTTACACCAATATGGATTTCTTCAATACTGGGCACAGAAAAATTCAATCTCAACGCAGGTATGTCTTCGCCTGCGGCATGATAGGCAGATCCGGGGATGGTAGTCAGTTTCTTTTTCTCGAGCAGATACGTCCCAAGCCCATTGCCGGAAACTCCTGCCGGGAGATAAATCCAAAGGAACAGCCCGCCCTCGGGATGAGAAAAATGCGCCATGCTGCCTATTTCTTTTTCCAGGCATTCAAGCATTACATCCCTCTTTTTGCGATACAGATCACAGCATTGGGCAATGTGTTCATCCAGATCATATTTGCTCAAATATCTGAAAGCCATTTGCTGGGCGAACGGATTTGAACTGAGATCCTGTTGCTGTTTTCCCAATGTAAGTTTGGCGAGCAGTTCACGGCTGGCAATGGCGAAGCCGATGCGAAGTCCCGGTGCCATAATTTTTGAAAGGGAACCGGCGAAGAGGACATGGCCGTCGGTGTCCAAAGTTTTGATTGCCGGAATATAATCGCCGGAATAGCGCAGCTCGAAATATGGACTGTCCTCGAATATGATCTTGTCGTAAGCGACCGCGATATCATATATCTCTTTTCGCCGCTCCATAGGGATGGAGATCCCCATCGGATTCTGGAACGTAGGTATCAGGTATATGAATTTAGCTTTCTTTTCGGTTTTCAAAACTTTTTCCAGTTCTTCAGGGATCATGCCGGAATCGTCCATCGGAACGCCGACAAGTTTTGCCCCGTATGCCCGGAAAGCAGTCATCGCTCCTGAATAACTGTGTTCATCTACAACGACAACATCACCCTCGTTCAAAAGAGCTTTTGCCGTAAGATCCAGAATTTGTTGTGCGCCGGTAAAAATCTGCAGCTCATCTGCCTCACGGGAGCCGAAATGATAGTGATCTATGTAACGCTTGCGAAGCATTTCCCTGAGTTCCGGATCACCTTCCGTGATACCGTATGCATTGACACGGTTGCCACGCTCAAGATATATTGCCGGTGCAAGCTCGGCCATCTCACGGTTGGGAAATGTATCTGCTGAAGGGGCCCCGCTTGCAAACGAAATATATCCGGGTTTCCCTATAACCTTATACATTTCCCTCGCAATCGAGGGCTTGATTCCGTTCAGACGACTTGCAAACTCAAGCATTACTTCCTGCCTCTGCTTTTTCTGCGTTCTTTTTGGCGATCCTGTTGATAAGGAATGCAACGGCAATCGCAAGTGCTGCAAAGACGATCATGTAAACAAAGATGTACTTGTATCCTGCTGCACCGGGATATTTGTCCAGCTTATCGCCGATAAGCAGATTCATGAAGGTGTCAGGCAGGTATCCTATAACCGAGATGATACCGGTTGCGGTAGCAGTCATAGCTACAGGAACGCCCGCTTCACCCATGGTCGCATAGTATACGCCTCTGAGGGAATACATTGCGGCGGCAAAAGCCAGAACTACAATTATGCAGAGAACAACATAGCTGGGCTGACCGGGGATAATAAGCAGAACTATTGTAAGCACTATCTCTATCAGCAGCAAAACGATGCAGGAGCGGGAATAGGAAGAGGCATGGTCTGTGATCTTACCCACAATAGGGGCAGCAAAGAGCCCTATACCGTAACTGCGAATAGTTGCGACAACACCCGCCATAACAGCAGTCATGCCCATAACATTGTTCAGATAACCTGTTGTGAATTCTGAAGCTACCTGCACGGAATATGCAAAGCAGACCAGCAGCGATACGAGCCAGACCGCGGGAACCTTGAGCACTGCCAGATAATCCTTAAATGTGGCATGCTTACCCTCTTCATTACCGGTGCCGGAAGGTATTACAAACCAAAGTGCGATGGCCATTAATGCATATACTACGGCGTAGAGCCAAAGCACGCCTGACAGGGGATGAGCTGCCATATTGGCCTGCATTCTGGCCATAATGCCGAGAGCAACAAAGTTGATTATCAGCGAAGCTGCCGCTCTGATGCCTTCGCTGTAGCCGAAGACAGAGCCCTGCTCTTTTGCAGAGCCGAACATACGGACTGCTTTAACAAAAGCGCACCAGAAAATAACATTGACAACTGCATACAGGAACTGAATTATGCGCAGAACGCCCAGACTCGGGATCGTTGCATAGACAGCTGTCAGAATTGCTTCACCAAGCAGAGAGAAGGTGAGCATCTTACGGTTGTCAAAACGGTCGACCAGGATACCGCCGGGAATATACAGAATAGTTTTTGAAAGAGAATAAACGCTCATGAGACCGGCGATTTCAAGGTTCGTCAGATTAAAAGTTTCCTGCATCGGCGTATAAAATACGCTCTTCAGATAAGGGGCACGGTAAATAATACCGGCAGACAAGGTCAGGATTATAAATCCTATCCATTTACTCCATGTGCTTTTCTTCATTTTTCTCTCCTTTTTTTCTCCTTTTTACATACGGTTTATGCTTCTTTCCTTCGGATGATCAATGCGTCTGCTATATCTACCCCCTCTCCTTTGTTATGTATGAATACAGGGTTTAAATCCAGTTCAAGAAGATCGTTCTTATGCTTAACGGCAAAATCCGAGATCTGAACGATCAGATCGGTCAAAGCTTCAACATCAGCCTGCTCAGAGCCGCGATATCCGCAAAGCAGCTTGTATGATTTGAGCCCGCGGAGCATTTCTGATGCTTCATACCTGTTGACCGGTGCCGGATAAATCTGGATATCCTTGAACACTTCAACAAATACGCCGCCCATTCCAACCATTATCATCGGGCCAAACTGTGGATCCGTATTTACACCGATGATGAATTCCGTCCCCGCAGGCAGCATTTCCTGGATCTGAACACCCTTCAGTTCAGCTTCGGGGCAGTTCGTGCGGGCGTTCTCCAACACTTCATAACAGGCAGCTGTCAGCTCCTCAGGATTCTTCAGGTTCAAACGGACTCCGCCGATATCGCTTTTGTGAAGAATATCCGGAGATTCGATTTTTACGACCGCAGGATAACTGATCTTTTCTGCTGCTTTGCATATCTCTTCCCGGGTCGAAGCCAGTATAGTCGCCGGGACTTTGACGCCTCCCTCTTTCAGCACCTGCTTGCTTGAGTGTTCGCCAAGAACCTCCTTATCGCCGCCTTGCATCTCGGGAATCGCCAAAGACAGACTGCGGTCCTCCCAGTTGTACTCTCTGAACTCATTCAGATATCGTAAAAGCTTGAAGCCCTCGCCGGCAGCGGGGAAAAGAGGTATCCCCGCGTCCTCCAGACGCTTGCGTATTACTTCATCGCGGGAGGAATTGAAGAAGTTTATGAGACCTATCGGCTTTTTCTGTTTGGAGGCTGCGTTTACCATCCCTTCAGACATCGTATAGATCGCGTCGCTCGTTTCTTGCTTTGGCAAGACTGTTTGACCGCAAAGAACCATACCGATATTGGGGTCATCCATGATGGTTTCGATAACCTCGCTGTATTTCGCCTTATCACGGGTGAGAGTCGCTGTCATATCAAGAGGATTGGCAGGGGTAGCATAGTCCGGCAGCAGGCGCTTGAGGTGCTCCGTGGTTTCAGGAGCAAAATCCGGGTATTTGATTCCCATAGCCGCTCCCATATCTGCACAAACACCTGTTTCACCGCCGGAAAGACACATAGCCGCAAAGCCGCTGCATGTCGGCAATTGAGAAATAACACTCAGTATGTGGCACATCTGCACGAGCTCTTCTATATCATCAACACGAATCACTCCAAACTTTTTGCAGACAGCGTCAAATGCCTTGTCCGAACCTGAGAGGCTTCCCGTGTGCGAAGCAGCTACTCTGCTTCCCTTCTCGCTCCTGCCAACCTTGAGAATTACTATCGGTTTCCTTTTACATGCAGCCTGGGCCAGAACATGCTCAAATTTCTTGGGATTCTTGATTCCTTCCATATAGAGCCCGATCACTTTTGTGTGCTCATCATCGATCAGGAATTCAATATAATCTTCAATAAGCAGACATGTACTGTTGCCGCTGGAGATCAGGTAAGAAAAGCCCATATACTCCACTTGGGACATGTTCAGACAGATCTTGCCGGACTGGGAAATAATTGCTATGCCTCCTGAACGCGCAGAAGTGAAAAGCATTCCGAAGGGATAGACTCTGTTTGTGCAATTCATAAATCCGGCACAATTTGCTCCCATTATTGCCATATCCAGTTTTACCGACAGATTACGCAATTCTTCTTCTGCAGCTTTGTCCCCGGTTTCGCCGTAACCGCTGGCATACACGATTGCAGCCTTGCATCCGCAGGCGGCAGCGTCTTCAAGCGTTTTGGCCACAAGGTTTTTGTTGACGATTATCACGCACAGATCCACCTGCTCCGGAACTTGGAAGATATCCGGATAACAGCGTCTCCCAAGAACATATTCATGCTTCGGATGTACGAAATAAATATGTTCCGTATCGTGTGATTTAAGCAGATTCGTGCATGTAGACAAACCGAACCCGGGCCTTTCGCTGGCACCGATTACCGCAATGCTTTGGGGATTCAGGAGCTTATTGAGATCCATTATTCGATTTCCTTTCTGGCCAGATCATACCCCTCATTAAACACGGCAATATTTTTGTCATTGTTCTTTCCGTATTTGTAGAAATACGTTTCGATCCCGCTGATCATTGTTTCTCGCGGCATTATATCGCTGGCGCCAACAGCAGCGCCTACAGCGACGATATTTGCACCACGTTCGTTTTCGTGCTTCATGCTGATTTCCAGCATCGGAATGGCAATTATCTTTACCTGTTCCACATCCGGGAACTCGCGAACAACGGAGCTGTTGACAATGATCACGCCGGTATTCTTTTTTACCATTCCGGCAAATTTATCAAATGAAGGTCTGTTCATTGCGACAAGCACATCAATATGTTTGGCAAAAGGGGAGGGGATCTCCTCATCTCCGATCTTGACTACACAGTTTGCCGTACCGCCGCGCATTTCCGAGCCATAAGAAGGAATCCAGGAAACCTCCATGTCATTAATGGCTGCCGTATTTGCAAGCACCATACCGGCAGTTAAAACACCCTGGCCACCAAAACCTGCAAAGACATATTCCTTTATCACTTTTGATGCTCTCCTTTCACGAACTCGCCCAACGGATATACTTCCAGCACCTCATTTGCAATACGTTCCACTGCCTGATCCGGCGTCATGTGCCAGTTTGTCGGGCAGGGAGAGATCACTTCAACGCATGTAAATCCTTCTCCGCGCATCTGCAATTCAAAAGCTGTACGGATATACTGCTTTGTTTTTAATATATTGGCTGCGTCATGAACCGAACCGCGTGCCAGATAAGCGGTATTGAATTGACTGAGCAGTTTCATGATATTGACGGGATCGCCGTTGATCTCCGAATTGCGTCCCTTCTCGGATGTCGCTGTTCTCTGCCCGACAAGCGTCGTCGGAGACATTTGACCGCCGGTCATTCCGAAGACCCCGTTGTTGACTATGATTTGAGTAATTTTTTCATCCCGCTGGGCGGAGTAGAGCGTTTCCGCAATTCCGATCGAGATTGCGTCACCATCGCCCTGATAGGTAAATACCAGATTGCCGGGCCTGGTACGTTTTATTCCGGCTGCAGCCGCTGTTGCACGTCCGTGGGCACTCTGCATAAGATCAACAGCCAGGGTACGGTTGACAAGGCACGAACATCCTACCGCAAGAACTCCGATAGTGCGGTCGGAAAGATCCATTTCATCGAGAACTTCCGCGATCAGGCGAATGACTATTCCGTGACCGCATCCCGGACAGAAAGAGTTTGCTGCAAAAATAGTATCAGGTATCTGTTTCGTAATCGCCATTTCAGAACACCTCCTCGATCTTGCCTGCCAGAATGTCTTTGATCAGAGCAACCAGATCCTCGCTGTCAGCGACCTTGCGGCCCGTAGGATCCGAATAAACTTTTGTTCCGCCGGCATGCAGCGCGACGTCTTCCACCATCTGGCCGCAGGCATTCATTTCCACACTCAGATATCCTTTGATCCTGCCGTTGAATTTCGTCATGGCCTTTTCAGGGAACGGCCACAGTGTTATCGGTCTCAGAAGACCTGCTTTTATACCTTCCCCGCGAGCAAGGCGAACTGCTTCTTTGCAGACCCTGGAACTTATCCCGTAGGCTACCATCAGCAATTCGGCATCTTCCGTTTCAACTTCTTCCCACTCCTGAAGCTCGTCATGCATCTTTGCATACCTGGCGCGGATATGCGGATCATAGTCATCAAAAGCGTAATCGTAATAGATCACATCCGTCATCTTTCTTCCGGTGGGATGACGGGCATCACGCCCTTTCAGGGTCCAGTCAAACTTGTTGATATCGTGCTCGATAGGATCCGGCAGTTCAACAGACCCCATCATTTGCCCGATTGCCGCGTCGGACAGGATAATGACCGGAGTCCTGTATGCTTCCGCAGTATCAAACGCTTTGAAAACAAAATCAGCATTTTCCTGAACTGAAGCAGGAGCATATACCGGGACCTTGTAACCTCCGTGCCCGCCTCCCTTAGTGACCTGAAAATAATCTGCCTGCCCGAGAACCACATTGCCCAGGCCGATACCGTAGCGCATAACGTCCACGATCACAGCCGGCACTTCCATGGAACTCAGATATGATATTCCTTCCTGCTTAAGCGAGAATCCCGGCCCTGAAGAGCTTGTCATAGCTCTTGCTCCGGCAGCAGCTGCGCCGATAACCATATTGATTCCCGCAAGTTCTGATTCTGTCTGGACAAAAGTACCCCCTGCCTCGGCCATATGAGATGAGAGATATTCCAGGATCTCTGTCTGGGGTGTGATCGGATAGCCTGCAAACAGACGGCATCCTGCGCGAATTGCACCCTCCGCCAAAGCATAATTACCCTTCATCAGCTTTTTCATTATCAGCTCTCCCTTCAGTCTTCAATAGAAAACACATAGTCCGGGCAAACCGTATAACACATACCGCAGCCGACACATTTGTCTCTGTCGACCGTAACGATCCGATAGCCCTTGGCATTAACTTCATTGTTAAAAGCAAGCGCTTCAAATCTGCAGTTCCTTATACAGTTGCCGCATCCTTTGCAGTTTTCCGTTTTTAATTCGATTTTACTCATCAGCATCCCTCACATTCCTTAATTTTTATAGTATTGAATACGAAAACTGTTGCCCGATGAATTGCGCCGAAAGGTATCTCGCAGAGGATTATGAAGACATTTTAAACAAAAAACTGTCTACATAAAATATTGCTGTGTCTACAATCTAGGATATAAAAAAGCTTTCATTTCACTTCTTGTACTACTATCCAAAAATAAAATAATAATATTGCACAATTTTGTCAAGAGAAGTGACGCTTTTTTTGGAGACATAGCAAAATATAATATGGATGTCTACGTTTTTTGAAAAAACTTGCATTTGTCTACATATTTGTGATATGATGTCTACACCATCAGACTTTCTGTGTATTTAAAGGGGAATCAGCCTATGATAAGCAGGAAAAGCAAACCCGTCGACTATTATGTCCGACTGGTATATTCAAACAGTTTTACGCGGGAAAGCATGGAGATCTACCGTCAAAAGGCCAGAGATGCGGAAGAGTTTGTATGCATTGAACAGGATCAGCTTCCCGCAGGCCAGCATATGATAGAGTTTCTCTCTGCCACCAACCGGACGCTTCCGGGTATAGTCGCAGAAATGAAGAGATCGTTTGGTTTTGTTCTGGACAATACTTTCGATCATCATCTTGTTCCGGTCTATATCGAAAAGCTGTTTGACCTCTGCCTTGAAGTCAGAAAGATCCACCCGTGGTGGGCTGCCTCTCTTCCTCTGGGGCAGCTTTGGAAGAATATAAATGATTATTCATTTTACAGCATTCACCCCAGTCCGTATCTGATCGAGACCTATGATGAAGTGGACAGGCTTTTGAACGAGGAAACATGCTGGCGAACTGTAGTGGACAGTCTGCAGTCCGTCATCTCCCGGCTGGATGCTTACATCCACTGTCTGAAGTCCTTTGAAGATGCTTTGACCTTCTGCCTCGATAAAAGCACACTTGAACCATTGTCAGGACTCAGTACGCTTCAGCGGGCTTTTGTTTTCCAGTCTTTTTTTGATGACCTTCTTCTCAACTCGTCCAATGTTAAACTGACACTGCACCTGCAGGAAACCGGAAGTTCTCCTCTGGGTACGACCGTTACAAGAACACATCTGCACGGTTCGGATGAAAGCTATCTGCAGGCTACCGAGAACAAAAACATGGATTTTAATTCAATTTTTTACGGAAGCCAGGCAATCGGTGAGATACGGGATCTGGTCTCCATGGTCGAAGGCAAAAAGGTCGAAATGGGAGTTTCGATCATTCTTCAAAGCCCGGATGACATTTATATGGTGTGTTCGTATTCATTTTTCCGCCTGCTCTGTTCAAATGTAAGGATCAAACGCTGCAGAAACTGCGGAGAGTATTTTGTGCCTTTGAACCGAAGTGACGAACAATACTGCTGCCGTATGCAAAAAAACGGTAAACGCTGCAGAGACCTCGACTACTCGGACAAGATAGATACAGACAAGCTTCTTTCAATTTACCGGACAGCGTATAAAACACATAACGCCCGGAAACAGCGTACCAAAAAAAACAATATCAACGCGGAAGAAAAGTTCAAATCATGGATAGTCTTTGCAAAACAATTGCTTGAGCATGCCAAAGCAGGAGAATTGAGCATAGAAGAGTATTCTGAATTGATCAGAAAATAGTATATCGTTTCCTCAGGATTTCATTTGAAAATACGGGCATGACAGGCGGATTATTTACCTGTCATGCCTCAATGCTTTGCGGCGCAAGCGTTATGACACCATGACAGGTGAAGGCAAATACACCCCCGCCTGTCATGAAAATTATGTAAACTTCAGCCGGCACTATATCTCACTTTACCTGTCATCCTGTCATAAACTTTGTGATACCAAGGGTTTTGACCATGACAGGTGCTTTTTTTACCTGTCATAACTCTTCCGCCTGTCAGGCTTATTCAAGCTCTGCTTCATACTCTTTGTCGGTTTCGGAATTGTCTACCGCAGTGAATTCGAGATGTCTGTCCTTATAGTTTCTTCCGTAATTGTATTTTATACCGTAATCCAGCTGAAGTCTCGCAGTTTCTTCGTTTATTATCTTTGTGATTGTGGACCTCTTGGCTATAGATCCGATCTCTAGAGCCAGCTCGGTCGCGGTACCGATCCAGTGACCGTTATTAGCGGTGACGATCTCCGCGATCTTTGTCCGGATCAGCTCCTTCGGGTCCTCGTCGGAATCGTCGCCCTCGCCCTCGAGCTGCCATTCGAGCGTATCGCCGTCACGATATATACGGAGCTTTTTGTCCGGTATATCTCTGCCCGTCATCAGTATCGACGCTTTCTGAGCCTGCCTGTCCGTTTTATACATGATATAGGCGCCGTCCGCCGCACCGTTGAGCCCCTGGGAACCGCTGATGGTATTGAATTTGTCGGACGAATCCTGTTTCCTCGTGTGGTGTACCAGGAGCAGGCAGAGATTATTCCTGTCCGCGAAGGCTTTCAGAGTCCCGACCATATCATAATCGTTTTCATAGCTGCTCTTTGCAGAGCGGATCTTCTGAAGCGTATCTATGACAATGAGCTTTGTATCGGGATGCTTTGAGACGAAGCGCTCGAGATCGTCCAGAAGGCCGCGGTCCACCGGTTTCGCGCTGACCTTGAAATACAGATCCTCCGGCAACTCTTTCCCGAATATGGAGCTGTATCTCGACTGGAGCCTTTCTTCAGTATCCTCAAGCGCGAGGTAAAGAACGGTTCCTTTGTTGACCTTATATCCCCACATAGGCTCGCCGCTGCTCACGTGACAGGTGATCCCGGCCATAGCAAAGGATTTGCCGACCTTCGGGGCACCGGCGAATATGTATGTTCCGGGATACAGAAAGCCCTCGATTAAAGGCTCCTTCGGCGTGAAGGCCATTTTCTGCAGCTCTCTCGCGGAAATATAACCGTCATCACTGCAATGTCCGGCGGCCTGTTCTTCCATTGTCTCTTCGTCACCTATGCAGAAATCGGGAATCTCATCTTCACCTTCATTTCCGTTTGCAGGAGATAAAGAGCTGACAGGCTCAATATCTTCATACCAGAGCACACCCTCTTCCGAGGCTTCAAAGTCCTCTTTAGATTTTGTAATCATATCGAATATCGCCCGGATCTGCCGCGCCTCTTTTTCCGCCTGCTCCTCATGTGCTTTCTCAATATCCGCCTCGATCGCCGTATACCGGAGATCGTCGTAAAACCGGATGCTCTCTTCGAGTTCTTCTCTGCTTCTCTTCATTTCAGATCGTGAATCCTTCTTTGTTTTTGATAATGTATTTCATGACTCCCTGGATGAACAGGGTGCCGTATTCACCGGGGTATATGTCCTCAAAATCCGGATTCTCCGGATGAAGATAAGGGATGCCGTCCCCGTCAAACTTTAAAGTCTTCAGCGTGTTCTCCGAATTGAGGAGCGCGACGACGATGTCGCCCTCCCTAGGCTCCCTGTCCCTGTCGACTATGATAAGGTCTCCGGGCTCTATCCCCGCGTTTATCATGGAAAGGCCTCTCGCGAAGAGGGCGTAGTAGTTCCCGCGCCCGAATATCCTCGTCGGCAGGGGGATATATTCGTCATAGACGATGTCCTCGGTCTGGGGCTCTCCGCACTGTATGCTGCTGAGTATCGGAACAAAGCAGATGCCGGGAGAGGTGTTGGACATGCGTCTGGTTCTGAGCATCCCGTTGCTGTAATACAAAAGCCCCTTTCCGTTCATATCCACCAGATAGTTCTGGATGACGCTCTTGGATTTGCCGAGCGTTTCGGCTATCTCGCTGACAGAAGGCGCTCTGCCGTTCGCGAAATAAAAATCGTCTATGAGAGTGACAAGCTCTTCCATAAGTTCCGGATATATATCCGCAATCTCTTACAAAGGATGACAGTTTAAATAACCGGGTACTCGTTAAAAAGACATTGAACGAAGAAAAAGGCAATCTGTTTCCTGTTCCGGCAGGATACCGCAATAAATGCTCCGGTTTATGGAAAATGCTGGAAAGCAGGGGCTTTATCACGAAGGAGAAGTATTTCAGGCTCACCAGAACGGACGGATTTAGCCCTGAGGACTTATTCGTTCTTGAGCAGAGCGTTTGAGAGTAATGTAATTTCATAAGGTAGTTAATCCATGGTCGCTTGTGCCGTTGCCATCCCAATGTTTGAGAGTAATGTAATTTCATAAGGTAGTTAATCTTGAGGGCGCATCAGGCGCTTTACTCGCTAGTTTGAGAGTAATGTAATTTCATAAGGTAGTTAATCGAACGCTATCCCCGGGAAGTACCTCATCAAGTTTGAGAGTAATGTAATTTCATAAGGTAGTTAATCAATCAGGACTTATTCGTTCTTGAGCAGAGCGTTTGAGAGTAATGTAATTTCATAAAGCAGCAGGTACTTACAATAAAATTATAATATCCGCATAAAAAACAGCCTCTTGTATGAAACAAAAATCATACAGGAGGTTTTTTCAGCGGTGAAAACAATTTTATTCAAATCAATTGACATTGAGCGCTCGATGGTTGGTATGCTCACAAAAAGGGAGGTGAGGCCGGTATGACGATAGGAGAACTGAGCAGGCGTACCGGCGTCAGCCAGATGACCATTGATTACTACTCGCGCCCGAGGAGCAGAAAAGGAGCGGAGCTTCTTCGCTGCGGGACGGATCCGAAGTCGAGATACCGGGAATACGACGATGAGTCGGAGGAAAGGCTCGGGAAGATCCGCGATTACCGGAAAATGGGCTTCAGTATCGAGGAGATACGCGTGCTTCTGGAGAGCCCGAAGGAACACATCCGGGAGATGGTCGAGCGGCAGATCGAAAGACTCAAGGACGAGAAGATCAGATCGCAAAAACGCTATGAGGACATGGCGTCCTTCGCAGCTAATTATCTGAAGGAAAACCTGAAGGAGGAATAAAACACATGAAAAAGATCATCGCACTGTTACTTGCAGCCGTTATGGCATTCGCGCTCTGCGCCTGCGGAAAACTGCAGCTTCCGAAGGCGGACGACAGTCCTTCCGTAAGCGTAAAATACGACCGTAAGGACACGGAAAGCATTCTTGCTGCAATCACGGAGAGATTTTCGAAGGCCTCCGATGATATTGCAAAAGAGTATGAAACAGTCAGCTCGAGGATCGGAAACGAATATAAGACATACAAAGCCAATGTTTCCGCTGTTTCCGAATACTATGAAACGACCCTGAATATTTCAAAAACTCTATATTCGGATACTAATTCGATCGCTGCGGATTACTTCAAATGTGTCGCTGCAAACGGTATCAGCGATTATAAAGTGTGGGACCGGGCTATGGAGGATTTCTATGATACCTGGGACGAAGGAATGGACGACTATTACGATTCCTGGGATGACGCAAGCGATGACCTCTTCGACATCTGTGACGATATCCTTGACGGTTCGGGAATAGAATATGAGGAATACCGCGATGCCTGGGATGACATGTATGACGAGCATTCCGATTACTGGGGAGACATGTATGACGTGCACAGTGACGCCTGGGGAGACACTTATGACATGTATTCGGATGTATGGGAAGCTTTTTATGACGGGGATACAGATATAGATGAGATCATAAAACCGAAGCAGGCTCCCGAAAGTACCGGATCACCGGATAAAGAGGCTTTAGCGCCAGAAAAGGAAGAGCCGGAAGTCACGGCTGAACCTGATCCGGAACCGACGCCTGAACCAACTCCGGAGCCGACGGAAGAGCCCGCGGAAACTGAGGCAGCTTCACCCGAAGGAGTAAGAGCGGAAGTCAAAGAAGCGGTGGACAGCTACGAGGAGCTCATGAACGAATACTGCGATTTCATGCAGAAATATTCGGAGAATCCGAGTGATGTGAGCATTCTGACGGAATACGCGACATATATGGCGAAATACGAGGAGGCAATGGATAAGATCGACGCGCTGGACGATATGGATATGAACGACGCGGAGCTTTCGTATTATCTGGCGGCAACTGCCAGGATCGAACAGCGACTGCTAACCTCAATGGGATGAGATGAGAAGATAAAACGCAGATATTGTGAAAAAGGAAAGGGGCCGGAACCGGCCCCTGTTTTTTTCAGCTGTCAAAAGTACAGCCGCCGTCAACGTCCGTTATCTCTCCGTTAATATACGACGCGAGATCGCTTAAAAGGAACACGATGGGGTAAGCGGCCTCCTCGGCAGTTGCGGGCCTGCGGAGTGAAACCATCTGTTTAAGGCGGGCAATGTTCTCCCCGTTCATAAAGCTGTTTATCATACGGCTGTCCGTCCAGGCGGGACAGACCGCGTTGCAGCGGACACCCTGAGGCCCGCAGGTCTTGGCGACGACCTTGGTCAAGGCGTTTAAACCGCCCTTGCTCGTCGCGTAAGCACTTGTCCCGAGAAGTCCTCCGCCCAGTTTTCCCGCTACAGAGGAGACGTTTACAATACTTCCGCAGTGATTTGAGAGCATGTTCGGCAGGACCGACTGGATCGCTGCAAAAACGCCTGTCAGGTTTATTGCAATGACCCTGTCCCATTCCTCCTGGGTCACCTCGGTTATAGGCGTTGTGCAGAGCACTCCGACGCAGTTTACAAGCCCGTGGATCTGCCCGTAAGCCTCTGTTATCTCTGCAAACACGCTACGTATCTCCTCCGGGGACGAGAGATCCGCCGTTTTATATCTGTATCGCCCTTCCGGTAAAGCGGAGCCCAGTTCCTTGAGCGTTGCCCCGTCCAGATCCACCGCGGTCACATTCCCGCCGCATGAGACAATGATCTCGACTACTGCCCGGCCTATGCTTCCGGCGCCTCCGGTAACTATGTAATTTCTGTCTTTGAATCCGAAATCAGGCATATGACCCCTCCTGTAAAAAGTACGCTGATAAATATATAATACATTAAAATTGCAGGATGCTCAATATTGAAAAAACGGGCCGGAGTATGGTACAATCTCGCGGATCAGATGTGAAAAGAGGCAAAGGAAACAGATGCTTGAAGAGTGGAATGTGACTGTCCCCGCGCTGACGGGAGACGAGGAGCGCCGTGCCTGGGTCTATGTGCCCGACTCCGCGTGGGCGGACCGGGAGCGGAGGTACCCGGTGCTCTATATGTTCGACGGACAGAATCTCTTCAGGGACGAAGACGCCACCTACGGCAAGAGCTGGGGCCTTCTGGACTATCTCACGGAGCACAATGTGCCGCTGATCGTGGCCGCCGTGGAGTGCAATAGGCACGCCGAGGACGAGCCCTGCGGGGGCCGGCTCTCCGAATACTCGCCGTTCGACATCTCCTTCGGAGACTGGGGGGATATCAAAGGCAGGGGAGAGCTCACCATGGATTTCCTGATAAATGACTTCAAGCCCCGGATAGATGAGCAGTGGCCGACAAAGCCTGACCGGAAGCACAGCTTTATTGCAGGCAGCTCCATGGGCGGTCTGATGACCATCTACGCTCTGATGGCGTACAATGATACCTTCTCCCGCGGCGCGGCACTCTCTCCCTCGCTGGTTGTTAACCCGGAGGGCGTTAAGGCAATGATAAAAAACGCGAAGATCGCTCAGACCATGCTCTACATGGATATGGGGCAGCGGGAGCTGAAGAGAAGGACGGCGAAAAAAGTTTACGCCGAAGTCACCGCGCAGCTTATCGGAAAGGGCGTGCTCTTAGAGAGCAGGATCGTTCCCAAGGGCTTTCACTCGGAGGCCTCCTGGGAGCGGCAGATCCCCTTTTTCATGGATACCTTATTTTATAATATGGAGGAATGACCCTTGGAGACCGCTTATTTTGAGATGCACAGCAATAATCTGGACCGCACGATGCCGATCAAGGTATACGGCCACGCGGGAAAGCCCGTGCTTTTCATTCCCTGCCAGAACGGCCGTTTCTTCGATTTCGAGAATTTCCGTATGGCGGACACCTTCGCCCCCTGGATCGACGGGGGAAAGTGCATGGTCTTTGCCATCGACACCATAGACGCCGAGACCTGGAGCAGGGAGGACGGAAACCCCTATGACCGGATCCGCCTTCATGAGCGCTGGATCGACTATATCACCAGGGAAGCGGTGCCCTTTATCCGTGATTACGCGAACATGAAAAACGGCTGGGACGGTTTCCCGGGGATCATGTCTTTCGGCTGCTCCACGGGCGCTTTCCACGCCATGAACCTCTATCTCCGCTTTCCGGATCTCTTCGACCGCTGCATGGCGCTCAGCGGCGTGTACAACTCCAGCTTCTTCCTTGGGGACTACATGGACGACGTGGTCTACAAAAATTCCCCCAACGATTACATGGCCGGCTTTCCGGCGGACCACCCCTTCATCGCCGAGTACAACCGCCACAAGGCTGTGGCCTGCACCGGCCGGGGCGCCTGGGAGGAACCCTGGAGCACCGAGTGCCTGGACAGGCGCTTTCACGAGCTTGGCATCAATGTCTGGGTGGACTACTGGGGACCGGATGTGAACCACGACTGGCCCTGGTGGTATAAGATGGCAGCCTATTTTCTGCCATATCTGCTGGACGGGCAATAAACGGAGGGAGAGATGGCCAGCCCCGAGGCGGCCAGAAAAGATTTCGAAGAAGGCTACGACAGCGTCGCTCTGGGCATGGACGCGTCTGTACTTGTCGACGCGTACAGGAGCCTTTACAGGAAGGTCATGGACTGAAGCCCGGGATAAAAAATATTTCGCTCAAACCCTGAAAAAACTGAAAATAATTGTTGACATGCCGCCCCATTTTTGTTATTATCTTTTGGCCTGCGTAAGGCGCAGGTATGCGATGAAACGGGAGATTGCTTGCACAGCAAGGTAACTTCCGCGGAGTATGTCCGGTACCGGATGCATTTCCGGTACGAGATCGGGCGGCTGAGACTTTTCCGTACACGCGTATATCGTCTGGGCGGAGTTAAGCCGGCTTGAGGCAAAGAGCCGGTTTGTTTTACGGACAGAGCCTGATACGCACGGTTGTGTGTATAGAAATCGAAAGTCTCATCCTTACGCATAATATACATTATCTAATGTAAGGAGAAATCACATGGCAACAGCGAAACCCAAAAACATGATCCGCATACGCCTCAAGGCTTATGATCATCAGCTCGTCGACAAAGCTGCGGAAACGATAGTCGAGACCGTAAAGCGCACAGACGCGAAAGTCTCCGGACCCATTCCTCTGCCCACAAAGAAAGAGGTAGTCACGATCCTCCGCGCCGTACACAAGTACAAGGACAGCCGCGAGCAGTTCGAGCGCAGGACCCACATGCGCCTGATCGATATCATAAACCCGAACCAGAAGACTGTTGATGCTCTGAGCAGCGTTGAAGTCCCTGCAGGCGTTCAGATCGAGATCAAGCTTTAATCCCCAGCAATGACCCGGTGCCCGTAAATTTTTTATTAATGTACATGCGGGCGGGTTAAGTTGCCGGCCTCCGGCGCGAGATGAAAATGATCATCTCTCAGCCATGCAAGGCAACCAATAACCGAAGGAGGAAAAATCAATGAAGAAAGCCATTATCGGCAAGAAGGTCGGCATGACGCAGATCTTCGACGAGACCGGCAAAGTGATCCCCGTAACAGTCATTGAAGCAGGTCCGTGCACAGTCACGGCAAAGATGACTGAGGAGAAGGAAGGTTACAATGCGGTCCAGTTCGGCTTCGAAGAGACAGCCGAAAAGAAGCTCTCCAAGCCTGAGCAGGGACACCTGAAGAAGGCAGGAGTTGCAATGGTAAAGCATCTCAAGGAGTTCCGCCTTGAGGACACCAAGACTTTTGAAGTCGGTGACGTTGTTAAAGCAGACATCTTCGCTGAAGGCGAGAAAGTCGATGTCACCGGAATCAGCAAGGGCCACGGCTATGCCGGCGTTATCAAACGTTACGGCCAGGGACGCACTCCCACCAGCCACGGCGGCGGCCCCGTTCACAGACACGCGGGCTCAATGGGCTCCAGCGCAGATCCTTCCCGCATCATGCCGGGAAAGAAACAGGCCGGACACATGGGCGTCGACCAGGTCACGGTACAGAACCTTGACGTCGTTAAGGTAGACCCCGAGCTCAATCTCATCGCGATCCGCGGTGCAATTCCCGGCCCCAAAGGCGGAATCGTTTATATCAAGTCCACCGCAAAGACCCAGATCATCAAGAAGACCGACACTGCAGGAGTCAGCGTCAATCCGCAGAAGGCTTCCGCCCGTGTCAATCCGCAGAAAGCATCTGCACGTACAAAGTAAGGAAAGGAGAGCAGAAATATGCCTAAAGCTAACGTATTCAATATGGCCGGAGAGAAGACCGGCGAGATCGAGCTCTCCGAAGCCGTTTTCGGCATCGAGCCGAACAAGAGCGTTCTTCACGACAGCGTCAAGAACCATCTTGCAAACCTTCGTCAGGGCACACAGAGCGCCCTCACCAAAGGCGAGGTCTCATTCACGACCAAGAAACCCTGGCGTCAGAAGGGTACAGGCAGAGCCAGAGCCGGTTATGCAGGGTCCCCCGTATGGACTCACGGCGGCGTAGCATTCGCACCGAAGCCGCGCGATTACAGCTACACGCTGAACAAGAAAGTAAAACGTCTCGCAATGAAGTCCGCGCTCTCAGCGAAAGCTGCAGATGAAGATATAATCGTCATCGACGGACTCAAGATGGACGAGATAAAGACAAAGACATTTGCGGAGTTTTTAAAGAAGATAGGTTCCGAGGGCAAAGCTCTTGTGGTCACGGAAAATGTCGAAGAGAACGTTGTTAAATCCGCCAGAAACATCAGCGGAGTCGAGACCACGACAGCAACGATCCTCAGCCCGTATATGATTCTGAACACCGGCAAGTTCATAGTCGATAAGGCGGCTCTGCAGAAGATCGAGGAGGTATTTGCTTAAATGAAAACAGCATATGATATCATAATCCGCCCGATCATCACCGAGCAGTCTATGGAAGATCTTGATATTAAAAAGTATGCTTTCGAAGTAGACAAAGATGCCGGCAAGATCGAAATCAAAAAGGCAATCGAAGAGATCTTCGACGTGAAAGTCATCAAAGTGACCACGACCCACGTCAGATCCAAAGCAAAGCGCCAGGGCGCTTACCCGATGGGCAAGACAGCTTCCTGGAAAAAGGCAGTAGTCAAGCTCAGTGCAGATTCGAAGAACATCGAGCTCTTCGAAGGAATGGTTTAAGGAGGGTTAAATAATGTCGATTAAAACATACAGACCCACCACTCCGGCCAGAAGACAGATGACCGTATCGGGCTTCGACGGGATCGACAAGCACGCGAGACCCGAGAAGAGCCTCACAGAGGTCCAGAAGAAGAATTCCGGCAGAAACAGCTACGGCCGTATAACGGTACGCCACCAGGGCGGCGGAAACAGACAGAAGTACAGGGTCATCGATTTCAAACGCAATAAGCCCGATATGCCCGCGAAAGTGCTCCGTCTGGAGTACGACCCGAACAGAAGCGCTTACATAGCACTTCTCGAGTATGAAGACGGCGAGCGCCGCTACATTCTGGCTCCTGTCGGCCTCAAGGCAGGCGACACGGTAGTCTCCGGGGCTGCATCCGATATCAAAGTCGGCAATGCTCTTCCTCTTGAGAACATCCCCGTAGGTACCGTTATCCACAACATAGAGCTCTACCCCGGCAAGGGCGCACAGCTCGTCAGAGGCGCAGGCGTCTCGGCACAGCTGATGGCCAAGGAAAACGGAATGGCGACAGTACGTCTCCCGTCCGGCGAATCCAGAAAAGTCCGTCTCGGCTGCATGGCGACCGTAGGACAGGTCGGAAATGTAGACCACGCTAACATCTCTATCGGCAAAGCAGGCCGTAAGCGCCATATGGGTGTCAGACCGACTGTCAGAGGCAGCGTCATGAACCCGGTGGATCACCCCCACGGCGGCGGCGAAGGCAAGTCTCCTGTCGGGCGTCCGGGCCCTGTTACCCCTTGGGGCAAGCCCGCACTCGGCTATAAGACTCGCAAGACCAAGAACGCGACTGACAAGTACATTGTCAAACGCCGCAACGCGAAGTAAGGAGGGAAACAGATGAGCAGAAGCATTAAAAAAGGCCCTTACGCAGCTCCCGAGCTGCTTAAGAGAGTCGATGAACTGAATAAGACGGGCAAGAAAGAGGTCCTCAAGACCTGGTCCCGCAGCAGCACCATTTTCCCGTCCTTTGTCGGACACACAATAGCTATTCACGACGGACGCCGTCATGTTCCGGTATACATCACCGAGGATATGGTAGGACACAAGCTCGGCGAGTTTGCACCGACCAGAACCTTCCGCGGGCACTCCGGAAGCAAAACGGCAGCTGCGACCAAGTAACGGAGGAGGAAGCAGATGGAAGAAAAGAAACTCGTTCGCGCAGAACACAAATACGCGCGCATTTCTCCCCGCAAGGTCAGCATAGTCTGTGACATGATCCGCGGCAAGGACGCAAACCTGGCTCTGGCACTCATGGAGAACACTCCCAAAGCCGGCTGCGAGCTGATGATAAAGGTCCTGAAGAGCGCGATGGCAAACGCCGAGAACAATTTTGAGATGGATCCCGATAAACTCTATGTAGCTCAGTGCTACGCCGGAGCGGGCCCGATACTCAAGAGGGGCATGCCGAGAGCTCAGGGCAGAATGTACCGCATAAACAAACGCACCAGCCACATCACGATCTGCGTGGCTGAGAAAGAATAAGGAAAGGAGGCAGAATTATGGGTCAGAAAGTTAATCCCCACGGACTGAGAGTCGGTGTTATCAAAGACTGGGATTCCAGATGGTACGCAAGAGAAGACAAAGTCGGCGATCTGATAGTTGAAGATCACAAGATCCGCCAGTTCCTCAAGAAGGAGCTGTATTCTGCCGGCGTTCCGACAATAGAGATCGAACGTGACAGCTCGAAGGTCCGCATATTCATCCACTGCTCCAGACCCGGTGTCGTCATCGGCAAGGGCGGTGAGGCAATAGAGGCCCTCAGACTTAAAGTTGAAAAGCTTATCGGCAAGAGCGTTGCTCTTTCGATAGTTGAAGTCAGAAACCCCGACACGAACGCTCAGCTGGTTGCGGAGAACATCGCAGCCCAGCTCGAGAAGAGGATCGGATTCAGACGCGCGATGAAGAACGCAATGGGCAGAGCCATGAGAGGCGGAGCCCGCGGAATCAAGATCAAATGCGGCGGAAGGCTTGGAGGAGCAGAAATAGCAAGATCCGAGACCTATCACGAGGGAACCATTCCTCTTCAGACGATCCGTGCAGACATTGAGTACGGTTTCGCAGAAGCAAACACAACCTACGGCCGTATCGGTGTAAAGGTCTGGATATACAAAGGCGAAGTCCTCTCCCAGACACTCCGCACCACACCCCGTACGCTGGATCTGAACAAGCCTTACGGCGAGCGCAGAAACCGCAGAAACGACCGCAGAGACGGCGACAGACGCCAGGGCGGATACAACCGTGACCGCAACTCCGGTGACAGACGCCAGGGCGGATACGGACGCCCGGGCCAGGACCGCGGATCCTTTAACCGCCGTCCGGCAGCTGCTCCCGCAGCAGGCGCCCAGGAAGGAGGCAAGAACTGATGTTAATGCCTAAAAGAGTAAAGTACCGCAGAGTACACCGCGGACGCATGAAGGGCAAAGCCCTCCGCGGAAATACGGTAACATACGGCGAGTTCGGACTTGCTGCACAGGAACCGGGCTGGATCACCTCCAACCAGATAGAGGCAGCACGTATCGCAATGACACGTTATACCAAACGTGGCGGCCAGGTCTGGATAAAGATATTCCCCGACAAGCCCGTTACCGCGAAGCCGGCAGAGACCCGTATGGGATCCGGTAAAGGATCTCCCGAGTACTGGGTCGCCGTCGTAAAACCCGGCAGGGTCATGTTTGAGATAGCGGGAGTTCCCGAGGAAGCAGCCCGCGAAGCTCTCCGCCTTGCCAGCCACAAACTGCCCGTCAAATGCAGGATAGTTGCTAAGGGCAGCGAATCCGGATTAGGTGGTGAATGAGATGAAAGCAAACGAAATACGCAATCTTTCTGTTGCCGAGCTTGAAAACAAGCTGGCTGACCTCAAGAAGGATCTGTTCATGCTCCGTATGCAGCATGCAACGAACCATCTCGACAACCCGACCAAGATCTCTGCCGTACGCCGTGACATAGCTCGCGTAAAAACAATTCTGCGCGAGAAGGAAAACTGAGGAGGTAAAGGAAAATGGCTGAAATTAGAAATACTTCCCGGAAGACCCGCGTAGGCAAGGTCGTATCCGATAAGATGGACAAGACGGTCGTAGTCACAGTTGAAGACCATGTTGCCCACAAGACATACAAGAAGATCATCGGACGCACATACCGTCTCAAAGCCCATGACGAGAACAACGAGTGCGGCGTAGGCGATGTAGTCCGTGTGATGGAGACCCGCCCCCTTTCCAAGGACAAGAGATGGCGTGTGGTCGAAATAGTTGAAAAGGCTAAGTAAGGAGGCACCTAAATGATACAGCAGGAAACACATCTGAAGGTCGCTGACAATACCGGCGCCAAGGAACTTAAAACCATACTTGTTCTCGGCGGATCAAAACGCAAGTACGCCAGTGTAGGCGATGTTGTAGTTGCTTCTGTTAGAAAAGCAGCTCCCGGCGGCCAGGTTAAAAAAGGCGATGTTGTAAGGGCTGTCATAGTCCGCACAGTCAAGCCCGTACGCCGTGCTGACGGAACCTATGTCCGTTTCGATGAAAACGCTGCAGTTCTGATCAATGAAGGCGACAAGAATCCGCGCGGAACGCGCATTTTCGGGCCTGTTGCCCGTGAGCTCCGCGAGAAGGATTACATGAAGATCCTCTCCCTTGCTCCGGAAGTAATTTGAGGAGGTACCGGAATGAATATCAAGAAAGACGATAAAGTCGTTGTTTTGTCAGGAAAAGACAAAGGCAAGCAGGGCAAAGTCCTGAGTGCAGATCCCAAAGGCGGAAAAGTAGTCGCCGAGGGAATAAACGTTGCCACTAAGCACCAGAAGCCCCGCAAACAGGGTGAAGAGGGCGGCATAATCAAGGTCGAGACCCCGATCTACGCGAGCAAGGTCCAGCTTGTATGCCCCAAGTGCGGCAAGGCGACACGCGTCGGACACAAGATCACGGACGGCAAGAAAGTCCGTGTCTGCAAGAAGTGCGGCGCAGAGATCTGAGGAAGGAGCTGAAAAGATATGACTAATATGAAGAAGAAATACCTCGAAGAGGCGGCTCCTGCTCTCATGGAGAAATACAACTACAAGTCCGTTATGCAGATCCCCAAGATCGACAAGATAGTCGTTTCTGTCGGATGCGGCGACTGCAAGGACAACGCAAAAGCTCTTGAGGCTGTTATCAACGATATCTCCAATATCACAGGACAGCACGCGGTAGCAACGGTTGCGCGCAAGAGCGTTGCAAACTTCAAGCTTCGTGAAGGAATGAAGGTCGGTGTCAAAGTTACATTGAGACAGGACCGTATGTGGGAATTCCTCGACAGACTGTTCAATGTCGCTCTTCCCCGTGTCAGAGACTTCCGCGGAATCAGCGCAGATGCATTTGACGGGCGCGGCAACTACAGCCTCGGACTCAAGGAACAGATAATCTTCCCGGAGATCGAGTACGACAAGATCGACAAGCTTCGCGGAATGAATATCGCGATCACCACCACTGCAAAGACAGACGAAGAAGCACGCGAGCTGCTCAGACTTCTGGGCGCACCGTTTGCAAACTAAGGAGGACTCAGAGATGGCAAAAAAGGCTATGATTTTAAAACAGCAGGCTCCTGCCAAGTACTCGACACGCAGGTACAACCGCTGCAAGATCTGCGGAAGACCGCATGCCTACCTCCGCAACTACGGCATCTGCCGTATCTGCTTCAGAGAACTGGCTTACAAAGGCGAGATCCCCGGAGTACGCAAAGCTTCCTGGTAAACTTTTTAAACGATATCGAAAGGCTTGGACCAATCATGTATTGGCCAAGAACCTCGGTATAAAACCGCAAAAGCGGTAACTCTAAATAAGGAGAATAACAAAATGCAGATCACTGACCCCATTGCAGACATGCTGACCCGTATCCGCAACGCCGGAACAGCAAAGCATGAGACTGTCGATGTCCCGGCTTCCAAGATGAAGCAGTCCATCGCCGAGATCCTTCTCAATGAAGGCTACATCAAGAGCTACCAGCTCGTTGACGACGGAACACAGGGCATCATTCGCATCACACTCAAATACCTGCCCGGTAAGGTAAAAGCGATCTCCGGACTCAAGCGCGTAAGCAAGCCCGGACTCCGTGTCTATGCCGGCGCAGACGAGCTGCCGCGCGTCCTTAAAGGACTCGGCATCGCAATCATTTCAACATCCAAGGGCGTTATGACCGACAAGCAGGCCAGAAGCGAGCACGTCGGCGGCGAAGTCCTTGCGTTCGTGTGGTAAGGGAGGCAGAAGAATATGTCCAGAATAGGAAAAGCTCCCATTACCGTTCCCGCAGGAGTTGAGATCACAGTCAGCGAGAACAACCATATCACAGTCAAGGGCCCCAAAGGAACCCTGGAACGCACGATAGTTCCCCAGATGAAGCTCAGCACCGAAAACGGAGTTCTGACAGTCGAAAGACCTGATGATTCCAAAGAGAACCGTTCACTTCACGGTCTGAGCCGTACCCTCATCAACAATATGGTGGTCGGAGTGACTCAGGGCTTTGAGAAGAAGCTCGAGATCAACGGCGTCGGATACAGAGCGACAAAAGACGGGAAAAACCTCGTCATGAACCTCGGTTATTCGCATCAGATCGTTATCCCCGAGACGGAAGACATCCAGATCGATGTTCCCGACGCAAACCACATTGTTATCAAGGGTATCGACAAGCAGAAGGTCGGCCAGTTTGCAGCAGAAGTTCGCGGTAAGAGACCTCCGGAACCCTACAAGGGCAAAGGAATCAAATACGACTACGAAGTTATCCGCCGCAAAGAAGGCAAGACCGGTGCTAAGTAAACGGAGGTGTGCCTGAATGATTAAAAGACCTGATACAAAAGGACAGCGCATCAAGCGCCACTTGAGAGTACGCGGTAAGGTTTCCGGCACTGCCGAAAGACCCCGTCTCAGCGTATTCCGCAGTGAAAACAACATCTATGCCCAGATCATCGACGATGTAGCGGGAAATACTCTCTGCTCAGCATCCACGGTCGAGAAAGGCTTTGAAGGCAACGGCGGCAATTGTGAAGCTGCCAAGAAGATCGGTTCCCTTATCGCAGAGCGCGCTCTGAAGAAAGGAATCGAAGAAGTAGTGTTTGACCGCGGAGGCAATATCTACCACGGACGTGTCAAAGCACTTGCAGAAGGTGCCCGTGAGGGCGGCCTGAAATTCTGAGGAAGGGGGATATATAAATGGCTTACAATAACGACAGAAGAGATCGCCGCGCACCTCGTGAAGAGCCGGCAGCTCCCGAGTTCATTGAGAAAGTGGTATCCCTCAACCGTGTCAGCAAGACAGTCAAAGGCGGACGCATAGCCAAGTTTGCCGCTCTCTGCGTAGTCGGAGACGGAAAAGGCCGTGTTGGATTCGGAACAGGCAAAGCCAACGAAGTATCCGAAGCTATCCGCAAGGGCCTTGAGGACGCAAAGAAAAACATAATCAACGTCACACTTCATGGAACATCCATTCCCCACGAGGTTATAGGCGAGTTCGGCGCAGGACGCGTTCTGCTTAAGCCGGCTCCCGAAGGCACAGGCGTTATCGCCGGCGGTGCTGTCCGTGCAGTTGTTGAAGCAGCGGGCATCAAAGATATCCGTACAAAATGCCTCCGCATCAATAACCCCGCAAACGTTGTGGCAGCTACAATGGAAGGCCTCAAATCTCTGAGAGACGCGGCTCAGGTCGCAGCTGTCAGGGACAAGACCCCTGAGGAAATTCAGGGCTAAGGAGGAGTTTCAGATGGCTAAGAATTTAAGAATAAAGCTCGTAAAGAGCCTGAACGGCAGACTTGACAAGCACATTGCAACTGCCAACTCGCTGGGACTGCACAAGATCGGCAACGAGACTGTCCAGCCCGACAACCCCCAGACCCGCGGCAAGATAGCCAAGATAGGCTATCTGCTCCAGGTAACAGAAGAATAAGGAGGAGACAGAGATGCAGATTCAAGATCTTTCTCCCGTACCCGGCTCAACTCATGTTGACAAACGCAAGGGCAGAGGCCATGCGACCGGCAACGGCAAGACCGCAGGGCGCGGCCACAAAGGTCAGAAAGCCCGCAGCGGCGGCGGAGTCCGTATAGGATTCGAAGGCGGCCAGATGCCTCTTGCACGCCGTATCCCCAAGAGAGGATTCAACAACATTTTTGCCAAACCGCTGGAGACAGTCAATCTTTCAGCGCTCGACAAATTTGAAGACGGTGCGGTCATTGATGCTGAGGCACTTCTCAGCGCCGGAATCATCTCAAAGTGCAAATATGGCGTAAAAATACTCGGAAACGGCGAAATAACCAAGAAATTTGATGTAAAGGCAGCTGCTTTCTCCGAAACCGCGAAACAGAAGATCGAGGCGGCCGGCGGAAAGGCAGAGGTGGTCTAAGTGATTCAGACTTTACGTAACGCTTGGAAGATTGAAGAGATCCGCAGAAAGATCCTTTTCACGCTTTTGATCATACTGCTCTACCGTCTCGGTAATGCGGTCCCTGTCCCTTACGTAAATGTAGACCTTTTGCGCAACTACTTCACAAGCGTTCAGAGCACCGTCCTGGGACTTATGAACGTTATGTCCGGCGGAGCTTTCAGCAACGCAACGATATTTGCTCTCTCGATCCAGCCATACATCAACGCATCCATTATCATACAGCTCCTGTGTATCGCGATCCCCGCACTCGAGCGTATGAGCAAGGATGAAGGTGAAGAGGGAAAGAAAAAGATAGCTTCCATCACACGTTACTCCACAGTCGCCATCGGCCTTCTTCAGGGCTTCGGCTACTACATGCTCCTCAAGAACAACGGTCTTCTTGTTCCGGATGCAGCAAACAGCGTGTGGGCCGGCATCGTAATAGTCCTGACATTCACCTCGGGCTCTGCCCTTATCATGTGGCTCGGCGAACAGATCACAGAGTTCGGCATAGGCAACGGCATTTCGATGATACTCTTCGCAAGCATTATCTCCCGTCTGCCGACCAGCATCATCAGAACGGTCTCCAATATTATCAGCGGAGATCTGAAATGGTGGGCCGGAGTCCTGATGTTCCTCGGGGCGATAGCGCTTGTCGTGCTTATCGTATTTGTGAGCGATGCTGAAAGACGTATTCCCGTCCAGTACTCCAAGAGAGTTGTCGGACGCAAGATGTACGGCGGCCAGAGCACTCACCTACCGATGAAGGTCAACATGTCGGGTGTTATGCCCATAATCTTCGCACAGTCTATCGCGGCATTGCCCGCAACGATAGCTGCACTTTCGGGAAAGAGCCTCAAATGGTTCGAAACCGATTCGATCATTTACGCGATCGTCTACTTCCTGCTGATACTCTTCTTCGCTTATTTCTACTCGACCATTCAGTTCAATCCGGTAGAAGTAGCCAACAACCTGAAGAAGAACGGCGGGTATATCCCGGGATTCAGACCCGGCAAACCGACCAGCGAGTTCATCTCAAAGGTATTGAACAAGATAACGCTCTTCGGCGCGATCTATCTCGGCATTCTGGCCACAGTTCCTATCCTCATCTCCCACTTCAGCAATGCTGACGCACTCACGGGCCTCTCACTCGGCGGAACTTCGATAATAATCGTTGTCGGTGTCGCGCTTGAGACTGTAAGGGCTCTCGAGGCAGAGATGATGATGCGCAACTACAAGGGATTCCTTGACTGATCGGAGACAAGTATGAAGCTGATACTTTTAGGTGCTCCCGGAGCGGGCAAAGGTACACAGGCTGAGATACTGAGCAGAGAGCTTAATATCCCGACGATATCGACAGGCAATATACTGAGAGCAGCAATGAAAAACGGTACTCCTGTCGGGCTCAAAGCGAAAGCATTCGTAGAAGCCGGCCAGCTGGTTCCGGATGATGTGATAATAGGGATCGTCGAGGAGAGACTCGCGCAGGACGATTGCCTTAACGGCTATATCCTGGATGGAGTTCCCAGAACTATACCGCAGGCGGAGGCTCTTGAGGAGAAAGGCATAGCGATCGATTATGCACTCTCGATAGAGATATCCGACGACGAGATAGTAAAGCGCATGTCAGGCAGAAGGACCTGCAAAGAGTGCAGCCAGACTTTCCACATCATCTCGAATCCCCCGAAAAAAGAAGGTGTATGTGATTTCTGCGGAGGCGAGCTCATCGTCAGAAAAGACGATGCTCCCGAAACAGTAAAAGCAAGGCTTTCCGTATACCATGCGGAGACAGAGCCTCTCAAAGCCTTTTATGAAGCACGCGGAAAGCTGAAAACAGTCAGCAACATGCCCACCATAGAAGAGACTACAGATGAGATCAGAAAGTGCCTGGGTATCTGACAATGGCTGAAGGCATAATTGTTAAATCCAAGCACGAGATCGAGCTTATGAGGCAGGCCGGCAGAATAACTGCAGGCGCCAGAACGGTCGCCAGAGAGGCAATAAAAGCCGGCCTCACCACAAAGCAGATCGACAAAGAAGTGCATGATTTCATCACGAAAAACAACGCGTACCCGACATTCCTGAATTACGGAGGTTTTCCGGGCAGCGCATGTATTTCGGTCAATGAAGAGATCATACACGGCATCCCCGGCAAAAGAGTCATTCACGACGGCGACATCGTTTCGGTAGATGTCGGAGCCACATTCAAAGGCTTTGTGGGAGACTGCGCGGGAACATATCCCTGCGGAGAGATCAGTGAAGACGCAGCCAAGCTCATTGAGGTCACGAGACAATGCTTTTTCGAAGCGCTCAAAGTCGCAAAGGAAGGCAACCGCATCTCGGATATAGGCAGAGCCGTTCAGACATATGCCGAATCCTTCGGATACGGAGTGATCAGAGACTACGTCGGACACGGCGTAGGGCACAATCTTCACGAGGCCCCCGAGGTCCCGAATTATGTACCGACTAAGCTCGATCGTATGAGAAATCATATGCCCGACCCGAGACTGGTCAGAGGAATGACAATAGCAATAGAACCGATGATCGCTATGGGAACATACGAGGTCAGGGTTCTTGAGAACGATTGGACAGTAGTAACTGCAGACGGAAGACTTTCGGCACACTATGAAAATTCCATCCTAATCACGGACGGAGAGCCGGAAATACTTACGATGGCAGAGGATATCTGACAGATCACATGATCTGAAGCCGACTTTGGAGGAAATTTACTTTGGCGAAAGACGATGTAATCGAACTCGAGGGCACGGTGGTTGAATCCCTGCCCAACACAATGTTTCAGGTGGATATAGGCAACGGCCATATTATCCTGGCTCATATATCCGGCAAACTCCGGATGAACTATATAAGAATCTTACCCGGCGATAAAGTCACGGTACAGATGTCACCCTATGACGTCACCCGCGGCAGGATCACCTGGAGAAGCAAGTAAAACAGGAGGCACCAAGAATGAAAGTCAGACCTTCCGTGAAGCCCATGTGCGAGAAATGCAAGATCATCAAGCGCAAGGGCAAAGTCATGGTTATTTGCGAGAACCCCAAACACAAGCAGCGCCAGGGCTGAGTTTAAATCTTAGCACTGACATCGTCTCCCTCCGGCGGGATTAAGACGTAAAAAGAAAAATATTTTTATTTGAAAGGAAATCATTATGGCACGTATAGCCGGTGTTGACCTGCCCAAAGACAAGAGAATTGAAATCGGTCTTACCTATGTTTACGGTATCGGCAGAACCAGCGCGAAAAAGATCCTTGAGAAGACGGGAATCAATCCCGACACAAGAGTCAAAGACCTCACAGAAGAGGAAGAAGCAAAGCTCCGTGAGTGCATAGACCACGGATACATCGTTGAAGGCGATCTCCGCCGTCAGACTGCACTTGATATCAAGCGCCTGACAGAGATAGGCTGCTACCGCGGACAGCGCCACAGAAGAGGCCTCCCCGTCAGAGGTCAGAGAAGTAAGACCAACGCACGTACCCGCAAGGGTCCGAAACGCACAATAGCAAATAAAAAGAAGTAAAGGGGGGATATGAATAATGGCAACAGCTGCATCATCTAAGAAAAAAATCAGAACGCGCAGAAGAGAGCGCAAGAACATTGACAAGGGCCAGGTTCATATCAGCTCTTCCTTCAACAACACGATGGTTACCATCACAGATACTCAGGGCAACGCGATATCCTGGGCATCAGCCGGCGGAATGGGATTCCGCGGCAGCAAGAAGTCCACTCCTTTTGCCGCACAGACTGCGTCCGAGACAGCTGCAAGAGCTGCTATGGAACACGGACTGAAATCTGTTGAAGTTTATGTAAAGGGCCCCGGTTCGGGAAGAGAAGCTGCAATACGCGCTCTCCAGACTGCAGGTCTCGAAGTCACGATGATCAAGGACGTTACACCTATAGCCCACAACGGCTGCCGTCCTCCGAAACGTCGTCGTGTATAACATAAGGAGGTAAAGGATATGGCAAGATATACAGACGCAGTTTGCCGTCAGTGCCGCAGAGAAGGCCAGAAGCTTTTCCTTAAGGGCGATCGCTGCTACACAGACAAATGCGCAATGAATAAGAGAGCTTTTGCTCCCGGACAGCACGGACAGGGCCGCACAAAGACTTCCGATTACGGCCAGCAGCTCCGTGAAAAACAGAAAGCAAAGAGATTCTACGGAGTCCTTGAGAGCCAGTTCCGCGGCTATTTTGAGCAGGCGGAGCGCCGCCCCGGACAGACCGGCGAAAACCTCCTCTCGATCCTCGAGAGCCGTCTCGACAATGTAGTGTACCGCCTCGGATTCGCCATGAGCCGCGCAGAAGCACGCCAGATGGTCAGCCACGGTCACTTCACCGTCAACGGACGCAAGGTCAATATTCCCAGCTACCAGGTAAAGCCCGGAATGATAGTAGCTCTTAAAGAGAGCAGCCGCAGCTTGGAAAAGTTCAAAGCCAATGTAGAAGCAAATTCTTTCCGCCCCGTTCCGAAATGGCTTGAGTACGACGCAAACAACATGATGGCTAAAGTCGCTGCAGTTCCTGCAAGAGACGACATCGATCTCCCGATCGAGGAGCACCTCATAGTCGAGTTGTATTCCAAGTAATCAAACCGCGTAATGGGATCAGGAATTTGCAACTGATACCCCAAATTGAATAAGGAGGGTTATATTACTACATGATAGAATTCAAGAAGCCGCACATAGAATGTATCGAAACCCCGTCAGACAGATCATACGGCAAATTCGTCGTAGAACCTTTGGAGCGCGGCTATGGTACAACTCTAGGTAACTCTCTTCGCAGGGTCCTTCTTTCATCGCTTCCCGGGACTGCATGCACAAACGTCAGAATAGACGGAGTACAGCACGAGTTCTCCACGATTCCCGGAATAAAAGAAGATGTAACTGAGATAATACTCAACGTAAAGAGCATTATTGCAAATCTCCACAGCGATGAACCCAAGACCGTATATATTGAAGCATCCGGTGAAGGTGTCGTCACAGCAGGTGACATAAAGACTTTCTCAGAGGTGGAGATCCTCAATCCGGAACAGGTTATTGCAACGCTGGGTCCAGACGCGTCACTGCACATGGATCTCACATTCGAAAAGGGCAGAGGCTATGTTTCCGCAGAGAGAAACAAGAACGTCATGAATCCCATCGGGACCATACCCGTTGATTCGATCTACACGCCTGTACTGAAAGTGAACTACTTCGTTGAGAATACCCGTGTCGGAAACCAGACAGACTTTGACAAGCTTACGATCGAGGTCTGGACGGACAAGACGATGAGCGCACGTGACGCATTGTCGCTCGCAGCAAAAATACTCTGCGACCACTTCACTCTATTCACGGATCTTTCAGACATAGCAGGCTCGGGCACCACAGTCGTCGAGGCAGTCGAGCAGGAGCCGGACGCGATGCTCAAGATGACGATCGAAGAACTCGATCTGTCCGTCAGAAGCTTCAATTGCCTGAAACGTGCAAATATCAATACTGTTGAGGATCTGGTCAGCAAGACACAGGAAGAAATGATCAAGGTCCGTAACTTAGGCCGCAAATCCCTGGAAGAAGTCGAGCACAAGCTCGCAGTCATGGGGCTTTCATTGGCCAAAGAGGAACAAGCTTAAGGAGGAAACGCAAAATGCCCGGAACGAGAAAACTCGGAAAACCGACCGATCAGCGCAATGCTATGCTCCGCCAGCAGGTCACAGATTTCCTTGACAACGGCCGTATGGAAACGACCCTTGCCCGCGCAAAGGAAATCGCGCCTCTCGCAGAGAAGATGATCACTCTCGGAAAGAAAAAAGGACTTCCCGCCTACCGTAAGGCTCTGGGATTCATAACCAGAGAAGATGTGGCAAAGAAGGTCTTCGGAGAGATCGCAACAAAGTACGCTGAGCGCAACGGCGGCTACACCAGGATCACAGCTACCGGAACACGCCGCGGAGACGCAGCAGAAACGGCAGTTATCGAGCTGGTCTGAACGAAATAAATAAAGCACCCGGAATTTGATTTCCGGGTGCTTTTATTATGTCCGGAAAGCCCTCAATATGCTATTTACGGTTTACAATGCATGCCTGAAATGATAAAATACAATGATTAATTATATAAAACCAAGGAGTGCTCTATGACCATCATTGTGACCGGAGGAGCCGGGTTCATAGGCTCAAATTTCATCTTCTATATGCTGAAGAAACACCCGGACTACAGGATAGTATGTCTCGACAAGCTGACCTATGCCGGTAATCTCTCAACACTCGCTCCCGTAATGAATGAACCTAACTTCCGCTTTGTCAAAATGGATATCTGCGACCGGCAGGCGGTGTACGGGCTTTTTGAGGAAGAGAAGCCTGATATAGTCGTCAACTTTGCTGCTGAGAGCCATGTGGACAGGTCCATAGAGTCCCCCGAAATATTCCTCCAGACCAATATACTCGGCACCGCCGTACTCATGGACGCCTGCAGGAAATATGGCATAACGAGATACCACCAGGTCTCGACAGATGAGGTCTACGGAGACCTTCCTCTCGACAGGCCGGACCTGTTCTTCACCGAGGAAACTCCGATCCACACATCTTCACCGTATTCAAGCTCCAAGGCCTCGGCAGATCTTCTGTGCCTGGCCTATCACCGCACATACGACCTTCCGGTATCCATATCCAGATGCTCAAACAATTACGGGCCGTATCATTTCCCCGAGAAGCTGATACCTCTGATGATAGTGAACGCTCTGCACGATAAACCGCTTCCCGTCTACGGACAGGGGCTCAATGTGCGCGACTGGCTCTATGTCGAAGATCACTGCAAAGCGATCGACCTGGTCATACACGACGGCAGGATCGGAGAGGTCTACAATATAGGCGGGCACAATGAAATGGCAAATATAGACATCGTAAAGCTCATTTGCAGAAAGCTCAACAAGCCCGAGAGCCTTATAACCTACGTGACTGACCGCAAGGGCCACGACATGAGATATGCGATAGACCCGACCAAGATACACAACGAACTCGGCTGGCTTCCCGAGACAAAGTTCGCAGAAGGAATAGACTTGACGATAGACTGGTATTTGAGCCACGAGAGCTGGTGGGAGGAGATAATCTCCGGAGATTATCAGAATTACTACCAGAGAATGTACGGCGGAAGGTAAGGAGAAACAGTATATGAAAGGCATAATTCTCGCGGGCGGAGCCGGAACAAGGCTCTATCCTCTGACGATGGTCACCTCAAAGCAGCTTCTCCCAATATACGACAAGCCGATGGTCTACTATCCTCTCTCCACGCTGATGCTGGCGGGGATAAGGGACATACTCATAATCTCAACGCCGACGGATCTCCCGAATTTCGAGCGTCTGATGGGCGACGGCTCGGCTTTCGGACTTTCGCTTTCATATAAAGTGCAGCCGTCCCCGGACGGGCTCGCTCAGGCCTTTATTCTCGGCAGGGAATTCATAGGAGACGACGCGTGCGCAATGGTGCTCGGAGACAATATCTTCTACGGAAACGGCTTTTCAAAAGCTCTGAGGCAGGCAGCTGCCAACGCCGAGGGGAAAAAAAGGGCAACGGTCTTCGGATACTATGTCAATGACCCTGAGCGTTTCGGAGTTGTCGAATTCGATGAAAAAGGCAGGGCGATCTCGATAGAGGAAAAACCCAGGGAGCCGAAGAGCAACTACGCTGTCACAGGCCTCTATTTCTACCCCGCGGGAGTCAGCGATATGGCGGACAAAGTAAGGCCTTCGGCGAGAGGAGAGCTCGAGATAACGACGCTCAACGCGATGTATCTCGATGAAAGCCTTCTGGATGTCCAGCTTCTGGGCAGAGGCTTCGCGTGGCTCGACACCGGCACTATGGACAGCCTTCTGGATGCCTCGAATTTCGTTGAGATGATACAGAAGCGCCAGAGCATAGTTATCTCAGCGCCCGAGGAGATAGCCTACAGAAACGGCTGGATCACGAAACAGTATCTTCTCTCCTCTGCAGACAGATACGGCAAGTCGCCCTACGGAAAGCACCTGAGATCTGTCGCTGAAGGAAAGATATTCTGAGAGATGGCGAAGATGAAAGCATTTGTAACAGGATACTCCGGGCAGCTCGGATATGATGTAGTAAGAGAGCTCGACAAGAGAGGATACGAATCCGTCGGGGTATCTTCAAAACAGCTGGATATATGCGACCGTGATGCGGTCCTCAGCATGATAAAGCAGATAAAGCCCGATGTGATATTCCACTGCGCGGGCTGGACTGCGGTGGACGCGGCAGAGGAGCCGGAAAACTCCGGAAAATGCATGGCGGTAAACGCAGGCGGAGCTGAGAACATGGCAATTGCAGCCAGGGAGTACGGCTGCAAGATCATATACATCTCGACGGATTATGTTTTCAACGGCCTCGGCACGGAGCCATGGAAACCCGATTGCAAGGACTACGAGCCTCTGAGCGTATACGGCAGGTCTAAGCTTGAAGGGGAACTTGCGGTCGCAGGAAATACGGATAAATACTTTATAGTGCGCATAGCCTGGGCATTCGGGATAAACGGGAAGAATTTCGTAAAGACCATGCTCAATGTCGGGAAAACGCACAGCGAGGTCAGAGTCGTAAACGACCAGATCGGCACACCGACATATACCGGAGATCTCGCAAGACTTCTCTGTGACATGGCGGAGACTGAAAAATACGGATACTATCACGCCACGAATGAGGGCGGTTTCATCTCCTGGTACGATTTCACCAAGGAGATATACAAAGAGGCGGGCCTCAGTACAAAGGTCATTCCGGTGAGCACTGAGGAATACGGGATCTCGAAAGCGAAGAGACCTTTCAACAGCAGGCTCGACAAGAGCAAGCTTATTGAAAACGGATTTGTTCCTCTTCCGGACTGGCGCGACGCGCTGAAGAGATATCTGAAAGAACTTGAGCGCTCAGATCAGATTTAAACAGGAGTTTGTTTTAAAAAGATGGGAAAGATAAAAGTCACATTTCACCCTGAGATAGAGGGTCTCTGCGTTATCGAGCCCCAGGTGTTCGGGGATGAGAGAGGCTATTTTACCGAGACATACAACCTCAACGATATGGCTGAAAACGGGCTTCATATGGTCTTTGTACAGGACAATCAGAGCATGTCCTGCAAAGGTGTCCTGAGAGGGCTTCATTTCCAGAAACAGTTTCCGCAGGGAAAGCTGGTCCGTGTCATAAAGGGGAGAGTTTTCGACGTCGCCGTGGATCTCAGGAAAAACAGCAAAACCTTCGGAAAGCATTTCGGTGTCGAACTGAGCGCCGAGAACAAAAAGCAGTTCTATGTCCCGCCCGGATTTGCCCACGGTTTCTATGTCCTGAGCGATATCGCCGAGTTCTGCTACAAATGCACGGACTTCTATCACCCCGGAGACGAGGGCGGAATTATGTGGAATGATCCGGACCTTGGCATCGTGTGGCCTGAGATGGATTCGGAGCCTCTGCTCAGCGCCAAGGACAGGGTACAGATGAGCTTCAGAGAATTTAAAGACTCTTTCGGAGGCTTCCGTTTGTAAACAGGGATCGCAGGTGTTATAATAAACATTTCCCGGAGGTGCCGCGTTGAACAAGAACATAAAAAGATTATCGGAGCCCAACGCCAGAATGTATCTTATCTTTCTGGCTCTGTTCGCTGCTGCATCTCTCTATTTCGGGCAGTATTATCTCGCTATAGCCGAGGCCGGAATAATCGTTATCCTCGCAGTATACTCCGCTTTAGTCAGGAGAAAAAAGACAAAACAGCTCGAAGAATTCGTCGAGTCGGTCACATACAATACAGAGAACGCCAAAGACAGCACCCTTCTCAATTTCCCGCTTCCCATAGCAGTCTTCACTCTTGAAGATTCCAACATTGTCTGGGCGAATGAGCATTTCTTCAAAATGACGGGCAACACCGGCAGAAGGACAGATATTCATATCTCGGATCTTATGCCCGGATTCTCAGGCAAGTGGCTGATGGAGGGGAAGAACATCTATCCCGAGCTCGTGACCATAGAAGGCAAAAAATACCAGGTACACGGAAATATCATACGCTCAGACGAGGAGCACCCCGACACCGCCTTTATGGGAATAACCTACTGGGTGGACATGACTGCCTATGACGATATCAAGGTAAAATACGAGAACTCGCTTCCTGTCGTTTTCGAGATCGTCGCCGACAACTACGCGGAGATGGCGAACAACCAGCCCGACAGGATAAGAAACGATATACGCGACGCGATAGAGGACAAGCTCAGAGCCTTTGCGCAGGAGAATGAAGGAATAGTCAAGAGGACCGAGAGAGACAGATATATCTTCATTCTGCAGAACAAAGCCTATGAGAAGGTCAAAGAGGAGAAATTCAGGATTCTGGAGGATGTCAAGAGCGTCACGAATCCCGCGGGTATCACTGCCAGCCTCAGCATAGGCGTTGGGGTCGGAGGAGATTCTCTTGAGGAGCTCAGCAGCCTCGCGAATACGGCGGCAGAGCTCGCCCTCTCGAGAGGCGGAGACCAGGCGGTCATAAAGAACAAGCTCAATTTCGAGTTCTTCGGCGGCAGGGGAGATGAGGTCGAAAAGCGCACCAAAGTCAGAACCAGAGTGATCGCCAATACTTATGCCAATCTGATAAAAGACTCAAGCAAGGTCTTCATCATGGGCCACAGCTTCGGAGATCTGGATTCGCTCGGCGCCTGCGTTGCGGTAAACGTTATCGCGAGGAAATTCGGAGTACCGGCGTATATCATATTCGATAAGAAAAACACTTCATGTCCCGAGATGGCTGAGATGCTCCTTTCACATGAAGAATACAAGTCCGTATTTATCAGCAACCAGGAGGCCATGCTCAGAAGCGATGCCAAGACTCTTCTGACAGTCGTGGATACGAACCGCCCGGAGAAAGTGGAAAATGAGGACATGCTCTTCTCCTGCAGCCGTATCGCCGTCATAGACCATCACAGGGCAGCGGCGACCTCCATAAGAAATGCGGCTCTGGCCATCATTGAGCCTTACGCCTCCTCTGCCTGCGAGCTTCTTACCGAAATAATGCAGGAGCTTCTGGAGAAGGATGATATCGAGCCCTTTGAGGCTGATGCCGTTCTCGCGGGAATCGTTCTCGACACCAAGAACTTCACACTCCGCACAGGCGAGCGCACCTTCGATGCCGCAGCCTATCTGAGAAGATCCGGAGCGGACACCCTGGAGGTCAAGAAGTTCCTTAAATCCGATATGGAAGACTCGAAGGCCAAATACAGGATACTCCAGAACGCGTCTCTGTACCGCGGGATAGCGATCGCCTCGCCTGAGGAAGAAGTGGCCAGAGTGACGGCTGCACAGGCGGCAGACGAGCTTCTGAATATAGCCGGAGTGGAGACCTCGGTCGTTCTATACAAGCAGGACAGAAAGAGCCCTGTATGCGCTTCCGCGAGGAGCACGGGAGATATAAATGTCCAGCTTATCATGGAAGCTCTCGGAGGCGGCGGAAACAAGGGCGTGGCCGCTGTTGAGTTCGAGGAGGGCGTAACGGTCCCGCAGGCGCTGAATAGAGTAAAAACTGCAATAGACAATTATTTCGACCAATAAAACGGAAAGGAACCGCATACTATGAAAGTTATATTCAATCAGGATGTAAAAGGACAGGCCAAGAAAGGCGAGCTCAAAGAGGTCTCCGACGGATACGCGAGAAACTACCTCTTTCCGCGCAACCTTGCCCAGGCAGCAACTGCAGACAACCTGAACAAGTATAAGCTTCAGGAGAAGGCAAAAGCGGCTCAGATCGCGAAGGAGAAGGCCCAGGCTGAGGAATACGCGAAAAAGCTCGAGGGCGTACAGGTCATTATCAAGGCAAAGTCCGGAGGAAAGGGCAAGCTCTTCGGTGCGGTCACTTCCCAGGAGATCAGCGACGCCCTGAAGGAGCAGTGCGGAATAGAGATCGAGAAGAACAAGATCGTCCAGTCCGAGCCGATAAAGAGCTTCGGAAACTATGAAGTAAAGGCGAAACTCGGGTACGAAGTTTCCGGGATCATAAACGTATTGGTCACAGAGGATAAGTAATGGACGAGCTCTTCACGGGAAAGGTCCCGCATTCCGCTACGGCAGAGCAGGCTGTTATCGGTTCTGTACTCATAGATCCGCGCTGCGTGCCGGAGGTAATGGAAAAACTCAAAGCAGAGGATTTCTATATAGAGGTCAACCGCGACCTGTTTGAGACTGTGGCGAACATGTTCGCGTTCGGACAGACGATAGATCCCGTCACGGTGCTTGATCAGATGAAGGTCCTCGGTTTTAAGCACGACAACGCGGAGACCTATGTCATGGAGCTCATGCGCATGACTCCGACTGCCGCGAACGTCGGCGAATACGCGAAGATAGTCAAGGACAAGTCTCTTCTGAGACACCTCGGAGACACGGCGGATGAGATCGGAAAGCTTGTCCGCGAAGAGGGCGGAGAGGCTGACGCCATTTTAGAGCTCTCCGAGAGAAAGATATACGCGCTCAGGCAGGGCAGAAATATCGCGGGTCTGGTTCCCGTAAGCCAGGTAATACAGACAGTCTACGACGAGCTGGCAGACGCCTCGGCAGAAGGCGGAAAGCTTCCGGGACTCTCCACGGGACTTCCGGATATAGACAGGACCATCCTGGGCCTCAACAAAGGCGAGTTTATCCTTGTAGCGGCGAGACCGGGCATGGGCAAGACGAGTATAGCGCTCAATATGGCGCTGAATGTTGCAAAGAAAGCCGGCAAGGCCGTTGCTGTATTCTCGCTCGAGATGTCGAAGGAGCAGCTAGTTAAGAGACTTCTGGCCTCCGAGGCTATGGTGCCGCTCCAGAAGCTCCTTACGGGAGATCTTCAGGCGGAGGAGTGGCGCAGGATAACCGCAGCTGCCCAGACTATCAGCAGGACTGAGATACGCATAGACGACAACCCGGTGCTCACAGTCGCGGATATGAACGCCGCCTGCAGAAGGATCACCAATCTTGGGCTTGTTGTTATAGACTACCTGCAGCTGATGCAGAGCGCGGGCTCTTCGAACAGCTGGTCCAACGAGAGCCGTACCCAGGCGGTCAGCGATATAAGCCGTATGATGAAGATCATGGCCAAGGAGCTGAACATCCCGGTCCTCTGTCTGAGCCAGCTGTCGCGCGCCAACGAGACACGCCAGGAGAAGCGGCCTATGCTCTCGGACCTGAGAGAGTCCGGAGCTATAGAACAGGACGCAGATGTCGTCATAGGCCTCTATATGGACTCCTACTACAATAAGGAGACTGAGAACCCCTCGCTGGCAGAGGCTATAGTTTTAAAGAACAGAAAAGGCAGGACCGGCACGATCAATCTCACCTGGCTTGCCGAGTATACGACCTTTGTCTCCTACGAAGGAAACAGAGAGGATGAAAGTTAAAGAGACCGTTTCAAGATACAGAATGATCCCGAAAGGCTCCAGGGTCCTTGTCGCTGTTTCGGGCGGGGCGGATTCCATGAGCCTTTTGAACTGGCTTTTCGAGAACAGGGGACTGTATAAAGCAGAGATATATGCTGCCCATTTCAACCACGGATTAAGGGGCGAGGAGTCGGACAGGGACGAGAGATTCGTCAGAGGCTTCTGTGAAGAAAAGGGGATCCCTCTCGAGACGGGAGGAGCCGACGTCGCGTCGTATGCCCGGGAAAACGGTCTGGGGACCGAGGAAGCTGCCCGGAACTTAAGATACGGATTTCTCGAAAAGACTGCCGAAAAGCTCGGCTGCGACCTCATTGCGACTGCACACAACTCGGACGACAACGCGGAGACTGTCCTTTTCAACCTGGCCAGAGGCAGCGGAATGAGGGGCATCTGCGGGATCCCGCCTGTAAGAGGCAATATAATAAGGCCTCTTCTCGGCACGACCAGAGCGGAGATCGAGGATTATCTCTGCTCAAAAGGGATAACTTACGTCGAGGACAGCACGAACGCGCTCGACGATTACAGCAGAAACCTTATACGCCATAAGGTGATGCCTGTACTTAAAGAGATCAACCCCGGTTTTTCTGCCTCGGTTTTGAGAATGGGCACTTTATTGAGAGAGGATGACGCGGTCCTCGATGCTCTTGCGGAAGAGCTTATCGAAAATAAAGCAGAGAGCGGTTCTATCCCGATAAAGGCTTTGAAAGAAGCGGGAAAGAGCGTAGGCTGCAGAGCGATACGGCATATGTGCCCGGGAAACATCTCGATGGTTCACGCAGAGGCAGTTTATGAGCTCGCAATGACGGGAGGCACAGGGTTTTCGGACATTCCGGGGCTTCGCGTCAGAAAAGAAAACGGAAGACTGTATTTTTAACATTACGTTAAAGATTTTCAGAATATTTTATGAGATTATGAGGACTTGTGATGGAAAAAGACGTTGAGAGAATTTTACTTAGCGAAGAACAGATCAAAAGCAAAGTGGCTGAGATCGGAGCCGGGATATCAAGAGATTACGCCGGGGAAGAACCGATGTTTGTAGGGATCCTGAAGGGCTGCTTCATTTTCATGGCGGACCTGATGAGAACAGTCGAAGTCAACTGCTCCATGGATTTCATGGCGGTCTCCTCCTATCAGGGAACGAACTCCACAGGCGCCGTCAAGATCATCAAAGACTTGAGCGGAATCATAGAGCACAAGCATATCATCCTTGTCGAGGACATACTCGACTCGGGCGTCACTTTAAACTATATAAAGAACTACTTAAGCGTCAGGAATCCCGCTTCCATCAGGATAGCGACGCTTCTCGACAAACCCGCGAGGAGGAAAGCGGACATTGTGGCCGATTATTCCTGCTTCGAGGTTCCGGACGAGTTCGTTGTAGGGTACGGGCTCGATTACAACGAAAAATACCGCAATCTGCCATATATAGGCGTTCTCTCACCCGAAGTCTACGGAGGAAAATAATTTGAAACCTAACCGCACGAATCAGAACAAATCAAGAGATATCGGCTTTATAGTCCTTCTCGCGGTCCTGATTATTGCCACCATCTTCACGGTCAACAACACCGAGGAAGTTGAGAAGACAAAATACTCGGAGATAGTCGACTACTTCGAGCAGGAGAAGGTCCAGAAATTCACTGCAGAGGACACGAAGCTGACCCTTACCCTCAGACCCGAGCTCGGGGAAGAAGAGGGCAAGACGGTCACCTATGATCTCTACAGTTTCTCGCTCTTCTACAACGATCTCTCGGATCTCATACGCGAGCAGCACGACAAGGGAATAATCGAGGAATACGATATTAACGAGGGCTTCGTCGCGCCGTGGTGGCTGAGTTTTGTGCCGTACCTGATCATCATGATCATCTTTATGGCGCTCTGGTACAGCATGATGAACAGAGCGGGCGGCGCCGCGGGCGGAGTCATGAAATTCTCCAAAGCGCGCACACGCACCAACGCCGATGGCAAGGACAAGAAGACCTTCAACGATGTCGCGGGCTGTGAAGAGGAGAAACAGGAGCTCGCCGAGATCGTCGACTTCCTGAAAGACCCGAAGAGATACACCCAGATGGGCGCCAGGATCCCGAAAGGCGTCCTGCTTGTAGGCCCTCCGGGCACAGGTAAGACCCTTCTCGCGAAGGCTGTCGCGGGCGAGGCCAATGTGCCTTTCCTCTCGATCTCCGGTTCTGACTTCGTCGAACTGTACGTCGGCGTCGGCGCCGGCCGTGTAAGAGACCTCTTCGAGCAGGCAAAGAAAGCAGCTCCCGCCATAATCTTCATAGACGAGATAGACGCAGTCGGCCGCCAGAGAGGCTCCGGCCTCGGCGGCGGGCACGATGAGAGAGAACAGACACTCAACCAGCTGCTCGTCGAGATGGACGGTTTCGGAACCAACGAGGGCGTTATAGTCATGGCGGCGACGAACCGCGCAGATATATTGGATAACGCTCTGCTCCGCCCCGGCCGCTTCGACAGACAGGTATATGTAGATCTTCCGGATATAAGAGGCAGAGAGGCGATACTCAAGATCCACGCGAGAGACAAGAAGCTTGCCGAGGACGTGGACCTCAACAGCATAGCCAAGGGCACTCCGGGCTTCTCCGGAGCGGACCTCGAGAACCTGATGAACGAGGCTTCGATCCTCGCGGTACGGCGCAACCACCGCTTCATAGCTATGGAGGACATCGACGAGGCCATACTTAAGGTCCAGATGGGCCCCGAGAAGAAGACCAGAAAGATGTCCGAGAAAGCCAGAAAGCTCACAGCCTATCACGAGGCGGGCCACGCCGTCACAGGCAGATACCTCGAGCACGCGGACCCTGTGCACTATATAACGATAATCCCTAGAGGCAGAGCAGGAGGCTTTACGCTCTTCAGACCCAATGAGGACCTCGAGAACTTCAGATCCAAGAGCGAGCTCTTCGAGAACATAGTCATGTCCCTCGGCGGGCGCACAGCTGAGAAGCTCTTCCTGGACGACATCTCGACCGGGGCTTCCGGAGATATCCCGCAGGCGAGCGCCATTGCGAGAGATATGGTCATGAAATACGGCTTCTCCGAAAAGCTCGGCACGATCTCCTACGACGATTCGGGCCACAGCATATTCATAGGCCGCGATTTCGGGCAGACGAAGAGCTACTCCGAGGAGACCGCGGCGCTCATAGACGAAGAGGTCAAGGCCATATTCGAAGAAGCTACAAAGAAGTGCGAACAGATCCTCACAGAGCACGCGGACCAGCTCAAGGACATCGCCGAATATCTGCTGATTCACGAGACGATGGACGCCGACGAGTTCAATTACTACTTCGAGCACGGCGAGTTCATGCCTGAGCCTATGAGGCTTGCCAAGAACGTCAAGAACGACCCGACGATCGAGCGCCCCGCCAAAAAGATCTCGATGACTGAGGGAGCGGAAGGCAAGGAGATAGCAGAGACCGTAGAAAATACGGAAAGCGAAAAAACTTCCGAAACTCCGAAAACGGAAGAGGAAAAAGCTCCTGAAGAATAATTTTTAATGCTATAAAAAGAACGGAAGAGATTCCGTTCTTTTTTTGATCAAACGTATCCGGCGCACTTAGTGCCGTATCAGTTTATATTGTTGCCAAGCAAGGGCTTTCGTGCTAGAATATTATGATTTTTTATGCAGTAAACAACAGGGTATTCTATGGATAACAGCATATTCAATAAAAGAAATATAAGAATAGCGGTAGTGGTCATAACGGATATCATCATGACTGCTCTGGCGAGCGGGCTCGCGGTACTGAGCCGCTGGGATTTCAGCTTCGCGAATGTTCCGCTCAAATACCTGGAACTGTGGCACAGAGTCCTCCCGATACAGATAATAATCACGATCGTCGTCTACGCCCTATTCAAGATGTACCGCTTTGTCTGGAGGCAGATCTCAGCGGGCGACGTCATGGAAATGGTCGGGCCCGTGGTACTGGCCTACGCTCTGTGCGTAGTCGCTGAAGTGCTCATAGGGATCGACGCGGGCTACAGGATGCCTATCTCCGTTATTGTCATCAATTTCCTGTACCAGTTCATCTTCGTGATCGGAATGCGCTCTGCCCTCCGCTTTTTAGGCGTTATCCAGAACAGCATCAACAGAAGCAGGCTTGCTCCGGCAGAAAGGATCATGATCATCGGCGCCGGAGACGCCGCCAACCAGCTCTTAAGAGAGTATCAGAGCAGCAACAAAGTCGCGGGGCGGGTGTGCTGCCTTATAGATGACAATAGCGTAAACCACGGCAAGCGCCTTGAGGGAGTCCCGATCATAGGCGGCAGAGACGCGATAAAAGACGCCGTCAAGAAATATGAGATAACCCAGATAATATTCGCCATACCCTCTGCTAGCGCTCTGCAGAAAAAGGAGATACTCGAGATCTGCAAAGACACCGGCTGTCAGGTCAAATCGCTGCCGGGGATCTATCAGCTGGTCAACGGCGAGGTCTCGATAGAGAAGATCAAAGACGTGGATATAGCGGACCTTCTCGGAAGAGAGCAGGCGCACCTCGACACAGAGATGCTGGACGCTTTCCTGAGAGACAAGGTCATTCTGGTTACAGGCGGAGGAGGCTCGATCGGAAGCGAGCTCTGCAGACAGATAGCGCCATACGAGCCGAAACAGCTGATCATTCTGGATATATACGAAAACAATGCCTACGATATTCAGCAGGAGCTTATAAGAAAATACAGAAATACTCTGAATCTCGCGGTGGAGATAGCCTCGGTCAGAGACAAAGACAAGATCGACCTCATTTTCGAAAAATACCGTCCGGAGATCGTTATCCACGCGGCAGCGCACAAGCACGTTCCTCTTATGGAGACCTGCCCGGATGAGGCGATAAAGAACAACATATTCGGAACATATAATGTTGCCTCTGCAGCGGACAGGTACGGGGCACAGAAGTTCGTTCTGATCTCGACGGACAAGGCAGTCAATCCCACGAACCTGATGGGCGCGAGCAAGCGCTTCTGCGAGATGATACTCAACAGCTTCGCGGACAGCAGCACGAGCTTTTCGGCGGTCCGTTTCGGAAACGTCCTCGGCTCGAACGGCTCCGTAGTACCTCTATTCAAAGCCCAGATACTCGCGGGCGGGCCCGTGACTATTACCGATAAGAGAATTACAAGGTTCTTTATGACCGGCGAAGAAGCGACCCAGCTGGTCCTGACCTGCGGAGCTATGGCGAAGAGAAACCAGATCTTCGTGCTCGACATGGGACAGCCTGTGAAGATCATAGATATGGCCGAGAACCTGATAAGGCTTTCGGGACATGAGCCTTATACGGAGATCGAGATAATAGAGATTGGCCTGAGGCCCGGTGAAAAGCTGTATGAGGAGCTTCTTATGCAGACAGGCAATCTCGACAAGACCGAGAACAACAAGATCTTCGTCGAACAGCAGGGCGTCAGATCGAAGGAAGAGCTTGAAAACGATCTGCGCATCCTTCACAAAGCGATCGACGACAAGGTCTCGAATGAGGAATGCATAGCGCTTATGAAGACACTGGTCCCGACATACAGATCTCCGGTAGAGATAAACGATCGCGGGAGGGATGCACCGGACATCTGATCAAGAATGCGGAATTAAGAATGAAGAATTATGAATGAGAATGTAATTCTGAATAAAAGCAAAACATTTGCTTTAAAAATTATAGAATTATACAAATATCTTTGTGAAGAGAAACACGAATATATATTGTCAAAGCAGATTCTCAGATCCGGGACGTCAATAGGTGCGAATGCCCGGGAAGGCAGCAGAGCCCAAAGCAAAGCAGATTTTCTTTCGAAAATGAGTATTTCATTGAAAGAAGCAGACGAAGCAGCATATTGGCTGGAACTTCTTCATGAAAGCTGTTATATAGACAAAGAAAGATTTACCGGTCTTCACAAAGATTGTGATGAACTGATCCGCATCCTGACATCAATCACTAAAACAACCAAATCTAATTCCTAATTGAAAAAGTACTTTCATCATTCCGAATTCATAATTCATAATTAAACAAGTGCATTCATCATTCCGAATTCATAATTCTTAATTGAACAAGTGCATTCATCATTCCGAATTCATAATTCATAATTAAACAAGTACTTTCATCATTCCAAATTCATAATTCCTAATTGAACAACAACATTCATCATTCCGAATTCATAATTCATAATTAAAACTAATTGGGGTTTTCATATGTTCGACAAACAGAAAAATCAAATCGTACCGTTCGAAAACAAGGTCTGGCTCTCGAGCCCGACGATGCACGGGGACGAGCTCAAGTATATGACGGAAGCTTTCGAGACCAACTGGATGAGCACGGTCGGCGCCAATATAGATTCAGTCGAGAAAGAGCTCGCGGAGAAGATCGGAGTAAAATACGCTGTAGCCCTGGCTACGGGAACTGCTTCTCTTCATCTGGCAGTCAGACTCGCGGGAGAGCGCCTGTACGGAATGGCGAAGCCATATGAAGGAACGCTTAAAGGCCGGCGGGTCTTCTGCTCTGACATGACCTTCGACGCGACGGTAAACCCGGTCGCTTACGAAGACGGTGAAGCGGTATTTATAGATACAGAGTACGACACCTGGAACATGGACCCTGAAGCACTCGAGAAGGCCTTCAGGATCTATCCGGATGTCAGGCTTATAGTGATCGCCCACCTCTACGGCACTCCGGGCAAGACGGACGAGATAAAGGCGATCGCGAAAAAACACGGGGCTCTGATCGTAGAGGACGCGGCCGAGAGCCTCGGAGCGACATATAAAGGCAGAGAGACGGGCTCCTTCGGAGATTACAACTGCATATCTTTCAACGGAAATAAGATAATAACAGGCTCGGCCGGAGGCATGTTCCTGACAGACTCGAAAGAGGACGCCGAGAAGATCAGAAAGTGGAGCACTCAGGCCAGAGAGGCTGCCCCCTGGTATCAGCACGAGGAGATCGGCTACAACTACAGAATGTCGAACGTCATCGCGGGCGTGGTCAGAGGCCAGATCCCGTATCTCGAAGAGCATATAGCGCAGAAAAGAGCCATCTACGAGAGATATGAAGAAGGGCTCAAAGGTCTCCCTGTAAGCATGAATCCCTGGGACAGGGAAAACAGTGTGCCGAATTTCTGGCTCTCCTGCCTGATCATAGACAAGGACGCGATGTGCCGCCAGGTCAGGGGAGAAAAGGAACCGCTTTTTGTCCCCGAACACGGCAAGTCCTGCCCGACGGAGATATTAAACGCGATAGCGTCGATAAACGCCGAGGGCAGACCGATCTGGAAACCGATGCATATGCAGCCGATCTACAGAGAAAACCCGTTTATAACAAAAAGCGGCAACGGGAGGGCTCTGAGCAACGCCTATATTACGGGCAAAGAAGCTTGTGATGTCGGAGCAGATATCTTCGAAAGAGGCCTCTGCCTGCCGAGCGACAACAAGATGACGCCTGAGCAGCAGGAGAGAGTGATAGAAGTCATAAGATCCTGCTTCGAATAAAAAACAGCAAAATTAAAAGGACGGGCGAAAGCCCGTTCCTTTTTTAAACATTATTGCCCGATAAGTTGACAATAGTAATTATTATGATAAAATTAGATACCTTATTATGTATTTTTTATATGTATTTTTGTCTTGTGAGGTATTGTTTTGAAAACGCTATTGAGAATTTTTCTTCTGCTTCTTGTGGCTGCGCTGCTCGTCGGAGTCTTCTTATACGTCAGGAATACTGAGGATGCCGATTCAAAGAGAATGGAGGAGCTGTACGACAGAGTGGAGCCTCTCCAGCAGCAGAAGGATCTTCTCCTTCAGCAGAAGGAGCAGCTTTCGGAGGACCTGACAAAAGATTCCAGAGATCCGAGTACTGTCCAGTTCCTGTTCAGAGAATTGAATTCCGAGATATATACGGATGCGTATCCTCTCATGAGAGCAAGAAATATCGTTGGGGTTCTTGGCGTCTCGGGAGATCTATACGAGTATCCGGACGGTTCGTATAAGCTCAGTTCCGAGCAGTTTTTAAGGCTGTTGAGAGACGGCTGGAGCGCCTGCTATATGTATTCGCACTCATATGACCTGGATACCCAGATAAAAACAAATGAAACTATACTCACCACCAGGTCTTTAACGAAGCTTCCGCCTGCAACAGCTATCTACTTTTCCGAGGCCTCCGATTATGTCCCGGAGCAGATGGACCCGATCCTGAAGGCCCACGGGATAGACACGGTCATCCTGGACGCCGATGACGGACGCTCGCTTGCCGTGACTGAAGTCGGAGATATTTGGGTGACGGGCGCCATGCCCTGGAGCTATACGGGGGTCAGCGATGATATCGAATATCTTGCGAGAACGGACGGAGGGAATCTCACATTTACAGTCAGCTTCAACGATCTCTGGGACCAGCTCGATTTTGTCGATCATGAAGCGCAGAGCTTATACCAGAGAGAGCAGACGACAGACAGCGAACTTGCCTTTACTGCCATGCTGGATCAGATAAACAGTATGATAGTCTATGATGACGCCATTACCCAATATGTACACGCGACGCCTTCGCCATCGCCGACTCCTCAAGGAATGAAACCGGAGGACAATGAGTTTGCCTGGATCGAGGAGATAGACCCGCAGCTCAAATCAGTTAATATAACGGATGCACGCTCACAGCACAGTGCGGGAAATGAGAACACTGCCCTCCTTAATCAGGAATATGACGCGCAGATTGCGGAGATCGACGCACAGATCGCTGAGCTGGACAGACAGATAAACGCGATCTATGCCGAATGGAACAAGAAATAAGCGGAGATTTATATGAACAGCGAAAAAGATAATAAAGAGGTAGAGATAGACCTCGGTGAAATGTTCAGGTCGCTTTGGAATCACGCTCCGGCGATACTTATCGTAGGGATAATTTGCGCTCTTGCGCTCTTTATGTTCGCGCAGTTTCTGGTAACGCCCAAATATGAGGCGAGCACGCTTTTCTATGTAAACAACTCGAATATCTATACTAACAACAACTCTACGATTTCTACAGGAGAACTCAGCGCGGCGTCCGAACTGGTCGACGTATATATTGCGATACTCGAATCGAGGAGCAATCTCGACCAGGTCCTGAGCCAGACAGGCGCTCCCTATACATATGAGCAATTCAGCAAAATGGTCGATGCTAAGGCAGTCAACTCTACGGGACTTTTCAGAGTAACTGTAAGATCGGAATCGCCGGAGGAGGCCAGAACACTTGCAAACGCGATAGCTGATGTCCTTCCTGAGAGGATAACGGATACGGTCACGAACAGCTCCGTCGAGGTCGTCGACTACGCTGTGACCCCGAGAACAAGGGTCTCCCCGAACTACCTCAAATACACGGCAGTCGGCCTTCTTGCGGGAATACTAATATCCGGAGCTCTGTTTGTTTTCCGCGACATGAAGGACGATATCATAAGAGGCGAGGACTACTTGCTGAAAGCATACTCGGATGTGCCCATCATTGGCGTCATACCCGATATAAACGCGAAGACCTCCAGAGGCTACGGCTACTACGGGAAAGGAGGAAAGTGAGATGGCTAAAAACAAAATGACCGTTAATCCTTTCGAGACGATGAATTTCGCATCCTCCGAGGCATATAAGCTCCTGAGGACCAATATCATGTTCTCCTTCCCGATGGAGAAAAAGTGCCGCATAATAGGAGTGACGAGCTCGGTGCGCGGCGAGGGAAAATCCACGACCTCTCTGCACCTCGCGTATTCGCTGGCAGAGTCCGGAAAGCTGACGCTTCTTATAGACGCTGACCTTCGCCTTCCCTCCATTCACCAGAAGCTCGACATAACTTCGAAGCCCGGCCTTTCCAATCTGCTCGCCGGTATGAACACGGAAAAAGAGTGCAGAAGGCCATCTCCGTTCAGTGAAAAGCTCTATGTGCTCACTGCCGGAGATATCCCGCCCAACCCCTCGGAGCTTCTCGGTTCGCAGAGGATGGCAAAGCTTATGGGGACCTATTCGGAGGCTTTCGACTATGTCATTGTAGACCTGCCCCCCATAAGCGTCGTCACGGATGCATTGGTTACGACCTCCTGGGCAGACGGACTCGTTCTGGTAGTCAGAGAGAACTACACCTCCGAAGCGGTTCTGGACGATACGATGTATCAGATCAAAAAGATAAACGCAAAGCTTCTCGGCTTTGTCCTGACCTATGCAGATATATCCAAGGCCGGATACGGGAGATATGGCAAGAGATATGGCGGAAAATACGGGAAAAAATACGGCTACGGCTATTCCTACGGCTACGACAGTGCATATGAAGATTCGGGCAGCAAATCAAATAAGAAGAAAAGCAATGCATTTGTGATGGCTGCAAACGACACAGATGCTGTCGAGAGGGAACCGGAGAAGCAGAAACCGGAGAAGCAGAAACCGGAAGATAAAGACACCGAATGACCGATTTTCACAGCCATGTGATCCCGCGAGTGGACGACGGAAGCCGCAGCAGCGCGATGAGCATAGAGATGCTCAAAGCCATGAAGAGCCAGGGCTTAAGCACCGTCTGCTGCACCCCGCACTATTACGCGTCCCAATACTCCCCGGAGCACTTTCTCAAGATGCGGGATTCTGCTTTTGAGCATCTGCTTAAAAAGCTTCCGGAGGACCTGAAGGACATTTCGCTTCTCCCCGGAGCGGAAGTCCTCTATTTCCCGGGAATGGCTGAGGCAGAAGAACTTGAAAGCCTCTGCATAGAGGGAACAGACCTTTTCCTTCTGGAGATGCCTTTCCGGAAATGGTCCGAGCGCGAAATAAACGAGGTCTTCGCGCTCCTTCGTTCGGGACGCTTCAAGATCATCCTCGCGCACACGGAAAGGTATTTCTATTATCAGAAGGATCCTCAGCTTTTCAGAGAGCTTCAGTCCGAGGGCATGGTCCTGCAGTCGAACGCCGGCTTTTTTCTCAACTGGAAAACAAAACACAAGGCGGTAAAACTTTTAAACGACGGATTTGTCGATATCATCTCAACGGATACCCACAATACGGAAGACCGCCCTCCCAATATGGAAGCTGCGCTTGCCCTGATCGAACGCAAATGCGGAAAAGATGAGGCGGATAGTCTTATAAAAGACGGAGATGCACTGTTAGCTCGTCACATTAACGCTGATTAGTTTACATAATATTCAACCCGGAAACCATGTATAATAATGGAGAGCAAAAAAAACACTCATAATTCTTTTAAACACTCTCTTTTGCTCAGAGTTATCAAACTTTTGAATCTTGTTGCCATCAGCGGTGTTTTTGCACTGATATGGTATTCTTATTATGCTGATTCGTTATATCGCAATTTTTTCCGCAAGGGCAATTGGGTAGTGATACTTCTATATGCTGTTCTGTATTTTACATACGGTCGTGTATATGAGGCTTTTCACATCTCACAGAACCGCATATCCGAGATTGCCGGAAGCCAGATAACCGCGCTTGCTCTGACGAATGGGATAATGATCCTGCTTACCTGGATACTCATGCGCAGATTTTACAGTCTGTGGCCTTATGTATTATGTTTTGCTGTCCAGTGCCTGCTCTGTACCGTCTGGGCGTATCTTACCAACCACTGGTATTTTAAACGCTATCCTCCCATGAAAACGGTCGTCGTCGAAGGCAATGACATGAAGAATATAAAAAATATCGTTGAGGCGCACGGACTCAGCAGGAAATACGATGTCATCCGTACCGTCACGGTCGAAGACCTGGAAAGGGAAGGGACAGGACCGCTTGAGGATGCGGAAGCCGTATTCCTTGTCGGTCTGCACTCCCATGACCGCAATCAGATCCTCAAATACTGTATAGACTCGGACATCCGCGCCTTCATAAAGCCCCGCCTCGGGGACGTTATCATGAACGGGGCAACAGAAGTCCATATGATGAACCTTCCGATACTAAGAGTAGTGAGATACAGGCCCACGCCGGAGTATCTGATGCTTAAGCGCGTATTTGACTTGGTCAGCGCTTTGGTTGTTCTGATACTGACATCTCCGATATTTCTTATAGTCTCAATTCTGATCAAAGCTCAGGATAAAGGACCTGTCTTCTATAAGCAGAAGAGGCTTACACTCGACGGAAAACAATTCGAACTCATCAAATTCCGCTCAATGCGCGTGGATGCGGAGGCGGACGGTATTGCGAGACTCTCTACCGGAGACAGGGACAGTCGTATCACTCCCGTAGGCAGGGTGATCCGAAAGGTGCGCATAGACGAGCTTCCCCAGCTTATTAACATCATAAAGGGAGATATGTCGGTCGTAGGGCCGCGCCCGGAGAGGCCGGAGATAGCCGAGGAGTATGAAAAGGAGCTCCCGGAATTCAGGCTCAGACTGCAGGCCAAAGCAGGGCTCACCGGTTATGCCCAGGTATACGGAAAATACAATACCACTCCCTATGATAAGCTCTGCATGGACCTTATTTATATCGCTCATCCGAGTTTTATCCAGGACCTCAAACTCATCTTCGCTACTATCTGGATCCTTTTCAGACCGGAATCGACCGAAGGCTTCAAAGGCGAGGACGGAGTCAAGGTTTGAAACGGAGCACGCGGTTTACACAGGCGGGAGCTCTGTTCGATACAGACAGCAAAAAAAGAAACCGGCGAACAACTGCTCCGAAGCATAGAAACAGGGCTTCAGAGCAGTTTCTGCTGTTTTTGGATTTTTTCGATTATAAAGGGTAAGGAGTCAGAAAATGAAAAGAGTTATCACATATGGCACTTTTGATCTTCTGCATTATGGACATATCAACCTGCTTCGCAGGGCAAAAGCTCTCGGAGATTATCTGATCGTCGTGATCTCCTCAGATGAGTTCAACTGGAATGAGAAACATAAGAAGTGCTACTTCAGCTATGAGCAGAGGAAAGCCCTTGTGGAAGCAATCCGTTACGTTGATCTGGTTATCCCTGAAGAAAGCTGGAGTCAGAAACGCACGGATATGCATGAGTATCATATTGATACCTTCGTAATGGGAGACGACTGGAAGGGAAAGTTTGACTTCTTGAAAGAGGAAGGTGTAGAAGTCGTATATCTGGCGAGAACACCGGAAGTATCAAGTTCTCAGATTAAGCGCGATTTATATGATCCGGCTAGTGTGGGAGATAATCAAACAGACCATAGCGATATTAATACAGACCCTGGAAAGTAAAAAGAACTAGAGAATAAACTATAGACAGTATAAATGATTGTCTACAGAATTCAGGCACTAAAGATTAAATAAAGCGTAGACAGGCATACTATGGAAGTTGGATTAATAAGTATCATAATGGCGGCGTACAATGCTGAAAAGACCATATCTCAGGCGATAGATTCTGTCTTGCAGCAGACATACAGTGAATTTGAACTGATTGTCATCAATGACTGCTCAACCGATAGAACAGCGGATATTGTTAAGGCTTATTCAGATTCACGTATTCGGTTTATAGAAAATAAAGAGAACCAGGGTGTTTCAAAAACCAGGCATGCAGGTGCTCTTGCCGCAAAGGGCGACTGGATAGCTATTCTTGACAGTGATGATATGTGGACCGCGGACAAACTGGAAAAACAGGTATTGTTACAGGAGAAAACAAAAGCAGAATTGCTTTATACAGGTTCTTCATTTATAAAAGCGGATGGGACCCCCATAGATTGGGTTATGCGTGTTCCGGAAGTGCTTGATTACAAAAATCTACTCAAACAGAATCTGTTATCAAACTCTTCATCTCTTGTAAAAAAAGAACTGTTCCTTAATAACGAAACAATAGATGACGGGTTACATGAAGACTTCGCCTGCTGGTTGAAGATACTGAAAACGGGCATTAAAGCATACGGCGTGGATGAGCCTTTGCTTATATATCGTCTCACATCGACGTCAAAATCAGGGAATAAATTCCGCGCTGCAAAAATGAATTGGAATACATATCAGGCTATAGGGTTAAATCCTGTTGTTGCAGTATATTACATGTGCTGTTATATCAGAAATGGCTTAAAAAAATATCGTAATTTAAAAGGATAATGCTCATCACTATGACAAACAAAGTAACCGGGGATATGAATGATCAGTTTTTCTTACTTCATAAAAAAAATTAAAGATGTAAACGGCAAGGATATAGCCGCTGCTATCCCGATGCTGGCAGCGTTGGCGGTCACACCTTTTTTCAGGAGCAGGTACTCGAAGACCTGGCTTGTCTGTGAGGAAAGGAATGAAGCGAGAGACAACGGGTATCATTTCTTCAGATACTTATGCCGGAATCAGGAGCAGCAGGACTGTTATTATGCCATTTCTCCGAAATGCAAGGACTATGAAAAGATCAAGGCTCTCGGGAAAACGGTCAATTACGGCAGCATAAAGCACTGGATATTATATTTCGCCTCACAATACAACATCAGTTCTCAGAAAGGAGGAAAGCCGAATGCTGCCTTGTGTTCTTTTTTTGAATTAAACAATGTGTTCCATCCCCGCAATGTTTTTCTTCAGCACGGTGTGACAAAGGACAAAAATGACTGGCTCATGGCAAAAAAATGCAGATTTGATTATTTCGTGACGGCCACACAGTCAGAATATGAATTTGTCAAAAAGGCTTTTGGCTATGATCCTGACATCGTTCATTTTACAGGGTTTCCGCGCTTTGACAATCTGCATGACAACAACGTTGTAAAGAACCGGATCATTATTATGCCTACATGGAGAAAATGGCTGAGGCTCCGTTCAGAAAAGAATACCCGGTTGGGGGATGACATTGTTACTTCCGATTTTATGAGCAACTGGCTGCTGCTTTTGAACAGCGGGAACTTTGCACAGCTTATCGAAAAATACAAACTTGAGGTATTTTTTTATCCGCACCGTGCCATGCAGCCGTTTTTGCGAGATTTTAAGCTGGAGAACAAGAATATAAAACTGGCTTCGGTTGATGAATATGATATGCAGGAACTGATGAAAAGCGCGTGCATGATGATCACAGACTACTCCAGCGTGTATTTTGACATGTTCTATATGAAGAAACCGGTCATATTTTATCAGTTTGATGAAGAAGAGTTCCGAAAATATCACTATGAAGAAGGCTGGTTTGACTATCACAACAATCCGTTCGCGAAATCATATTCTTCCTATAAGGATGTTCTGACTGAATTGGAAAATATCATTCATGCGGATTATAAAGTGTCCGAAACGTTTTTGAAGGCGCACCGGAAAGAGTTTGTACTGTTTGATGATAATAATTCCGAACGGATTTACAGGGACTTGGCGGAAAAATTTGTTTGATTTCCTGAAAACATCTTTCGGCGAAAGAAGAGGCATGAAAAGTGACAATAACAAAAACCAGTGACTATGAGAAGCAAAAATGGGTTTTGTTGGGAATACTATTGTTTATAATACCATTCCCGGTATTGGCTTTTGGCTTTGCATGGTACCTTATGATCAAAGCTCCTTCAAAAAAAGAGGGTTATACTTTCTATATATATTCGATGTTTATTCTGGCGTATTGTTATGAATTCAGCGAATCTTCAAATGTTGATCTGGTGCGCTATTTTAAGCAACTGGAGCATATAGAAGGTATGACACTGAGCAAGGCATCGGCATACTTTAATGACGGACTCGTGACAGAGCATGTACTTTTCTGGATAATTGCCCAGCTGCAAATGCCACATTTGCTCCCCGCGATAACTACAGCGACAGTGTTTGGAGTCGGAACATATATCACTTATGATTCCGCTTCAATAGAGCAGAGAAAAAACTGCTGGAAGATCCTGCTGGTCCAGCTTGTTATGATTCCTTTTTTCACAGTAGTTGCAAATGTCAGAAATGTTTTTGCCTTTTCCATTGTTATATTGGCGGTTTACCGTGATCTGGTAAAAAGCAAAAGGAATTTGCCTACATTAATTTTATATCTTCTGGCAATCTTCATGCATAAGACAGGAATAATACTTTTTGTCCTGCGTATTCTTGTACCTGTTTTCAAGAGAGCATATCTGTTAACTGTCCTACTAATTTTCAGTCTCCCGGTGATAATCAAGTTTGCATATTCGCATATATATTTAGTGACTTTCGGCGGCAACCTCGGAAAAACAGCCAGACGCCTTATTTCTTCATCATACAATTATTTGCTTGGAACAGAAGGCTCGGGCAATTTGGCAGAATATGCCCAGAGACTGGAGTCAAGTACAGGAGCAACTGTAAACAGGTATATAATTATGGCCTTTATGCTCGGTTTGTTTGCGTTGTACCTGATAAAATACATAAAGACAAAAGACATGAGCAACTTTCAGATTTATGGCGTTCTGCTGTGTGCGCTTACTCTTGCCTGTAATGTCATAGATGCTCCTATATACTGGAGATTTGCTGCTGCGGCATGTCTGGTCCTGGCGCCGGTTTTTTATGATTTCTTTGACTATCAACTGTTCAACCCCAAAACCACAAATAATATTTGGGTTCTGATAATAATGTTTCTTATTTTAAGATTTGCAGTTCAATCTTACCGATCCAGAGAAATATTTACTTCACCCATTGCGGTCAATATTTTGATTACCAACGCATATACAATTATGTACCAGTTTATCTATTCTGTTTTTGTCTATCTGTGAGGACCACACTTAATGAAATATTTTTTTAGGGATTTCTTTGCAAAAGCATATATGTGTTTTTGTGCTTTAATACCTCTGGACAATAAAAGCATTGTTTTTAAAAGTGACCGCGGACTGCAGTGCACTGACAGCCCCTATGCGCTCTTTCGGGAAGTGCGAGAGAATTACCCTGATTACAAATGCATATGGGTATTAAAAGATCTTACAAAAGTGCCTGAAGGCGCCGTGGCAGTAAAAGAAGGAAGTCTTCAGGAAATAAAAGCCCTTGCCACTTCAAAATACTGGATAGACAATAAGAGAAAAGGCTGCTGGACGACCAAACGTGCAGAGCAAATATACATACAGACATGGCATGGCGCAATCTTTTTAAAGAAAATTGAAAAAGAAATTGAACAAAACCTCCCTGAGTATTATATAAAAAGCGCTAAACACGATTCTGCAATAGCGGATTATATGCTATCTAGTTGTGAATGGGCGACGGAATACATACGAAAGTATTTTTGGTATAATGGAGTAGTGTTGAAATACGGTATTCCGAGAAGCGATATTCTATATTCAAAGCCGGAGCGTATAATCGAAACGATCAGAAATCATTACGGTCTGCTGCCAGAGGAGCGTTTTGTGTTATATGCACCGACATTCCGTGACAATGGGAGGACAGATGTTTTTAAGCTTGACTTTGATACAATTCGAAATTGTCTAAAGCTGAGGTTCGGAGGAGAATGGAAAGTAGTAGTTCGTCTGCATCCAAATCTTTCCGGACTAAACAGCCCAATTATCTACGATCAAAATGTTCTAAATGGCAACCAGATGCAAGACATCTATGCTCAAATAATATCATGTGATTTTCTCATTACGGACTATTCCAGTGTTATGTTTGATGGAATGGAAGCTGATATACCTGTCCTACTGTATGCACCTGATATTGAAGAGTACCGAAATAATAGAGGATTTACATTTTCTTTCGAAGAATTACCATTTCGGATAGCAACAACGGATAATGAATTAAAAGAAGAAATCCTGCAATTTAACCGGGATAGTTACAATAGTCAAATTAATTTGTTTAAGAATACACTTGGATTTTATCCATCTGGACATGCTTCAAAGAGTATTGTAAAGCTTGTATTTACAGAAAAGTGAGGCAGTAATCTATATTCATAATACCCGCATTGATTATTTATTTGCGAATAGGAGTAAAAACCCATGTTACCAATCAAGATCGAGCTTCCGCCAAATTTCTTGGATGAGGAGATTCGGGACGGATATGTTGTCACCTCTCAAATGAAGAAGGTGTGGGCTGTTCAGTTAGATCTTTTATCTGAACTGCAGAGAGTATGTAAAAAGTACGGTCTGTCGTATTATGCAGATTCTGGAACACTGCTTGGAGCAGTCAGACATGGAGGCTATATCCCATGGGATGACGATATTGATGTTTCCATGATGCGAGAAGATTATGAAAAACTAAAGAAGGTTGCTGTCAAGGAATTTTCAGATCCATACTTGCTACAGAATGCCGAAACAGATCACTTTTATAAAGGATTCTGTAGGTTGAGAAATACGCGGACAACAGCAATTATAAAAAATGACATAGGCAAATCATATTGTAAAGGCATTTTTCTTGATTTGTTTGTGATGGATAATCTCCCAGACGATGAAATCGAGAGAAAAAAATGGGTGAGAAATATAAAGCGTCATTACCGTTTCCTACGAACCGTGATCTATCAGCAAAACGTTAATTCATTCTGGAAAAGGATGCTGATAACAACCATCGGTACTTTTTATCGAAGTGACGAAAAACAACTTGCTGCTTATTACCGATATGAAAAACTATGCAGAAAATACAACGGAATCCCTACTAAACAGATTTGCTTTATCGCCCATGCCAGAGGAAGGGCTAACAGGTATTGGGATGCTGCCTCATATTCATCTACAGAACTGGTCCCTTTTGAGTTTTTAACAATTGCAATTCCAACGGGATACGATGCCAGACTGCGCACTCAATATGGCGAGGATTATATGACACCGAGAAAAGCACCTAATGGACATGGTGAGACAGTTTTTGATCCTGAAACACCATTCACTCAATATTTTGTAGATGAGGACAACCATGAAGCGACAACTTGAGTTAAAAGAAATTAAAGAAAGAAACCTTAATACTTTAGTATATTTTAAGAATTTCTGCAATGCGCACCAACTTAGGTATTATCTTGCGTTCGGTACGCTTTTAGGAGCAGTACGGCATCGGGGGTTTATCCCCTGGGATGATGACATTGATGTTTTGATGCCCAGGAAGGATTACAATAAACTGCTGTCGCTAACAGATGAGATTAACAATTCACAATGGGAATTGCTTTCTTTTAGAAACAACTCAAACTATCTCTTCCCATACATGAAACTTTGCGATCGACAGACTGAAGTCTTACCTTCAAGATTTAGCAGTGGGCTCATATACGGACTTTCAATCGATATTTTTCCTCTGGACTATAATCCGGGAAAGAATGAGAAAGAGGCAAGACAGATCTGCTGTGAATCAAGGGATTATTTGTCGAAAAAGATTAGAAGATCTTGTGTATCAAGCCCGAGAGGACATAATGGAAAGAATGATATCAAGAGACTGGTAAAAAAGGTGATTTACCATGTCGGGAATAAACGGGACGGTCTTCTTGCGGAATACAGGAAAATCGAAGATCAATTTCAATTTGTTGAGAAAAATGAATTTGTATTCTATTTCAATAGCAGCTATAGAGCATTATGGAAAGATAGTTCATTTCATACTAGCGATGATGATTGCTCAGAATTAACGTTCGAAGGAGAGAAGTTCTTAGCTCCATATGATTATCATGCGGTGCTGACAGAAACATATGGAGATTATATGCAATTGCCACCTATTGAGAAACGGGTTTCGCGTCATACATATGACGCATATCTTAAAGACCATTGATTTATGAAACGACATAATTCCCGCACAATAAACTCTATATTGAACATTTTTACCAGCATTGGCGGCCAGATACTTGCTATCATTCTGAAATTCATTACTCGGACTGTCTTTATTTATGTTCTCGGTAAGGAATATCTTGGTATCAATGGTCTGTTTTCCGATATTCTTACGATGCTGTCTCTTACTGAACTTGGAATAGATACAGCTATTAATTTTCAACTCTACAAACCACTAGCCGAACACGATTACAGACGTGTACGTATCCTAATAAAATTCTATAAACAGGCTTACCGTGTAATTGGCGCAGTGATTATGATTTTAGGGTTGAGTTTGATTCCGCTGCTCCCATGGTTGATTCGTGACTATGACTCACTTGCACCATTAGGAATCGATGCGACCCTGATTTTTATCCTTTATCTTCTGCAGAGCGTTTCTTCATACCTTTTTTTTGCCTATCGAAGTGCCGTAATGAAGGCAAATCAGAGAAAATACATTCTTGATCTTGCAGATTATTTGGTTACTATTATTACTAATATCAGCCAGATATTGATTTTGATTTTCCTTAAAAGCTTTGTACTTTATACAGCTTCGGTTATTTTCTTTAATATTCTGAAAAATTATGTAAATGCAAAAATTGCGGAGCATGATTCTCCAGAATTCTTCATGAGCGAAGATGAGAGTCTCAAAAAGGAAGAGATTGTAAGCCTCTTTAAGGATTGTGGTGCTCTATTTGTTTATAAATTGAACGGTGCTGTTTTAAAAGCAACGGATAATCTGGTACTCAGTAGCTTTATAGGCCTTTCGATTGTTGGTATTTATTCCAATTATCTGTTGTGTTATTCAATAATAAAAAGTACGTTAAATCAGGTTTATAATGCTGTAAAAGCCAGCATGGGCAACTTATTTGCAACAGAAACTGTAGAGAAGAAGTATGGGTTCTTTCAGATTATGAATTATCTTACTATCATTCTGTATGGTACTGCGGCAGTCGGGATTTCAGTCTGTTCAAATGAATTGCTATTAGTATGGATAGGAAAAGAATACGTGATAGCACAACCTTTTCCCATATTAATCGGTATCGAAATACTATTTACAGGCTTGAAGATGAACCTTAATCAAATTCGGAATATAAGCGGCGCATTTCGACAGATGTGGTTTCGCCCAGTATTAGGAGTCATTATTAATCTTGGAGTATCAATATGGCTTGTACAAATCTGCGGAATCTACGGTGTAATTATTGGGACAATAACAGCTGATCTGCTAACAAACTTTGTTGTAGACCCGAAGATTATTCATAAATACAGTTTTGAGAATTACAGACCTGTATCTGAATACTATAAAAAAAATGTAGGTTACATCCTAGTCTTAGCTGCTATCTGTGGGGTAGACTTCTGGCTGTGTAGTATTATACTGACAGAACACGGTTGGATTTCCGTAGTTTTCCATATTCTCGTTGTAGCAGTTACTGTACCTGCAACCTTTGTACTTACGTTCCATAATATGTCTGAATGCAGATATCTGATTAATGTGGTGCGTCGATTTACAAAAAAACTAAAGCTCTAAGAAAACTGACTTAATATAGAATTGTAGGTTGCTAATTGTAACAAGGTCGTCATATGCTGGTGTAAATTCAAAAGGGGGTGTAAGTAGTGGATATTGCAATCGTTTTGGCCGGAGGCACCGGCTCCCGCATTGGTGCCGGTATCCCAAAACAGTTTATCGAGGTGCTTGGAAAACCGATTTTGGTATACTGTTTAGAAACATTTGAGAAGCATCCTCTGATTGACGGGATCGTTCTTGTTTGCCATAAGGATTATATTCAGGTAGCAGAGAGATGCTGCGTACAATATGGGATTTCAAAGGTATTGAGCATCGTTCCGGGCGGGGAAGATTTTACCCATTCCTGCATGAACGGGATGGAATACCTCCGCGGTCGTTGCGGCAGACAGGACAATGTGCTTGTCGTTGCTGCTGACAGACCATTTATTGCCGATGCTGAAATCGAAGAAGCGATTCATCTATGCAATGAACATGGATCCGGCATTCCGGTAAGAAAATGTGCTTTATGCATGTTTATGGTTGGAGAAGATAGAACGCATTCCAGCGACTACCAAAGGGAAAACCTTGTTCAGATTCAATCCCCGTGGACATTTAAATACGGCCTGTTTCAGGATGCTTTGGATAAATACAACAGGGGAGAACTGCCTCCCTGCGAAAATTATCCGGTAGCTATGTTTGCAGCTGCAGGGAACGAGGTCTATTTTGCAAAAGGGGATCCTGAAAATATCAAAATAACTGAGAAAACAGATCTGGCGTTAATGGAACAAATGCTGAAAGAGAGAAGCCATCGTGAACAGAGACAGATATCAGAATCTGATAGATGAGTTTAATAAGTCAGGCTCAACATCTGAGGAACTGAGCGAATACAAAGTCGATAATGCCGTGATCCTGGCGGCTGGAATTACCAAAGAAACGATCTACGCCCCGCCTAAAGGCCTGTTTCTCATAGACGGAGTTCCCATCATCGAGCGGCTTATCTGCCAGCTTAAGGAAGTTGGCATTGATGATATATATATTGTTGTGGGCTATAAAAAAGAGATGTATTTTTATCTTGAGGAAAAATACGGAATACATCTTATCGGCAATCCTAAACTCGATAAAAACAATATTTTTTCACTTTATCTTGCCAGGAATGTTCTGAAAAATACCTATATATGTTCATGCGATTATTATTTTAATGATAATCCTTTCTCCAGATTTGAATACAGAGCCTATCATGCGACCACATATCTTGCGGATGCACGAAGGAAATTTGTTGTAAAGACAAATTCCAGGGGGCGTATAACCGATATAACTGCCGGAGCTGAGGAAGGCGAGTGTATCCACGGCCTTGCCTATTTTGACAGAGATTTTTCAAGCACTTTTGTAAAAATACTTGAAAACGAGATCAGAAATTATCGCGTAGATCAAATGTTCTGGCAGGAGTTTTTTGCAAAACATATTGACGAACTGGATCTGTATATCAAACATTTTGAACCCGGAGACGCGCTGGAATTCAACGACCTCAGGGCATTGAAATCGATGAGCCTGCTTTTCGTCGACAGTGTGAGCACCCGGATCGTAAAAAACATATGCAATCAGCTTGATTGTGAGGAAAAGGATATAACCAATGTTGATATTCTGGACGCCGGGCATTCAAATATAACTTTCAAGGTTGCTGCCAAAGGAAAAGACTATGTGTACCGTTATCCCGGAGTAAGCGGCAAAAACATTGTCAGCAGGGAAAGAGAGACTTTTGTAAACAGTATCGGGAAACAGCTTGGAATAGACAATACCTTACTTTATATTGATGAAAACGGGCACAAGCTTTCTGTATTTATTCCGGATGCGCATCCTCTTGACCCGAAGAATAAAACAGAGATGGGCAAGCTCGCAAGAGCTTTGAGAGAATTGCATAATTTTGAAATATCGGATGAAGATAAGGTCAGGTATTCTTTTGATCCGATAAAAGAAGCGGACAGGCTCCTGAGTATGGCGTGCGCCAATAAAGATGATCTTTTCAAGATCTTTGGCGAGCTGAGAGAAAAAGTCCTTAAAATATATGAAAAACTTGAGCAGGACGGCTTCAGAAAAGCAGCCTGCCATGGAAACGTAAGCTGCAATAACTGCCTGATCACTGATCATTCCTTCGATCTGATAGACTGGGAATTTGCCGGATACTGCGATGTAGCGTTTGATTATCCTCATGACTACGATTTTGAGGAGGAGGACCTTCTTTCATTCCTGACATATTATTATGGCAGAGAGCCTGCAGAAAAAGAGTACCGGCACTGGCTTTCCTACAGAGCAATTCATTATTGGTATTACATGTGCTGGGCGACATATAAAGAGAGCCTTAATGAAGATTGCGGAAACAGGATGCTGGATTTTTTTGAAGCGTGTAAGCATATTCTTGAACTAACACAGTATTAGTTTGCCTTCTTAATGACAAGAAATATTCCGGAATGAATTAACAGTAATTGGGGCAATTCTATATTACAAACCATACAAATCGCTGAGCAGCAGAAAATCAAGAATGACAAGACAAGTAATTCATCGTAATTTTATAATAACAGCTTTACTGATTTTAATGGTTTTGCTATGCGTATTAATTGCTTTATCGAATGGCACTGCTGAAACCGATAATGCTGATGTTCAGGAAGCAAACTCGTCGGGGAGCGATGCCGGTATTCAGGAAGAAAGTTCTCCGGAGGATTTTGCTGATCTCACAGAAAATCATATAACTCCGGAGATGTTTGGGGCTGCCGGAGACGGATTCGCAGATGATACAGCGGCGTGGCAACAGGCTCTAATGTTAGCACAGAAAAATGGCGTTGCAGTTTTCGGATCACCGGGAAAGACTTATCTCTGCAAAGACCTGTATATATGTTCTTACGCTATAATTGATTTAAACGGGGCAACTTTGAATATTGGCGGCATATCACTTTTTTTGCCCGATACGAAGGCAACAGGATATGACGGAGAGCATGATATTGAAATAAGGAACGGAACTATACAAAGAGTTAATTCCATCGCTATTTGCCACAACAGGAATGTGGTATTGAAAGACTTGGCGTTTGTGGAGTGTAAAGGAAATCATTTTATAGAAATATGCGCCAGCCGGGATATTCTGATTGAGAACTGTTCGTTCAGCGGACAGCAGGCAAACAACAATACATATGGCGAGATGGTCCAGCTGGATGTTCTGGAGCCGTCGAGTTTTCACCATTTTAGCGACAATACCCTCAATAATGCCACTTATGACGGCACTCCGCTTGACAATATTGTGATAAGAGGTTGCACCTTCAACAGAGGGCAATCCCATATGCACGGGGGTGTCGGTTCTCATATAGACAATATGCTCAGCGGCAACGGCAGCATGCATACAAATATTACTGTTGAAGACTGCGTTTTTACTGGCAGTGAAAACAATTCGATTACGGCGGAAGGCGTTAACGGATTTTTTGTCCGAAATAATTATTTTTGCGACAATGAAGGCGACTGCATCCAGCTTAAACACAGCAACGAAAATATCGAAATCTGTGGTAATACTTTTGAAAACTGTTCAGCAGGTACAGAGGGAGAACCGCATTATATTATCAATACAAGCAAAAAAGATGTATATGCTCAGAATGGATTACTTCTTTCCGGAAATGTAATACTGAGCAGGGAAGAGCGGGGAACAGCTTTCCTGCTATATTTCTGCAGTCCTTTAACTGTATCCGACAATGATATGGAAGGCGGTTTTAGCCTCCTTAAATTGGAATACTGTAAGGATATAACCATAAATAGCAATATATGCCATACAGCTCATAATCATAACACTTATATAATATCTGCAACCAACAGCAATCTGATTGAGTTGGATGAGTATACAAGAGTTGACGGAAACTCCGAAGCGCAGGCTAATATTGCAGTTATAACTCTTACAACAGATATTTCTCTGTTCAGTGATGGTTTGATTCAGATCAACTATGGAGATAATACTTTTGAAACGGTAGAACTAAGAGCGAAGAATCAGACTTTTAGTATTGGAGAAAAGTATTCGGTTATGTCCTCTCTAGGGAACATGTATGAGGTTAATTTTACTTATAAGTCAACAATTGTTCTGACCAGAGATGATGAAACCAGTATCGGAAATATAAGATGTGTTTTGATGAAGAACGTGTAACAGACAAATGCGTACATATTAATCTCTCGAAGAGAGCTAAACCGGTTATGTCAGCTTCGATCGTTACCAGTCTGAGCTTCTTTTCAAAGTGATAGCCGACCGCAGCGAACGGGGCAGTATTATTGTTACAACAAACCTTTCATTTTCTGAATGGACCACTTTGTTTGAAAACACAGCTATGGTAGCAGCCATGGTTGACCGGTTGACATTTCAGTCTTACATTCTTGACATGAATGGTCCGTCTTTTCGTCTTGAAAAGGCTAAGAAACAAAAGCAGTAAGTGGCTCACTTTCAAGCTGGCGTTAGTGGCTCAAATTCAAGCTAGCGGGTGGCTCACTTTCTGGTTGACATTTACAGCAAATGAGCAAACTGATGAGGCTGATAGTAATGCAGATATTAAGCAAACCCGCAGGTTTGAGGCGAAAATTGATGCCGTATTTGGGTAAGAGATTGTACGGCAATTCAGGGGCTGACGGGGAAATTCGAACGAAACAACCTTATATAAAAGGTTAGTTTCGTTCGTTTTTTGACTGAAAGAAAAGCGAATATATATGTGCCTCTAAAAGGCGGCACATATATATTCGCTTGCTTTCCTTTCCCGCGCGATTTTCAATTAAGGGGTCAGGTGCTGAGCTTTGAGAGGCGGCGTGTGAGGAACTCCTTATATCTTTCTGCTGCAGGCTCCGGGTCCCGGATCTCCATATTCTCGAACTGGAAGATCCATGCATAGAAGGTCGGGGATTCCTCTATATCCACAACAGCCTCGAAGTTTCCTTTCTCGTCGATCCTGTATATTCTCGTCTCTTCCCCGAATTTGTCGAATACGGCGTTGATCTCCTTTTCCGTGAAACGGAGTATGACCTTGCAGGGCTCGCCTCCGTACATTTTGAACTGTGTTTTGAGATACACCGGAATGTCTGCCCTGTCGTATATCGCGTCGGCGCTGATAAGCATTTCGGAGATCTCAATATTCTTCATCCTGTCCACCCTGTAGACGACTCTGGTCCCGCCTTTGGAGCTGTCGTGTGATACGAGATAGCACTGATCCTCAACATAGGCTATGACTACAGGGTCTGCCGTATATCTCTTTCCTCCGTGTCTCTCGACGAGCTTACCGGTATAGTCTTTTCTGCAGTATCTGAAATGTATCTTTCTGCTTGAACGGATCGCGTCTTCTATTATGCCTATGTTATAAGTCGTTTTTATATCGTTTTTCTTTCTCGCTGCAAAAATGACGGACTCTTCCTCAAATATATCTCTTTTGCAGTAACCGGCGAAATCGGAAAGCTTCCTTGTAAGCTCGACCGTTGTTTTCCCGTCTATAAAAGAGGCTGCCTTGAGGGCATTGAATACAAGCTTTACCTCGGATCTGTCCAGAGGGCAGTTCTTTCTGTAATAGGCCTTCTCCTTTCCTTTGCGCTCGGTCCCGAGCTCGAAAATGTTTTCGTTTATCAGCTCGAGATCCTTTGCAAGGGTCTGCCTCGTAACGGTAAATCCAGCGTCATCCAGCGCCAGCAAAAGCTCACTTGTCGAAAGGGAGTTGAGCTCGTCGGTGTTGTCGTTCAAGATCTCCGTAAGAGCGTAGAAATAAAGCTTGTCTGTCCGGTTCGTCATATTGCAATCGCCTCAGTATCAATAAAAACACAATTTGCTGTTAACATACTTTAACAGCAAAATCTTAGCATATTGATTGGGTGTTGTAAATATGATTAAATCGCGGCTGAGGTGATTACAATTGGAAAACGGAAACAATGTACTCGATGCCCTGGAATTCGCGCCGGGAGAGGAATACGAATACGAAGACTGGCTGAAGATCGGAATGGCACTGAAACATGAAGGATATGATTTCGACGTATGGGATAACTGGAGCAGAAACGACCCGAAATACAGCAGGGAAGATAATCTGTACAAGTGGAATTCGTTCGGAGAGGTTGCAAATCCCGTCGGAGCCGGAACGATCATCAATCTTGCGAAAGAACACGGCTTTGTCCCGAAGGCAAAACAGGAAAGCAGCCCGAAAACGGAAAAAGCGGCCCCTGTTCCTCAGAAATCTGCTCCCGTATCTCCGGATGTCAGCCTGAGCGCGCAATTAAAAAAGCTGGCGGAAAAGATCGTTTATGTGCAGGAGGCTGCAGTCGACCCCGACCCCTGGGGAGAAAAGAGAATTGATTTCACTTATGACCAAAATGTACATGACGGGGCAGCTGAAATGGCCGCCTTTATCCAGGCGCTGTTCAAGCCCGATGATCTTGTCAACTTCATTACATCGGATGTCAAGAGAGACGCAAGCGGAAAACTCTGCCCCATGTCCGGAGAGACCAGAAAAGCCGGAGAACTTGTGGCGGATATTCTCGAACACAAGGACGATCCGAAGGAAGCTGTCGGAGCCTGGGATGAGGAGGCCGGAGCCTGGATACGCATGAATCCCACGGACGGAAAGGGCGTGGCCGACGCAAACATAACCGATTTCAGATACGCGCTCATCGAATTCGACCACCTGCCCATTCTCACCCAGATAAAGATCCTGGAAAAGCTCGATCTTCCGACGGCAGCCGTAGTTTACAGCGGAGGGAAGAGCATACACTCCGTTATTAAGATAGACGCAAAAAACGCGAAGGAGTATGCCGAGAGAGTAAACTTCCTGTACAGCTATCTGGATTCCCGGGGTTACGGCCCGGATAAGGCCAATAAGAATCCCTCAAGGCTCACAAGGCTTCCCGGCGTCACAAGGAACGGCAGATACCAGAGGCTGATGATGACAAATGTCGGGCCGAATTCCTGGTATCAGTGGATATCCATACTTGAAGAGACCTCGGACGGACTTCCGGAGATGGATACCCTTTCAAAAGAGCTGATAACAAACAATCCCCCGCTTGCACCGGAAGTTATAGAAGGAGTGCTCAGAAAAGGACATAAGATGATCCTCTCCGGACCTTCAAAGGCGGGAAAGAGCTTTCTTCTGATAGAGCTTGCGGTTGCGATAGCCGAAGGAAAGAAATGGCTCGGTTTCAGCTGCACAAGGGGGAGCGTTCTCTACATCAACCTTGAGATAGACAGGCCGAGCTTCATAGAGAGGGTAAAGCTCATATATGAGGAGATGAATTATCCGCTCGATCACCCGGATAATCTCACTGTGTGGACCCTGAGAGGAAAATCCATGCCTCTGGATCAGCTCGTCCCGTATATTATCAGAAGATGCTGCAAGAGGCATTTTGACGTCATTATAATTGATCCGATATACAAAGTGCTCACAGGCGACGAGAACAGCGCCTCGGATATGGGATATTTCTGCAACCAGTTCGACATGCTCTGCAGCGATCTGGGAGTTTCGGTCATATACTGCCACCACCATCCCAAGGGCGATATGGATCAGAGGTCCGTTCAGGACAGGGCTTCGGGCTCCGGAGTCTTCGCGAGAGACCCTGACGCGCAGCTGGATCTCACGCCGCTGGATATCTCAAATGTAAAGTATGACACGAAAACGGCTTATCTTATGGCATGTACGGCCTGGAAGATGGAATCCGTATTGAGGGAGTTTGCTTCTTTCCAGCCGATCAAGCTTTGGTTTGCATACCCGATCCATATAGCAGACAGCGATGTCGGCAACCTGCTTCTGGGAGCAAAAGCAAAGAAGCCGGGCGGAAAACAGAAGGGCAGCGGGCTCAACCAAGAGACGATAGATACCGCTTTCGAAGGTCTGGCGTCTCAGGGAGAAGTCAGGCTGGACGATCTGGTCGCCAAGCTCGGTATGTCGGAACAGCATGTGAGAAGGACGATAAAAAGCCGGTGCGGAGATTCGTACCTTGTGAAGAACGGCGTCGTTTCGAGAGTTTAATTAACATAATTTGGTTGACTATAATTTGCTGATAATCAGTGATCCGGCGGGCTGCTTTTTGCTTTTCTCCTAAAGCCTTGATTATTCACCTAAAATGCTGTAATATTTAGGAGAAACAATCCGGCGTAGGAGGATGACATCATGAGAATGTTTGACTATTCAAAATATAAAGAATTCAAATGGGATAATAAGATTTTGAATTATCTGTCTCAGATTCATGAATTTAAAGGAATGCAGGAGCTTTTTTCGAGGCAGAAGCCGGTGGAACTGGGGAGGCTTGTTGAAGTAGCTAAGGTTCAATCTGTCGAATCTTCCAACAGAATCGAAGGAATCGTTACAACGAGCTCCCGTATCGGCCAGATCGTTCATGAGAAAACAACACCCAGAAACAGATATGAAAAGGAAATCGCCGGATATCGTGATGTTTTGAATACAGTCCATGAGAGCCATAACTATATTCCTGTGAGCGGAAACATCATCTTACAACTACATAGGGATCTGATGAAATATTCGGATTCCGGATCAGGCGGAACATATAAAGTCGCCCAGAATTATCTGAAGGAAACGAGAGCGGATGGGACTGAATTTATTCGGTTCACACCGGTTCAGCCGTATGAAACGGCCCCGTGTATTGATTCGATCTGCGAAAACTATAGAAAGTCGATCGAAGACAGATCGGTCGATCCCTTGCTGATCATTTCTGTGTTTATCCGTGACTTCTTATGCATCCATCCGTTTAATGACGGAAACGGACGGATGAGCAGACTATTAACATTGTTGCTGCTTTATCGCAGCGGCTATGAGGTCGGGAAATACATTAGTATTGAGATGCATATCGAGAAGACCAAAAGTGTTTACTACGATGCTCTGGAAGAGGCTTCCCGCAACTGGCATGAGGGTGAAGACGATCCAACGCCTTTCATTAAATATATGCTGGGCGTTATTCTTGCGTGCTACAGAGAATTTGAAGAAAGGGTCAGTATTATCAGTGAGACAACAGTGATTACAACTACAAAGGGCGGAAAAGTCAGATCCGTGAGCGTTAAAAGCAGTGCATATGATATTGTCAAAGCTGCTGCAGACACTAAGATCGGGAAATTTACAAAGCGGGAAATTGCGAACATATGTCCAAGCATAAGTGAGAAATCAGTCGAGCTTGCTTTGAAAAAGCTGCAGGATGAAGGATATGTTGAGAAGCATGGCTCCGGCCGAAATACCTATTATGCCAAGGCTTACTCCTAAAAAGAAAAAAGATATAAGACAATACCCCCTCAAACTCCCCGGAGGGGAGGTTTGACATTTAATATAAATACACTATAATTGACAAACTGAGGGAATTCGGAATTAAGAATTAGGAATTAGGAATTAGGAATGGGCAAAGCGGGAAAGACAATACTGATTATTATTATAATACTTGCTGTTCTGGCGGCGGGGGCATTTGCCGTGTTCAACGGGGTCTTCTCGAAGATGGGAAAGAGCTCGGACCTGAGCTACGGAGCAGACAGTCCGGAATCAGCCGAAGCGCTGGAGAAAGCCGAGGCGGAGCGCAAGGAAGAGATGGAGAAGCTCAGCGAAGAGGAGAAGCAGGCGCTCAAGGAGGCCTTGGATCCGGAGACGCTTTCTCACAACGGAGTCTATGAAAACGAGGGTATAAAGAACATTCTTCTCATCGGGAGGGACACCAGGAATGAGGACGTCGCCGGAGCGAGCTCGGATGTCATTATTCTGCTCTCGCTGGATGATATAAATGAAAGAATTATTCTGACATCTTTCATGAGGGATACATACCTGACTCTGCCCGGAGAAGACGAGCCTTCTAAGCTTTACACTGCTGTAATTAAGGGCGGGCCCTCGTATCTGGAGGAGACTCTCGAGACCTATTTCGGAGCGAAGATAGAAAACTACGCGATGGTCAATTTCACCTGCTTTGAAGAGATAGTAGATACTCTGGGAGGGATCGACCTCAAGCTGTCGGACAGCGAGTGCTTCAGGGCGGGAGTTACATATGAGGATCTGATTGATGCCGAAAACGGCATTTACCATGTCAACGGCAGGCAGGCTCTCAAATACTGCAGAAACAGATCTTCAACTCCGGGGGCCGATTACGACAGAACGCAGAGACAGAGGACCGTTCTGAAGACGATATGGAATAAAGTAAGGGAGATGCCCGTCACGAAGCAGACCTCTGTCGCGACAAAGGCTCTCGAATATGTGACGACGGACCTCTCAAGGGGCGAATGCCTGTCGCTGATCGGAAAGCTGCCGCAGATCAGGGACTATGAGTTTGTCTCCCAGAGAATACCGATAGACGGGACCTCGATCGCCTACAATCCGGACCCGAAATTCAGCATAGTCAGCATGGAATTTGCCCCGAACAGAGCCTTTCTGCTGGACAGCCTGTACGGAATTGAAGAATGAATTATGAATTAGGAATGAGGAATTAGGAATGAGGAATCAGGATCGATGAATGGAGATAACGGATATGTATGATTTTCTGATAGTCGGGGCGGGGCTCTACGGAGCGGTATTCGCGAGAGAAGCAGCGAAAAGAGGAAAGACTTCTCTTGTAATAGACAGGCGCCCGCATATTGCCGGAAATGTATATACGGAGAAGACCGAAGGCATAAACGTACACAAATACGGCGCGCATATATTCCATACCAATAACAAAGAGGTGTGGGACTATCTGCAGCAGTTCGCGTCTTTCAACAGATTTACCAATTCTCCGGTGGCGAATTACAAGGGAGAGCTCTACTCCCTGCCCTTTAACATGTATACCTTCAATAAGATGTGGGGCGTGATCACGCCTGAAGAGGCCATGGAAAAGATAGCGGAGCAGAGAGCCGAGATAAAAGGCGAGGCGCAGAACCTGGAGGACCAGGCGATAAGCCTGGTCGGCCGGGATATATATGAAAAGCTTGTAAAGGGCTATACGGAAAAACAGTGGGGCAGAGACTGCAGGGAGCTTCCCGCGTTTATAATAAAAAGACTGCCTGTGAGGTTTACTTTCGACAACAATTACTACAACGCTCTGTATCAGGGGATACCGGAAGGCGGATATACAAAGATGGTCGCAGCTATCCTGGACGATCCGCACATCACCGTCAGAACCGGTACCGATTTTCTCGAGCACAGAGAACTGGCGGAGCAGGCGGAGCGCGTAGTTTACACAGGGCCTGTCGACGCGTATTTCGGTTACTCTATGGGGTATCTCCAGTACCGTTCCGTCAGATTCGAAAATGAGATTCTTGATATTCCGAACTTCCAGGGCAACGCCGCCGTCAACTACACGGACAGAGAGACCCCCTGGACGAGGATCATAGAGCACAAGTGGTTCGAATTCGGCAGGGACGAAAACGGAAACGAGCTGCCGAAGACCGTGATCTCAAAAGAATACAGCAGCGAGTGGAGGCCCGGGGATGAGCCGTATTATCCGGTAAATGACGGGAAAAATTCCGCGCTTTATGAAAAATACAGGGCCCTCGCCGAAAAGGAGAGCAAAGTGATCTTCGGCGGCAGGCTCGGTGAATACAGATATTATGACATGGACCAGGTCGTTGAGGCCGCGCTTGAGAAAGCGAAGGAAGTCCTTGTGAATTATGAATTATGAATTCTGAATTATGAA
>JAFRMX010000010.1 GCA_017430455.1 Oscillospiraceae bacterium
CTGTGAACTGTGCACTAAAAAATGACTGAAAGGATTTTTTTAATGAAGTCAATACTCATTCCAAGAGGCAAATCTGTTGACGAGCCGCAGCAGTACGTGGCAGTTAACGGCGAAGCTTTTATCATACCCAAGGGCCTGAAATGCGAGGTGCCCGATTACATAGCTGATGAGCTCCAGCGAGCGATCGAAGCGGGCGAACAGCTTGAGATCACGATATCAGACCTTAAGAAGAGTGTAAAGTGAACATTGTACAGTGAACAGTTAAGTGCAAAGGGCACAGGGCACAGGGCACAGTTAAGTGCAAAGTGCACAGGGCACAGTGCAGAGTGAAGGAAAGAATAACTGTGAACTGTGCACTGTGAATTGTGCACTGAATAAAGACTGTGAACTGTGCACTGAAAATCAACTTGGAAAGGAAATTATGTCTTTTTACTACACGCCATTCAACGCTTACTCTTCCCAGGCGTATGTGGATGCCTTAAACGCCCGGAACAACTTTGCAAATTCAGCAAAGCCGACATATACGGACTCCTATTCGGATGCTCTGAAGAACATCGCTAACACGATTTCAAACAGACGCTTTTCGTACGATCCCACGGCGGACCCGATGTACAAAGCCGTGAAGGAGCTCTACATCAAATACGGAAAACAGGCGTCGAAAGACACACTGGGGCAGGCCTCCGATCTCACCGGAGGCTATGCCTCTTCCTACGGCCAGAACGTCGCGACTCAGGCCTACCAGAACTGGCTTTCAAAGCTGCAGGAGCAGCTCCCGACCTTCAAGACAGGCGCTCTGGACACCTATAACGCCGAGGGCGACAGACTCAGCGCCCAATACAACATGACAAAGGATGCTGCAGACGATGAATACAGGAAATATGCAGACGATCTCGGGAATTACTGGAAGCAGCTGAATTATCTCACTGATGCTGCCAACGACCTGTATGACGATCTGTATAAGACCTGGAACGCGGAGCAGACCCTGTCGCTGAAGCAGCAGCAGGCTGAATGGGACGCGAAGCAGGACGAGATAAACAACTATTACAAAGCCTTAGCTGCGAGCAGGACCGGTACTTCACGTTCTTCAGGAAGCTCCTCGGGCAGCAAGTCCTCCTCAAAGAAGGACGAACAAAAAGTCACTGCCCAGCAGATCACGATAGCGAAGCCTCCGAAGAGGTGAATTATGTTAACCATTGAGTATTTCCCCCGTGTTCCGGCTCTGTCTTTTACAGGCCATGCCGGGTCGGGGCCGTTTGGCGAAGACCTTGTCTGCGCGGGAGCTTCCGCGCTTTTCTTTACCCTGATCAGATGTCTGGACAGGCTCGACGACGAATTTGAGCCTGAAGTCTTCAAATACGGGGACAGGATAAACATCACGCTGGACCCGCCCATATCCCTCATGCACGACGCGAGGCTCCTTCTCGGAGCCTTCGCCGGGGGCTTTGAGATGCTGGGCGAGAAGTATCCGGAGAACGTGAAATTCATTAAAGACCCGCCGCACTCGGCGGAAGAGGAGGATCAGTCTTGAATGACATTATAAAAAAAGCACTCGACTGGGCGCTCGAGACCGCAAAAGACAATGCGCACGGGTATTCCCAGGCAGTGCGCTGGGGGCCCGACTACGACTGTTCGAGCTTTATCATATCCGCTTATGAAAACGCCGGCCTTAAGGTAAAGGAAGCCGGGGCTTCGTATACCGGGAATTTGAGAGACGCTTTCGAAAAATGCGGCTTCGGCGCTTATCCGAGGCAGCCCGTATCCAAGCTTGAGCCCGGAGACGTGCTTTTAAACGAGAGGCACCACGCCGCAATGTACATAGGCGACGGAAAAGTCGCCGCGGCGAGATCCTCCGACGGTTTTCCGCTAAGCGGAGACCAGAGCGGGCGGGAGATCTGCGTACAGAATTATTACGATTATCCCTGGGACTGCGTGCTGCGATATGCTCCGCAAGTGAACAGTGTACAGAGTACAGAGTACAGTGGACAGAGTACAGTGAACAGTGGACAGGGGACGGTAGACTGCGATGTAGCTTTGCCGGTGCTTAAAAAGGGAGACAAAGGGACTGCCGTTAAGATCATGCAGGAGCTTCTGATCGCGGGCGGCTTTAACTGCGGACCCGACGGGGCCGACGGGGACTTCGGGCCGAACACCGCGAAGGCTCTGAAGAGTTTTCAGACCGCGAGAGAGCTCTGCGCAGATACCGTTTGCGGAAAAGAAACATGGGAGGAACTAATTAAGATATGAACCAGTATACAGTCGAGATCCTGATAGGGCTTATGTCTCTTCTGGGTTCTCTGATAGGAGCTTACTCGGGCTTTAAGCTCACTGCCTACAGAGTCGAGCAGCTCGAGAAGAAAGTCGATATGCACAACAACTTCGCGAGAAGAATGCCCGTTCTGGAGGAACAGATCAGCGAACTTAAAAGGAGCCTGGACAAATGACGATCCAGGACCTTTTCGACGAAGTCGATGCTCTTGTTCCAAACTTCTATACGACGGAGCAGAAGCTCAAGTGGTTCAACGATCTGGAATACAAAATATACATGGAGCTCTTCACGGAGTTTTATCCCGGAGAGCTCCCCGATTATACGGACCACGCGGACGCTACGGAAACGCCACAGGTGGACAACGCCTACGGGCGGGATATGTACCTGCACTACCTCGCCGCGCAGATCGACTTCTACAACGACGAGTACAGCAAGTACAACCAGGCGATAACGCTTTTCAACAACGCTTACAAGGCGTATGAGGACTATTATACGAGGACTTACTCCTCGAAGAGGGAACACTTCTGGAGGATATAGGGGTTGCGGATTGCCCATAAGACGCGATCATCTCCGGTACCGTCTTTCGGGCACCGGAGATGTGAAGGAATATTCGATGCGGTCAGTTTTCTTATTCGTCCTCGTCTCTGTATCTCGGCTGTTTTGAGGTTTTGCCTGACCTTCTGCGTTTTCTTCTGTTGTTTTCAAGCGTTTTGAGATAGATCACGGTCCCGCAGACTATGGCTGCTATAGCAACTGCTCCGAAAGCGAAAAGGCCGGTGTGGTCTTTTTTTACGTTTTCTTCAGGCTCGGGCGTCGGTGAAGGGGAAGGCTCGGGTTCTTCTGTCGGGGTCGGAGCAGGCTCCGGGGTCACCGCGGCTTCTTCTGTCGGAACCGGAGTCGCCTGTGTCTGGGTCGGTGTCGCGGGGGCCGCCGTCGCGGGTGCGGGAGTGGCAGGCGTAACGTTGATCTTTGCGGCTCCGGTATAAACGGGGCCTCCGTTCCCGCTGAATGAAGCATAGACTGACCACCCGCTCATCGAAACCGGAATACCGGACAGGTGAAGCGAATCGCTGTTCGCTCCGCTCACAGAGAGCCCGGGGAAATGTGATGGAGCATCGGCTGCGGAATATACAGTGCCTCCGTCCGCGCTCTGAACATACCAGCTTGTACCCGTGGAATTGTCGGCATGGGCCACGAACCATGCGTCTTCGCCTGCGGCAACAGATTCACCGGTAGGGCTCTTGGTAACTTTAACTTTCGAATCGGGAGCCGGTGTTTCGGGCGGATCGGTCGTCGTGACCGCGACGCTGCGGGTCTCTGTATCTCCGCAGCGGGAGCAGGTCCGCGTCTCAGTGCCTGAGCCGCTTGAAGTCCAGGCGCTCCAGCTGTGGCCAAGGGCGGGAGTGTAATCGGTGTGCTCTCTGCCGCAGTACTCACACCTCCAGTATTTTGCTCCATCTTTAGTACAGGTGGCGGAATCTTCATGAATAAGTACCCATTCATGATGACCGCCATTATTTAAATCGGCATAAAAGTCGGGGCACTGATCGTCTGGCGGATCGGCGTGGACAGTTACCGGCAGAACGGACACCATCAGTACAAGGACCAGCAGGAAACATGAAAGCTTCATCGCCTTTTTCATAAGAACCTCCTCCTTTATCAGTTTTCATCTGTTTACAGTTTACATTCGTTAATAATATAACTATATCAGATGCTCCCGGGCTTGTAAATCAAAAAGACCGACGATACTATTAATTAATTTATGTCCGGCGGGTCTGAAGCATGCTTCATTCAATACCGCCGGGTCGCGATAAATCGCTCCGCTCAATGAAAAGACGAAAGGATTATTGGAATATGACTGATACAGATAAAATAATAAAGCATCTTAAAGCGATATGGGAGCTTGCGGAAGAGAGCTGCCCGGGCGGGCTTTTATTGCTCTCCGTCCACAAAGACGAGACCGGGATCCGCTATATGATAAACAACTGCGCCTACCCGCACAGCGATGACAAGGGCCCGGACATAGCCACGCCCATCGATATTTATTATTGCGAAGGGATATAAAAATAACCGAGTTATTGCGGCGCAATTTACTTCTCAAGAAGTCATTGCTAGTACTCCGCATTCTCCTCGGTACGGTAATAATATATCACAGTCAGAAGCAAAGAGCAACATGTGTCAACGGAGAGGTTAAGGACTCTGCCGAGGCTACTGCCGCCACGCCTACACTTACTCGTCATGACGGAGTTGATGTTGCTCTGTTTTGGAAAATATCAGAAATATCTGTGTTTGTCAATCCGTATGCTGGCGCTAAATGGTTATACAAAACAGCCGACGGATTGCCGCGGCCAGTTTGAGAACTGGGTCTCGCCTGCGGGCTCGGTCACCGGCGGGTCTGAAACATGTTTCATTCAATACCGCCGGGTCGCAACAAGTTGCTCCGCCTCGCAATGACAGAGAGGGCTGTTTTGTTTTATAAGGAGAATATATGCCGTTTTATCCGACGATAAATGTACCGGACGAAAAGAGAATACTTACGAACACCTTTGCCGGGTATAACCACAACCTGAAGATAGCGGACGGGGAGTTTTTCGAGGAGCAGAACATGTGCTCGGACGACTACCCCGTCCTCTCTTCGAGGAAGCCCAGAGGGCTTGTGAGAGTTCTGGATACCTGTCAGGGGATCATAGCCAAGGACGACCTTTACTACGTAAACAACAACCGCCTTTACAAGAACGGAACCGCTACGCCTGTGAGGAATTTAAGTGCCGGAGAGAAACAGCTCGTTTCGATGGGCGCCTATATCTGTATCTTCCCCGACAAGAGGTATTACAACACCGTCGACCCGACCGATTACGGCTGGATGGACTCGGAGTATACCTCGGCGGGGAACGTATATATACAGCCCTGTCTCGCCGACGGCTCGAGCTTTACGCAGACCGTTTCGGCTACGGAGCCCGCTGACCCCTTCAACGGGCAGCTCTGGCTCGACACGAGCATTACGCCGAACGAGCTCAAGCGTTTCAGCGAGGCGCAGAGCGCCTGGATAGACGAAGTGCCCTATACGAAGATAAAGTTCATGACGGGGAACATTATCCCGTCCGATTTTTCCGCCGGAGACGGCATTATTTTAGGCGTTTCGGACCCGGATCTGGCTTCAAAGCTGCTGTTGAGCCCTTCTTCCACCGCAAGCGGTCCCCCTTCCTCCCAAGAGGAAGGATATTCCGGATTCTTTACTCTGCAGGCGCTGGGCGGAGGCGAAAATGAGGACGACTGGCTGGTCATCCCCTGCCCTCTGAACGAGACCATAAACACCACAGTACAGATAAAGGTCTCGAGGCCCGTGCCTGACATGGACTTCGTTGTCGAGATCAAGAACAGGCTCTGGGGCTGTTTCTACGGAAATCGAAACGGAAAGACCGTAAACGAGATCTACGCCTGCGCCCTCGGCGACTTCAAAAACTGGAACCTTTACGAGGGACTGAGCACGGACTCCTATACGGCTTCCGTGGGCTCTGACGGCCCCTGGACGGGAGCCGCGGTATTCATGGGTTACCCGCTTTTCTTCAAGGAAAACAGAGTCCATCAGGTGAGCGTAAACGCCAAAGGCGCGCACAGGATAGACGACACTCTTATGAGAGGCGTTCAGGCGGGCTCCTCAAGGAGCCTTGCCATCTGCAAGGAGGACCTTTTATACAAGAGCAGCGAGGAGGTCTGCATTTTCCAGAGCGTGTTCCCGAAGGAAATTTCAAGGGATTTCGGGGACGAAAAATACTCCGCCGCCGCCGCGGGGAGCTTTATGAACAAGTATTATCTCTCGGCTCTGGACAAAGATGGAGAGCCGGTTCTTTTCGTCTACGACAAGGACACGAATATCTGGCACAAGCTCGACCCTCTGAGAGTTAAGCAGTTCGCCTCCATGGGCTCGGAGCTCTACGCCCTCTGCGACTACGACGAGGCTCTCGGGGGCTACCCCATATACGCTTTCAACGGCACAACGGGAACGCTTGAAGAGAGCGTTTCATGGAGCTTTGAGAGCGGGGACATGTATCTCGACGAGCCCGACAACAAATACGTTAAGAGATACGATATAAGGCTTAAGGCTGAGGAACCGGAGAGCATAAGGCTGGAGATACAGTATAACTCCGACGGAGTCTGGATAGAGTACGGATTGGCGGGAGGAAGTGCACAGTGCACAGGGCACAGTTCACAGTTGAGGACTTACACTATCCCCGTTTTGCCCAGAAGATGCGATCATCTCCGGTACCGAATAAGCGGCACCGGAGATGTAAGGATTTATTCGATTACAAGAACTGAGGAGACCGGATCCGATGTCAACTGACCAAAACAATTGACTTATCCCTCGGCGCTGTAGTATTGTACTCACGGAAATTCACAATGAAATCTTTATTGCACCGAGGGGCGGTTTCCTATGTACAAAAATGTTTCGCAGGATCGGAAAACATCAAAAAAAGAGGATATAAAGCTCGCACTGATAATTCTTGCCGCGGTCCTTGTCTTTATCGCGGTACTGGTGCCGATTATCCGTTTTGTAAGGCTTTCGGGGAAATATGCAGAATACAAGGAATACCTAAACGACAGTTTTCTCTACGCGCAGAAGCATAATTCCCTGTCTGCCGTCAAAGACGGCGATCAGATATACATCTCACCGGGTACCGCGGAGCGGCTTCACAAAACGATCGTCTTTAAGGTCGGCATGGGAAAGCTCCGAAATGACGTTACGGTCCCGGAACCGAACAGATACACGGAGCTGTCGTTCGGAGACGGTACAAAGCTCGCTGTTTATCCGTTCACGGTAAAGACGGCATCAGGGAAGCGCGGGAAGCCCTAAGTCTTTAGCATATACAATCATTTCCTCAGGAAGCCTTACATACAAGCTAGCATATTCTTTAGTGGTATAACTAACTTCGCTCATGTGATATTCCCCTCTAGGAAATAAAGCATAAAAAGCATCATCAGTTTGATATTCATACATCACATTATCTCTTTCTCTAAACTCTTCAATATGATTAGATACAAATACATTAGTTTCTATAATTGATGATAAGTAACATATTTCTTTATCATCAAAATATGGAAGAGAATTATGTATACTATCAAAATCAATGTTTTCAAATTCACCAGTATCATAATTAAAACATTCATTACCATTAGCCTTTATACTGAATAAATCCTGACCTGTATAAATATCAATAAAACACAATATATCTTCATTAAGTTCGTTAGTTCTTTTTTGAAAAATCACATTCATTAATTTATAATTATCTTGTGAATCCTTTAATACAAGAGTAAATACTGAATTCATAGTATTTTCCTCATCTTCATTTAATATATTTAATTTAGATGTTCTTTCTTCCAATTCTTCGTTAGATATTCTCCATGCATCACTGTATTTTCTTTCAATAGGATAATCTATTTCTAACCCCATTTCCTTTGCAGTAATTTGATTTTCAAGTGGAACATATTTAACGTACTCTTTAAACAAATCTTCTTCGGTCATAAAAACATTATCAATTTCCAAACCATCTGGATACACTTCATTAAAACATTTATAATCATTAAGGTAATAATAATTAAAACCATCTCTTTCTCTAAAAAAGTCAATATAATCATTCAAGAAGGTCAAGTCATAAATACATGAGGCATATTCTATTATTTCCTTATCTTTAAGAAAATCTGATTTAACTGATATTTGTGTTAAATCTAAATTATTATATGATCCACTATCTGTTAATTTTAAATCACCAGGACAAGGAATTGTATAAAGTAAATTCTCAGATTCTAAGTCAAAAATACGTAATAGATTGTTTTTATTATCTAACATTTGAATACAAGGTATCAATTTTATATTATTGTCATATTTAATAACAGTATACATAATATATGACATACACCATAATGAATTTTTATATTTTATGTTGTAGTTTTCCATTCTATTTTCAACTTCTTCATCACTAATTTTATAATAATTGCAATAATATCTAGATAGTTTTTTAGGATCAAGTGATGGTATAGGACTATTAACTACTACCTCTTCAGTAACAGTTGGAGTTGGAGTTAACTCTGTATCACTGCTTGCACTTACACTTCCACATCCACTTAATATTGTACTTGCAATTAAAATAGACGCTATCACATTTGTCAATTTTTTTGAATATTTATTTTCTTTAATTAATTTCATACTAACCTCTTTCTTTTGTGTTTTATACTAATCACCAATAAAACAGTTTAAAATCCATTCTCTGCCTGTAATGCTTCTAATCACATCCGATGTAAGGGAGCAAATCGTCTCACAGAGACGATCAACCACTTTCTCCAGGGAAGCAAAGATCTCGTTCTTAAAGCCTCTTTTCCGGAGCTATTTTGCTGCCCTATTGTACTATGCTCATTTATTGTCAGATTATCTAGCTGATGATCCTGCTGAAACCGAGCCCAATGTCGCTGGGAGAATGGTTTCAGGATATGCCGGACAGCCATATATTACTATCAACGGTAATCGTCCTTCTTTTACATCCAGTCAAAACGGCAGTGACTCACCGGCTGAGACAACGATGGCATGCTCTACATCAGTTTGCCCAAAGGCATCCTTGATGATCCGATACGTACCTTCAAAAAGAATAGCGACTCTGCTCTGGGTCTCATTCAGATAGTTGACAAGTTCCTTTTCCCCTGCCAGAGGATGGATCATGTTCGAGACAGCGCCGATCTTGTTAAGTGCATATACCATATAAAGTGCTTCCGGAATGCTCGGCAAGCTACCGTGACGATTTCGCCAGGCTTGATATCAAGTGCACAAAGCGCCGCAACCGTCAAATCGATCTTCCGGAACAGTTCTCCGTAACTGATTTTTTCCCAAGATATAATATGGCAATATCTCTCGGATAATGCTCATAATAATACAGAATATCCCGAGAATCATTAATATTGTATTTTTTGCTTTTTGTGTCAAAACGCCCTCCATCATACTATTTGATTTTAAATTGTGAGTACATTTTACCCCAAAATGTTTTCAAATTAAATTTCGCAACTTCAACAAAAATCTTTGGTTAAATTTATACACTTTGCACAAATATAGCGCTAAATGTTTATACAAAACAGCCCTCGCTGTCATTGCGAGGAAAATCTGTCAGGGGAATACGGATTCCCACGCTTCGGTCTCGCCTGCGGGCTCGGTCACCGGCGGGTCTGAAACATGTTTCATTCAATACCGCCGGGTCGCGATGAATTGCTCCGCGGAATGACAGACAGATTTTCCGTGGCAATCCGTCGGCTGTTTTGTTCTATAAGGAGATTATATGCCGTTTTATCCGACGATTAATGTACCGGAAGAAAAGAGAATATTTACGAACACCTTTGCGGGGTATAACCATAACCTGAAGAAGAGGAGCGTGTAATGCTTGAGATACAATACATCTCCGATACCGAATAAGCGGCACCGGAGATGTGAAGATATATTCGGTCGCGAGGGTCATGGAGATCGGAAGCGACGTGAACTGAAATTACCGCCCTTCGGACGCCCCGTTACGAAAAAAGATTTGAGAGGAAGCCCGTCTTTTTCACGGAGACGGCGGCGAGGGTGACGCTGTTGCCCTTAATATCGAAGATCGCGTAGCTGCCGGATGAGCGGTAGTCCTGTTTCTCCCAGGTCCCGTCGCCTTTGAGTATGTACAGCTCGTACTTACAGCCCTTCTCGGCTTTTGGAAGCATGTATCTGACGGTGTAGTCGAAGCCCTTGTTGGACCTTTCGATCGTCAGGGTATACATCTCGGTGAGGCTGCCGCTCTCCAAGGAGGGTCCCTCGCCTTCATAAGGCTCGACGTGAAGTACGCTCTTGTCACCGAAGCTGCCTTCCGCCAGGAACAGGGACTGTTTCGCCCCTTCCCTCTTTTCCTCCGAGGCGAGCGTGGAGTGCTTCGTGACGTACTCGGCTTCGATCGTATCGCTGAAATACACCGCGCTGAAGTCGTATTCCGGCCAGGAGCCTATGTATCCCGTTTTGTTCGGGACAGAGGGTATCCGGCTCTGCGGGATGCTCTCGCCGTAGCTGAAGTTCACCGTTTTTACCGTCTTCCCGTCGGCGACGAAGGTCAGCTTGAGATCCGTAAACTGCTCGGGGAGAGGATCCTTCTCGTCGGCCGAGGCCGTCAGTTCATCGTATGTGACTGGCACTGCCCTGCCGGTATAGCTTATTCCGTCCACAGCCCCCAGAGAGTGCGACACGAAGACGTTGTCCTCCATCTCGACCTCGGGGTCGTGAAGGTCCATGTATCCGGCGACCGCTCCGCTGCAGGGGATGGACGGGTCTATATTCGACATGTCCGTGCACTGCGTGAGCTTCGTGGCGTATCCCGCGATGCCTCCCGCGTATTCCGCCGCCTCGACCCTGCATATGGACCAGCAGTTTCTGATGGCCGTATACGAATATCCGAGAACGCCTCCGGCGTAGCTGCCTCCGGCTTTCGCGCTGCCGTAGCCCTCGCACTCCTTTACCATGCCCATCTCGGCGAGCCCCGCGATCCCTCCGGCGCAGTTTTTCTTGGAGCTGACGTTACCGGTGTTGACGCAGTTTCTGACTATGCATTTGGTCAGGTAGTCGGCAACGGCGATCTGCTCGGCCGTGAGCACCTTGCTCACGCTTCCCTCGAGATTGAATTCCAGCTCGACGCCCATCGTTCCGACTATGCCGCCGATATCCGTATCCCCGTCGACATTCCCTGTGTTTACGCAATTGAATATCTTGCCGTCCTTGTTGTTCTCGTCGTCGGTCTCGGATCTGTCGTCGTAATTTACGACCTCGGTCGCCCCGCCGGCCGCGGAGGCCAGATGTGTCATGACACTGGCGAAAGCGGCGGAGACATTGGCCAGATCCCTTGCCAGGCCGTCGGAGACGTTGTCAAGGCCCGCGGCGACTGTCGAGAAATTGTCGAATATCCCGCTTATATAATTTCGAAGAGCGTTTAAGTCCATGGTGCCGGCCTCGGGGTCGAGACTTGTCTGCCCTATCGCCCCGCCGGCGGCGACCGCGGCGTTGTAAAGACCGGCAACTACCGCGTCGGCGTTGCCGCTCATATTGTTCAGAGCGTTTACCGTCACCCAGTACAGGTTGTTTATCTCGTCCGCCAGCGTAGCCTGACCCTTGAGTTGCAGCCAGGGCTCGAACTGCCCGGCTATCCCGCCGACGTCCTTGCGCCCGTTGATCTCTCCGCTGTTGGTGCAGTCCGCGATGTAGCCGTCATGTCTTCCGGCTATGCCTCCGACATTGTATCCGTAGTGCTGATATCCCACGGGCCCTGAGTTTGTGCAGTTTTCTATCTTCCCGCTCGAGAAGCCCGCGATCCCTCCCATATCCATGGAGACATCGTTGTCGTCCGCCGAGATCAGCTTCTGTATTGTCAGGTTGTCTATATCTATGCCTTCAGTGACCAGCGTGGTATTTACGGAGCCTTTGTTGGTGCAGCCGGTGATGGTGCCTTCGTTATAGCCCGCGATGCCTCCGGCGTGGCTTTTTCCGATCACAGCCCCTTCAAAGCTGCAGTTTTCTATCCTGCCGAAGTTTTCTCCCGCGATGCCGCCGATATCCGTAAGGCCTTCGACCGCGCCCTTCACGCTGCAGCTCTCTATCGTCCCGTAGTTGCTTCCGGCGATGCCGCCGACCCGGCTTCTGGAGCTTGAAGGCTTCATCGAGCCCTCCAGATGCAGGTCCTCGACATAGCCGCCCTCCTGGATGTATCTGAAGAAGCCCTGGTGGGAGCCGTTCGTCGAGAGGCTTAAGTTTCTTATCGTATGGTTGTTCCCGTGAAAGACTCCGCTGAATGTCGGGATCGGCGCGAAATCGTCATCTCCGAAATCTATATCCGCGTCGAGCTCCACCGTAAGTCCCTCGCTGTAGGTGTCGAGAGAGCAGTTCTCCGCGAACTTTATGAGCTGGGCCTTAGTTTTTATGTGAAGCGTATTCTCGTCCGCGCCGCCGCTTTGCGCGTAAGCCGCGGGTGAGAGGGAGAGCACCAGCGCGATCACGAGCGCGATGCAAAGTGTTTTTCTCATCTTCATTGCTCTTCGCCGCCTTTCTCCTCCGTGCCGGTCTCCGGTATAGCCGGAGCCCCTGATCCCTCGATCGTTTTCTTAAGCTCCCCGAGCTCATTCAGTCTGTCCTCGGGGATATCGCTGACCGTTCCCATATCCATGATCGCGTTTATCTCGCCGCTGAACACACCCTTGATCTCCGCGTCTATTATTCCGTTTACCATGCCTCTCACCCTGCCGTTGACCTGCACGATACCCGTCTTTACCGTCGGCTGTATCGGGTTCGTGATGGTGAAGGAGGTCCGTGAGATCAGCGTATCGCCCAGCAGAAGGATCTGGGGGAGTATGCACATGACCAGAAAGATCGAGATCAAAGTTCCGGATCCTATGAAGGCGCCGATCTTCGAGATCGTCTCGTCGGAGGTGACGAGCCCTATTGCGATGCCAGCGGAGGCAAGCATGAGGCCGGACGTGATGATGGTCGGAAAAGCCATATTGAGCGTCTCTATCATCGCCTCTTTTACGGACATCCTCGACTTATACTCCATGTAGCGGCTGGAGATGACTATGGCGTAGTCTATGTTCGCGCCCATCTGTATGGAGGAGACGATAAGAAAGCTCAGGAAGAAGACGTTGGAGTTTCTCAAATACGGGATCGCGAAGTTGCACCAGATACTGCCCTGGATGACGAGTATCAGGAGCACCGGAAGACCTACGGACTTAAATGTGAGCAGCAATACGGCTATAACGAAGAGGATGGTCAGAATACTGTTCAGGACATTGTCCTTCTCGAAGGATTTCATAAGGTCATAGCAGCTCGTGCTGTCTCCGACCGCGTAGTATTCGCTGTAATATTTGGCCTCAAGCCCGTGGATGATGCTCAGATATCCGAAGGTGCTCTCGCCCTCTGTCGGAAGATTCAGTTCCACGACTATCCTCGAATACTCATCGCTCATGAGCTGCGCCTTGGCGTCGTCGAGCTGTGTTCTGAGATCTTCGATCCGCTCCGATGTATCCCGATCCAGAACTATCCCCAGCGACTCCTGTTCCTCCACAAGATAGGAAGCCATATCTATCAGCGGGACCGAGTAATTCGAGATGTTCGTTATGACCTGCCCGTAGTAGCCCTTGTCGGCTGCATAGGCGGCATAGAGCGTCGCCGCGACCTCGTAGTCGAGGTCCGTATACTCGGAAAACTGCCTGGGAGTCATCCCGTCCGTGAGGTTCGCGCCGTTTACTTCTATATTCGCGAGTCCGAGCACGCTCTCGACTCCCTGGAGCTGTTCCAGATCCTCCGTGAGCTTTTTCTCGCTCTCGTAATCCCCGGAGGGAACTATTACCGCGAGCTGGTTCGTCTTTCCGAAGGTCTCCTCGATCTTCTTTTTCGCCAGCTGGCTCTCATTCTGCCTGAAAGATGTCACGGAGTAGACCGAATAGACGTAGTTCACCCTGTTCGAGCAGATATAGGCACCGATAAGGATCGCGATGAAAAGGACCGGGACCACATAGCGCGTGGCGTAGGCCGTTTTTCCGAGAAAGGAGATCTTCGGCACGAAATTTCTGTGCTTTGTCTTGTCCATCCATTTGGAGAAGATGAGAAGTAACCCCGGCATCAGCAGAAAGACCGACAGAAGACTCAAAATGATAGCCTTTATAAGGACTATGCCCATATCGTAGCCGAGTCTGAAGGACATGAAGGTCATGGCGAGAAGCCCCGCGACCGTTGTCAGGCTGCTGGCGGAGATTTCCGGGATGGCCTTGCTCAGCGAGATTATGGCCGCCTGCCTTGCGTCCCCGAGATTTTCCTTCTCCTCCGTAAAGCGGTGGCAGAGGATGATGGCGTAGTCTACGGCAAGGGCAAGCTGGAGGACTATGGCTATGGAGTTTGAGACGAATGAGATGGTCCCGAAGATGAAATTCGTGCCCATATTCAATATGGCCGCCGCCCCGAAGGTTAAAAGCAGGACGGGGACCTCGGCGTAAGACTTCGAAGTGAAGAGCAGGACCAGAATAATGATCACGACGGCGATCAGGTCCACTATGAGCATCTCGGACTCGATTATCTTCTCCAACGGATTGCCGATCTCGCTTTTGACATAGCTGTCGTAGGGCGCCAGAAGCTCCTCGGTCTCCGCCAGAGCTGCTATCGGAACTTCGTCCATGGTGTCGCCGTCAAATGTAATATTGAAAAGGGCGGCGCTCTCTTTATAGTGGTCTTCCGAATCGTCGAAATCCACCGATTTCACGCCCTCTATTTCCTCTATCCGGCCGAGGATCTCCTCGGCCTGCTCATAGGAGATGCTGTCCACCATGACCTCCGCTGTCGCGTAGGTGGTAAACTCGGAGTTCATGATATCGAGCCCCTGCCTCGTTTCCGTATCCTCGGAGAGATACACGGTGATATCGTCGTTCACCTTTACCCAGTTGCGCGAGAACGCGCAGAAGATCGCGGCGATCAGGAAGAAGAAGATGATGAAATTTCTCCTGTCCACTATGAAGGTCGCGAGTTTTTCCATGAAGGACCTGTTATTTTTTGCTTCTTTGTTCATTCCTTTTCCTGTCTTACTTTGTAGATCGCGGTGTTTCCGTATGAGTACACCGTATCGAAGTATTCATCGAACCAGAATTTGTCCGCGCCCGCGTATATCTCGGAGGGGCCTATAAATACATAGTCAACGTTATATTTATCAAAAAGCCCCCTGGAAGAGCCGGGTGATGACAGCATCCGCTTGGCGTCTGTATTCGCGGGTAAGTAGTCGAGCCCGTGATAAAACAGATACGAAGGGCTCCCGCACACGATATTCCTGCCCGTCAGGGAAGCGACGGCGTTGTTGTGGTTATCTGCCGTCAGAAACACGTCGGAGGGCTCCGTATTGCTCTTTATATACTCAGCCGCCATTACGGCGCTTTCATCGAAGTGGCAGTAGGCATTGCCTTTGAGGCCCGAATTTATCTCCCTCGCGATGCTCAACGCCGCCGCGTTCGACGATATTATGAGAAGCACCGCCGCGAGCAGCACCCTCAGTTTCCCGTTTTTCAGGGCAGAGAGCCATGTTACGAGCTCGGAGGCCGACATTATGCAGGCGAGAAGATAGCCGACATAAAAGATCTTGTTGTTGTCGTATACGTTCGGCTGGAAGACGAAGAGCTCTCCGATAACGAAGATCAGGATCGCTCCGGAGGCAAAGCCCCGCGTGTCTCGGTCCGCCGTGAAGAAGGCGATGACGCTTAAGGGCAGCAGGATCCCGATATTCTTCAGCCAGAATACGAAGAAATTCTCGTTCCCGTTGTTGACCCAGTCGAGGTGGAGGCGCAGGAAGTGATCCGAGCCTCCGACGGACCTGAAGGACCACGCGAAGAGCTGTGGCGCGGCAAGGCTCACCGCGAGAAAGCCGTATATCAGCCAGTTTGTAAACAGCGCCCGTTTATTCTCCTTCCGCGCGCCGAGCGTGTATATCATCCAGCAGATAGAGACGAGGCCCAGGGCGAAAAAGCTGTGGGTGTGGACCATCGGAAGGGCTCCGCCGAGAACGCCGGCGCAGACCGCGTATTTTCTGCTGCCCTCTCCGAACATCGCGAGATAAAGCAGATACATAACCGCGAAAAGTGCGCACCAGCCGAACAGGGTCGCTCTTTGCGGGATGAGCAAGTCACAGATGACATTTACCCATCTCATGCCCTCGTCCGTGAGGTTCGTCGGGGTGAAATAGAAGCCGTTCATCAGCTGGGAGAAGCTGTAGTCCCCGTTCAGGAAATATACAGTTCCGAAGCCCCCGTTCAGGAAGAAGAACAAAAAGGCAAAAATGGCGGCCTTCGAGCTTTGAGTGACGAGAGCGGCAAGATGCCAGACCCCGCAAAAGACATCCGCCAGCGCGATGAGCATCGGGAGCATATACGCCCATCTGAGATCGGTCCCCAGAAGATACAGGCTCGCGGAGACGCTGTCGCACAAAAAGGGGTAGTTGAGCGCCGTTCCCGGAAGAAGGCTGTACTCGAAGGGGAATCTCCCCTGCTCCGCCATCGAAGTTATGAAGCTCAGATGCATGGGCATATCGCCGTAGGTGCTCTGGCCGGTATAGTAAGCGCCGTTTATCGGGCGAAGTGTATGTGTATAAAGAATAAAAGCGGTAAAGACAAAGAACAGACCTGTCAGAAATACAGGTCTTAAGTTTGTCTTCTGCTTTTTCCGAAGCGCTCCGAGCGGTCTTTCCCCTTTGCCCCGGGAGAGGATGAGCCCTGAGGCGGCGCCAAGGCCCGCCGCGAGAGCAACGATGTGGGCCTTTACGGTAAAACCGAGGAAAAGCGCGGGAAGAATGGGCGTCCACATGGCAAGAAGCAATCCGATAACGCTTCCGAGCCATACGATGATCACCCTTCTTCTCTCTTTGAAGAGTTTATCCGATATTAATATTCCCAGTGCCTGCCAGAAGCAGAGCCAGACGATTCCGAACATATCAGGAAAGGCTCTCCAGATACTCTTCGAAGCAGAGCCCGGAATCTCTGATCTCCGCCGCGAGCTCCCTGCCTACGTAGCGGTAGTGCCAGGGCTCGTATATTATCCCGGTGATATCCTTCTTGTCGTTCGGGTATCTGAGTATGAAGCCGTAGTCCCAGCAGTTCTCCATCAGCCACTGCTGGGTAAAGGTGTCCTCCTGGCCCTCGTCGAGCCAGACATAGTCCCAGTCTATGATATCCACGGCCAGGCCCAGCTCGTGCTCGCTCGTTCCCGGCACGGCGACGCTTTTGGCGGCGATCATCTCGGCCGCGTCCCGGTCAGCTCCGGTCTCCTCGATAACTCTCTTGATCTTGTTGTCGAAGAGCATCTGCTGGTAATCGTGTGTCCTGTAGCCCGCGCAGATATAGGGGTTCCCTCCGGCGTTGTAGCAGGCGTCGAGCATCGCCACCAGATCGTCGAAGCAGCAGGAATCCACATATATCTCGCCGCGCTCCGGAACATAGAGCGTATAGACGTAGATCCCGGTAAGCTCTGGTTCCCAGTCCTCCGGAACGCTGTTCCATGGGTTGACGAGCGTCAGGAGCTTTTCGCGCAGAAGATCCGGCGTCGGGCTCGGCGACGGAGCCGGGGACGGTGAGGGGCTCGGCGTTACAGCCGGGGTCGCCGGCGCTTCGGTAACTTCCGGAGACGGAGAAACGGGCGCGTCGGGGATAAGCGGCGCTGCCGAAAGGGTCAGAAGCGCCGCGCAGGTCAGTATCAGGGCAAATATCAAAAACGCAAGGACAATGTCGATAGTTTTCAAGCCGTGCCGTCTCCGTGGGATCTTAATAAAACGCAATAATAATGCTGTTTGAATATACCACTTTCGGGACTTTTCTTCAAGGCTGCCCGGTCCCAGCGCTCAGATTTAATTGTTTTTTAATATTTTCAAAGCAGATTCCTTGTATAATTTCTCCGAAGAAAGGGGTGGTCTCCGATGCCTGTAATCAAATGCCAGAAGCACTGGTTTTCCTATGTCTCGGAATCCCTGTGGTTCCTGCTCTTTCTCGCGGGATCCGTTGTCCTGATAAGATATAAGACCGGGCCGGGGCTTATAGCGCTCGGCGTGGTGCTCGCTTTAGCCGTTGTGTCCTTCTTCACGATCCGCGAGGAGTACATCGCCGTAAATCCCAAGGAGGTCATAGGGCACAAGGGCTTCATAAATTCGAGGACCCTGAGATCTCCTCTGTCCAAGGTGCAGGGCGTCGAGATCGACAACGGCCTTTTCGGGAAGATGTTCGGATATCACAACATCATCGTCACCACGGCCGGCACGTCAGGCGCGGAGTACGTTTTTAAGATGATGAAGAGCGCGAAGCAGTTCCAGGATTCCTTTATAGAATTTTCCAACATGCCGGGGGTGAGACAATGAATTCAAGAGGCGGCGTTTTCAGCAATTTTGCCGTTCTGCTCCTTTTGGCCTTCGTCCTTCTGCTCGCCTTCTACGGGGGCAGGGCCGTGCTGCAGGACTACGGCTTTCTCGAGGGCAAGGACAAGGGCTTTGTGGAGATCGGCCCTGAGGGCATAATAAAGGAGGAGCTCTCCTCCGCCGGCGAGCTCATCTCCGCCCAGTATCTCTATACCTGCAGCGAGGATTATTCGGACTCGAAGTCTATCTCCGGCTGGAACATTCCCCTGACGGAGAAGAGCTTTACCGTTGTATACGACGGGATGGTCAAGGCGGGCATAAAGGATCTGAGCCGCGCGAAAATAAAAAAGACGGGCCCGGATACCTACAGGATCACTCTCCCTCAGGTCGAGATAACCGAGTGTTATCTCATTCCGGACTCGCTTTCGGTCACGAACGAATCGCACAATATATTAAATCAGATAAGTGTCGAGGACATAAACAACGCGCAGAAGAATCTGGAGGCGAACATGCTCAAGAAAGCCGAGGAGCACGGGCTTTTGGATTCCGCCCGCGACAACGCCGAGGCGATCATAAAGGGGCTTCTGACGGGCACCAGGGATCTGAAGGGCTGTACATTCGAATTCGAATTCGAGGATTAAAGCGGCAGAGCGGGCTCAGTCCTTGTTCTCCTCATAATAGCTGCAGTACTGCTTGAGGCAGCACGCCTCGCAATCCGGTCTTCTGGCTATGCAGACGGCCCGTCCGTGCAGGACCAGACAGTGGCAAAAATCGTTCGACTTCTCCGGGGGAAGAATCTCCCGGAGCTTTCTTTCGATCTTTTCGGGCTCCTTCAGCTTATCCACAAGGCCGAGCAGATTCGAGATCCTTATGCAGTGGGTATCCACTACGACCGAGCCGGGGACTTTATAGACATCCCCGAGTATCAGGTTCGCGGTCTTTCTGCCAACTCCCGGAAGGGCCGTGAGCTCCTCCATGGTCGAGGGGACCTTTCCGCCGTGCTTTTCGATGAGTACCTTCGCGCAGTTTACGATGTCCCTCGCCTTGGCGTGATAGAAGCCGCAGGAGTGGATGTATCTCTCGACCTCTTCTACATCCGCGTTGGCGAAGGCTTCCAGGGTCGGGAAACGCTCAAACAGGGCGGGAGTCACCATGTTGACCCGCTCGTCCGTGCACTGGGCCGAGAGCCTTACGGAAAACAGGAGCTCGTAGTCCTTTCCGTAGTCGAGGGAACATCTCTGCTCGGGATACTCGTCGAGAAGGGTATTGACTATTTGATTGACCTGCTCTGCTGTTTTCATACGACTATGTCATATTCTCCGGAGGCGCCGGACTCGAAGTATTTATTGAGTTCATACGGGGAGAGGATCCCGATGTCCGTCACTATTCCGGTAATGAGCTCCGGAGGCGTGATGTCGAAGGCCGGGTAATATCCCTTCACTCCCTCCGCCGCGGTCCTGACACCCATCGCCTGGAGGGTGAAATCCCCGTCTCTCATCTCGATCTTTATGTCGTCTCTTGTCGCGTGCCCTTTGTCCGGGGCGCCGGTTATATAGACGGGAACGCCGAAGCGCTTCGCGACTATGGCTATCTGGAAGGTCCCGACCTTGTTGGCTACGTGCCCGTCCAGGCAGATGGCGTCCGCCGCGCAGGTGAAGACGTCTATGCCCTCGTTTTCCATGACGAAGGCGGCCATGTTGTCGGTTATGACCGTGACATCGAAGCCCATGTCGCGGGCCACGGTCGCTGTAAGCCTTGCGCCCTGGAAATATGGCCTCGTCTCCGGGCAGAAGAGCTTAATGTCCTTGCCGCGCTCCCTGCAGACCTTGAGCATCATTCCGACTATGGTCTCTCCGAAGCACTGGGTCATTATATGCCCGCCGTCGGGAAACCTGTCGACGAGAAACTCCGCGATCTTATTTATCTTTCCGTACCTGTGGTTGTTGGCGGAGATGAGCTGCCCGTATACCGCTTCCACGGTATCCCTGCCCTCGTCTATCGCCTTCTCGGCCGCTTTGAGGCAGCCGGATGTGACGAGCTGCATACGTCCCACGGTCGTCGGGCGGGCGTGTGAGATCGTGTCCGCCGCTTTGCTAAGATACGCCTTCTGGGCGATAGCGGAGAGATCCCTGCACTCGTAGGCCGCCAGCTGCATGCCCGCCGCCGCGGCGGTGAAGGGGCCCGCGGACTGTGTCACCATATCCGTGATCGCCTTTGTCACTTCCTCGTGCGTTCTGCACTCGACGAACTCGGTCTTTGCCGGATAGATCCGCCTGTCTAGAATATATACTCTTCCGTTCTCGTAGCGGGCGATATTCTCATATCTGAGCATGAAGGCAAGGCCTTCATCCGCTCTTATACAGGTCCCATTGCTCATATCTTCTCAGTCAGCTCCGCCATGAAATCGAGGAAGGGCTTTTTGAGCATGGAGGTCACATCGTCCATCTCCTCCAAAGTTATCGGCTGCTCGAGTATGCCTGCGGCCATGTTTACCATGACCGAGAGGCCGAGGACCGGGATCCCGCAGTGGGCGGCGGTCAGCGCTTCGGGAGCCGTGGACATGCCTGCCGCGTCTCCGCCTAAGATCCGGGCGACCCTGATCTCCGCGGGAGTCTCGAACTGGGGCCCGGGGAAGAAGAAGTACACGCCCTCCTGCATGGAGAGCCCGTGCTTCGAGCCGAGGACCTTCGCGAGATCGCGCAGATCCTTCGGGTACATATTCGAGACATCGGGGTAGCGCGGCCCGAGCTCCTCCGTGTTTCTGCCTCTTAAGGGGCTGTCTCCGAAGAGCTTTATGTGGTCTTTGATTATCATGATATCACCGACATGATAGTCGAGATTGATCGCTCCCGCCGCGTTCGTTACTATGAGCTTTTTTATTCCCAGAAGCTTCAGGACTCTGACCGGAGTTGCAAGCTTTTCATAGGAATAGCCTTCGTAGCGGTGGACTCTCCCGTTCATGCAGGCTACGGTCTTTCCTCCGAGCCTTCCTATGATAAGCTTTCCCGCGTGGCCGGAGACGGTCGCTTTCGGGAAATTCGGGATCTCGGAAAAGTCTATGCTTACCGCGTCCTCCAGAAGATCGGCGTAAGCGCCGAGCGCGGTCCCCAGAATTATCCCGAGCTCCGGGACCAGGTCTGTCTTGCTCCTGATATAGTCTGCTGCTTTTTCATAGAATTTAAGATCGTACTTCATGATTATCTCCTCATAACAGTATTAACGTGATAAGCGGAATGGTCGCGAGCGACAGGACTGTGGTAAGCATCGTGGTCTCCGAGGCCAGGAGCGGATCTCCCCCGTACTGTACGGAGAACATCGTGACCACGACCGCGGTGGGACAGGCGGCGCAGATCACCATCGAGCCCGTAAGCGCGGCGTCGGCGCCGATAAGCTTCATAAGCAGAAGGATAACGACAGGCGTCGCTATGAGCCTCAAAAAGCAGGTCATCCAGACCTTCGCGTTTGAAAACGCCTCTTTTAAGGGCGCTTTGGCAAGCTGGCAGCCTATTATGATCATGGAGACCGGAACGGTAGCTCCGGCGGCAGTGGAGAACACTTCCGTAAGAACTGCCGGCAGTTTCAGATGCAGAAGGCAGATTATAAGCGCGGCCACGCTCGCGAACAGCGGCACGGGCAGGGAGAATCTGAACTTGCCCTCGCCTTTGCTCTTTACAAGCCACCATACGCCCCATGAGCAGAGAAAGATGTTGAACGGGATACAGGCGACCGAGACGCAGAAGGCTCCCGCGGTGCCGTACAGCTCCCTGGCCACGGGTATGCCCACCATGGCTATGTTCGTGCAGGCTATGGAGAGCTTGATAACGGCGTTTTGCTGCTTGTCGCCCTTTAAGAAGAGGCCGATGATCTCCGCGAAGAGGTATGAGGCGGCGGTGTAGAGGATGGAGACCCAGAGGATCTTCAGCATCTCGGCGTTTGTCATGCCCTCGGGAAAATTCAGGACCGAGTTTATGACCGTTCCGCTTAGGAACACGTTGGCGACCAGAAAGCTGCCGCCTTTGATGAAAGCGTCGCCGAGGATCCCCTTTTTTGTAAACCAGAAACCGAGTACCATCATTACGGCGAAGACCGCCATTTTAATCAGCAGAGCCTGCATAACAATATCTCCGAAAATAAAAATCGTAACATTCTAACACAAAGAATTCCGGCCTGCAATGCAGGCCGGAAGGATTTATAAGGTTTATCCCATTTCGCAGACATATCCGATCTTGCCGTTGAACATGTAGCCGTAATCCTGGCAGGGATCGTTTCTGCTGTCGTTATAGTACCATTTCCCGTTGTTGTTCCACAGAAGGATGTAATCCTCGATGGCTCCGTCTCCCCCGTCCTTATAGGAGGGTTCACCGGCTGCCCAGTTGTAGAAATCTATGGTCTCATTGTTTTCCCAGACGAGATTTCCGTTTTCTCTGTGGCATCCGATCCAGACATAGGTCAGTCCGTTTCCGGAAGCAGCCTCTATGACCTTGTCAAGCTCTTCCTGACTGCTTACGGTAGCGAGGTATCCTCCGAGCTTTTCACATTTCTCTTTTGCATTCTCCCAGGAGGTGTTTTCAACATAACAGAGATATGTGTGTTCGCCGTCGGGATTCTGGACCGGAGCGTTCTCATAGGTATAGAGGACATCGTCCGGGTTGAGCTCCGGAGTGGGTATGGCGGGAGTTTCTTGCGCTTCATCAGCGATCTGCTCGGGGGGCGCCTCTGTCGGCGCCGGAGTGGCCAGGGCCGCCAGTTCCTGCTCGGCGACTCTGCTGTCCAGGTTTCTGGAGACCAGATTGAAGACCAGGGCCGCTCCGCAGAGCAGAAGACAGAGTATCAGGATGAAGGTCACCGAGCGGTTTCTGCCCGGAGCCGCGCCGTTTTTCTTGGGTTCCTGCGGTTTCTTTCCGTTATTCTCGTCCATCTGTCAATTTCCCCTGTAGATTATCTCGCCGCACTCGGGGCAGTATTTGGGAATATCGTTGGGATCGTCAGGGACCCAGCCGCACTTGTTGCATCTGACCTGTACCTGCGGCACCGCCGCTCTCGCGAGGCGGTTGCGAAGCAGAAGCACCAGTATCGCGAGCAGCGCCAGAACGGCCAGAACTATAAGCACGTAAAGAAGTATCGTAGTGCCCGAGGCGCCGCTTCTCGAAGCAGAACTGGCGTCAGCGCCCGCGCTTGTATTATCGATCGTAGAGACATTGTTCGGGTCTCCGGCGGCTCCGTTGTTGCCTATCGTCGTATCGACAGTCGCGTCGTTGCCGCTCGTTCCGTTATGGGTGATGGCGGGAGCGGAGCCCGTGGTGCCGCTGCCTGTTCCCGTGCCGTTATTGCCTCCGGTATATGAGGGGTTGTTCGTGCTGATCACGGGAGCTATCGTCGGGGACGGAGTGACTATGGGCGCGATGGTCGGAGTCGGGGTAGCGGGCGTCGCGGCGTCGCTTACGGTGATCTTCGCGTAATTGGTGTAGGCCGTTGTCCCGTCATAGCCCAGATACTTGCACTGGACGTTGTAGCCGTCCATAGCTGCGGGGATATTCTTTAAAACGAGGCGCTCGGTATTGGAGCCGTCTATCTCCAGATTCTCAAAGCCCTTCTCCTTCTTGATCTCGGCTACGGAGTAGGTCTTGCTCTTGTCGGCGTTTTTGAAGCGCCACTCGAGATACTGGGCGTTGTCGGCTCTGGCGACGAAAACGGCGTCCTCGCCCGTCTTGACGGTCTCGTCTGTCGGGCTCTTGGTTATCGACAGGGGCTGATATACGTAGTAGCTCGGCTGTGACGTGGAGACCGGGGCGCCGGAGACAGTGAATGTGCAGACGTAGGTGACGGTCTCGTCGCTTTTCGTCACTTCTATCTGGGCGTAGTAGGTCCCCGCCGTGTCGGGCATTCCGTAGATCCAAACCTGTGTGTCGTTGTTCGCTATCTGGATCCCGGAAGGCAGACTGCCGCTGACAGAAACATTGGTGATGTTGCTGCCCTGATCCACGTAGTATGAAGAGATAAAATCTCCCGTTTTGAATACATAAGTTCTGTTTTCGGTAACGGCAAAGGCGCTGACTGTAAACAGGGCGCAAATGAGCATTACCGCGACCGCTATTGCAAAAATCCGTTTTTTCATTTTCCGGTCTCCTCAATCTTAAGGTACATTACACTGACGGTATCAAACAACAGTGTAGATTATGTTAACATTTTTACATTTCTTAGTCAAGGAAAATATACCTGACTGCAAGCCGGAGCGTCCTCAGATCATTACGGTTTTCCGGTTCCGCACTCCGTGCAGAATTTGCCTTTGTTGACTGTTCCGCAGCTGGGGCAGGTCCATTCCGAAGAAGGTCTCGCCGTGCCGCACTCGGGGCAGAACTTGCCTGTATTGACGGAGCCGCAGTTCGGGCAGGTCCAGGAATCCGCGGAAGCGGCAGGAGCACCGGCGCTCTGCTGGGCAGCCGCCATGCTGTACAGCTCGGCCGCGTTGGCTCCGCCCGCCTGGGCAGCCATATTCATGTTCATGAATCCCACAGCAGCTCCCGCCGCGTTGTTCGCGGCGTCCTTCATGGCCTGGGTCTGGGCCTGGATGACAGCCGCCGCGCCGAGGGCAGGATTCTGGTAGGCCGCTGCCTGCTGCATGGACTGGATCATCTCCTCGTCCTCTTCGGAGGCTTTGACCGAGTTCACGCCGAAGGCGACGATCTCGATGCCTCTCTTGTTCCTCCAGGAAGCGGAGAGCTCATCGTTCAGGGCGTTGGCGATCTCGCTCGTGTGGCCGGGAAGGGCCGAGTAGCGGATACCCATGTCGCTTATTTTCGCGAACGCGGGCTGGAGGGCTGTCAGAAGCTCGGATTTGAGCTGGGAGTCGATCTTATCTCTCGTGTAGCTGTTTTCCACATTGCCGCAGACGTTCGTGTAGAAGAGGATCGGGTTGGTGATCCTGTAGCTGTATTCGCCGAAGCAGCGGATCGAGATGTCTATATCTATTCCCGCTCTCTGGTCCACTACTCTGAAGGGGATCGGGGAAGGCGTGCCGTATTTGTTGCCGATGATCTCCTTGGTATTGAAATAGTAAACTCTCTGATCCTTGGCGGTGTCGCCCGCGAATGTGAAGCGCTTTCCAATCAGTTTGAATATCTCGGGGATGTTCTCGCTCAGGTTCCCGTAGAACAGAGAAGGCTCCGTGGACATGTCGTAGGTGTATTCGCCCGCCTCGGCGCAGAGGTCTACGACCTTGCCCTGCTCTACGATTATCATACACTGGCCTTCGGCGATGGCGATTATCGAACCGTTGGAAATGATATTGTCACTGCCTCTGTTGTTTCTGTTTCTCTTCCTGCCTTTGACGACAAGAACGTCTGCCGGGATCGAATCACAGTAGAAATACTCCTTCCACTGGTCGCTGAGTACGCTGCCGGCGCTTATCAGAGCTGTAGAAATGAGTCCCATATCGTTCTCCTTTTTGAGTAAAAATATTATTGACTTTTAAAATACCGTATGATATATTTGCCTTTGCAATTCGGACCGTTAGCTCAGTTGGTAGAGCAACCGGCTCATAACCGGTCGGTCCGGGGTTCGAGTCCCTGACGGTCCACCAATTGCATCTAGGGGAATAGCTCAGCTGGTAGAGCGGCGGTCTCCAAAACCGTAGGCCGAGGGTTCGAAGCCTTCTTCCCCTGCCAATTAACTCCGTGTCTGTAAGGTACGGAGTTTTTTGATGCCCGGTTTCTTTTCAGCCTATTTTATCAGTATTCTTTCCGTATTGCAAATATTATCGCTCTTAATTAAAGCACTGCCCTGTTAAAGCGGTGCTTTCCGGTTCTCTCTTATTTCTTTTTCCCGTTCGCGGCGTCCAGTATCTTCCGGAGCTTTTCGTCCGTAAGAAGCGGCGTCATCCGGGAAAAGGCCCTGATCGGGACATTCACCGCCATTTCCATATCCGTCGCTTTCTGGAGGGAGCCCGTCTTTTTGAGCGTTTCGACATACAGGTTCAGACCGCTGTAAAGAAGCTTTAAAGGCCCTTTTTTCTTTTTCCCCATGGCGACCGGAGTGTCGAATTCCAAAGGCGCTGAAAGATCCCATCTGCTCTCGGGTATCGGTCTTCCCAGGATGTACTCGAACGCGTCATCGGGAACATTCCGGACATCAGCCTCAAAATATTCAGGAATATCCACTCTCGAGTAGGGACTTAAGGCTTTATTGCCTTCAAATGAGATATCCGCGAAGAGCTTTTGGTCCTCGTCTCCTGAGGATGAGCCCACGCTCACGATGTATTTGCCGTCTTCTGTTTCCCAGGAGCGCGTATTCGTATTCCAATAGGAGAAAGCGTGTTCATCGAGCAGTATCTCTACAGTCTTCTTCTCTCCGGGCTCGAGAAAGACTTTTTTGAATCCGGCGAGCTTCTTCTTTTCGCGAAACACCTCGCTTTTGCTTCTGTCCGAGAAACCCGTATATACCTGGCAGACCTCCGCACCCGCGCGCTTGCCTGTGTTCTTCAAAGTGAAGGTGACTTTGCCGTCCTCAAGCTTCAGGTCTTTGTATTCGAAGGCGGTATACGAAAGCCCGTAACCGAAGGGGTATCTGACTTTTACTCCTCTGGTGTTGTAGTATCTGTATCCGACAAAGATGCTCTCGCGGTATTCGGCGGTCGCTTCTTTTCCCGGCCAGTATTTGTAACAGGGGACATCCCTTCTGACGACGGGTATGGTCTCGGACATCTTTCCTGAGGGATTCACCTCTCCGGAGATGATCCTCGAAACCGCTTTCGCGCCTCCCTGTCCTCCGAGAGAGGTCCAGATCACCGCGGCGGCGTTTTTGTCCCAGTTCATGTTGACCGGGCTTCCCGCGGACACGACGGCGATTATGTTGGGATTGACCTTCGCGACCGCCTCGACGAGCTTCACCTGGTTTTCAGGCATCTTCATGTTCTCTCTGTCTCTGCCCTCAGCCTCGGAAAACTCGTCGAGCCCGAGAAACATGACAACATAGTCCGCGTTGGCGGCAAGCTCCGCGGCCTCATTTGCAAGATCCTTGTCCTTTTTGCCCAGTCTGTCGAAGCCCTTGCAGTATCCCGCGATCTCAAAGCCCTCCGCCTTGAGCGATTCGAGCCCCGTTTCAAGATAATTGGGGGTGACATGAGAGGAGCCCGCCCCCTGATACCGCGGAGAGATCGCGAAGTCGCCGATCACCGCTATCTTCGCTCCCTTTTCGAGCGGCAGGATATCGGCGGTATTCTTCAACAGGACGCACGAGGCCTCGGCAGCCTTTACCGCGAACTCATGGTGGGCCTTTTTGTCATAAGCCTTGGGAGCCTTTACCGCCTCAGCGCCTTCAAGAGCGAATTGTAGGAGCTTCTTCGCGTTGGCGTCGAGCGTTTTCAGACTTATCTTCCCGTTTCCGGCAGCGTCCAGAACGGCCTGGTCTGTCTCCCCTCCGGAATACGGCATCTCGAGATTCAGCCCGGCATTGACCCCTTTGACTCTGTCGCTTACGGCGCCCCAGTCTGAGATCACGATACCTTCAAAGCCGAACCGGTCTCTCAGCACATCGCTGAGAAGGTACCTGTTCTCGGACGCGTATGTGCCGTTCACTTTATTGTACGAGCACATGACCGCCTTTGCTTTTCCTTCTTTTACGGCAGTTTCGAAGGCGGGAAGGTATATCTCCTCAAGAGCCCTCTCGTCTATGACGCTGTCCGAGGTCATCCTGAGCGTCTCCTGGGAGTTCGCGGCAAAATGCTTGCAGCACGCCGCGACGCCGTTTGCCTGTATTCCGCGGATCAGCGCGGCGCCCATCTTCCCCGCGAGATGGGGATCTTCCGAATAGTATTCGAAATTCCTTCCGCAGAGAGGATTTCTCTTTATGTTGATCCCGGGACCGAGGACCATGGAGATCCCTTCGGAAGCGGCCTCTTCCCCGAGGAGCTTTCCCATCTCCTCGTTGAGCTCCTCATCCCATGAGGAAGCCATGGCCGCGGCCGTGGGGAAGCAGGTAGCGGGGACCGAGTCGTTTATGTCCAGATCCAGACCCGCGCTCTTCATCTTCCGGAGCCCGTGGGGCCCGTCGGTCATCATGACGGAAGGAACTCCGAGCCGCTCTATCCCTTTTGTATGCCAGCTGTCAGCTCCGGAGCAGAGCTTTGCTTTCTCCTCCAGAGTCAGTCTGTCAATGATCTCTTTGATTTCCGTATGATCAGTTCCCATTTCCTGTTTCGTTTCTTCTTGCCTTCACCATCTCCGCTATCTCCGTGACGCGCTCATCGGTCAGCGTGTACTTTCTGCGGAAGTAAATGAAAGCTATGGCAAGCCCTATCACAGGGATGATCGTCATAGTCATTCTGAGCCCTGCCTTGCTCGCGGCGGATACGCCCTGCGACCAGTCCACGAGCTTGTCCGCTTCGGAGACCTCCGTGCCTGCCTGCAGGTGGTTGATGCTGAGGCAGATCGAGGCGACCAGCGCGGCCACGCCCGAGGCGAGCTTTACGACAAAGGTCTGCATCGAGAAGATGACGCTCTCATCGCGGCGGTTGTTCTTCAGTTCGCCGTAGTCGACGGTGTTTGCAAGGAAGACGGTCGTGATAACGGTGAGCATGCCGTTGGCCGCGAAGATAAAGAATGCCGGTATGAAGAGCAGGAATACGCTGGACATGTTCGTAAAGGCCAGGACCAGCAGCACCGCGTATCCGGCCATAGCCATCCCGAGGCTTATGTAGAAGATCTGCAGACTGGTGAATTTTTTCCTGAGCAGCGGATAGAAGGCCATCATCGAAAGGACCTGGATGGCTCCTCCGAACATGTTGAACAGGACGTACGCGTCATTCCATCCCGTCGTTCCGAAGTCATACTTGAAAAAGTATATGACCAGATTGGAGGTGATGTAGATGGAGCAGTTTATCAGAACGATCGCGATCGTGACCGTCATGGCCTGGTCGTTCTGTACGAGGGCCTTGAACATCTGTCCGACAGATACGGTCTCCATGTCGGCAGTCGATTTCTCCTTGACATTGACGCAGGTAAGTATCGTGAAGAGTATGAAGAAGGCGGCGATTATGATCGAAAAGTACTTGAAGCCGACGATCTCGATCATTTTAGCTCCGGCCTCGCTGCCCGCGAAGGCGTTTCCGAGTATCGGGACCAGCATCATCGTGAACACAGTAACTATCGCGCTTCCGACGCCCGCGCTTGTACGGGCAAGTGTGGTCAGATTCTCGCGTTCCCTGCCTCCGTTGGTAAAGGCCGGGATCATGGACCAGTAGGGGATGTCCATCATTGTATAGGTCACGCCCCAGAGGATATAGGTCACTGCAGCGTATGCGACAAGGCCTTTAGCGTTCATGGCGGGAGGCGCGGCAAACATCAGCACGAGGACGACGGCGTTCGTCAGAGTCCCTATCAGAAGCCAGGGGCGGAACTTGCCCCAGCGCGTGCGGGTCTTGGCCACAACGACGCCCATGATCGGGTCGTTGAAAGCGTCAAATACGCGGGCAGCCATAAGTATGATGCCCATGGCAATTGCGTTGACGCCCAGAAGATCCTGGAAATAGTACAGTACATAGCTGGCAGACAGCATATACACCATGTCTTTTCCTACGGCACCGAGCGCATACGAGATTTTTGACTTGAGCGGAAGCTTGTTATTCTCCATGATTCCTCCTGTTTACTCTGCCTTGAGGCAGTTTAATTACATATTTTATCGGAATATCATATCCGGGTATTTCAGACTGCGGCGCGGCGTTCTTCGAGCTCCTCGCAGATCCTCTTGTATTCGTCCTCGTCGAGCCTGTATTTTTTCTTATAGAGTCTGTACGCGGAATACATAAAAACGAGGCTGAGGACCGTCATGCATATCAGAAGAGCTCTGGGCTTGGACTTGTCTATTCCCGCGATGACTTCATTGATAAGTCCGAGCTTCTCGTCTGCCGTAATGGTCCCGCTCTGGGCGGCATTCTCGAGCGCGGAGATCTGGTTCGTGCTCTCAAGAACCCTGAACACGATATATATGCCGCTGGTGATAAGGGCGACCAGCGCAGAGGCGAGCTTTGTAACAAAGGGCCTTATGGAACCTATAACGGCCTCCTCTCTCTCGCCCGTCTTGATCTCGTTGTACTCCACACAGTTGCTGATGGAGATCATGAGTATCAGATAGAAGCAGTAGGATCCGAAATTGCCTGCGGTGTAGCCGAGAACTATGAGCCAGAATTTGATCGTGCTTGTCGGAAGAAGTATTCCGATAACGAGCATGAAAGCGTATCCTATGGCGGATATGAGCATCATGGTGTCCATTATGGACTTCCTGGTGTGTTTTCTGGCAATGGCCGGGTAGAAGATCATCAGAAACGCCGTCGCGGACATTCCGATCATCGTAAACCAGAACCAGAGCCCGCCCTCATAGCCGTATTCGAAATAGACATAGAACTGGCCGACCCCGTTCGCTATTATCCCGCCTCCGAGCTCGCGCAGCAGGAGGACCAGAGCCGCGCAGACGAGCTGGTCATTGCCGGATATGGTCTTTACGATCGTCTTTATGCTTATGGGAGGCGCGTCGTCATCCTTGTAGTTTCTCTGCTCCTTTACGCCGAACACCGTAAAGCACATGAAGAGCGGGGCGAGTATCGAGACGATCACCGCTATTCTCCCGTAGGCTGTAACCGCGTTCCCGCCCAGGGCGTTGCTGCCGGTCGTGAGCGTCGGGATAAGCCCCATCGCCAGCACCATGCCGACTCCTGCAAAGAGAGTCGCCCTCGCCGTGAACATGTTTCTCGCGTCCGGATCGGAGCTCAGCGCGGGGACCATTCCCCAGTAGGCGATGTCATGCATGGTATATGTGATGCTGTAGAGGAAATACATGATGGCGAAGAACCATACAAAGGTCCAGCCCTGGTAACTGTTGTTGAAGGTATAGATGATCACAAAGGATGTGGTCAGAATACCGATTACGAGCCAGGGTTTGAATTTTCCCCAGCGGGTCCTCGTGTGTTCGATGATATTGCCCATTACCGGGTCGTTGAGAGCGTCAAAGACCCGCGCCGCCGCCATGATGATCGATATGGCAGCGAGCTGGGCTACGCTGAGCTGTCTCGTTATGAGGATATAAGTCATCAGATAACCCGTAAACAGGTTATATATCATGTCTCTTCCGACTGTCCCCAGCGGGAAGAACCACAGATTTTTCTTTCTTTGAGCAAGATCTTCGTGCATAGGCCTGCCCTCCCCCGTTTTGGTCTCTTGGGTTTATTTATTTATTTTACTATATCTGCCGGAGACTTTCAATTGCAAGGGCAAATAAAAATGCCGCCGTATAAAACGGCGGCAACGATGCCCTTCTCAGAAATACTTTGAAAGCCCGGCGACGAGTCTTGGGAGCGTAGCCTCGAAATCCACTCCGTACCACGGTTTCTCGGGGTTTGTGAGCGTCTCGCGGATAGTGTCCGCCGTGTAGTCCGCGGCGACCTTGAAAGCGTCATAGAGCGAAAGCCCTCTCACTATTCCTCCGACCGAAACGGAGGAGAAGATATCGCCCGTCCCGTGATAGGAGGCGTCGACTCTTTCGTTCTGGTAGACCGTGTATTCCCCGCTTTCCCTGTCATAACCGTAGACTCCGGTCTTCCCTTCGGAGAGGGATACTCCTGTAATAAAGGATTTCTTTGCGCCCAGAGCCGAAAGCTTCGAGAGCAGATCCTTTATGTAGTCCTCGTCATAGCTCTCCTTATACTCGGAATCCGTCATAAAGCAGGCCTCGGTTATGTTCGGTACTATTATATCGGCCATCGAGCACAGCGAGGCGTTCAGCTTTGCATAGGCCTCGTCAAAGGCCGGGTAGAGCTTTCCGTTATCGGCCATGACCGGGTCCACGAATATGAGCGTATCCTCTCCTCCGAAATCCCTGAATATGCCTTTAACGATATCTATCTCCTCAGCGGAGCCCAGATAGCCGGTATAGATCGCGTCGAAATGCACGTTTTCTTTCTTCCAGTGCTCTGTGATCGGGACGAGCTGGTCCGTGAGGTCCTTTACCGTAAAGCCCTTGAACATTGTATGGGTGGACAGCACAGCAGTCGGCAGTATGACCGTCTCGACCCCCATGGCCGAGATGAGCGGAAGCGCGACAGTGGTCGAGCACTTTCCGAGGCAGGAGATATCCTGTATTGTAAGTATTCTTTTCATTTATAAAGATCCTCCTCAATCGCCGTTTATTATATCTTTTATGATCTCCGAGGCGAGGACCAAGCCGGCCACGGAGGGGACAAAAGCAACGCTGCCGGGGACCTGTTTTTCCCCGTTCATTATCTTTTCCAGCGGCTCCAGAGCCTTTTCGGCCGAACACACGACCTTGAGCCTCTCTATTCCCCGCTTTCTGCACTCTCTTCTCATGACCCTCGCCAGAGGGTCCTCGGCCGTGTCATAAATGTCCGAGACTGATATCTTCGTCGGGTCAAGCCTGTTTCCGGCGCCCATGGAACTTATTACGGGAACGCCTGCCGCATTCGCCCTTTCGATGATCAGGAGCTTGGCAGTTACGGTGTCCACAGCGTCGGCGACATATGAAAATTTTGAAAAATCAAACATATCCGCGGTCTCGGGAAGATAGAAGACCTCCGCCGTTTCGACCTCTGCCTCCGGATTTATATCCAGGATCCGTTCTTTCATGGCCTCAGTCTTGTATCTGCCGATGTTCTTCTCTGTAGCGATTATCTGGCGGTTTATGTTGGAAAGCGCGACCCTGTCGCTGTCAACTAAGGTAAAGCTTCCGACCCCGGATCTCGCCAGAGCTTCGCAGACATAGCCCCCTACGCCGCCTATTCCGAAGATGGCGACATGTGCGTTTTTCAGTTTTTCCATTGCCGCTTCGCCCAGCAGGAGAGCCGTTCTCGAAAAACGTTCCACTTATTCAGCCCCTCGATCGCAGAGTCCGGTTTTCAACATACGCGTATTATATGTTAATTTCTCCGTATTATCAAGATGTTCCCCGTTTATTTTAGGGCTGCATTGTTTTTTCACGCAAAATGCGTATAATGTTACATAAAAACGAATGAGGAGGCGGATGCCATGGCTTTTGCAGTTCTGTCCGACACTTCGGGCAACATACCCAAAAAACTGCTTGAAGAGAAAAACATACCGGTCATTCCCTTTGTATACAGCTACGACGGGGAGGACCACGTTTGCGAAGATGTGGAAAACTTCGACGCGAATGATTTTTATTCCCTTCTCGCCCGCGGCAAGGTGGTGACCACCACTCAGATCTCTCCTTCCGGATACGCGGACTTCTTCAGGCCTTTTCTGAATGACGGGCTGGATGTCATATTCGTGAGCATGTCGTCCGGAATAAGCGGGTCATACAACAGCGCGAATATCGCGGCTTCGATACTGAAGGAAGAGTTTCCCGAGAGGCAGGTAGCAGTCATCGACACCAAAGGCGCCGCTCTCGGCGAAGGCTTTGTTGCCCTGAAAGGCGCGGAGCTTCGCGATAAGGGTCTGTCTTTTGAAGAGGCCGTATCCGCGCTCAGGACATACTCGACACGGATGTGCAACGTATTTACGGTCGACGACCTGATGTTTCTGAAACGCGGCGGAAGGCTCAGCAACCTCTCTGCGCTGGTCGGGACCGTACTGAACATAAAGCCTCTTTTAAAGGGCGACGAGACCGGGCATATAGTCGCTTTCGCCAAGATAAGGGGCAGGAAGAAGGCCGTCGAAGCCTTGGCTGAGCGCTACGACACTCTGGTTGAGGACCCGGCCTCGCAGACTGTCGGCATAGTGCACGCGGCATGTGTAGAGGACGCGGAAAAGCTCGCGGAGCTGCTCAAAAAAAACAGACCCCCGCGCGACATACTGATCGTCGGATATGAGCCCGTCACAGGCTCCCACGTTGGCCCGGGCACGCTGGCTCTGTTCTTCGAAGGGCGCGACGACGTGCGCACGGCGCTGAACGACATGGCCTCGGCGAAGGACAGGCTCAAGACCATGGTAAATTCCGTGAAGACGACGCTCGACAGCTACAAGGGCACCTCTCCGGCAGAGATAAAGGCGGACCTGAAGGCTGGTCTCAATACCGCACGCGAGAATATGGCCGGTACCGTGAAAGAAAAGCTCGATGCGGTCAGAGAGACTGACCTGGACGATGTAAAAGAAGCTTTTGCCAAGGCCAAGGACAATGTCACAGGAAAGGTGAACTCCATCGCGTTGACAGAGATCGCCGAAGTCAAGGAAAAACTTGAGAACATAAAAGAGAGCATCAGAAAGGACCGCTGATACTTAAGCCTGTCCCAAAGATGCAGATCGGAGGATTATTAATTGAAAGCTCCTTTTTCCCGGTATCTGGTTTCGATCAAAAGCGCTCTGAAGACCCTGATCGAGTGTCTTGATGAGGAGTACGATTATGTGAGCGCGCTTGCTGCCGATTCCAAAGGCTTTGCCGTCAGGGTCTCGCAGACGAGCAAATCCGTCAGCAGCGAGACCATGACTACAGAGAGAGGCATTGTTATAAGGGTCTGCAGAGACGGCCTTTACAGCGAGTATGCCCTGAATAGCTTCGACCCGGAAGCGCCTCTCGAGGCGGCAGAAGAAATAAAGAAAGCTCTGGACAGGCAGTTTGCCCTTTTAAAGAGCACCGGAACAGCCGTATACGAGACCCCCGTCCTTTCCGACGAAGAGGAGACTGTCTTCGCGGAGAAAGAGACTGAGCTTCTCCCCGAGGAGACCGACCTGAAAGAGCTCGTTGAGTTTCTCAGCGCACTCAGCGACAGGGCTATGACTCTTGGAGAGCATATGCTCGAGTGCAGCACATCAGCCCAGTCGACCCACATCTGCAAGATGTTTCTCACGAAAAACAGGGACCTGTGTCAGAGTTATGTATATTCTGAGGGTACAGTCGTCGCCATAACGAACAAAGACGGGCATACCCAATACGGATATGAAGGCGTTTCAGGGGATATAGGACCGGAGATCTTTGCCCGACTCGAAGACAGGGTGGAAAAAGCCGTCTCCGTTGCTGAGGAACTGCTCAACGCCGAGAGGATCGAGCCCGGCGAATACGAGGTCATCACTTCCCCCGAGGTCACAGGACTGATCGCTCACGAGGCCTTCGGGCACGGAGTCGAGATGGATATGTTCGTCAAGAACAGGGCGCTCGGAAAAGAGTATATAGGAAAAAGAGTGGGCAGCGACAAAGTGACCATGCATGAGGGCGCGCTCTGCGCTGAGGATGTCACCTCCTATGTCTTCGATGACGAGGGGACCCCCGCAGGTGACGTGACCGAGATAGAAAACGGGATCCTGAAGACCGGTATTTGCGACGCGCTCAGCGCTCTCCGCCTCGGAAGCGCGCCCACGGGCAACGGCAAGCGCGAGAACTTCGAGCACAAGGTCTACACGCGCATGACCAACACTATATTCGACTCGGGCGACGATACTCTCGAGGATATGATCTCCTCGATAAAATACGGATTCCTGCTTGAAGGAATGGAAAGCGGCATGGAGGATCCGAAACACTGGGGCATCCAGTGCATAATCAAGCTCGGCCGAGAGATAAAGGACGGGCGTATCACTGGGCGCGTCTTCGCGCCGATCATAATGACGGGCTATGTTCCCGATCTGCTCGGAAACATAACGATGAGATCTAAAGACCGTGAAGTCTTCGGCAACGGAGGCTGCGGGAAGGGCCACAAAGAATGGGTCAAGGTCGCGGACGGCGGGCCTTATCTCAAAACGAAAGCGAGGCTCGGATAATGAATGCTGAGAAGATCGTAACCATACTGAAAGACTCCGGCCTGTACGGCTGGGAAGTTAACGATATAAAGACCGAGGGCTGGGAGTTTTATTTCATACGCCACCGCCTGGACCAGAACAGGGTGAAAAATGTCGAACACATAACGGTAAAGGTCTATGCTCTGAGCGAGGACGGGGAATACCTGGGAAGCGCCTCCTGCGAGATATCCCCGACTGCCTCCGAAGAGGAAGCCGATGCCTTGATTAAGAGTCTCGGCTACAGGGCCTCTCTTGTGAAAAACAGGGCCTATACCCTCAATACACCTTGCGGCGCGAAGCCCGAAAGCGCAGTGCTGCCCGATATCTCAGCCGTCTCCCGCGATTTTATAGAGACTATGAAGTCCCTTCCGGAGACGGAGAGCGAGGATATCAACAGTTATGAGATCTTTGTATCCTTAAAAACAAGACATTTCATCTCCTCGACCGGCATAGAGTTTACGGAGAGCTGCCCCGACAGCATGATCGAGGTCGTGGTCAACGCCAGAAAAGACGGGCAGGAGATAGAGCTCTACAGAAGCTACAGCTCGGGCGCTTGCGACAGGGAAGCCCTCAGAAAAGAACTGATACGCACATTTGCCTTCGGGCGCGACAGGCTCACGACAGTACCCACTCCTCCTCTCGGCAGAGCGGACGTCATTTTTTCCACGGAGGACGCATGCAGGGTGTACGAGTATTTTGCCTCTCGCCTTAGCGCCGGCATGATATACAGGAAAATGAGCTCCTGGAAGCTCGGTGAGGAGATCACCCCGGGCGGAAACGGAGACTCCCTGACCTTAAAGGCCGTAAAATATCTTCCGAACTCCTCACAAAACCGGAGCTTCGACGCCGAGGGTGCCCCGGTAAAGGATACGCTCATGCTGGAAGATGGCGTCGCCAGGGCTTATCTGGGCGGAAGGATGTTCTCGAGCTATCTGGGTCTTGAAAACTCCTTCATTCCCTCGAACTTCGAGGTGAGCGGAGGCACCCGGCCGGAGGCGGAGCTCAGAAAAGGGCCTTACCTCGAGGTCGTGGAGTTCTCGGATTTCCAGGTGGACGCGATGACGGGCGACATCTTCGGAGAGATCCGCCTTGCATACCTCCACGACGGAGAGAAGATCATCCCCGTCTCGGGCGGCAGCGTCTCGGGCTCCATGCTTGAAGCAGCGGGGGCGCTTCAGGCTTCAGAAGAGCGCGTCCTCTATGGCAACTGGCTTATCCCCGCCGTGACAAAGCTCCCCTCTTTAACAGTTACCGGAGCGGAATAATTAAACGTATAATAATAAGGATCTCCGGCGCCGTCTGTGCGGTGCCGGAGATGTTTTTATTTTCAAAACAGGTATTCTCAGTGTCCGAGCATGATATTCAGGATCTCGACGTCAGTAGCCTTCATGCCCTCTCTGGCCATCCTGCCGATACTCTTTACCGTCGCGTCGACGTCCTCCTTGACTATTCCCTCGCCCTCTTTAAAGCCCTTGCCCTGGGCTGCCAGACTGAGCGCGTCGAGGCTCGTCGCTAGGCCGGAGGATATCTTGGAGGCGCAGCTGGGTTTTGCCCCGTCGCAGATCATTCCTCCGATCGTCGCGATAGTATTGATTATCTGCTGACTGATAATGTCATAGCCGTATCCCATCAAATATGCTATCCCGGCGCCGGCGCCCGTCGCAGCAGCCGTTGCCCCGCAGTACGCCGAGAGGTTGCCTATGAAATGCTTCTGGTATTTCGCGATCAGGTTCGACACGGCGAGCGATCTTATCAGCTTCTCATGCGAAACTCCGAGATGCTCCGCGTATTTTATAACAGGCACCGAAGCCGTGATACCCTGGTTCCCGCTTCCGCTTATGATGACAGCGGCCTTCGAGCAGCCGCTCATCCTGGCATCCGAACCGGCGGCGGCATAGGCTCTCGCAACTATCTCAATTGGAGGCTCGTCGCAGGAGCTTAGGAGCGTTCTTCCGATCTCCGCACCCCAGGGATTTTCTATTCCCTCTTTTGCGATCGCGCTGTTGTATTCTATCTGCCGCTCTATCATCTCCGCGATATCTTCCAGATTGACCTCATCGGCAAACTCCAGAATTGTCTTTACGCTCAGCTCCGAGATATCCGTCTCCGCTTCGGAGACCTTTTTTTCGGGTATCTCCGCGGGCCTTGCGGAGAATATGAGCTCCCCGTCCTTCATTATGCGCGTGATTCCCGTGTGAGTCCCGGTGATCTCTACCTCCGAGGAGTGTTTGCCCTTGCTGAGCGTCACGGCGATATAGAGGTTGTCCACCCCTTCAATCAGATCGCATCTGCAGTAGTCCTTATCCTTCAGAAGCTCTCGGGTCTTTGCCCTGTCTTCGTCCGTAGCAGTCTCGAGGACCGCAAGCTCCAGTTTTTCATCGCCGCCGACGATCCCGAGAACGGCGGCAGGAGCTATGCCTTTGAGTCCTCCGGAATTCGGAACGGTAACGCCCATAACGTTTTTGATTATATTCCCGCTGCAGAGCACATGGACCTTGTCGGGAAGCTCTCCAAGAACGGCCCTGGCTTTGGCTGCGGCGTACGCGATCGCTATCGGCTCGGTACAGCCCAGAGCGACCTTAAGCTCGCTGTGAATGATCGACACACAGCTGTCATACAGTCTTCTGTCCATGCTGCTATCCCCCGTAAATTCAGATTTGATCAAAGACTGCCGGGACTCACGATTTCTGAAAAATTATTTTATCATGTTTTTTGCTCGTTCACCATATTTTTATGAAAATTTTCCAAAAAAGAGTATATTTTATACGGTTTATTTGTGAAGCATTACATAAATATCCGCCAAAGCTCCCTTACATTCCGATCAGGTCGAGATCCTCGAACGAGACCAGAAGCTCTGCATCTTTTTTCGTATTTTCGTATTTTATCAGGGCAGACCTCTTGCTGCTGCTGTAGTACCAGCCCTCGGAGGCTTTTTCAAATTCCGTTCTGCTCAAGAAGTGCTCCAGCTTCCTGCCGTCCAGCGCGACCCGGTACGGGCAGCGCTCCTTTTTTATCATCTCTATATGAATATTTTCAATACTGTCTTTGTATGTGCCCTCTGCCCTGAACAGGACCTTTACGGACTCGTCTCCGCTCATTTCGATATTTGTTTTGCGGAAAACGCCCTTTTCGAAGCCGTTCGTTACACCGTCGTCGTCATAGAGCGTAAACGAGCTGTCCCTGCCCGGAGCCAGAAGCAGCTTCAGGGTATTCTCGGTCTCTCCGTAATACGGTATTATCGCGCCATCCCTGACAAAGAGAGGTATGGTATCAAGTGTAACCGGAACTTCTATGCTCTGCCCGCCTTCGTATGCCCTGAAACGGTCGTTTGCGTCAAACCACCTGCAGCCCACGGGCAGGTATACCTTTCTCGTCTTCGCGCCCGGCTCCAGCACGTTTGCGACCAGAAGATCCTTTCCGGACATGAATTCGAAGCTCTCGTCATATACGCTCTCGTCGCCCTGGAACTCATATACCAGAGCTCTCATGACCGGGGCGCCGGTAAGGTGCGCTTCATATTCGAGGGAGTACAGGTAAGGCATGAGGCGGTATCTTAGGTCTATGAGTTTTCTTATCCTGTCCTTCGACGCGCTGAACATCCAGGGCTCCGTGACCGTGTTGTCGGAGGAGGCGCTGTGTATCGAGAACCTGGGCTGAAAGATCCCGCTTTGCACCCACCTGACGAAGAGCTCCTCATCGGGCGCTGGCCCCGCGAAGCCCCCGATATCCGCGCCCTCGTTCGGCTGGCCGGAGAGCCCCATGCCTGTTATCATCGGAATATTGTACTTCAAAGTCTCCCATGACGTGAAATTGTCCCCGCACCAGGTCTGGGCATACTTCTGTATGCCCGGGGCCCCGCTCCTGCAGACCATGTAGGGCCTCGCGTTTTCATTCTCCTCTATTACAGCCTCAAAGCCCGATCTGCACATCAGATTGGCCATAATGGCCTTGAGCCCTGCGGCGGGGGCCGGGTCCCCCTCATTCGAGCAGACGGCGTCCGTGCCCGCGAGGCTGTCGTATTCGCAGTTGTCGTTCCAGACAGAGTCTGTCCCGAGCCGTATGAGCTTCTCTTTGAGTTCGTCCTTCCAGAGCTTTCTCGCCTCCGGGTCCGTAAAATCCCAGAGGGCGCCTTTCCCGCCCCACCAGGGAACAACGCCGGGCTTTTTCTTATCTTCGCCGCTCTTTACAAAAGCATTTTCGTATCTCTCAAAATACGGGTGGCTCAGCAAAACTCCCGGTTTCACGTTCGGGACGACCTCAGCGCCCTTTTCCCTCATCTTTTTAAAGAAGGCCTCCGGATCACCGAATCTGTCTTCGTTCCATGTGAAGACACATCGTTTCCCGTCCCGCGAGGTGTAGCCCGAGGAGAGGTGAAAGCCGCTGAGGCGTATGCCTTCGTTCTGCGCCGTATCGGCAAAGCTCTCTATGGCTTTGTCGCAGCCTCTTTCGAGCTCGGAATAGTACATCGAGGATCCCTGATACCCCAGAGCCCGCTTGGGAAGCAGGGCCGGTCTGCCGGTAAGATATGTGTAGTTGTCGATGATGCGGGAGATCTTTCCTCCTCCCAGCAGGAACAGGTCTATATCTCCGCCGTCAGCTCTCCAATACGTATAGCGCGGCAGGTAGTTGCTGATCTCGCGCCCCATGTTGAACTCGGACTCGTAATAATTGTTGTAGAATACGCCGAGCGCTTTTTTCGTTTTTCTGCTCAGGGCAATATAAAAGGGGATATGCTTGTACAGCGTGTCCGTGTTTATGGCACTGTAGGAGTAGCTGTCCGTCGCTTTTTCGCGTATGAAGCTCCCGTTTTTGTTGAGCTCCCCGCCCTTTTCGCCAAAGCCGTAGAAGCAGGCGTCCTCCTCCATGCAGCTGTAGTGGCTGACCCTGAGGTTATTGTCTTTCAGAAACGTCAAGCCGGGTACGGAAGAATATAAAAGATCCCCGCTGACGTCAAAAAGCTTCAGACGAAACGGGTCTTTGCAGGCCTCGAGCCGGAGCGCCTTTGTAGATATCACATATTTTTCTGCGCTCTCCTCCGCCTCCGGAAGAAAACTGCCATTTATAGCATCGCTCTCAAGGACATAATCCGTGAGCGCCGGACCTCCGCCAAAGGAGACTTTAACGCGAAATATCTCATCCGTGAGCGCCGAGACCAGCATCTCCGCTCCGTTTAGATAAAAGCGATATTTCTTTCCCTCTTTTTCAGATCCCTCAATTCTTGAACATATAGTCATTGCAAACAGCCTCGTTTCCGGTTTTAGGATATTTTACCACAAAGCGGCATATAATAAAACAAAAAGCATCCTGTGTCCTCCGCCCTTATAAACCTTTGACCTTTCGGATATACTGAGTTACAATACGGTATAACGATAAAACCATGCGGAGGCGGATATGGAGAAAAAGAAGATTAGCAGACGCGACTGGATACTGATCTGGGTCCTCGCTTTCTGCGGACAGATGTGCTGGGCTGTGGAGAACAATACTTTCGCGACCTATGCCCTGGCAAAAACGGGAAGCCCCGATACTGTAACATGGATGGTGGCGCTCTCTGCCGCGACGACGACGATAGCCACGTTCATCAGCGGCACGCTCGGCGACAGGCTGGGGCGCAGAAGAAGGATCATCGCCATCGGCTTCATACTCTGGGGCATATTCACGATCGCTTTCGGTCTTGCGGATTTCATACCGCAGAACGACCTCTCGTTCATCGCCGTATATCTGGTCGCCATGGACGCCGTGATGAGCTTCTGCGGCTCAATCGGATACTCGGGGGGCGTCAATCCCTGGACGACGGATATCTCTGACGAGAGCAACAGAGGCAGCGTCTCCGCTGCCATAAGCTCGATGGTCATCATCGCGAATATCGTGGTGCTTGGGCTTCAGGGCTTTATAGTCGAGACCTTCGGCTTCCTTCCGATGTTCGCTTTCATGGGCGCTTTCGTGCTGCTGATAGGAGTCCTCTGTTTCCTGGTGCTCAGGGACAGCCCGGACCTTAAGCCCTCTGTCACACACAAAAGCTTCTGGGCGCAGGTGCTCGCCGCCTTCAATTTCAGGGAGACCTTCAGGAACAAAGCCCTGCTCTGGATGCTGCTCACGCTCTGTGTCTACACGATAGGCTTCAACATCTACATGTCATACGCCACGTCCTACCTCTGGATCTATTTCCCGGTATATTCGGGTATTGAAATAAGCAAGGGCAGCGCGAGCATTATCCAGGGGATAGGCATGCTGCTCGGTGTGGTTTTGAGCGTATTTTTCATAAAGCCGATAAACAGGGGCAAGTGCTCCCGTATGACCCTGGTTTCGGTCATAGTCTCAGTCTTCTCGCTCATCTTGCTCGGTTTTTCCAAAAATGTGGCGATGCTCTATGTGTTCATCTCGCTGAGCAGCTTCGGCTATGTGCTCTGTCTGCTCGCAACCACCGCCTGGTTCAAGAACCTGTGCCCCGAGGACAGGCGCGGCCAGCTTGAGGGCATCAAGCAGATTTTCTACAATCTTGTTCCCATGATAATCGGCCCGGTAATCGCGGCGACCATAATCAAGAAGATCAATTTCGTCATAAACGTAGACGGCGTGGATGTGACTTCCCCGACAAACGTCATTTTCATGGTCGCGGGCATCTTCACTGTCCTGACCCTGATCCCGCTCTTCACGGCAATGAAATACGAAAAGCAGACACAGGCCTGACAAGGACCAAAATACAAAAGCCACACTTCCGTGTGGCTTATTTTTCTTCCCTTTCTATAAAAAACATCATACTTTACAACAAATGATATGCAGACTCCTCGTAGCAGGATACGAAGTGCCTGTTTTTTACGTGTCATAATATGGCACGAAGATGATTTTTAAAACCATTGGTATTATTGGGTTATGACGGGTATGACACGTATGACGCGTATGACGCGTAGATAGACATATGTGATTATCCGCAGTTTTTAGGTGTGTTCAAGTACGTGTCATTCCCGTCATACGTGTCATAAACCGTTGAAAATACAGGATTCCTTGATGACATGTCTCTCTTGCTTATGACACGTATATTATATTCTCCCAAAAGGCGCTCTGCATTTTTGAGACGGAATAAACTCCGGTACCGCATATCGGGTACCGAAGATGTAATGATTTATTCGATCGCGAGGACAGTTGAGATATGAAGCGATGTAAACTGAAGTTTATCGAATTTTTTTCTTTATTTTTCACGGGTATGTGATAAACTGATATATTATTGATCGGGGATATCCCGTCCGGCAGGAGAATATGGAACATCACGCGAGACATGAGAGAATATGGCGCTTTTTAAGGCCGTTCGTACGGCTTTATTTCCGTATCAGCGCAAATTGCCGGGTGCCCGAGATCTGTGATCTCGAGGGGCCTTTATTCGTAATGTGCAACCACAACACGGATCTCGACCCGCTCATACTCGGCACCGCGTTTAAGCACCAGTTCTATTATGTTGCGAGCGAGCATGTCATGAGAAGCGGAATACTTTCTAAGCTTCTCGCCTTCGCTCAGCCTCCCATAGTCCGCCAGAAGGGCGGAAGCGCCGCGGGGACAGTACGCGAGATGCTGAAGACCTTCAAGGAGGGGCAGAGTGTAGGCCTGTTCCCCGAGGGCAACCGCTCCTGGGACGGGGTCACGCGCGACTTCGCCCCGGCGACCGGAAAGCTCGCGAAAACGAGCGGAGCGACGCTCGTCACAGTCTGTCTCAAGGGAGCTTATCTCGCCTCCCCGAGATGGTCCGGTGCCAGGATCCGCAGAGGCGGGATCACGGTGGAGATAAGGGGCGTATATCCTCCGGAGGAGCTCAAAAAGATGAGCACCGCCGAGGTGAACGCGCTTATCGCGAGAGATCTTTTTGAGGACGCCTTCGAGCTCCAGAGGTCTCTTGAAAAGCCTGTCAGATACCGTTCGAAAACTCCGGCCGAGCATCTGGAGACGGCTCTGTGTATCTGCCCGAAATGCAGAAAAACAGGCACGATGAGAAGCAGAAAGACCGAGTTCTTCTGTACTGAATGCGGGCTCAAGGTCAGATATGAAGAGACCGGGTTCTTCAGCGGGGAGGAGGATATTCCTTTCGACACCGTTCGCGACTGGTACGCCTGGCAGACAGAGGAGATAAAAGCTCTCTGCGACGGCACCGCGGACGGAGGCCTTATCTTCGAGGACGCAGGATTCAGGCTCAAATCCGTAAAGACGGGCGTCTCCAGCCGGGACCTCGGCACGGACACGCTGAGCCTTTATAAGGACGCCCTGGTCCTTCCCGACAATACGAGGATACCTCTAGACAAGCTCGCCGGTATGGCGATAAGAGGGAGCAGCTGTCTGTTTCTCAGCACGGAGGGCGGCGAAAACTATGAGATCACCGCTCCCGTCACGACCAGCTGCGAGAAATATCTCTCCGCCTGCATGGCGCTCGGCTGCAGCGTAAACGGAACATAATAAACAATCAAAATACAATATAATATATCCTGTTGTAAAAGGTGGTGTGGCAAGTGACACGCATAGGCTTTGACAATGACAAATACGTCAAGCTCCAGTCCCAACATATCAGAGACAGAATAGACCATTTCGGCGGAAAGCTGTTCCTGGAATTCGGAGGAAAGCTCTTCGACGACTATCACGCCTCGCGCGTTCTCCCCGGTTTCCAGCCGGACAGCAAAGTGAAGATGCTCCTCGAGATGAAAGACGACGCGGAGATAGTCATAGTCGTATCTGCCGACGATATCGAGCGCAGCAAGCGCAGGGGAGACCTGGGCATCACGTATCAGGACGATACACTGAGGCTCATCGACGCGTTCCGGGGCATAGGGCTCTTCGTCGGAAGTGTTGTCCTGACGCACTACCGGGAGCAGACTGCAGCGGAAAAGTTCCAGAAGAGGCTCGAGGCGCTCGGCGTCAGAGTCTACCGGCATTATGTGATCCCGAACTACCCCTCGGACGTGAATCTCATCGTCTCCGACGACGGCTTCGGAAAGAACGAATACATAGAGACCTCCCGCCGCCTCGTGGTCGTAACTGCTCCGGGGCCGGGAAGCGGCAAGATGGCGACCTGCCTTAGCCAGCTCTACCACGAGCAGAAAAGGGGCGTCAAGGCGGGATACGCGAAATTCGAGACTTTCCCCATCTGGAACCTGCCTTTAAAGCACCCCGTTAACCTGGCCTATGAAGCCGCCACGGCGGACCTGGACGACGTCAACATGATAGACCCCTTCCACCTGGAGGCCTACGGTGAGACGACCGTCAATTATAACCGCGATGTCGAGATCTTCCCCGTTCTCGACGCCATCTTTAAGAAGATCAGCGGGGAGAGCCCCTACAAGAGCCCCACGGATATGGGCGTTAACATGTGCGGCTTCTGCATCGTCAACGATGAGGCCTGCAGAGAGGCTGCCAAGCAGGAGATAATTCGCAGATACTACAACGCGCTGGTCTCCCAGAGGCGCGGCTTCAGCGACAGCAGCGAGACCACTAAGATAGAGCTCCTCATGAATTCGCTCGGCACGGGCCCGGACGACAGGCCCGTCGTAAAGGCCGCTCTGGACAGGGCGGAAGCGACGGGAGGCCCTGCTGTTGCCCTCGAGCTGAACGACGGGACGATCATAACCGGAAAGACTACTTCTCTTCTCGGAGCCTCCTCGGCCTGTCTTCTGAACGCTCTCAAATATCTGGCGGGCATTCCGAAGAAGGAGCTGCTGATGCCGCCTGAGGTCATAGAGCCGATACAGCACCTCAAGGTCGAGCATCTGGGGAACCACAACCCGAGGATGCACACCGACGAGCTGCTCATCGCGCTTACGATCGTCGCCGTAAACGACCCGAGGGCCGGGCTCGCCATCGATCAGCTGAACAAGCTCAGCGGCTGTGAGGCACATTCGAGCGTTATCCTCTCGAGCACGGACGAATCCCTTTTCAAAAAGCTCGGTGTAAACATCACCTTCGAGCCTGTCTATCAGGTCAAGAAGCTGTTCCACAAATAATGATCCCGAAGGTTTATACCACAGGTTTCTTTATAAATCCAATATCGATATAATACAAAAGCAGCCGTAAGGGCTGCTTTTTGCAAAGTATTCTCTGCATTACTGAACGATTGCGCACAGTACTCTTTTATATTATAATCTCCTTAAAAATCTCTGATCTGCGGGGGTGAGAAGGAAAATGGAAAACGGATGCGTAGCTGTCAGCGGCACTGACATGTACTATGTTTCCTTCGGCCGGGGGAAAAAGACTCTCGTCGTGCTGCCCGGACTCTCGGACGGGCTGGCCACGGTCAAAGGGAAGGCTCTGGTGCTGTCCGCTCCCTACCGGAAATATCTGGGAGATTACAGCGTTTATATGTTCAGCCGGAAAAACAGCATGCCGAAGGACTATACGATAAGTCAGATGGCGGAGGATCAGGCCCTTGCCATGAAAGCTCTGGGTATAGACAGAGCCTTCGTTCTGGGCGTGTCCCAAGGGGGCATGATCGCCCAGTATCTCGCGATCGATCATCCCGAGGCCGTCGAAAAGCTGATCCTCGCAGTAACTGCCCCCTATGCCAATAACACGGTAAGAGAGGCTGTCGGAGCATGGATAGAGATGGCGGAACGGGGAGACCACCTCTCTCTGATGACCGACACTGCGGAGAGGATGTATTCGGACGCCTTCCTCGAGAAAAACCGAAAGCTCCTGCCGCTTACTGCCCGGCTCACGAAGCCCGCGAGCTATGAGAGGTTTTTCAGAAACGCATACGCTATCCTGGATTTCGACGCGCGGGAGGAGCTCTCTTCTGTGAAATGCCCCGTGCTGATCATTGCGGGCTCCGAGGACAGGACTGTAGGAACGGAAGCAGCAGATGATCTGAAGGAATGCATTCCGGAAAGCCGGGTGTATGTATACGAAGGGCTCGGGCACGGCCTCTATGAGGAAGCCCGGGATTTCTACGACAGAGTATTCGATTTCTGCGAGGCCTGATAAGGAGGAAAAGCATGAACAAAGCAGTTATAGTGATAGACATGCAGTACGGGTTCATCGACCCCGCGTCGCCGCTCTGCATCCCTTACGCGAGGGGCACCGTCCCCGCTTGCGCGAGGGTAATCGCGAAAGCGCATGAAAGCGGCATCCCCGTCATTTTCGTCAACAGGAGCTATCGCGAAGACGGGCTCGACGTCGAGAAGACGCGGCTTAAGACATGGGAGACGGCAAAGCCTATGATTCCCGGCTCTCCGCTGCAGCTCTCAGCCGAAAATCCGCCTGAGCTCGGCAGGACACCCGAAGATATCTGCATCGAAAAGCCCAGATTCTCCGCGTTCTTCTCGACGAAGCTGGACATGGTGCTCCGTAGGATGGGGATCGGGCACATCTACATCATGGGCACGACCACCCCGAACTGTATCCGGACGACCTGCTTCGACGCGCTCTGTCTGGACTACGACGTGAGCGTGCTCGAGGACTGCACCTCCAGCGTCACTCCAGAGATCCAGAGCGCGAACATACTCGATATGAAAAACATAGGTGCGGAGATCCTCTCCTCGGAAGAGTTCTGCTCCGCCTGAATTTCCCGCAACCGGACCTGCAAACGACAAACAAATAAAAGAGAAAAGGGCAGCAACAGTTAACAGTTTGTTTACTTGCCCTTTTCTCAAATGCGTGCTATTATAATACCAGTCAACCGGGAAGAGCAAAGTAAGACACCTTAAATGCGGCAGTGCTTGCTCTTCGGCGGTGATTTTTTATGCCCTTTTTCAGACTTTCAAGAATCTCTCCTCAAAGGCCGTGAGGATCTCCTTCTGGGTATCATCCAGGAACTTCAGCGCGTGTTCCCTGATATCATCCGGTATCCCGTAATACGCCTGTGCGATGCCTCCGGTGATGGCAGCGATCGTATCGCTGTCCCCTCCTATCGAGATCGCGTTGCGTATCGCATCCTCGAAGCCTGTTGATTCGAAGAAGGCCTCCAGAGCCTGCGGCACGGAGCCCTGGCACGAGACGTCGAATCTGTAGCGGGGCCTTATATCATCCAGAGTAAAATTTATCCGGTAGTAGTTCTCCGTTATATGATCCCTTATCTCCTGGATGCTCTTTCCTGTCCTAGCGAGATAGACAGCAGCTGCTGTCGCCTCCGCGCCTTTCATTCCCTCGGGATGGTCATGCGTGACCTCCGTGACGCGGTCCGCCAGATAGAGCGCTTCCTCGAGAGAAGCCGCAGCAAACCCGCAGGGGCTCACTCTCATGGCGGAGCCGTTTCCCCAGCTCTGATAGGGCTCGGGGAATCTGCTCAGCAGCCAGCTGCTGAACCTCCCGCCGTAGCCCGCATCCGGGTATTTTCTTCCGAGCTCCTGCATCCTTATGACAGCCTTGCTCCCGAGATCGGAATAATCCCCGTCACAGTCGAGTATCGCTCTTGCCACTGCCAGGGTCATGATGCTGTCATCTGTGGGTTCGCATTTCCTGTCCGAGAAGAACTCGAAGTCCTTCGTCTTAATATTGTTCCATTCGAATCTCGATCCGGCAATGTCGCCAATTATTGCTCCAAACATAGCTTTTTCCTCCTTTGTTTTATTTGACCGTATTATAAAACAATCGGGGAGCTTTTTGGTCAATCTCGGATTGACTTTTTTTATGCCCTTCCGGCCTTTATATCAGCCTGTAGGTTCTGATGTATTTCTCCGGATCTGCCCCGGTCTCCAAATACCTGAGAAGGATCTCAGCGCAGGCGCGGCTATCACTGTCCGCCTGATGATGATTGAGGCAGATCCCGTAATAATCGCACATGTCGTTTAATTTGTGGCTTATCCCGGGAAGCAGGCTCCTGCCCATTACCACGGTACATATTCCTCTGACAAAGGGCTTCCACTCTATTTCATATGCCGAAAGGCAGCTCCTTAAAACGTTCATGTCAAAACTCGCGTTGTGCGCGACCAGGATCCCGGAAGACATGATCGGCTCTATCTTCTCCCAGAGCTGGGGAAAGGCGGGCGCGTCAAATACGGATTCTTCGTTTATGCCTGTAAGCTTTATATTGAACCAATCAAAGGGTTGCTCCGGATCGACAAGGGAATAGAAATTGTCCGTGATGATGCCGTCCTCTATAACGGTGATCCCGATCGCGCTCATCCGGTTGTTCCAGTGATTCGGAGTCTCGACGTCGAAAACAATAAAGCGGTTCATGCCTGTTTCCCCGTCTCTGCCCCGCAGCGGTAATGCTCCCGCTCGAGGATCTCGTTTGCGGCGGTCCTGTCGATGATCGCTTTCACGAGAAGATCCAGCTCACTTCCCTCGCTGTAGTCCCCGGGGACAAAATATCTGATCCTGTCCTCGCGCATCATCTTATGAACCTTGCTCCTGTCGTCTTTTTCCTTATTGTATATGCCTATCGAGTGGCCGCCGTATGAGTTGACGAGCTTCATGCATGGGACATCCGTATCACTGTCGCCTATATACACCATATTCCTGAATGGAACGCGCATCTCCTCGGGCGCGAAATAGTCGTTGACGCTCGGGTCGTTGATATCCAGCACGCCTTTCTCGATGCGGAAGAGGAACTGTGTCTTGTTAGTATAGTTTACCGCCTGGGCGGGCCACTTCGCCTCCCCGTTCTCATCGAAGTAGAACGAGCTGGCGTAGATCTTCTCGAAGGCCCCTGCCCTCGCAGGCTCCGTGCCCTCGATCATTTCCTTCAGCCCGGAGGAGATGATATAGTGCTCGACCTTCACTCCGTGGTCCTCTCCGTATGCCCGGATTCTCTCGAACCATTCGCTGACTCCGGGAAACAGCTCGACCTTTTCCCCGTACTGCCTCAGAGCCTCTTTTGTGAGCGCGAAATGCCCCTTCGCGCCCAAAAGCATGGCGTACATGTACGCGAGATTGCTGTCCATGTCGTTGCCGGTCGCCAGTATATTGGTCTCCTTCCAGAAATCATCCACATCGTAACCGACAGACTGTATATAGCCCTGCGCCTGCATATCGTCAGGCGAAAGGGTCTTGTCGAAATCATAGCAGATCGCCAATACCGGCAATATTCCTTTTTCTTTTCTGATAAAAGCGCCCATTTCAGCCTCCTGTCATTCTGAGGCAGATTGTAACACATTGTTGCAGATAAAGAAAGCTGTCCGATGCATACGGACAGCCCCCTTTGTCGGACGGTACGGAAACTAAAGCTCAGCGGTTCACATTGCTCCCTGTCTTCTCGATCCTTGCAACCGAATATATCTTTACATTTCCGGGGTAAAACAGGGCATGACAGATGCCTTGTTTTCCTGTCATGTCAGGTCGACCTGTCATTAAGTGATATGTTTTTTCGGACGACAAATATGACAGTTTGGACAGGGGTGACAGCACAGAAAAGCAGCTGTCACCCGTCAAACCGTTGGGCTGCAATGGCGGGTGACAGGTGACAGCTGAAATGTGATATAGCCCAAGCTGTCATCAGATAATAATACGATAAAAAAGGTGACAGCAGCGATTCTGCTGTCACCCTGTCATCAATCCGGTGTTTTCAATGCTTTGAGCGGTGACAGCATGATTTTCAAGCTGTCACCGTCTATTATGCTGTCATCAGGTTCATCGGAAGTAATAATCCATAGAATAAGCATTTGCCCAAAATCGTCTGTTTTGACGGATTAATCAGCCGCCTTTTTCATCGTTACTCTTTAATTATGAGATACTGTATTCTTTCCCCATAATATTGATTTGAACGACTTTAGTAATATCAATCGTGCCCGGCCATTCGGTGAATAAAATCGTAGCATCCCCCTCAAAATCGACCAACGGTGATCTTACCATTGTGATTGTACTGCCATCCTCAAATGTGAGATACGCGCTGCTCATAAGCTCATCGTAGAAGCCGTACCATCCAACAGGATTTGCACACATATCATCATGGCTAAGTCTCCATTCCGCGCAATTTGCTGACAGGCGCACACTCAAAACTTTGCAACGACCGCCGGTACTCTCGTTGTACAGAACGATAGGCGATGTAAAATTCACTGAAGCAAAAACTGTTTCCACGCCTCGCAAAATTGAAGTCCCGTAATCATGAGAGTAAACCGGATCACCGAGTTCAAATGCAGTCGGGTTTTCTGTCACGTGATAATCTTCTCCGGGGATTCGCATAGATTCAAAATCTAAACAGCGGACGGAAAAATACACCGGCATGGAGAAGTCCACATTATTCCTGCTGACATAGCTTTGAAGCATAAGGCTTTGAGTTTCTGCATCGTAACAGCGCGACATGATGACAGCTTTTGTTTGTTCCGGGTCTATTGCAGTAGTGGTTATTGCTGCTTCTTTCATATCTGTATCCGCAGCCAGCATGATCATTGCTGGGTCAGCGAAGTTCTTTGAAAAATCCTTACCTCTCTCGGAATCGTTCAACCAGTAGGCTTCTGGGATAGGTTTATTGCTGGCAAGACTTACAAAAGCAGTCACGAAGCTGTCATATATATAACTGTGGGCTTCTTCCTCCGTTACAGGCGCAACGCTGAAATAGACAAGCTGATTCTCTCCCTGCTGGATTGAGGAGATCAGTTGAATATGTGGGACTACGTCAGAAGCTGCCGTTTTATTGGCTTGTCCTGTTCTTGCATCAGCTTCGGTGTATTCTGTATAACCCTCCACGGAGTTGCTTTCAATCTGTAAGGCGGCTTTCAATTCCATCTGGCGCCTTTGATTAATTGTGTACCCAACGGCGCAGGCAGTCAAAAGTGCGGCTATGATTGCCGCGACCAAAACCATACGCCATATTTTCCTATTTCTATGCCGCTGATGAGACTGATCATCAAGAAGGTGCAATACTTTGATTGTATCTATAACACTTTCTTCCCCCATTTCCCCCACAGCACACAAAAGGGCGATAGAATCTAGCATAAGCCTTCCTCCTGTAAATATGTGCGAAGTTTGTTTCTTGTCCGATAGAGTGTTGTTTTCGTCTTGCTCTGGCTACAGCCCATGCGTTCTGAAATCTCAGCAATAGGGATTAAGAACCAGTATCGGGCTATAAACATTCTCCTTTCTGTGTCCGACAGGCCGCGCACGAAAGCGTTAACTACGGATTCCAATTCCTTTTGTTCGACCTCTTGGGCTGGATCTGCAGGAGAAGAAATACAATCTTCCAACTCGTCCAAGGCAAGGGGCATCTCACCTCCGCCACGTTTCCGAGCCTTCCTTGCCTTAAATCGGTCAATGGCTAAATTTCGTGTGATGTATCCCAAGAACGTCGAGAGAATAGGAGGCCGCTTGTCCGGCATGGAGTTCCATGCACTGAACCACGTGTCATTTACACATTCCTCCGCATCTTCACCATCCGCGCAAATGTTATAAGCGATAGTATAACAATATTTGCCATACTTGCGGTCTGTCTCGGATATTGCCTGTTCAGAACGCTGCCAGTACAGATCAACAATCGATGAATCTTCCATACTGATCCTCCTTGTTAAAGTGCTCTCAACCGTATATTACGAATATAATCAATATTGGTCACAAAAAAGTAATTCTTTTCGGATTTTGCGATGTTTCTTTTACAATCACTATCGGAGTTTCAGGATTTAGTCTCTTTGAGATTGCTTTAAAATGTTGCTTGTATGTGCTTAGCGTTTTTACTTTCACACCTTTTGCTGCGGTGGCAGCAACAAACTGTTCAAACACTTCTTCCAATGTCATCTGATTAGCGTTCTGCATTTTTATTTTTTTCATAAAAAATACACCTCTTGTTTAACTGATTTTTCCAGAAAAAACAAGCGGTATAAAACCACATAGTAATAAACATAAAAGCCCTGAAACCATTGAGTTTCAAGGCTCTGGTGGAGATAAGCGGGATCGAACCGCTGACCTCTTGAATGCCATTCAAGCGCTCTCCCAGCTGAGCTATACCCCCGAGTGCAAAAGGCATTGTAGCAAACAGCGCCTTTTTTGTCAAGTCAAAAAGGCGCTGTTTCTCAAAAATATAAATTGCTTTGAATGATCTTTCTCAGTAGAGGTCGTTGGCCTCCATAAGCGTTATCTCGACGTCGAACGTCTCGCCTTCGCGCCAGATAGTAAGCGTAAGCTTGTCCCCGACTTTCATATCTTCTTTGATGTCGAGCACCTGCTGGGTCTCGGTCACCGCCTGGCCGTTCACAGCCGTGACAATATCTCCGGCTTTGACCCCCTGCTTCGCGGCGTCGGAATTCTCGACAACGCTCACGACATACAGGCCCTCAGGGAGCTTGTATTCGCTGTTGGCCTCCTCGGGTATTCCTCCGACAGTTATGCCGATCGTGGCTCTGCCCGTCACCTCTCCGTTCTCTATCAGCGACTGGACTATCTCGACCATCGTGTCTGTCGGGATCGCGAAGCCTATGCCCTCTATGGCGTTGTCGGTGGAGGAGGTCATCATCTTCATATTGGTGACTCCTATCACCTGGCCATACATGTTAAAGAGAGGTCCTCCGGAGTTTCCTTCGTTGAGGGCAGCATTTGTCTGCAGGAGCGTCATCGTGTGGCCCTTATAGTTCATCGCCCTCGAAAGACCGGATATTATCCCGTCAGTCAGAGTCATGCGGAAGGTCTCGCCCAGCGGGTTTCCGAGCGCCGCGACCTTCTGGCCGACTTTGATGTCCTCCGTGGTTCCCAGCTGCGCGGGTACAAGTCCCTCCGCCTCTATCTTCAGAAGGGCTATGTCGCTTATGGAGTCGGCCCCTATGAGCTTGGCATCGAAGGTCCGGTCGTCATGAAGGGTGACTGTAGCACTGCTGCACTCCTCGATTATATGAGTGTTTGTCAGAATCAGCCCGTCCTCCGAGAGCACGAAGCCCGTGCCCCAGTAATAGCCTGAGCTTCCGTCTGCATAGGCTGTTATGCTTACAACGGATTCATAGCAGTTCTCATACAGCTCGCTCAGATTCATCTCCTCGCCGGACGCCTTTTTCACGTCAGGCTTGAAACTGACTTCTCCTGCGTATTTCTCTATATATACCTCAGTATTGGCCGATTCATCTGAAGGAGCGTAGTACTGGGCAAAGAAATCGTGGAAGTTTTCGGGCATGTCGGAAAAAGCGTCATCCGGTTTGTCCTGTGATGAATCGTAGCTCCAGCTCTCAAACTGCACGGCAGGCCTTTTAAGCCCGAAGATGCCGTATCCGGCAGCTCCGAGAAGAATGGCCGCCACGAGAACGAGCGCTATTATCCTTGCAGTTTTGTTTTTCTTCCGCTCCGGCACCGGTGCCGGTTCCGGCTTCTTTTCCGGTTCTGCCGGAACATACCAGCAGCTGCTGTTTAATCCGTTATGATCTTCCATTCATTCAACCTCTTGAATCTACGCTAAAGTAAGTGTGAAGACGAACTCTGTTATACCGTCTTTCGATGTGACCGCGATATCCTCGTCATGCGAGTTTACGATCTCCTTCACAAGGTACAGCCCCAGGCCTACGCCGGTTTTGTCGAGGCTTCTCGACCTGTCGGACTTATGGAACCTGTCGAAGATATAGGGAAGATCGTCCTCGGGAATGGTCTCGCCTTTGTCTTTTACGGAGAAATACGCCTTCTCGTCGTCCCTGTAGACGCGGATCGTGATGCAGCTTCCGTTCTCCGCGAATTTCACGGCATTGTCTATGAGATTGTATATAACCTGGACTATCGCGTCCTTATCCGCCTTTACCATGACGGGGCTGTCCGGGAGCTGCGGATCCACATCCAGGTCCTTGGCAGTCGCGCGGGACTCGAAGTTTATGAGCGTAAGCGCGACAGTCTCTCCAAGGTCGAAGGTCTCATATCTGGATCTGTCCTTTATTCTGGCCGTGAGCTGGGAGACATCCAGCATGCTCCTGACGAGCCTCGAGAGTCTCCTGGTCTCGTCGCGAATGGAGGTCAGATATTTCTCCTCGCTCTCCTTAGGTATCGTACCGTCCAGGATCCCGTCCGCGAAACCCGCGATCGTAGTCATAGGCGTCCTCAGCTCATGGGCGACGTTCGATATGAATTCCGACCTTCTCTCCTCTGCTTTCTCAAGCGAGTCCGCCATCGTGTTGAAAGACTCGATAAGAACGCCCATTTCATCGTCGACGTCCTCGGCCTTGTTGACTCTGACCGAGAAATCTCCTCTCGCGAAGCGCCTTGAGGCAGCAGCCATTTCATCGAGCGGCTTTGCCATATGCTTCGAGTAGGCAAGGGCGAAGAGCATGGCAAGAACGAATATTATGACCCCGACGAGCACGCTCGGGATGACGAAAGATGGATAGGCTCCGAGCATCCCTGCCTTCTCGCCCGTAACAAATATGAAGCCCAGGATCTTCGTCCCGTCGGAGCTTCTGACCGTGCGGGCGGAGATATAGCTCTCTTCATATGATTCGACGTCCAGCGACCCCTGCTCATCATAAGTGCCGTTTTCGAGCAGCGCGGCGACCATGTCTGGGTCAGTCTTCATGCCTATATGCTTGCATACCGGGCCGTTGTCGCTGCAGGCCGTAACCGTTCCGGAGGTATCCGCAAGAAGGATCCTGTTTCCCGTGCTTCCGGCGACCGTGGTGAGTATGAGCCCTATGTTCCACTCGTCCGGGTCATCATCCGTGGAGAGCGCGGTAACGATCCTCGAGACCTCAGCTGCCGTATTGGCCATGGACCTTCTGTAGTCCGCCACCACATAGCTGCGGCTTATCACAGTAAAGGAGGAGACCACGAGCAGGAAGGCGACCAGGACTATCAGCGCGGTGGCTGCAAAGTTTTTGAGGTATATGCTTTTCAAGTTATCCCATGACCTCGAACTTGTAACCGACGCCCCAGACCGTCTTCAGGGACCATTTGTCGGATACGCCCTCGAGCTTTTCGCGAAGTCTCTTTATATGCACGTCAACTGTTCTGGAATCTCCGAAATAGTCGAAGCCCCATACCTCGTCCAGAAGCTGGTTCCTTGTAAAGACCCTGTTCGGCGAAGATGCCAGATGATAGAGCAGCTCCATCTCTTTCGGAGGAGTGTCTATCTTCTCTCCGTCCACTATGAGCTCATACGAATCGAGGTTTATAGTGAGCTTGTCGAAATCAAGCTTCTTTTCTCCGACCGTATCTCCCTCGCTCCTCCTCATAACAGCATGGACTCTCGCGATGAGCTCCTTGACCTCGAAAGGTTTCGTGATATAGTCGTCAGCTCCCATCTCGAGGCCGGTGACCTTGTCCTTGGTCTCGCCTTTGGCCGTGAGCATGATTATGGGCGTCGTGGATTTGCCTCTTATATAATTGCAGACTTCCCATCCGTTTTTCACCGGAAGCATTATGTCCAACAGGACCACATCGGGCTGGAAAAGATCGAAGGACGACTCCGCTTTTCCTCCGTCTGCAGCGATCATAACCTCAAATCCGTCTTTGGAGAGGTAGAGCCTCAGAAGCTCTGCAATATTGCTGTCGTCTTCGACTACGAGCGCGCGTTTGTTCATAGTGTATTTCCCCCTTTTTCTCTTATGCTGCCTAATATTCTGCGAAAATTATATACTTATCGGGTCTTTATATGTTACAAAATTGAGAATTAATGCCTTTAAAAGAGAGGATGCCCGAGGGCATCCTCCCGTGATCGGTTGTATTCCGGTATCAGTAGTCCTGCATGCCGTCGTCACAGATAAGACCGTAGCCGCCGTTCTTGCGGGTATATACCACAGATATCGCTTCTTCCGCATCGGTGTTCTTGAATACGAAAAATTCGTGGCCGAGAAGGTTCATCTGAAGTATTGCCTCTTCCGGGGACATTGGTTTGATGGAGAAGCGTTTGCTCCTGACGATCCTGAAATCGTCTTCGTCGCTCTCCTCAACGGCGGGAGCGGGCTGCTCAAAATCGAGAGAGCCCTCCTTGAGACGTTTTTCAAGCCTTGTCTTGTTTCTTCTGATCTGCCTGTCGATAGCGGCGACTCCGGAATCGACGGATGCATACATGTCGTTTGTCAGCTCACTGGCGCGGTAGTACATACCGTTGTTGTGGATCGTGATCTCCGCTCTGAACCTTCCGCGCTCGAGGCTGAAGGTGACATACGCATCTGCTTCCGTTTTGAAGAATCTGTCAAGCTTGCTGATCTTTTTGATCGCGTACGCTCTCAGCTCTTCAGAGGAATCCATTTTCTTTTCGGTAAAAGTGAACTTCATGATATAGAGCTCCTTTCTTTTGCTGATTATATTATAGCACAGAATTCTGCAGCAATGTTAACAGAAATTCCGATCTCAATTTGTGTAAATTATACAATTGGGGAGCATATCCCGCAGGTACATTATGTCCTCTTCAGGGATCGGATTTCCTCCGATATAGAGATATCTGAGGTTCGTTAGCCCGCCGAGGCATTTTATGTCGCTGACGAGATTATTCGATATGTCGACAGTCTCAAGCGAGGTCATGAGATTGAGAGGGCTTACGTCGGAGATCAGATTGTCCGAGAGATCGAGGGAATAGATCGGGGCTGTCACATAGGAAAAGACATATATATTCTCTATGCTGTTGCCCTCGAGATTGAGCACCCTGAGCTCCTTCAGTTCCTCAATGGGGCTGATGTCCTGGAGCCCTATGCGCGACGCGTCCACCTCGGTATCGGAGGAGCTGAACACCCTGGAGCCCAGAACGATCTGGAAATTCAGATCATCGTGCATTACAGCCGAGGCCGTTATCTGCGTCTTCAGCTTTTCCACGGCGCTTCCGGTCAGCGCGGGGTTGTCGAGTATGCTCAGTGTGAAGATACTGCTGTAGCCGTAAAAATAGGGAAGATCGGCATCCGTGAGGCCTGTCCCGTCCAGGGTGAGGACGGAGAGCTGCCTGAGCTTTCTGAAGGTGGAGAAGTTCGTGATCGGATTTCCGTTTAAGTGGAGCTCGCTCAGATTCGGAAGGCTGCCGAGAGCAGCCACGGACATGATGCCGTTCCCGTCGGCGTTGATGTTCTTAAGAGTGGTGAGCCCCATGAGAGGCCTTATGTCCGAAATGTTGTTGTATGAAATGTTGAGAGTCTCCAGCGTCGGGATATCCATGAGCGGGGTAAGGTCGTAGATCGCGTTGTACGCGAGGTTCAGATTTTTCAGATGTCTGCAGTTCGAAAGTGCCGAAATGTCCGAGATCCCGCATCCGGAAAGATCCAGGCTCTCCGAGGCAGAGGAAAAGCTTCTGCCGCCCAGAGTGATGTCAGAGGCCGCCTCCTCCGCCTTTTCGCTGTGAATGGAGCAGTCCGGAAGCGCATTCATAAGACTCTGGAGCTGGTGATCGGTGATGTTTATCCCCTTAACGCTGAGCGTTGTAAGGCCGCTGAGCGAATAAAGCGGGGAGAAATCCGCAATCGGGTTGTTGTCGAGATACAGGGTCCGGAGACCGGTCAGGGATGAGAGGGGACTCAGGTCGCCTATGGAGTTGTCCGAGAGGTTGAGAGTCCGAAGCCCGCCGAGAGATGAGAGAAAGCCTATATTCTGAATGTTGTTGTTCTCGAGCGACACGTTGCTCAGCGAGTAGAGCAGGCTGATATTCGAAAGGTCTGCATCCGTAAGGCCTCTGCTGCTCAGAAGCAGGCTCGTGGCATTTTTGGAGAACTTCTCTCCGGCAATCTCCACCATATCTGCAGCATTAGCCGCAGTGCGCCTCTCTTCAACCTCCGAAATGAGTTTGAGGGTGTCATAGTTTTCTGAGGAGACCTCTGTCAGGATCTCGATGGCCTTGTCGAACTCGCCCATCCTGCAGTAGCACTCGGAGAGCATGACGAGGCACTCGTCAGTCTCTTCAAGATCAGCGGCTTTTCTCAGCAGCGGCGCGGCTTCCTGATAATTCCCTGCGTCAAAGTATTCCTGCGCGCTCTGACGGAGATTCCTGTATTCACCGGATTCCGTCCTGTTGCGGACGATCGCGGCCGCAAGCACGATTATCAGGAGAAGTAGCACCGCGATCGCGCTGTATAAAATTTTTCTGATCGGTATGCCGAAAATGATTCCCGGCGTCCTGTTCCCGTTCATCGCTGTCGTCTCGATATTATGTAAACTCTATTAATGTAAACGTTATTATAACACACTTGCGCGCGAAATGAAATACGCAAATGCTATTTGCCGAAATTATATCTTAATCGAGTCCCTGCTCCTTCTGCCAGATATCCATCACGTTTTTGTGCGGGAGCAGTTTGGCTCCGGCCATCTCCGCTCTTGCCGTGAGTCCGGGCTTGCAGACGTCCTTCCCCTTCTCAAGATCGCGCCAGGCGCAGCTGACGACGTATTCCGGCTTGTACAGAGCGTCGTATTTTCGGACTACGGGCTTTCTTCCGGGTATGATCGCCCTTTCGAAGAATTCGGTCGCCGTCCAGAAGGGGCAGACCGCGAGTACGGATATTCCTCTGCTTTTCAGCTCCCTGTTCAGAGCGCGGCTGAACGACAACACAAAAGCTTTGGTCGCTCCGTATACGTTTATATAAGGTATGGGCTGGTGCGCGGCTACAGACGCGATGTTTACTATACGGCTGCCTTCATTCATATAGGGCTCGCTTATCTGGCACATTGACATGAGCGCAGTGCAGTTCAAGTCCACCATATTTTGGTTTTCCTCAAGAGGGACCTCAAATGTCCCGCAGAACTTCCCAAATCCGCTGCAGTTGATCAGAAGGTCTATCTCCGGTCTTTCCGTTTCAAGGAGATCAGCGTATTTTTCCAGATTCTCCCTGTCCGTAAGGTCCATAGGCAGAGGCCGGACCGGAACATTTACAAGGCTTTTGAGTTCTTCGAGCCTGTCCTCCCTGCGCGCGATCGCCCAAAGCTCGTCAAATCTCCCGTGTTTTTCCGCAGTAAGCGCAAAACATCTTCCTATCCCGCTCGAGGCGCCCGTAATGACAGCTATTCTTTTTCCCATGGTATATTCCCCGCCTTTCAGTCGTTTAATTTTAAGTGTTTATATTATATATTCTGCTGCCGTAAATAGCAAACGGCAGGCTCAAGTATAAAAAGGCGGCATCGAACATAATTTATTGCAAATATCTCTCCCCGCTGATATAATTCATTTTTGTAAAAAAAACATTAAAATAAGGAAGAAGTTCAATGAACAATACAGAAAAAACAATGGACAAGATCGTCGCTCTCTGCAAAAACCGCGGTTTCATATACCCCGGAAGCGAGATCTACGGCGGACTTGCCAATTCCTGGGACTACGGTCCCCTCGGCACTGAGCTCAAGAACAATGTGAAGAAAGCATGGCTCAAGAAATTTGTCCAGGAAAACCCGTACAATGTCGGTCTTGATGCCGCTATTCTGATGAATCCCCAGACGTGGGTCACCACCGGACATGTCGCCGGTTTTTCGGATCCTCTTCTCGACTGCCGTTCATGCAAGGCCAGACACAGAGCCGATAAGCTGATAGGCGACGAGCACCCGGATGTGAATGTGGACGCGATGTCTTTCGATGAGATGGACGCCTTTATTGCATCACACGAGGAGATAATCTGCCCTGTTTGCGGAAACCACAATTTCACTCCGATCCGCAAGTTCAATCTGATGTTCAAGACCTCCATAGGCGTTACGGAGGACTCCTCCTCAGTCTGCTATCTCCGCCCGGAGACGGCTCAGGGAATTTTTGTCAACTTTGCAAACATTGCCCGTACAACGCGTAAAAAGCTCCCCTTCGGCGTATGCCAGGTGGGCAAGGCCTTCCGCAATGAGATCACCCCGGGTAATTTCATCTTCCGCACAAGAGAATTCGAACAGATGGAATGCGAATTCTTCTGCAAGCCGGGCACGGACCTCGAATGGTTCGAATACTGGAAGAACTTCTGCAAGAACTGGCTGCTCTCCCTCGGGATGAAAGAGGAGCATCTGCGTTTCCGCGATCACGAAAAGGCTGAGTTAGCTTTCTATTCGCGCGCGACTGCCGATATCGAATACACCTTCCCGTTCACGGACTGGGGCGAGGTCTGGGGCATTGCAGACCGAACCGACTACGATCTGAGCCGCCACCAGGAGGCCTCCGGCAGAGACCTGAGTTATTTCGACCAGGATACGAATGAGCGCTACATACCCTATGTCATTGAGCCATCGCTCGGCTGCGACAGAGTCATGCTGGCCTTCCTCTGCGAAGCCTATGACGAAGAGGTCGTAGGTCAGGACAAGAAGGGCAATGACGATATCAGAACGGTCCTTCATCTGCATCCCGCTCTCGCTCCCTTCAAGGCAGCTATACTCCCTCTCAGCAAGAAAGAGATCCTCACCGGGCCTGCTATGGAGCTCTACACAGAGCTCTGTAAAGAGTTCCCCGTCGACTATGACGAGACCGGCTCCATCGGGAAGCGCTACCGCCGCGAGGACGAGATCGGAACTCCGTTCTGCATCACTTTCGATTTCAACACGGTAGGCACAGAGACCGATCCGGCTGACCATTGCGTGACTGTCCGCGACAGAGATACGATGGAACAGGTGCGTATTCCCATAAGCGAAGTAAAAACATATATCTCAGAGAGGATAAAGTTCTGATGAAAGACGGATTTATAAAAGTTGCCGCTGCTTCACCCGTCATAAGCCTTGCGGCCACTGAAGCAAACGCATCTGTCATTTCCGAAACCATAGAAGAAGCATACGAAGCGGGCGTAAGAATAATAGTCTTTCCCGAGCTGACCGTTACAGGTTATACCTGCGGAGACTTTATTTCGCACAATGTGCTCCTCAGAGGCGCCAAAGAGGCTGTCGAAAAGATCGCGGTCTCCACTGCCGGGAAAAAGATCCTCTCTCTGGTCGGATTTCCCCAGGCCTGCGGCAGCCGTATCTGCAGCAGCGCGGCGGCAATATACGACGGAGAGATAATCGGTATTGCAAACTGCGAAGAGGATATCCTCTTCGAGTGCCCGGATATTCCGGGACTTAAGGTCGGCGTGGAACTCGGCTCGGATTCCGATGAGATAATCCCGCCGTCTTATGACCTCGCAACAGAAGGCGCGACAGTCATCGCCAGAATGGCTTCCTTCCCTGCAAGCGTATACAGCTCAAAGGAAGAGGAGGACAGGTTAAAGGCCGATTCGAAAAAACTCAAATGCGGCATAATTTCTGCTGCTCCGGGCTACGGCGAGTCCACGACCGACTTTGTATACACGGGTCTCTGCACCGTCGCTGAGAACGGCAAGATTCTCTCCGAATTTGAGGGTGAGGACGGCATGGCCATCTCCGAGCTCGATATAGACTACCTTATGAACATGAGACGCGCTGACGGAGGCTTCGATCTGCGCGAGAGCGAAAAAACTGTGCTCTGGAGCTGCCCGCTCGAGGAGACAAAACTCACAAGGAAATACAAAAAGTATCCGCAGCTCCCCGAAGATCCGGACGAGATGTACAGATACTGCGAGAGGATGATAGAGCTCCAGGTGTCCGGGCTTGTGCGGCGTATGAAGTTCGCGCATCTGGACCACACGGTCGTCGGGATCTCCGGAGGAGTCGATTCCACACTTGCGGTAATCATCTCTGCGCTTGCGATCTCCCAGATGGGACTTCCCTCCGAAAACTGCATTGCAGTGACTATGCCCTGCTTCGGGACCTCCTCACGCACCAAATCCAATGCTGTCGTAGTTGCAGAGCAGCTCGGCGCAGATGTGAGAGTTATCGATATAAGCAACTCTGTCAACATGCATTTCGACGATATAGGACATGCGAGAGACGACTACTCCGTGGCTTTTGAAAACGCCCAGGCGAGAGAACGTACCCAAGTGCTGATGGATCTGGCGAACAAATGCAACGGTCTCGATGTCGGGACAGAGGATCTGAGCGAATATGTGGACGGCTGGTGCACATATAACGGAGACCACACCAGCATGTACGATGTCAACATAGGGATGACCAAGACCCAGGTCAGAGCCGCGGTTACGCATATCGCAAAGCATACGGAAAACAAGGTCCTTGCGAAGGCGCTCTTTGATGTGCTCGACTGCCCCGTAACTCCCGAGCTTTTGCCCATACACGACGACATGATAGAGCAGAAGAGTGAAGACGCAGTCGGTTCATACAATCTCCAGGACTTCTTCACCTGGTGCGTACTCAGATGCGGCTTTACGCCGAATAAGACTATACGCCTTGCGAACATTGCATATAATGACGAGTTTACGCATGAAGAGCTTGTACGCTGGATGACTTCATGGTGCAGACGCTATTTCACACAGCAGTTCAAACGCTCATGCCTTATGGACGGGCCTACTATAGACGGCTTCTCCGTCTCTCCCAGAGTGGGATTCCTTATCCCGTCGGATGCCCAGTCATCAGCCTTCACGGGGGACATTAAGTAATAACGATTTGCGAAAGACAAAAGCGGAGCTTTAAGGAGCAATTATGAAACTTACATGGTACGGACATTCCTGCTTTAAATACGAATCGGAAAACTGTTCCGCAGTTTTTGATCCGTTCAGACCCGGAAGCGTAAGCGGATATAAAGATCTGCCTGAGCTTTCCGCTTCTGCCGTCTTCTGCAGCCATACACACGGTGACCATTTCTTCCCTGAAGCGGTGTCCCCGGACTACAGATTCTCGGATATGAAGGTAAAAAGGATCCCCTGCTTTCATGACGACTGTTCAGGGAAAAAACGCGGGCTGAATCTTATCACGGTTGTTGAGTGCGATAATATGAAGATCGCGCATCTCGGGGACCTGGGACACGTTCCCGATGAAGATATCCTTTCTGCCCTCAGAGGAACAGACATACTCATGATCCCTGTCGGAGGGTTTTATACGATAGGCCCCGAAACTGCCTATGATATGGTCAGAAAGATCTCCCCGAAGGTATGCGTCCCCATGCACTACAGGCAGGGTAAGCTCGGATATGACGTGATCTCAGAGCTGCAAGACTTTCTGAAGTTCTTCGCCAAAAATGAAGTCGTTTTTCTGAGCACAAATACTGTTACAGATCAGGACCTTGAAAAAGGCCTTGTCCTTATTCCAAAGTATATGGAATAATATTTTTTCGGAAATATATCAATAAAACTCCCTGAAGTTTTTACTTCAGGGAGTTTCTGGTGACCCGGACGAGAATCGAACTCGTGTTACCGCCGTGAAAGGGCGGTGTCTTAGCCGCTTGACCACCGGGCCGCATAAAGTGCAGACTTTCATCTGCACTTATTACTGGTAGCGGCACCTGGATTTGAACCGGGGACACTGCGGGTATGAACCGCATGCTCTAGCCAGCTGAGCTATGCCGCCAAACGTAGTAGTGATTTTAGCAAAAGTGGCTCTGCTTGTCAATAAGATTTTGCCGAAAATTACTCTTTTTTCCTGTTTTTATCGTACAGAACCCAGAGTCCTTTTAACAGCAGCTCTCCGTCCACGGAGATATCCTTTCTTTTGCAATACGGGATAATGGACGGAGCAAGACCGCCCGTCGCGACGACACTGCATTTTTCTCCGAGTTCTTCTTCCATCTTCTCTATCATGCCGTCTATAAGGAAGGCCGTTCCGTAGACGCTTCCGCTGCGCATGCTGTCAACCGTATTTGTAGCGATAACTTTCTCAGGCCCCATCAGAGAGATGGCCGGAAGAAGGCTTGTACCGCCCGCAAGCGCGCTGAGACCCAGGTTTACGCCCGGCACTATAGCACCGCCGAGATACTCGTTTTTCCCGTTGATGACCACTATAGTCGTGGCAGTTCCCATGTCGAGAACGATAACGGGCGTGCCATAATACTTCATCGCTCCGACGCTTCCTGCGACGATATCGCCTGCAAGCGTTCCGGGGTCGTCAATCCTGACGTTCATGCCAGTCTTTATTCCTGCTCCGACAGTCATGCAATCGGTCCCGGTCACGGCCTTTACTGCCCTCTTTATGGAAGAGACGGTCTCAGGTACGACCGAAGAGAGGATCGAGCCTTCAATATTTTTCTCATAGATGCCCCTATACTGAAGTACATCCTTGAGCTTGATCGCAAACTCCGTATCGGTCATGTTCTTTTCCGTGCGGAGCCTGTCTGTTGAGAGAATGTTCCCGTTCTCGATGCAGCCGAGAACTATGTGGGTATTTCCTACATCTATTGCAAGGATCATAATGTCATGTCCAGGCCTTTCTGCCGAATTTTACAAGACGTACGATTGTCGGACTGAGAATGATATTCACGGCAAGCTCAATCAGGAAGTTGGCTCCGACGAGACCTACGATCATATAACTGCCGACATTTGCTCCAAAGCCTGCCCCTACAGCCCACTCGCTGATCGTATCAAAGAAGAAGAGCCTGCAGCCTAACAGGAACAGGCCGGTATTGACCACAGGGCATACCACTGCCGCGCATACCGCAGCGAGCAGTTCGTTTTTGTTTTTCAGAGCCCTGTAGACAATCCCGGAGAGAAGTCCCGCCATAGCACCCTTGAGAAGGACCGTGAGCACTGTTCCGAGAGGGTTGATCGTCAAGAACGCGGCGGCGTCGCCTGAAACGAGCACTGCAACCCCGAATGCAAATCCGAGCCAGAGGCCTGAATAAGCGCCGTAGAGGGCCGCTCCTACGACTATAGGGACCAAAACCAGAGAAATCGAAAAAGGTCCGAAACGCACAAAAGACCCCAGCACCTGAAGAACAAAGACTATTGCCGTGAGCAAAGCTGTTCCGACCAGATTTCTGAGCCCTTTGGATGAACCGCGACTGGATGTGTCTGCCATATTAAATTCCTCCTGCTGTCGCTCCTTAAGCGGATGCGGCGCAAGAGGAATGTAGCACTTTTTGCTTTTTGTGTCAACAGATCAATTGTAAATAATTCTTGTCTCGCCCGGGACATAATTCTCTGCCGTGAAATCTCCGTATATCGCGCCGTTTTCGCTGTACAGCGATATCTTTTTCTCGGCTTTACCGCAGGTAAAAGACCAAGAGCCCGAAACAAGCCTGATGTCATTCTCCGCGTATACGCAACATGAGGTTCCGAGCGTTGTTTCAGTACATTTTCCGCAGGACAGATTCAGGTCCGAGCTTTCTGACATGAAAGATCTACATACTATACAGTACGGATAAGCTGCATCCCCGATCCCTGCGGATATCCTGCTCCCGGAAACCGAAAGATCTCCGTCACAGTATATGCAATAGCTTCCGCGGTCAGCGCTTACGGATGAAAGCGAAAGACTGCTGTTTTTTATCTCAAGGTCTCCGGAACAGGCAATGCAACCGACAAGTTCGCATGTGCCGAGAGTATTGATCTCAAGCTTTCCTCCGCTTATCGACAGGCTTTTCTCCGCGTCGACGGCATAAGCGCTGCTACTGTCCGTATCCGTCTCCAGAGAGATGCTGTTTTCGGTCCCGGGACTCAGAACAAGGGAGACATCATCCTTGAAATATATCCCGCAATTGCCCCTTATGACCAGATCCAGCCCGCTTAAAGTCAGTTCTTTTCCGTTTCCCGAATAATACTCGGATTCGAAAATCTCTCCGTCCGGACGGCCCTTGTGCAGGAAACCGTCTTCCGTGCTGTAGAAAAGCGCTGCGTCAGCGATCTGTGATCGGATCTGATCTTTATCTCCGCCTGTAATCTTTATCTCTGTTGTTTTCCCGCATGCGCACAGGGAAATGATTATTGCGCAAACAATTGTGAAAACGGCTGCTTTTTTCATTTCAGCTTCGAGCCGGCATAAACAGACGCGTCAAACAGTTCTTCCGAGATTCTTGAAAGCTGGTTGTACTTGACCAGGGCGGGGCCCTTCATTTCTCCCGCATAATAAAACGGAGCATTTATTGCAACCGAGAGATCTGCCGTAAAGGTTTCATCAGTACAGTCTTTTGAGGCATCTATTGCTGCTGCGCATCCGCTTCTGAGCGCAACCGAAACAGCATCCAGGATACAGGTCAGGGTCGGATAATCGGAAGGTACAATGAAAGCTGTCTCCTCCTTTTCCTCATCTGTAACAGAAGCGAAGGCTTCTTTTCTGTCTTCATAATCAAAGCAGAGCTCCATTGCCTCATTCCAGTCATCTGCCTCTGCGGGTACAACAGCTCCGCTTTCACACAGCACAACCGGAACCGGAAGGGTTTTTGCGTTTACCCCTCCAATATAATTGTAAAGGCCCACTCCGCTGGCCTCCGCAGCAGCTTTTGCAACAGCAAGGGACGCACCGAGAACCGCACCTGTTCCGAGTCTCGAGCACTCTTTGGTTCCGTCTATCTCCAGCAGCATATTATCTATTGCCGTCTGATCGAGAGCATTGAGCCCCAGAAGGGCCTCCTGTATTTCCGTATTTATATTTTCGACAGCAAGACCGACTTTTTTCCCGCCTGTGCTCTCCTCAAATAGTGCTGCAGGCACTGCTGCTCTTCCGACTGTTCCGTCATCCAGGGTTACTTCCGCTTCAAGAGCAGGGGCTCCGTTAAGGTCTGCTGTCTTCCTTGCCAGGACGTCAACGATTTCAAAATACTGTTTCATGGATCTGCCTCCGTCCGAACTTTTTATCATTATGAAGTATAAAATCGCCTTTGTCATGTGTCAAGCTCAGATGCTCTGTTTTTTTGTATATATTGTATAAATTGTATAATAATGCTCCTTTTTCTTTAGTGTCATTTAACGATTTTATTCATATTGTACAAATAAGTGTGTTTTGCGTGTTGAAAAAAGGGCCTCTTTAGGGTAAAATAACCAAGTCATAATAATATAGCAAAGGAAGTTGATGATTATGCAGGTAATGATCTGGTCAGCCCCGGTTTTGGCAGCATGTGCGCTGCTTTTCGCTTTTTACAAAGCTTTATACGTAAAAAAAGCGGCACCGGGCAATGAAAGGATGCAGGAAATAGCAGCTGCCATAGCTGAAGGCGCCAATGCTTTTCTCGTATCCGAATACAAGATCCTTGCTGTCTTCGTTGCTGCTCTTTTTGTTCTTATAGGTCTGTTCATTGGTTGGGAAACTGCCGTGTGTTTTCTTGCAGGCGCGCTGTTCTCAATTCTTGCAGGCTTCTTCGGCATGAGAACTGCAACCAAAGCCAATGTCCGTACTGCCAACGCCGCAATGACCGGCGGTATGAACAAGGCTCTGAGTGTTGCCTTTGCAGGCGGCTCAGTTATGGGTATGTGTGTTGTCGGTCTCGGACTTCTCGGCGTTTCGCTGATTTACATTCTGACACACAACTATAATATCCTCTTTGGTTTCTCGCTCGGAGCTTCCAGTATCGCTCTCTTTGCCCGTGTGGGCGGCGGTATCTATACAAAAGCCGCTGACGTCGGAGCCGACCTGGTTGGAAAAGTCGAAGCGGGAATCCCTGAAGACGACCCCAGAAACCCCGCAGTCATAGCGGACAACGTCGGCGACAATGTGGGCGACGTGGCAGGCATGGGCGCGGACCTTTTCGAATCCTATGTCGGTGCCATTGTTTCGGCTGTCACTCTGGGTGCGGCAGAAGCCAGAGGTCTGTTTGACGGGGCCGGAATAGCATATCCCCTGGTCATTTCCGCTCTCGGAATTCTTGCGTCCATCATAGCCACATTCTTTGTCAGAGGAAAAGACAATTCAAACCCCCACAAAGCTCTCAAAGCCGGCTCTTATGTCTCTTCTGCAATCGTGGCTGTCGTGTCTTTAGTTTTCAGCTTCACGTTCTTCGGCCAGATAATCTATGCACTTGCAATCATTGCCGGTATCCTCGTCGGTCTCGTTATCGGATACATGACTGAAGTCTATACATCAGAAGATTACAAGTCGGTCAAAAGAATCGCCGATCAGTCAGAGACAGGCAGTGCCACTACAATAATCTCCGGTATAGCGGTCGGCATGAGAAGCACTACCATTCCCATTCTCCTGATATGCGTCGGTATCTTTATATCCTATTTCGCGACCGGAGATCTGTACGGAATCGCATTGGCAGCAGTTGGAATGCTCTCAACTACCGGAATCACTGTTGCCGTCGACGCATACGGACCTGTTGCGGATAACGCAGGCGGAATTTCAGAAATGTCGGATCTCGATGAAAGCGTCAGAGAAATAACGGACAAGCTCGACGCAGTCGGAAATACTACTGCGGCAATGGGCAAGGGCTTCGCGATCGGTTCCGCTGCTCTGACAGCGCTGGCGCTGTTTGTGTCCTATGCGAACGAAGTAAAGCTCAATTCCATCAATATCCTGACTCCGAACGTTGTCATAGGTCTTCTTATCGGAGGTATGCTTCCTTTCGCCTTCTCCGCGATGACGATGGATTCCGTCTCCAAGGCTGCTTATAAGATGATCGAGGAAGTCAGAAGACAGTTCCGCGAGATCCCCGGTATTCTTGACGGAAAGGCCAAGCCGGATTACGGCACCTGTGTCAGCATCTCCACCAAAGCAGCTCTTCACGAGATGATTCTTCCCGGAGTCATGGCTGTCGTAGCTCCTCTGCTTGTAGGATTGCTTCTCGGCCCCGAAGCTCTCGGCGGACTTCTCGCAGGTTCGCTGGTGACCGGTGTTCTGCTTGCGATATTCATGTCCAACTCCGGCGGAGCATGGGATAACGCGAAGAAGTTCATTGAAGAAGGCCACCATGGCGGAAAGGGCTCCAGTGCCCACAAGGCTGCTGTCGTCGGTGATACGGTCGGCGACCCGTTCAAGGACACCTCAGGCCCGAGCCTGAACATCCTCATCAAGCTCATGACCGTCGTTTCTCTGGTCTTTGCCCCGATCTTTATCAAGTTCGGCGGCCTACTGTAATTCATATATCAGGTAAATCACCGGCAGATTCCGGATTGCTCCGGACTCTGCCGGTTTTTATGGGGCATTTGCCTGAAAAAGCATCTGAATTGTCTCAGAAGTTAAAACCAAATAAGCTTGTTTTCTTATCGGACTTAAAGTATAATGTCCAAAGTTTCAGTATCGAGGTTCAAATCAAGTGAAGAGCAGAAAAAGAAAAAACAAAACTCCCGTTATCGTCGAAAGCATTCTGTTTGTGCTGATGCTTGCGGCAACGGTCTTCATAGTCAGAGAAAGAGGCTACACTCCGGAAACTCCCGCCGTAACACCCTCTCCGGTGATCACGGCTTCTCCGATTCCCGAGGTGACTCCTACGCCTGAGATCACCCCTTCTCCGACTCCGGAGCCCGAACCCGAATATTTTACGTTCTCGTTCATTGGAGACTGCACCATCTGCTCCCACCAGAAGACGACGGATTATGAGGACAAAATGAATGGCGACTACAGCTATCCGTTCAAAAACACCGTCTCGTATTTCGAATCCGACGATCTCACTGTGGCAAATCTCGAATGCACTATATCTGAAAAAGTGAGATGGTCAGCAGATACCTTCTATTTCCAGACGAAACCGGAGGCGCTGAATATCTTCCTGGAAGGCGGAGTGGATTTTGTGACGACCGCCAACAACCATATGGACGATTTCGGCCAGGACGGAGCTGATGACACATACGCCTCACTCGAACAATTCGGTATCCCTTACGGCAAAGAAAATGAAGCTCAGATCATAACGGTCGGTGACGATCTCAAGGTCGGCATCTACTGTGCAGGAACAGACCTGGCACCTTCACAGAGTAAAGCCATCGAAGGAATAGAAAGCCTTAAAGAGCAGGGAGCAGATTATATAATCTGTGCCTTCCATTGGGGTCAGGAGCTCCAGTATACGCCTTCCCAGAGCCAGGTTGATCTTGCCCACGCTTCAATCGATGCCGGAGCGGATGTCGTATACGGAAGCCATCCTCATGTCCTCCAGCCTATTGAAGAATACGGCGACGGGCTGATCCTGTACAGTATGAGCAACTGGACCTTTGGCGGCAGCACATCACCGAGCGATGCCGACACCGCAATAGTGCAGGTGAAGGTAAAGAGAGATATCGACGGAAGCATTTCTACAGACGGATTTGATGTCATCCCCTGCGGAGTCAGCAGCAATATGGACGGGATCATTCAGCACGATACAAGTAAAGGCTATTATTACAACGACTACTGTCCCACACCCTATGAAGAAGATTTCAAGCACTTTGACCTCGTCATGCAGAAGCTTTCGGGAGAATTTGAAGGAAGCCTACAGGTCGACTACACCGGCTGGTACGCATCTTATGCAGACGGCTGAGATTTTTAAGTAAATACGTAAATATAAAACAAGCGTCCGATAAAGACGCTTGTTTTATTCTGTCTGAATTATTCAAGTTCAAAAGCTCCCGTATAGAGTTGGTAATAAGCGCCCTTCTGGGCGACCAGATCCTCGTGGTTGCCGCGTTCGATGATCCTGCCGTGGTCAAGCACCATGATAGCCTCGCTGTCTCTGACCGTCGAGAGCCTGTGAGCTATAACGAAAACGGTCCTGCCCTTCATAAGGCTGTCCATACCCTTCTGGACCAGAGCCTCGGTGCGGGTGTCTATGGAAGAGGTCGCCTCGTCGAGGATCATGACAGGCGGGTCTGCGACTGCCGCCCTTGCAATGGAAATAAGCTGTCTCTGGCCCTGGGAGAGATTTGAGCCGTTTGAACTGAGCATCGTATCGTAGCCTTCCGGAAGGCGGGTTATGAAATCATGGGCATTGGCAAGCTTTGCAGCTTCAATACACTCCTCATCGGTCGCGTCAAGCTTTCCGTAGCGTATGTTGTCCATAACGGTACCTGTAAACAAGTTCACATCCTGAAGGACTATGCCGAGAGATCGTCTCAGATCGGGTTTCTTTATCTTGTTTATGTTTATTCCGTCATATCTTATCTTTCCGTCTTCTATGTCGTAAAAGCGGTTGATAAGGTTTGTTATCGTTGTCTTTCCGGCTCCGGTCGCTCCGACAAAAGCAATCTTCTGCCCCGGCTCCGCCCAAAGGGTTATATCGTGAAGCACGGGTTTGCCTTCTTCATAGGCAAAATCCACATTGAACAGCCTTACATCTCCCTTGAGCTCAGTATATGTCAGAGTCCCGTCACCATGGGGATGCTTCCATGCCCAGAGGCCTGTGTGCTCGCTGCACTCGGACAGCTCCCCGTTTTCATCTCTCTTTGCATTGACCAGCGTAACATAGCCGTCATCTTTTTCAGGCTCTTCATCCATAAGCTCAAATATTCTGCCAGCGCCTGCAAGAGCCATAACAACAGACGAAAACTGCTGAGCGATGTTGTTGACGTTGCCCGTGAACTGTTTGCAGATATTGAGGAAAGAAACGATTACGGATACGGATATGACCGCGCCGAAGGTTCCGTTGAGCAATCCGCCCAATGACCAGTTGTGAAGCCCTGCAGTTATCATAAATCCGCCCGTTATGGCAACAAGTACATAGAGCAGATTTCCCACGTTCATGACCATTGGCCCCATAATGTTGCCGAAACGGCCGGCGTTCTGCGTGTCCGAGAAGAGCTTTTCATTATACACGTCAAACTCTTCCAAGCTCTTTTCTTCATGGTTAAAGACCTTGACCACTTTCTGCCCGTTCATCAGTTCCTCGACATATGCTTCAAGTTTGCCGAGCGACTGCTGCCTCTTGACAAAGTATCTCGCGCTCCTGCCGCCGATCGTTTTCGTAATGACGACCATCAATATGATTCCCAGGAAGACTATTAGCATCATGTTGATGCTGTAATAGAGCATGATAAATACCAATGCCAGAAGTATCACGGAAGACTGGACCATCTGAGGAACAGTTTCCGATATAAGCTGCCTTAAAGTGTCGATATCGTTCGTATAATGGCTCATGATATCACCGTGTCCATTGACATCGAAGTACTTTATCGGCAGATCCTGCATCTTGTCGAACATGCGGTTTCTCATTTTGTCAAGAAACCCCTGTGTGACAGTCGCCATGGTAAGACCTTTCACAAGCGCAGCCGTGAGCCCGAGTAGCATGACCGTTCCCATTATAGCGACCAGTCTTATTACCTGAGGCCTTACTGCAGGCCACGCGCCTTTTCCAAGGCTGAGTCCTGATTCAATTATATCCGTGATGTTTTTAAGCAGTACCGCAGGCATAACGCCCGAAATGCCGTTAACTATCAGGCATATACAGACTATAAGAAACTGCCACTTATAATCCGCAAAAAGAAGCTTAATAAGCCTTCCGAAGGTCCCCTTCTTGGCTCCGGGCATCTTTTTTTCAGGCATCTTCTTCACCTCCCTTGGTCTGAGACTCGTATACCTCCCGGTATATCGGGCTCCTTTCCAGGAGTTCTTCGTGAGTACCCGTATCGGAGATTGTGCCGTTATCCATTACGATTATCATATCCGCATCCTCAACAGATGCTACTCTTTGGGCTATTATTATCTTTGTGGTATCAGGTATCTCTTCCGCGAAGGCCTTTCGTATAAGCGCATCGGTCTTTGTGTCGACAGCAGATGTCGAGTCGTCAAGGATCAGTATTTTGGGCTTTGCAATAAGCGCCCTGGCTATACACAGCCTCTGCTTCTGACCGCCCGAGACATTTGCGCCTCCCTGTTCTATATATTTATCGTACTTATCGGGGAAACTCTGAATATACTCGTCTGCCTGCGCGAGGCGGCATGCCTCATATATCTCTTCATCGGTCGCGTCTTCCTTGCCCCAGCGCACATTATCTTTGATAGTTCCGGAGAATAAAACATTTTTCTGCAGAACAACAGAGACCTCATGTCTTAATGTCTTCAGATCATAATCTCTGACATCAATTCCGCCGACCCTGACTGTCCCGTCAGTTACATCATAAAGCCGCGGTATAAGCTGGATCAGTGTGGTTTTTGAACTTCCTGTCCCTCCGATTATACCTACAGTCTGCCCCGACGCAATATGCAGATTAATATCAGAGAGCGCAAATTTCTGGGCTCCCTCCGAGTATTTAAAATCGACATTCTCGAAGTCTATGCTCCCATCTTTGACTTCCGTCACAGGATTCTCTGGATTCTTTATCGTGGATTCGGTGTCAATGACTTCGGTTATCCTTCTCGCCGATTCGATCGAGAAAGTAAACATCACAAAGATCATCGAGAGCATCATAAGGCTCATCAGTATCTGCATGCTGTAGGTCATAAGGCTCGAGAGATTCCCGATCATCATTGAACTGCCTCCGGAGGATACTATGAGCCTTGCTGCGAAGAACGGGATGACAAGCATACAGAAGTCTATTGCAAAAAGCATGAGCGGATTGTTGAAGGCCAGGATCTTCTCAGCCTTCGTAAAATCCTTCTTGACATTACCTGCCGCGATCGCAAATTTCTGCTTCTCGTAATCCTCTCTTACAAAGGATTTGACTACCCTCATTCCTCTGACATTTTCTTCAACGGATTCGTTGAGCTTGTCATATTTTTTGAATACCGCCCGGAACACCGGCAGAGCCTTCCTTGCTATCATGAGGAGTCCGCATCCGAGTATCGGAATGACCGCAACAAATGTAAACGCCAGATTCCCGCCCAGGTTCACTGCCATTATTATCGAAAAAATGAGCATCATCGGTGCCCTGACTGCGATCCTTATTACCATCATATAGGCCATCTGGACATTGGCCACGTCCGTTGTCAGCCTTGTAACCAGTGAAGAACTTGAGAAATCGTCAATATTGGCAAACGAGAAATCCTTTACTCTGTCGTAAAGGTCATGCCTGAGGTTTTTTGAAAAGCCGGCCGAAGCCGTGGCTGCAAACCAGCCCGAGAGCATCCCGCAGGTCATTGACAGAAGTGCCATGCCAATCAGGATCCAGGCGTAGTGCATGATATCCTGCATGTCGCTTCCCGTCTGTATTGAATTGATAAGTCTCGCCGTGAACAGAGGGATCAGACATTCCATGGCGACCTCTCCTATCATAAAGAAAGGTGAGAAAAGGGATTCCTTTTTGTATTCGCGGACCGATCTGAACAGTTTTTTGAACATCCTGAACATAGTTTTCTGCTTTCGTAATACATTTAGTCAGAGTATATAAAGTATATATTATGATGTTTGAATCAAAAAGCAACATTAAATTTGTAAACATTATAAATTTACGCAAAACAAGAAGCTGTGTTCAGTACGAAGAACACAGCTTCTTTCCGGCATATTCGGAGATCAAAGATAATACTTGCGCTCCATGGAATCGTAGTGCTTTATGAAAAGCGGCTCCAGGAGAGACGTCGCCTTCATATCCAGATTGAAGAAATAGACCGTAAAGGTAACTGCAAACAGCGCAAATACAGCCAGAAAAACTTTAAGAATTATCTTTCCTATTAATTTCATTATTTGCTCCTATATTACCAGGATTTTTCATCTGGCAGATTTTCAAGGCTCGGATCGATCGGCTCTTCGTTCATGACCGTTCTCAAGAAATTGTTGATCTGATCGCGCACCCCCTGCCTGGAGACGATTCTGGGATCAAACAGATCGTGGCCGACCCATACCAGAGGAATGCCTTTTTCTCTTGCCTTCTCCTCGAACTGCCCGTGCATACCGTTGAGAGCCTTGCAGCTCTGGTGCTCCCAGAGGATTACCATGTCAGCATTGAACTGCTCGACATACTCCCAGAGCTCGTCCAGAAGAACCTTGTAGCCGCCGTGCGTGCGGTTTCTCATGATCATATTCTCGGTCAGCCAAGCCATATCGTAGTAGGCTGTTTCACGGTTTTCGGGAGTATCCTCAGTCACAAGCTTTCTTGTCGAAACCATGGAGAGCATGTCTGTAAGAGGAACTATGCCCCAGCAGTTAACAAGCCACACGAGGAAATCAAAATAATAGTGAGACTGTACGCCCCAGATAATCGCACGGTGCCTGTACTGCGGTACCATCTTCAGTTTCTTGTCATAGGCACGTCTTGCAAGCTCGGTTATCTTTCTGTCCGCTTTTTCAAAATCCACGACCTTGCCGCAGATAGCCATATAGTTTGTCTCTGTATAAAGAGCCAGATTTCCGCCGAACACCTGCGGGTAATCGGTGCGGTTCATCTCAAGCCATTCCTGCCTGCACTCTGTCGCGTAATTCACACGCTTTGCACACTCGAAATAGTAGTCCCAATCCCATTTCTCCCCGGTATGCTCTTCTATGAATGCAATTGCATTCTTTATTTCGCCCGCTGCATAGTCCTGAACGTCATCCTCTCTGTGACGCAGAGGCGCCGCCAGCTGGAATACAGGGATACCGTCCACGTTTATAAGCCTGCGGGATATTACTCCGTTTGAAAGGAGCGACCCGTCGCAGGTGGTGTTGCACTGTACAGCGCATTTACCGAGTATAGGCGCGTCGTCATCTATGGAGATACCCGCTTCAGCCTCAGGCATAGGGCAGACATCAGGCGCCAGTCCCTGGAGCTGAGCGACATCAATATAGTGCTCCATCGAATGCTGGTTCAGCAGAACCGGTACATAGGTCGATATGGTTTCCCTGGAAAGACCTTTCAGCGTCTTGAAGCCCATCATCACTGCTGTCATCTCGTTTTCATCTACGAGAACGACCTTATCCGAATACTTCTTGTCGTTTCCGATCCTTTTGTCCCCTCTGAAAACCTTGTCGAGCAGAAGTCCGATATCTTTGAATACGGTATCATATTCTTCATGCATTATGCGAAGATACTCGCCTCTGAGTCCCTGAGAAAAACGGTCGAGCATCATAGGAGACGCCAGGTAGTTCGCCATCCAGCGATAGCGGAACATAGCCTTTATATTGCGTGGCTTGACAATAAATTTTGCAAGGACGGACATTGTCCCGAGCCAGCGCCAGTAATCGTAAAGCGTATCCGATACTCCGCGCCACTCGCGTCTTTTTCTGACTTTACCGTCTGTATAAAGTTTTCCAAGCTCATTGTCGCCGACTCTTAACTTCTCTGCCATCAGTCAGCACCTCCTCTGATCTTTTTGATCTCTATGCTTTCGACAAAAGCCTGTACACGCGTCCTCATCTGCCCTACGGAGGACTTTATGTTATACGGTCTGTCAACTGACAATACCGGATAGTCGTAGTCCTCGTGCAAAATATGTGAACCCAGCATCCTCTCATATGCCCATGGGTCACAGAATTTGATCTGCTGGTATATTATGCCGTCTGCGTCATACTCTTTCGCGAGTTTGTTGACATACTCGCGTCTGCCGTTCATTGTCGGAGTATCCATCATTCTCGGGCACTGGCATCTGGTCATATACCGGCGGCAGATCTGGGTGAGAGCATCCTCGTCATCGGTTAAAACTATCGGATCCCTTCCGGGCAATGAACCGTAGCAGAAACGGTCGGCACATACATATGCTCCAGAGTCTTCTATCAGCTTTATAAAGTATTCGTCATCCGCTTCGCTTCCGACCACAAGTACTCTTGCCCGTGCCTCTCCTTCTTTCATCGGTTCGCGCGTTTTGAGTTCTTCGAGCGTCTCCTCAAGTTTGCCTATAAGCATATCCTTCGGAGCGACATATGTACAGAGCGTGATAACATGGAACTCATAGCCGGTTATAGCTGGAGTCCTTCCTTTTCTGAATTCCCCTATAGCTCTGATGAGCTCGCAAGCCCTGTTGTGCCTTGCAACAGCTTCTCTTATAGAGGCATCCGAAACATCTATGCCGTAATTCTCGCTGAGAGGTTTCAGTATATGGTTTTTGCACTGCGTTACATAGAGCTTGAGGCCGTTGTCATCAGCCTTCATCGGAATCTCCATGTAATCGTAGAAAAATTTCTCCTTATCGGCAGCGACGGCGTTTAGCAGCTCCATATTCTCGATGCAGCGGTTCATCATGGTGCAACCGTCGGGCGTAATCAGTCCGTCAAGGTGGTTGTAGCCGCCCTCTATCGCTCTCTCAAGCAGGCTGCGGCTGTATTCGCACAGAAGATTTGTGAGATAATAGGTTCCGACCTCGGTTGAACCGGTGTTGGGCGCGCGGAGACGTGTCGAGAAAGCATTGCCGATATTCAACAGCGGCTCAGGAACATTCTCACAGGCATAGCCTATGCAAATTTTCCCGTCTTTCTGCGCCTGCCTGATCAATTCATTGTTTGCAGACTGGAGAAGGTTTTCAAAGTAAATAAGATGCTTTAAATCCTTCATGCATTGCTCCTTACATAAAAATATATTGATTATTTACGCCGGGAGATCGCCGCAGAGGGCCTCTGCGGCGATCTCAACGTTATTGTGTTATTTGCGAAGCTCAGCAGCCTTTTTCCTTGCGATCTTGATAGATCTCTGAGCTTCCCACTTCGCCATTTCGACATACTTCTGGCTCTCATCCTTCATTGTAGAGCACTCGGGACGGATCCTGGAGAGATGGATAGCGTCAAACTCGCACTTGGTCGTACAGATTCCGCAGCCTATGCACTTGTTCTGGTCTACTACGCTTCTGCCGCAACTTAAGCATCTCGAAGCTTCAGCTTTGATCTGTTCTTCCGTGAATGTCTTGCGCTCGTCATGCATAGAGAGGACCTTCTCCGGGTCTATAGCATGTATCTGTCTTGCAGGCTTTTTGATCTTCTCGGGCGGAAGAACGATATTGTTCTTGTCGAGCTCCGTAAACACCCTGGTGTTGCGGTGTATCGTCAGGCTCTGGCCCTTGTTGACGAAACGGTGTATGGAGACCGCGCCTTCACGCCCGTTCGCGATGGCGTCAATGGTGTACATAGGACCAGTCGCTATATCTCCGCCGACAAAGATGTCGGGCTCGGCAGTCTGGAATGTGACCTTGTCACATGCGATAAGCTTTCCGTCCTGGGCATCGACCTTCGATCCGTCGAAGATCCCGCAGTACTCGCTTCTCTGGCCTATGGAGACGATAACGTTGGAGCATTCGACAGTTATCGTATCGTTCTCATCATATACCGGAGCAAATCTTCCGGATGCGTCTCTTACACTGAGGCATTTCTTGAATTCCACGCCGGTGACTTTGCCGTCTTCCCCGAGTATGACCTTCGGACCCCAGCCGTTGTTTATCAGAACACCGTCTTCAATACCTGAATTCTTTTCCTCCGGCACAGTCGGCATATCGTCGAACTGCTCAAGGCAGTACAGATACACTTTTCCGTTCCCGAGACGTCTGGCTGTACGTGCAGCGTCGATAGCTGCATTACCTCCTCCGACTATAACGGTGTCGCCTTTGAGCTTCGGCGCCTTTCCTGCGTTGACGTCTCTGAGAAGATCCAGGCTGCCGTAGACGCCCTTGAGATCCTCACCTTCGACATTGAGCTTAAGAGCCTTCTGAAGACCGACAGCTACATAGAACGCCTTGTAGCCTTCATCTCTCAGCTGCTGGAGAGTGATATCTTTTCCCACTTCAACTCCGCATCTGAACTCAACACCCATCTGCTTCAGGACATCTATTTCCGATCTGACAACGTCCTTCTCAACACGGAAGTTCGGCATGCCGTTTATCATCATTCCGCCGGGTTCCTTCTCTTTTTCGAATACTACCGGCTTATAGCCTTCTATAGCGAGGAAGTATGCGCAGCTCATGCCTGCGGGGCCTCCGCCTATGATTGCAATCTTCTGCTCGAAGGGAGCTCTGGTGCAGGAGAGCATCGGCGGGATGTAGCGGTGTTCGTCCTTCATATCCTGTTCGGATATGAATTTCTTGATCTCATCGATAGAGAGCGCTTCATCGACAGTTCCGCGGGTACACGCGTCTTCGCAGTATTTGCGGCAGATGCTTCCGCAGACCGCGGGGAACGGGTTATCCTTCTTGATGAGCTTGAGAGCATCCTTGTACTTGCCCTTAGCTGCCATGTCTATATAGCCCTGGATCGCGATATGCGCGGGACATGCGACCTTGCAGGGAGCTGTGCCTGTCGGCCAGGTCTGGATGCATCCGTTTTCATTTCTGTAATTCTTATTCCATTTTTTCTCACTCCAGACAGTATCATCCGGCAGCTCGTGCTTCGGATATTCGATCTCTCCTTCGGTCGTGCAGAGCTTCTGTCCAAGTCTTACGGCACCCGCCGGGCAGGTCTCGACACATTTGCCGCAGGCGACGCACTTTGTCGGGTCGCTCTCGGCTGCATACGCCGATCTCGAGAGGTTCGGAGTGTTGAAAAGCTGGGATGTCCTGAGCGCGTTGCAGACACCGACAGCGCAGTTGCAGATTGCAAAGATCTTGTCCTGTCCGTCAATATTTGTGATCTGATGGACATAGCCCCTGTCCTCTGCCTTCTGAATGATCTCCATGGCCTCATCATAGGTAAGATCGCGCCCGTGTCCTGTCTCGCGGCAGTAATCCGCAAAATCGCCTACTCCTATGCACCAGTCAGCCTCAATATCTCCGGAACCCTCGTTGCGGATACGCTGCTGCTTCCTGCAGGAGCAGACCGATACGCCTATCTGACCTTCATATTTTTTGAGCCAGTATGAGATATGCTCGATATCAAGAGACTGGTTCTCCGCAGGGATCGCTTTCTCGACCGGAATGACGTGCATTCCGATCCCTGCGCCACCGGGAGGCACCATCTGCGTAAATCCGGCCAGCGGTTCATACGCCATGCGTTCGAAGAAGTCTGCCGTCTCCGGGAACATATCGCCGTGCTCCGGATTGATCATCATCAGCTCCGCGGATCCGGGAACAAAGATGTCGAGCATCCAGCGCTTCTCATGGTTCGGGTTTTTGCCGTCATTGTTTTCGTAGTGGTACTCGAGAAAACTTGATACACTTGCAGCATCAAGCGCTTTCTCAAGTCTTGCTTCATCCCACTGCGGGTTCTTTTCCTTCAGCTGGGCAAACGTAAGCGGTTTTCTGCGTTTACCGAAGGACAGGCACACATCCAGAACATCATCTGCCGTCTGTCTGTCATACTTATACTCTGCAAATTTCAGACCGGAATTGATCCCGACGTATTCCCAGGACTTCTTGTCCATCTTCTGAAGCCCTGTCGAATGGAATACGACATCCGTCATCATCTTTGCAAGCTTAAGCATTTTTTCGTCTCTTGTCATGTTTAACCCTCCTAAATCATGATCGTATATATTTATGTTAATGCCTTCCGTTTTTACTGTCCCTCTTCATCGGGGACCGCGATTTCTTTGATGATATACTCGTTTCCCGTCTCCAGCCAGGTATTCTCGCTCTTGCAATACGGACATATCTTGGCATATTTTACTGTCTCATATGTTTTGCCGCAGTTTCCGCACCTTGTGACCGCCTTAAGTTCTTCAACCTTCAGCTCTGCTCCGGACAGGTGCTTTTCTTTTTTCACCGCCCATTCCCAAAAGTCTGTAAGATAGCTCGGGATGATTCCGCTGACCTCACCTACCTGTACTTTTACGTAGAGAACCTTATCAATGTTGTTTTCCTCACACAGCTTGTTGACAGTGTCTATTATATAAACAACCGTACCCATTTCGTGCATAATCAAACACCTCCGATAAATCCTAATCAGGCACAAATTTACATATAAAATATACCATTCAGACAGTTGTCTAACAATTCGCTTTATGATACAATCTATTCGCAAACGGAATAGAAGGAGGTTGTTTCCTCTTTATGGAAATACAGTATATTTTCGAATTTCTCGAGCTTGCCAAAACACGCAGCTTCAGCGAGACCGCCTCCAAACTGTACATTTCCCAGTCCAGCCTGTCAAAACACCTCATTCTGCTTGAGGAAGAGGTCGGAGCCGTTCTGTTCGACCGAAATTCCCGGAATGTCTCATTAAGCGACTACGGAAAGCTATATCTTCCATATGCCCGCAGAATGTGGTCGCTGTACAGAGAGTCTCTGTTAAGAGTGGAAAGGGAGAAGGCCGGGCGCAGCAGGAACATCTCCATCGCGTTCATACAGGATTCTCACCACTACAACGTCAGCGGGATCCTTTTTGCCTTTAAAAAAGAATATCCGGATTATTCCGTCAATGTTCTGGAGGTGAGTGAGGAAGAAGAGCTGAGGCTGTTTCGCGAGAGGAAGATCAATCTTATAGGCGTATCCGTTTCATCCGGCGAAAAAACGGGATACGATTTTATCCCTCTCGGCAAGAGCCGGATAGTCGCTGTATTCCCTGACGGGCATCCGCTCTTCGGGAAGGAAAGTGTCAAGGCCTCCTCGCTTGCAGGGGAGCCGCTCATTCTTCCGAGCAGGAGTATGAAAGTCTTTAAGATCATAACCGATGCCATAAAGAGCGGGCGTGAGAAAATTAAGCCGAACATAGTATTCGAGGGAAGCCCCGAATCGTGCATGCAGTTTGCTTCTGAAGGCATGGGCATTTTGCTGCAGCCGCTGGATGTTATCGAATCCTTTGGGAAAAACACAGTTTATTCGGAGCTCGAGCCGAAGATCGAGCTGTTCTACGGCCTCGGGTACAGGGATTATCAGCTGTTGAGCGAAGGCGAAAAGCTCCTCGTGGATTTCAACAGACAATTCATATACAGCTGAAATATTATCATGTCAAATGATCGAACCGCCCGTCCGGACCGCAATTTCAGCCTTAAAGCTGACCGCGGTGAAAGGGCGGTTTTTTAGTTTTACTTTTTGGGGGATTTATGATAGTATCGATACAGGTTAAAGAGGGTTATGACTTTTAAACTATTAATCTACAGGAGGGTAATGCATGTCAGGCAAGAACATAACCGATACGACCGAAGTATTCAATATGCCGGTGGAAGGTCCGGTAAGGGAGAAAATACTTAAGCTGGCACAGAAGATAACGGACCGCAAAGCTAAAGTAAAGCCGGGAGATCCGGACTACTACGGTGTCGCGGCAATGGTTCCGACAGATGAAATGGCGGATATCTGTCTCAGAATGAAACTTCGTACTCCGTATAATTTCGAAGCTATGAAGAAAATGAACCCGGATATTCCTGAGGACCGCCTTAAAAGCGATCTTAAGACAATGCTGGACAACGGCATACTTGAGTTTTCCTACATAAACCCCGAGAACGAAAAGCAGTACTGCCTGCCTGTGTTTGTAATGGGCAGCGCGGAGTACTCCAACATGAATGTCGAACTCATGCAGGAACATCCTGAAGTAGCGAGATTCTTTGAAAGAATGACATTCCTTCCGCTCACGATCGTCAATCAGATGGTGCCTCCCGGAGGGGCCGGGATCGGAATGCATGTCATTCCCGTAGAAAAAGCCATTCCCGCAAATGCCGATTCTATCGACATTGAGCATATCAGCCACTGGCTCGACAAATGGGACAGGATGGCTGCCGCTCCCTGCTCCTGCAGAATGGGCAGAAAGCTTCTCGGTGAAGGTGACAGCGACGATCCGAACGACTGGTGTCTGGCTATGGGCCCTGTCGCGGACTATATAGTCGAATGCAAAAAAGGCGGCCGTTACATTTCGAAAGATGAAGCTCTTGAGATCCTTCAGAAAGCGGAAGACAACGGATATGTCCATCAGATAACCAATATGGACGGTCCAGACAAGATAATCGCGATCTGCAACTGCAACCCGGATATCTGCAATGCGCTCAGAACGAGCCAGCTGTTCAATACTCCGAACCTCTCCAGAAGCGCGTATGTCGCGCATGTTGACGCCGAAAACTGCGTTGCCTGCGGAAGATGCGTGGAATACTGCCCGGCAGGCGCCGTGAAACTCGGCCAGAAGCTCTGCACCAGCGAAGGGCCTGTCTGTTATCCGAAGCACGAGCTTCCCGACGACTCTATCTGGTGGGGTCAGGATAAGTGGGACTTTGATTACCGCGACAACAACCGTATCAACTGCTATGATACCGGAACCGCTCCCTGCAAGACGGCATGTCCCGCGCACATAGCGATCCAGGGCTATCTGAAAATGGCCTCTGAAGGGCGCTATACCGAAGCTCTTGCATTAATAAAGAAAATGAATCCCTTCCCCGCTGTATGCGGAAGCATATGCAACAAGAGATGCGAGGATGCCTGCACGAGAGGCGACGTCGACAAAGCTCTTGCGATAGACGATATCAAGAACTTCATAGCCCGCAGGGATATCGATTCCGAGACCCGCTACATTCCTCCTGTTATAAAAGCCAAGGTCAGAGGAAACTTTGAAGAAAAGATAGCCATTATCGGAGCAGGCCCCGCAGGCATGACTGCTGCATATTTCCTTGCAACAGCAGGCTTTGTGAATGTCACGGTCTTCGATAAGAACCCGGTTCCCGGCGGAATGCTGATGACAGGCGTCCCCAGCTTCAGACTGGAAAAGGATGTTCTCAATGCCGAGATAGACGTATTGAAGCAGCTCGGCGTTGAATTCAGATGCGGCGTTGAAGTAGGAAAAGACATTACGATCCAGCAGCTCAGAGATGAGGGCTATAAAGGCTTCGCAGTCGCGATCGGTGCCCAGAAGGGCCAGAAACTCGGCATTCCGGGTGAAGATCTGGAGAACGTATTCTCCGGAGTCGATTTCATGAGAGCAGTAAATCTCGGAAACGCTCCCGCGCTCGGTAAGAAGACGATCGTCGTTGGAGCAGGCAATGTCGCCATGGACGCATGCCGTTCGGCTGTCCGTCTCGGAGCGGATACCACTGTTGTCTATCGCCGTACCGAAAATGAGATGACCGCCTCCAGGGAGGAATATGAAGATGCCCTGTCGGAAGGAATAAAATTCCGTTTCCTCGCCGGTCCTGTCGAGATCGTCGGGAAAGACGGCAAAGCCTCCGGTCTCAAAGTCGAGATCATGGAACTCGGAGAGGCCGATGAAAGAGGCCGCAGAAAACCCGTCGGAACAGGAGAATTCGAGATTATCGAAGCAGATTCCGTTATATCTGCCATCGGTCAGGCAATCGACTGGGGCAACCTCGATACCGGTGCTCTGGAAAAAGACAGAAAGAATGTTGCCCAGAGAGAGGATCTCACCCTCCAGTCTGCTCAGGAAGATATCTTTGTCTGCGGCGACTGCGGCGGAACAAGATTCGCCATTGAGGCTATCGCTCAGGGCCATGAAGCCGCGATCTCTCTTCAGAGATATGTCACCGGAGGTCATCTGACTATAGGGCGCAACCGCCGTGATTTTATAGAGCTGAATAAGGAAGATGTGGTCCTGCCTGTCGAAAGTCTTAATAAGCCTGAGCGCCAGGTACCGCACAGAGATCCCATAAAGGCAATGACATTCTCCGACGAGCGTCTCCCGTTCACTGAGGAACAGGTAAAGCTCGAGACCTCCCGCTGCCTTGGCTGCGGAGCCTCCGTCGTCGATGAAAACAAATGTATCGGCTGCGGCATCTGCACTACCAAGTGCGAGTTCGACGCTATACATCTCTTCCGCGAGCATCCCGAGTGCTCAACTATGATCGCCTCCGAAAAGAAGATCCCGCCTATCCTCGGAAACTTCGTAAAGAAGGCCGGAAGGATAACCGTAAAGAAGGTAAAGGAAAAAGTCAGCCGGAGATAATCAACTCTATATTAAAAGGACCCTGTGTAAAAAGCAGGGTTCTTTTGCTGATTTATAAAGGAGCAAAACATGGAAATTAAAAAGGAAGCTTATGACCCGTCATCGCAGCTGAATGTCTGCCTTCTGAACGACTCTTTCCCCCCTGTCATAGACGGAGTGGCAAACGCAGTCGTCAATTATGCGGGGATCATAAACTCCGAATTCGGAGAGGCGACCGTTGTCACTCCCGATGTGCCCGGAGCCCGTGATTATTATTCTTTCTCGGTCGTCAGATACCCAAGCCTCGACACAGAAAAGCTTGCAGGATACAGGGCAGGTTTCCCCTTCGATCCGGCAACCATCAATCTGCTTAAAACCAAGGGCTTCAATGTCATTCATACACACTGTCCCGTTGCCTCAACGATGCTGGCAAGAGTGCTCAGGGATGAACTGGATATCCCTGTAATCTTTACATATCACACCAAATTTGATGTTGACATAGCCAATACGGTACCGACCAAACCTCTGCAGGAGGCGGCCAAGGGCCTGCTTGCCGAAAACATATCTGCCTGTGACGAAGTCTGGGTAGTCAGCGAAGGTGCCGGCGAGAATCTCAGATCCCTAGGCTATAAAGGGGATTATATAGTAATGCCGAACGGTGTCGACCTTCCGAGAGGAAAGGCACCTGAATCAGCAATACGGGAGCTTGCCGAAAAATACGCTGTTCCTTCAGATTGCCCCGTTTTTCTTTTCGTAGGCAGGATAATGTGGTACAAGGGCTTAAAACTTATGCTCGATTCCCTGCTGAAGCTGAAAGAAGCGGGCTACAGCTACCGGATGTATTTTGTCGGTGACGGCATGGACAGAGCTGAAGTGGAAAACTACGCAGAATCTCTCGGTCTCAATGATGAATGCATGTTCACCGGAGCTGTCAGCGACCGTGAGGTGCTTAAGACCTGGTATTCATCTGCAGATCTTCTGCTCTTCTGCTCCACTTTCGATACAAACGGCCTTGTTATCCGTGAAGCCGCCGCCTGCTCGCTCGGAAGCCTTCTTATTAAAGGAAGCTGTGCTGCCGAGGGAATAACAGACGGAAAAACAGGTATTCTGGCTGAAGAAAACGCCGATTCGGTCTCAAAAGCCATTTTGGCCTTTGGCAGTGACAAGGCGGCCTTCAAACGCCTCGGTGAGGCTGCATGCAATGAGATCTACATATCCTGGGAGGATTCCGTTGCAAATGCAGTCCGCCGTTATTCCGAGGTTCGTGAACTCTGGGCATCAGGGGAACTCCAGAAAAGGAGAAATCCGCTTGAAAGACTCAGGAAATTTGCCGAGGAGTGGGATGAGTCTTTCGAGGCTGTTCAAAAAAGACAGCGCGAAGCAATCGAAAATGCAGAAAGCAAAGCATTAGCAGCTTTGGCACAGGCAGATCGAAACCGTATCGAAGCCCTGGAACGGATAAAAGAACAGATAAAGAGAGCCGGAGAGCAGATGCTTTGGAGATGAGGAGAACTGTATGACACATGAAGAAAGAGCTTTGAACTGTGATCACCAGTGCAGTACATGTGCTGACAACCCTGCCTTAAAATCGGGGCTTTTAAAGCGCTGGCCGATACGCCTGAGCCTTCTTGGCGCTGCAAACTGCATCCCATACAATTCGGACATTCTGATTGCTGCAGACTGCACTGCTTTTGCCTGTGCAGATTTTCAGGACGAATACATAAAGGACCGGCTGACAATAATAGTATGCCCCCTCTTGGAAGAAAGCGAAGCTAAGCTCTCAGAGATCTTCGGGGATAATGAGATAAGAAGTATAACAGTTGCCAGGATGAGTTCCATATGCTGCAACAAGCTTTCCGCCTCTGTGAAGGCCGCTGTTGCCAAAAGCGGAAGGATACTGCCTGTGCAGACAGTTACAATAGATCCCTCCGGAGAGGTTATTTAAACATTTTTAAGTACTTTTGTAAATAATGGCAAAAAAAGAGCGCGGTATGCGCTCTTTTTTTGTTCAATTTTGGTAAATTCGCAGATTTTGATTTTTTGTACAAAAAACGCGTGTTTTTTGCCCTTTTTATGCTAAAATAGGCGCGGAACAGATAAAAATACAAAAAAGGAGATATATAATGAACTACAGCAAGAAGACTGTTTATGATGCCGATGTCAAGGGCAAAAAAGTTTTGGTTCGCTGTGATTTCAATGTCCCTCAGGACAAGAAGACGGGCGAGATTACTTCCGACAAGCGTATCGTCGCTGCAATACCCACTTTAAAATACCTTCTTGAGCAGGGTGCTGCCGTTATCGCGTGCTCACATCTCGGCAAACCCGCAGCCACATTCTCTTCCTACGTAAAAAAGCAGGTCGAAAAGGGAAAGAATGCAGAAGATATAACTGAAGAAGAATGGAAAAAGTCACTTAAAAAGCTCACGCTGGCTCCCGTGGCAAAGCGCCTGAGCGAGCTGCTCGGTACTGAAGTTATATTTGCAGCCGATACCGTCGGTGAAGATGCAAAAGCTAAGGCTTCTGCCTTAAAACCCGGCGAGATAATGCTGCTTGAAAACCTCCGGTTCGATGCGAGGGAGACCAAAAACGGTGAAGATTTTGCAAAAGCGCTGGCAGATATGGCAGACGTATATGTCTCTGATGCTTTCGGAACAGTTCACAGAGCTCATGCCTCCACAGCCGGAGTTGCAGCCTTCCTTCCTGCCTATGCAGGGCTTCTCGTTGAAAAAGAGATCTCCATCATGGGGAAAGCGCTTGATGATCCAAAACGTCCTTTCGTGGCTGTTCTGGGCGGTGCCAAAGTCTCCGATAAGATCAATGTAATAAATAACCTTCTTGAGAAAGCTGACACGGTAATAATCGGCGGCGGTATGGCATATACCTTCAAAAAAGCTCAGGGCTATACCATCGGCAAGTCGCTCCTTGAGGAAGATAAGCTCGACTATGCCAAAGAGATGCTGGCTAAAGCCGAAGCAAAAGGCGTCAATTTCCTTCTCCCGGATGACAACTTCTGCGCATCCGAGTTCTCAGCTGATGCCGAACCCGTTCTGGTTGAAGGCGATATTCCCGATGATCTTATGGGCATGGATATAGGCCCGAAGACTGTTGAAAAGTTTGCTGCCGCAGTCAAAGGCGCAGGCACGATCGTCTGGAACGGTCCTATGGGCGTTTTTGAGTTCGACAGATTTGCAAACGGTACCAAAGCCATGGCGCAGGCTTTGGCCGATTCCGGTGCGGTTACAATTGTCGGCGGAGGAGACAGCGCTGCCGCTGTTGAAAAACTCGGTTTTGCAGACAGAATAACCCACATCTCCACGGGTGGCGGAGCTTCTCTGGAATTTCTCGAAGGAAAAGAGCTCCCGGGTGTTGCCTGCCTCCTGGACAAATAAAATCAATTAATAAACATATATAAGGACGAAGAAATGAACAAAAAATACAGAAAACCCTTTATAGCGGGCAACTGGAAGATGAATATGCTCGCAAGCGAAGTAAAACCCTTCATGTCTGAACTCAAGGCAAACCTGCCAGCAGAAAGATCCTGCGATGTAGCTCTCTGTGTTCCGGGTCCGCTGGTTCCGGCAATGGTAAAGGCCGGCCGTGAGTGCAAGGTTTCTGCCGGCGGGCAGGACTGCTCACAGTATGCCAAAGGCGCATACACAGGCGAAGTCAGCGCACTTCAGCTTGCAGATCTCAAAGCGAAATACTGCATCGTGGGCCACTCCGAGAGAAGACAGTACCACGCTGAGAGCGATATGCTCATAAATGCAAAAGCAAAGATCCTTATCGAAAACGGCATCAAGCCTATAATCTGCGTCGGTGAGAGCCTTGAGCAGAGAGAGATGGGTCTTACAATGGAGCACATTGCATATCAGGTCAAAGCAGCTTTAAGCGGCATCAGTTCTTCAGAGCTCCGCAAGTGTGTTATTGCTTATGAACCCATATGGGCTATCGGCACGGGCAAGACAGCAACAGCAGATCAGGCTCAGGAAGTCTGCGGCGAGATCCGCGCGATAATCCGTAAGATGTACGGTGCCAGAAGTGCAAGAGCTGTCCAGATCCTATACGGCGGCAGCATGAACGCCAAGAACGCAACCGAATTGCTCGCACAGCCCGATATCGACGGCGGACTCATAGGCGGCGCTTCCTTAAAGCCGGTCGATTTTTCGGTAATAGTGAAGGCAACAGAACAGTAATAAACAGAACTATAATTTTGAAAGGAAAAATTTATGAACGTATTCGCAGATCCGATAGTTAAAATCTATGCTCGCGAAGTCCTTGACTCCCGCGGAAATCCCACGGTCGAATGTGACGTATGCACAGAGTCCGGAGCTTTCGGACGCGCCATTGTCCCCTCAGGCGCCTCCACCGGTGAAAGAGAAGCTGTTGAGCTCCGCGACGGTGACAAGAGCCGTTATGGCGGCAAAGGCGTATTAAATGCTGTCGCAAACGTAAATGAGAAGATCGCTCCCGAGCTGATCGGCCTCAATGTTTTTGATCAGGCTCTCATTGACAGAACAATGATTGCTCTTGACGGAACCGAATTCAAAAAAGTACTCGGCGCAAATGCCACTCTTTCCGTCTCGCTGGCAGTTGCAAGAGCTGCTGCAGACAGCTGCGGACTTCCTCTCTACAAATACCTCGGCGGCCCGAACGCAAAAGTTCTTCCCACTCCTATGATGAACGTCCTCAACGGCGGCAAGCATGCAGACGGCAGTGTCGACATGCAGGAATTCATGATCATGCCTATAGGTGCAAAATCTGAGGCCGAGGCGATCCGCATGGGCGCTGAGACCTTCCATGCTCTTAAAAAGATCTGTGCAGCTCGCGGCTATGCCACTTCTGTCGGTGATGAAGGCGGCTATGCTCCTTCCTGCAAGCACGGCAACGAAGAACCTCTCGAGATGATCGTTGAAGCCATGAAGGCAGCCGGTTATGAGCCCGGAGTCGATATGGGCATTGCCATGGACCCCGCCTCCTCCGAGTTCTACGATGCGGAGAAGGGCGTTTACAATCTCTCCAGATCCGGTGAAGGCGAAAAGACTTCCGATGAGATGATCGAGCTCTACGCATCCTGGGTTGAAAAGTATCCCATCATCTCCATCGAAGACGGCCTGGCAGAGAACGATTGGGACGGCTGGAAGAAGCTCACAGACCGTTTGGGAAGCAAGATCCAGCTCGTTGGCGACGATCTTTTTGTCACCAATACCACCTTTATCAAAAAGGGTATTGAACTCGGTGTTGCCAACTCCGTACTCATCAAGCTGAACCAGATCGGTACTCTGACCGAGACTTTCGACGCTATCGAGATGGCAAAAGAGCACAAGTACACTGCAGTTGTCTCCCACCGCAGCGGAGAGTCCGAGGACTCCACCATTGCAGACCTTGTCGTTGCTACTAATGCAGGACAGATCAAGACCGGATCCATGAGCAGAACTGACCGTATTGCAAAATACAACCAGCTCATGCGTATAGAAGAAGAGCTCGGCTCTGTCGCCGAATACCGCGGCAAAGACAGCTTCTACAACGTAAAGCTGTAATAAATGCCTATAAAAAGGAAGGCCTTCAGGCCTTCCTTTTTTCTTGTCTCAATATGCTCCGTTCGGCTTCTCTTTCAGAACGGATTCCAGTATCTGCTTCCGTTATAGGCTGTATAGGCCAGGGAAACTGCTACCATAATAATTCCAAGCACTATAACTGCAATGTCTCCTGCCCGGAACGGCCGGGACATATACCAGGTTCGCTTTCTGTTCTTACCGAAACCTCTCAGTTCCATTGCATTTGCTACAGTATCTATTCTTTCCATTCCGGACATGATAAGGGGAATGAGTATAGCAGACATCGCTCTGAGCCTTTTCCCGAGGCTCTCTTTTTTTGACATCTCAATACCTCTTGCCTGCTGGGCAAGAGAAATATCATGATACTCGGATATGGTGTCGGGTATATAGCGCAAAGCCAGAGCCACACTGTAAGACACCTTGTAACTGACTCCGAGTTTATTCAGGGACGCCGCGAACTCGCTCGGATTTGTTGTCGCGACGAACAGAATGATCACAGGTACCGTTGAAGTATATTTTAAGATTACATTCAGATGGTAAAGTCCCTGTTCCAGAGTCAGATTATACCTTCCGGCAATATGAAGAATCTCATGTCTAGATGAATAGAGTTCCACTCCATGCTCCGGGGAAAACAAATATATAAGTACATTGTTCAGAAAAAGAAAAACAAGTGTGAACAGCAGCAGCACTCTGACCTCCTTAAGCTTTATCTTTGAAAGCTTAAAAGCAAGCAGCGCAAAAGCTGTAAGAAGTATCAGATAGGGCGTGCAGAAAGTCATCATTGCGGCGACAGACCACAATATCATACAGGCGCATTTTGAGGCACCTGTAAGAGCGTGGACCGGCGAGTCTTTGTCGATATAATTGAACACATTTATCATCAGCTTCTCACCGCCCTGTCAAAGTCGATAAACCGCTGAACAAACGCACGCGGCGTCTCAATTCCGCACATCAGCGCGAGCCGGAAAAGAGATGTCTCCTTGAGGCTTGCTTTTTCAACAAGCTCCGGATCAGTCAGAATATTTGCGCCGGTATCATCTCCGACTATCTTGCCGTCGCAATAAACTATTGAGCGTGTGGCATACTCGAGCATCAGGTGCATATCATGAGTTATCATTATGATAGTAAGGCCGTCAGCATTAAGCTGTTTCAGAAATTCCATTATTTCGGTGTAATGTCTGAAATCCTGCCCGGCTGTAGGTTCATCGAGAATAAGCACTTCAGGGTCCAGAACCAGTATGGAAGCTATCGTGACCCTTTTCTTCTGCCCGAAGCTCAAAGCGGATACCGGCCAGTTGCGGAACGGATAGAGTCCGCATATCTTAAGCGCTTTTTCAACTTTTACCTGTATTTCATCTTCACTTGCCTTGCGTGAACGCAGACCCATTGCGACTTCGTCGAAGATCATCGTCTGTGAGATCATCTGATTGGGATTTTGCATCACATATCCTATATGGTCTGCGCGCTCCTTTATGCTCAGCTTTGCAAGATCTGATTTTCCGGCTTTCCCGAACAGAGTAATTGTTCCGCTTTGAGGCGTTTCAAAACCGCAGATGAGCTTTGCAAATGTTGATTTGCCTGCTCCGTTTCTGCCTGCGATCGCGATCAAAGTGCCTTTTCCTATATCTGTGTTGATATTGTCCGCCGCTTTTACTCCGTTCGGATATTCAAATTCAAGCCCTCTGACGGAAAGGATCGGCCATTCGGCTTTTTTCTGCTCTGCTTCCGGAGTATGCTCAAACCATTCCCTGACTTTTTCCGTTTCCTCAGGCGCAAGCGCAAGCGAATTTATGCTGTGCGGCATTATCTCCGGTCTTATTCCGACACCTGCATATTTTAAGGCAGTGACATAGAGAGGCTCCCTGACGCCCGCCTGCCGGAGAAGATCCGTGGAGAGAAGTGTATCCGGATCAAGGTCCGCAATTATTCTCCCTTCCTGCATCAGTATTATTCTGTCCACATCACGCCATAAAACGTCTTCAAGACGGTGCTCAATGATAACGACCGCCGCTCCGGTCTCATTTTTTATCTCGTCTATAAGTTCTATCGCCTGTTTGCCCGTTGCGGGGTCCAGGTTTGCAAGGGGCTCGTCAAAGAGATACAGCTCCACATTGTCAACCATTATTCCGCCAATTGACACGCGCTGTTTCTGCCCGCCGGAAAGTTCTCCGGGTGCATGTGTTAGCCTTTCGGATACGCCGACAGTTTTAGCGACCCTCTCTGTTCTTTCATGAAGCTCCGGGGTCTCTATGCAGTCATTTTCCAGAGCAAAAGCGATATCTTCCGCCGCAGTCATACCGACGAACTGGGCATCGCTGTCCTGGAGCACGGTCCCGACTATCTTCGAGAGTTCGAATATGCTCATGTCCCCGGTCTCTTTGCCCTTGATTTTCAGAGATCCCGTTGTCTCTCCTTTAAACGAAAAGGGAATAAGGCCGTTCAAGCAGGAGCCTATTGTTGATTTCCCGCAGCCTGAAGGTCCCGCTATCAGGATTTTTTCTCCTTTGCGTATCTTGAGGCTGATGTCATACAGAGTCGGCTCAGCCTGCGCGTTGTATTTAAAACCGAAATGGTTGAATTCTACCAGAATTTCTTCTTCCAATGCTTATCTCCCGATATACGGCATAATCAAAACGGGCTCTCATTTAAGGGAGCCCGGGCTGTTTGTTCTTACTGTTCTTTCTTGAGCGAGTCTTTCTTGGGCTTCGCCTTGGCATAAGCAAAGCAGAGAAGTGAACCGATTATTGCTGTCGTAACAATATTGACAGCAGCTGCGACTGTTCCCTGCAGGAACACCTTGTTTACCGGTTCGGCATAAATCAGAATGTCAAGTACCGGTGCTACAACGATCCAGGAAACAATGTGCGCAATCGCCTGGGCGACGTTAAAACGAATAAGCTCCTTCTTTCCGAACTCGCCGTCGTCGAGATCTATCTTCTTCGCGGCGATTCCGGTCAGAAGTCCGAATACTCCGGAAGCTATGACCCAGCTCCACCATACGCCCCAGCCGGCAGAGAGGTCCGTCAGCCAGTGACCTATAAAGCCGATAAGGAGTCCCGCGAGAGGTCCGAAGACTGCAGCCATGAAGGCAAGAAGTCCGTACTGAGTGCAGATATTGGTGTTGGGAACGGGTGAAGGGACGGAGACGAAACGCGCCAGGACAAAGAACAGGGCAGCGCCGATACCGATCGCGACTATGGTACGTACCGAAAATCCTTTTTTCATAAGATCCTCCAAAAATAATCTCTTTTTATTTTAACATACCTCAAGTATGGAAAAACACAGCTTGGTGTTTTCTGTATATTATTCAAAAGAAAAGACCTGCCGTATGACAGGTCTTTGAAGCAATATCCGACCCATCGGTCAAGCTTTCGCACCTTATCGGTTTTTCCCGGCAGGTTGCGGAGGGGTCATTGAGCTTGTCTCTCACCCTCTCTTCATGGTGAAAAAAGTCTAACACACGGATATATCAAATGCAAGTTTTTTATTCCGTCGGCCTCAATTATCTGCGCGGTTATAGCCGTTTTTCATGTGCTCGCTTGATATCTTCAGCACTTTGTTCAGACAGTCTGTTGTCTTTTCCTTTGCCATACTGCAGATCTCGTCATTGGCCTTGGCTGCCAGAGACAGATCACCACTCTCGGAGATCTTCTTATCATATTCTGCAACAATACTCCTTCCTCCGACTGCAACGGCATACTGATATCTCTCTACCTCCTGCACTGCAGAACCGTAAACAGGATCTGCAAGTGCTCCTATAAGTCTGCTTGCCCAATAAAGGTCTTCAGTCGACGCATCCAGAGTCACCTTGCTGACATATTCCGGCATCCCGGGGACATTGGTATAGAGCGGGATCATGGCGCTGAATGTCGTGGAACCGAAGGTAAGCCACTCAAGTCCCTTTATCTCATCAGGAACCCCGCTTCTTATCTGGCAGATCGCCGTGACCCCCGTACGGTTAATGCCGATCGGGCGATATATCCCGCGCTTGCCGGTATCACGGTTGAGATACGGGTCATAGTCTGTCCCCTCGAAATGCGAGGAGAGCATATATTTTATATCCTCGATGGTTATTTTCCTGTCCGGTTTTATCGCCCATGGGATGTTGTCACTCTCAGGACCAAAATCCGCATTTTCTCCATCCCACTTATAAGAATAAGGTGCAAGGTACCTGCCCATGAACCAGGCGCGCGGAGTGTTATATATATGGTCCATATCGGTCCTGGAACCGAAGATATCTCTTGGATTGCAGGCGCCGTTAATGTTAAGATTAAGATCGTTGTCCGAAATAAAATCCCTTAAGTCATCACTGCACATGCAGTTCTCCATTTTACCGAATGCATCGTCAATATCGAACCGGTCCGTACCGAACTGATTCGGATTAATAACGCACATATCATCGGGGACCCTGCTTGCTATCCAATGGTGACCTCCTATAGTCTCCAGCCACCAGACCTCATTTTCATCATTAAATGCTATACCGTTGGACTCATAGGTGCCGTATTTTTCAAGCAGCCTGCCCAGCCTTATAACTCCCTCGCGCGCCGTATGTATATAAGGAAGTACCAATACTACTATATCCTCTTCTCCTATACCTCCGGGAATATCCTTCTCTCCTCTTTTTTCTGCCTTTCTGTATTCAACCAGAGGGTCTGCTGCAAGGACTCTCGGATTTGAAGTTACTGTTTCGGTTGCCGTCATTCCGACATTGGCTGCATTTATTCCCGTTGCTGCCCAGATCCCGTTTTTCGGATCTACGCTCGGGCAGGCGGAATAACGCAGCGGGTTATCCAGAAGCTCTATTTCCAGATGGGAAATAACGCTTTTATACTTCTTTTTCTGGTCTTTCGGCTCTACGACGATCATTTTCTTTACGTCAAAATGCCCGTCATCTGTGCGGGATATAAGTGTTGAATTGTCGTTTGTAGCTTTCTTTCCGGCGAGTATTGTTGTACAGGACATTTCATTTCTCCTTAAAAAAAATCGTTTAAGTATAACTCATACTATACTTTTTTTCAAATTAATATCCCTGTAACATTTTTTCTCTTAATTATGAAACATCTTTAATGTATTTTTATAATTGCAAAAGCAAGTGCGAGAAATCTTTTTCATTTTGTCCTCACTATATAAAGAAAAACGGAGCCGGGATGCTCCGTTTTTCTTTATTTTCCGGGGAATATCTCCGGACAGACTATTTTATAACTATCATAAGGATACCCGCCGCGATCATAACGAGGGCAATCAAGAGAAATCTTCCGTGGATGCTGCTGCCGCCCGTTTCAGGCCCGACTATCCTGCAGCTTTTAATTTCCCGCGGGTCGTAATAGACAGTAACGGGAGTCCCGGCAGGGTATTTTTTGTCAAAATCAAATGCAGTTGCTTTAAAGCCCTCCGCAAATCTTGTCTCCGTATGTACTCTCTTTTTCCCTGCAGTATATGAGACCTTGTAATGTATTTCAGAATTTGTCTTTTTGCCCGTTGCTTTTATTCCTTCAAGCGTCCCGGCTGTCTGTGTGCTGAGCACGGATCTGTTTCTCCGTGCCAGCAATACGGTCGGCAGAACAGTTAAAAACATGACTGCGCCCGCTATCATTATAATTACTCCAAGTATCAAAACAGTATTTGTTCCCATAGATCTTATCCTCCGTTTATATCTGGGATTTTATCATAAAAGATCCGATAATAAAATCCTTTATTGTCCCGGAATCTTGTCTTTCCGCGCAAAATACAGGAAAAAAACTTGGAAAATCCTGAATTTGCGTATATTATTGTGAGTATGGTCTGCTGTATCAAGATCGGAGGCCGGTATTTTGACAAGATATTTCCTGTCCGATTATCTCAAAGATACATTCGGAACAAAAGTATATAAGCTCTCGCTCCAGAGCGGCTGTACCTGCCCCAACAGAGACGGTACTCTTGGTTTCGGAGGCTGCAGCTTCTGTTCGGAGGGCGGTTCGGGCGACTTCGCCTCACCGCTTCTGCCTGTAAGAGACCAGATAGAAGCAGCAAAAAAGCTTGTTGATGCCAAATTTCCGCGCAGAATATCTGAAAGTGACAGGAAATATATAGCCTATTTTCAATCTTTTACCAATACATACGGCGATACCGAAAAGCTTTGCGCTCTTTATGAAGAAGCCCTCTCGTTTCCGGAAATTGCAGCATTATCGGTCGCCACCAGGCCGGACTGCTTATCGGATGAAGTGCTCTTTAGACTCTCTGAGATGAACAGGACAAAACCGGTCTGGATCGAACTCGGACTGCAAACATCCGATGACAAGACTGCTGAAAGGATTAACAGATGCTATAAGACAGAAGTTTTTGGAGAATGCTGGAAAAGGCTGAAATCCGCGGGACTTGAAGGTATAGTACATATTATTCTCGGCCTGCCGGGTGAATCCGAAGCGGAAATGCTTGAAACAGCAGGCTATCTTGCCCGGCTCGACCCGCCCCCGGACGGAATCAAAATATCAAATCTTCAGATCCTTAAAGGTACAAAGCTCGGAGAAGAATACCTGAAGAAACCCTTTAATCTGCTATCTCTGGACGAATACGCGGAGCTTGTCTGCAAGTGCCTCGATATCCTGCCTGAGACGACGGTCATACACCGGATAACCGGAGACCCTCCGAAAAAGATCCTGATCGCGCCCGCTTGGTGCGCGGACAAGAAAACCGTAATTAATACTCTTAACAAAAAGCTAAACCGCTTCAGCTGATGCCAAAGCGGTTTTTTGTCGCATTTTTGTAAGCAGACTATAGATTATGATTATCAGAAGAAGAAATATGAACGTCTGCTGAATCTCAACAATTCGGAAGAAGATACTTTTGAAAATATAATTGAATAAATGAGATGAAATTATCAGTGTAGACAGGTCCATAAAAAGGACCTGTCTACCTTTAAAGCATTGGTATTACTGCAACGGAGACAGGTAGACAGGTCAGACACGTACATTCAGCATTTTCTATCCGATTTTTATTATCTTTAGCCGGGATATGTATGCATATCACCTGTCTACCTGTCTACAGACATTGAAAACAGAGGAATTGAGAGTAGACAGGTCGCAAATAGTGACCTGTCTACCCTGAAGATATCATTATCATTAAAGTATATTATCTGCTGTTATTCTATCCTGAAAAGCTTCTTTCCGGGAACGCCCGCGCGGTAGGCATCGACTGCTTTTTCGAAATCATGCAATGCATAGGTCCCGCCGATGATAACTGACGCGTCAAAGTAAGGAGAACGCATGACTTTCGCGAAATTGTCCCAGGTCTCCCAGATCCTTCTTCCACAGACTCCGGTTATCTCGACCTCCCGGTAATAAACGTCATTTGTCAGATCCAGACCCACTTCACCGCTCGGGAATCCGACACCCACAAGTCTTCCGCCGTTTTTCAGCGCTTTTATTCCGTTCACGATTGCAGGCGGTGCTCCCGTAACGTCTATGGCTGCATCAACTCCGAGTCCTCCGGTCAAGTCTCTGCAGAATGAGATAATATCCGTTTCCGAGCTGTTTACCGTTATATCTGCCCCCATCTTCTCTGCATCCTTCAGGCGCTCCGGAAGGATATCACAGGCAATGACTTTCTCTGCTCCGAAGGTCTTAGCACCTGCTATAACTGTCAGCCCTATCGCTCCGCATCCGCTGACAAGCACGTTTTTCCCTTCGACCTCCGCTTTCTCGACTCCGCGGATCCCCGATCCCATCGGCTCGAAAAGGCAGCCCACATCGTCAGAGATATCGTCGGTAAGTTTATATGTGATCTTTTCCGGAGCTGCGACATATTCGGCAAATGCCCCGTCTCTTCCGACGCCAAACAGAGACATATTCATACACATGTTGGATTTACCGCTTAAGCACATCGGGCATTTTCCGCAGGGTATATGCGACTCGAAAGCGACTCTGTCCCCCGGTTTTCTGTCTTTCACGTTTTTACCGGCAAGCACTACCTCTCCGCATGCCTCATGTCCCATTATTACAGGCGGCTTTACCCAGATCCGGGACCATTTGTCCCAGTCGATTATGTGGATATCCGTACCGCACAAAGCCGCTCTGTTTACTTTTACCAGAACCTCATCATCTTTCGGCTCGGGAATGGGGAGATCGTCATGCCAGACCGGAGCACACGTTCCCTTCTGTTCTTTTTTCAGACCGAACATCGTATCAGACATAATCATGCCTCTTTCTCATCTTTTTCTGCCGTATGCCATATAACTCGCGGGAAACGGAAATATCAGGAGCGCGACTGCAATTATTATCGGAACCGCCGGGATATCCTGCATAAGCATTACGCTGTAAATAAGAATCAGACCCGAAACCATGAAACAGATGCCTGCCAGGTCGTTTGTGCCTTTTCTTGCCGTCTCGCTGCGGGACATGTATTTGAAATTAAATGACAGCGCTGCATCTTTCTTGCAGTCAAACAGATATCCGCCTGCGTAAATCAATATAATCCCTGTAATGCACGCTGTTTTAAAAGCTCCCGGCATGCTCTGACTCGCGACTCTCGGCATGGCCCAAACACAAAAGAAAAATCCAAGGACAGGGATTATCCATCGGCCAAGCAGCCTTACAGGTGCAGGAGGGAGTTTGGACAGGCGCTGGTGAATGTACAGCTGCACATGGCAGATGGCATTCAGGACAAAAAAGAGTCCCGGGATCATATATATGAAGGCCCATCTTGGGAGAGAATCGTCGTTTCCGGCAAGATCCGTAAGCCCTGTTGTTATGATCTCCGGAATAGCGCTTTTAAGCCTGAGCCCCAGGAATATCGGAGCAACCGAAATCAGTGAGGTAACAACAAAAAGAAGAATTGCCTTTTCTTTCGACACATGTTTTCCGAAGAAGGATGCTGCCCTGATCTCATCACTTCGGGAAAGAGCATTTTTTTTACTGCTCATACGCAGCCCGCCTTTTTTAGATTTTTTAAATTATAGCAATTAATTGCAGGCTTGTAAATAAACAGAGCCTGCAGAACGGATCTGCAGGCTCCTGTTTTGAAACACGGTTATTTCTTTTTGTTCGGAATATGTATTGCTCTTCCTTCTGCCGCCATAACGCACTCTGAGAGCGCTTCGGAAACAGTGGGATGACAATGTATGGTCCCGATAATCTCATCGGCTGTCGCCTCAAGCTTTATAGCAAGGGCAGCCTCTTCAATGATCTCGGTCGCACCGGAGGCGAGCATATGAACGCCAAGGATCTCGCCGTATCTGGAACCGACAAGGACTTTTACGAGTCCGTCGGTCTCACCAACGGCAAGACTTCTGCCGTTCGCGCTGGTTGGGAACTTTCCGACCTTGTAATCAAGCCCGAGCTCCTTTGCTTTATCCTCGGTAAAGCCGACGCCCGCGATCTCGGGGCCTATATAGGCGCAGGAGGGGCTTGAGGAGACATCAAATGTCCTGCAAAGACCCATAGCGTTTTCGGCTGCGATCTCACCCATCGCGATCGCGGCATGGGCGTACATCATCTTGCCTGTAACGTCACCTATCGCATATACTCCGGGGACATTCGTCTCGAGCCGGTCATTGACCTGTATGAAGCCTTTGTCTGCCTTGATTCCAGCAGCCTCAAGGCCGAGAGCAGCGCTGTCCGCTCCTCTTCCGACACACACCAGGACCTTCTCCGCTTCAAATTCCTTCTCGCCGTCTTCGGTACCAACTTTGACAAGCGCTCCTTTTTCGGTCTCCTCAACAGATTTTACTTCGGCTGAAGTAAGAATATCAAGGCCGTCTTTTCTGAGCTTTGCAAGCAGCATGCCTGTAAGTTCGCTGTCCATACCGGGCAGTATACCGGGCATTTTCTCCACCACGGTCACCTTCGCGCCGTATCTGGAGTAAACGGTTCCGAGCTCAAGACCTACGACTCCGGCGCCTATAACAACCAGACTTTCCGGAATATGATCAAGCGAAAGGCACGCTGTGGAATCTATGCAGGCCTTATTATCTTTGACTCCCGGGATGCCCGGGATTATCGGATATGAGCCTGCAGCTATTATTATCTTGTCTGCAGTGTATGTTTCGCCGTTTGCCTTTACTGTCTTGGGTCCGACAAATGATGCTTCTCCGGCTACAACTTTTATCTTATTTGCCTTGCAGAGTGCCTTTACACCGGATGTGAGCTTCTCAACAACACTTGCCCTGTATGCCTGGACCTTCTCCCAATCGACCGAGACGTCGTTTCCGACTATTCCTATGTCAGCCGAACCTGTCGCTTTTGCGTAGATTTCACTTGTGTGCAGCATCGCCTTGGTCGGGATACATCCGCGATTTAAGCATGTCCCTCCGACTTCAGCTTTTTCAAACAGAGTAACCTTCGCGCCGAGCTGAGCCGCTCTTATAGCAGCCACATATCCGCCGGGACCGGCGCCTATTACCAGAACAGTACCTGCTGCCGGAGCTTTCTCTTCCGCCTTGGGAGCTGCTGCCTCGGCCGGAGCTTCAGCTTTCTCTGCGGCGGGAGCTGCTTCGGGAACACTCTCACCTGCAGCCCCGAGCCAGCCTATAACTTCTTTGCAAGGGGCATCATCGCCATCTTTTACGAGGATCTTGAGCAGGATCCCGTCTTCCTCGGCTTCAATATCGTTTGTAAGCTTATCCGTTGCAACCGAGAAAAGGATCTCGCCTTTTTTGACCTCATCGCCCTCTTTTTTCTTCCATTCTTCTATAGTTCCTTCGGTCATCGTAAGGCCGAGTTTGGGCATCAGTATTGCAGTTGCCATGTTTTTTGCCTCCTTAAGCCAACATCAGAGCAGGATTTTCCAGCAGATTCTTCACCCTCTGAAGGAATTCCGCCGCCGTGGCTCCGTCTATGATACGGTGGTCGGCCGTGAGTGACAGCGTCATCATCGGGCGGATCACTATCTCGCCGTTTCTCACCACAGCCTTGTCCTCCATGGTCGTGAGACCAAGGATCGCGACTTCGGGCTGGTTGATGATCGGAGTGAAGCTGTCGATACCGTACATTCCGAGGTTCGTGATCGTGAATGTACCGCCCTTCAAAGCCTCCATCGGGAGCTTGCCGGACCTCGCCTGCTCGGCAAAGGTCTTTACCTCATCATGGATCTCGGTCAGGCTCTTCTTGTCACAGTCTTTGATATTCGGAACGAGAAGTCCGTCATCGATCGCAACAGCAACGCCCATATTGACATAGTGTTTCAGGATGATGCTGTTTCCGTCAACCGATGCGTTGAGTATCGGGAACTCGGTCAGCGCCTTGGCTACGAATTTGACAACAAGATCGTTGTAGCTGACCTTGATCTCTTTCGCTTTCAGCATCTCCCTGTATTTCTTCATCTCGGACATGTCAACGGCAAGGTTGAATGTAACCGTCGGGGAGGTCTGTACCGAAGCGAGCATGTTTTTGGCTATGGCCTTGCGCATGCCGCTCATCTTCTTTACTTCCTCGAGAGGATTGGAAGGAACTTCCTCTTCCGCTTTTTCGCGTGTCTCCTCAAGATACGCGTATATATCCTCAGCGAGAACTCTGCCGCAGTGGCGGCCCTTTACCGATGCCAGATCTATGCCGATATCGGAAGCAACTTTTTCAGCCAGAGGAGAAGCCTTTACTTCGTTTGCAGGCGCTTTCATAACTGCTGCGGGAACATAGGAAAGAACATCTTTTGATGTCACATAACCTCTCGCGCCGCTTGCAGGTACAAGACCCAGATCTATTCCCTTTTCCTTAGCAAGCTTTCTTGCATAAGGCATGGCAGGAATGAATCCGCCTTCAGCCTTAACAGAAACTGCTGCCTGTTCCGGGGCGAAAGCTTCTGTTTCGGGAGTTGCCTGTACTGCAGGTGTTTCTCCGTCTCCGGGGACAACCTCACCGGGAGCACCTATCCAGGCTATGACTGCCTTGCATGGAGCATCCTCGCCTTCACCCACCAGGATCTTCAGAAGCACACCGTCTGCCTCGGCTTCAATATCATTTGTAAGCTTGTCTGTCGCGACAGAGAAAAGGATCTCTCCTTTTTTTACCTCATCGCCTTCTTTTTTCTTCCATTCTTCGATGGTGCCTTCGGTCATCGTAAGGCCGAGTTTAGGCATTAACACTTTTTCAGCCATCGTACTCTCCTTTCATTCAGAACTCAAAGAACACCCTTGATTCCGTTTACGAGATCCTCCGGGTAGACCCTGTACATCTTCTCAAGTGTGGGTGCAAACGGTATCGGAGTGAACGGGGCGCCATAGCGGAGAACGGGAGCGTCAAGATACTCGAGCGCCTCCTCGGCGACCGTTGCCGCGACTTCAGCAAGAGCGCCGCCCTGCTTAACGGACTCGGCAACCAGGCAGAGTCTGTGTGTTTTCTTTACGGAATTTATTACGGTCTCTTTGTCCCACGGAGAGAGAGTGATAAGATCTATTACTTCTGCCTTGATTCCATCTTTCTCAAGAAGATCTGCAGCAGCTCTGGCGTTCTTCATACCTATGGAGTATGAGACGATTGTCACGTCAGTGCCTTCACGCTCAACTCTCGCCTTGCCTATCACATAGGGGACCTCATCTTCCTTCTCTGGAACCTCACCGGTCTCCTTGTAGAGGACCTTGTTCTCGAAGTAGAGGACCGGGTCGTCACACTCAATGGCGGCTTTAAGGACCATCTTCGCGTCATAGGGGTTCGACGGGGCAACAACTTTTATACCCGGAATGTGGATAAAGAAACTCTCAAGGCTCTGGCTGTGCTGGGCGGCTCCGCCTCCGGCCATTCCGTCGGGAGCGCGCAGAACAAGAGGAATCTTCGCCTGGCCGCCGAACATGTAACGGATCTTTGCCATCTGGTTTATGATCTCGTCTCCGCAGACTCCTATGAAGTCCGCAAAGTGCATGTCAACAACGGGTCTGGCTCCGGCAAGCGCGGCTCCGACGCCTCCTCCGACTATGAAGGTCTCGGAGATCGGAGTGTCGATAACTCTGCCGGGGAACTCATCGGGAAGGCCCTTGAACTGGCCGAAAATACCGCCCTGGCGGGCAATGTCTTCGCCCATTACGAACACTTCCGGGTATTTCTCCATTTCTTCGGCCATGGCCTCGCGTGTAGCTTCTGAAAATGTAATTTTACGCATTGTCATTCTCCTCCTCAATCGACATAGACATCGGTAATGTATTCCGAAGGATCGGGGTACTCGCAGCTGACTGCGTACTCCTTGGCCTTTTTGATCTTTTCGACGGCGTCCGCTCTGATCTGATCGAGCTCGGCCTGTTCGAAGCTTATGCCCTCCGGAAGGATCCCAAGGAAGTGGGTCAGAGGATCCGTGTCGTGGAAGATCTGCATCGTCTCTTCCTTTTTGCGGTATTTCTCCGGGTCGCCCACGAAGTGGCCTTCGATGCGGTATGTCTTTGCCTCGATGAATGTCGGGCCCTCGCCCCTGCGTGCGCGCGCTACAGCCTCAACTGCCGCATCATAGACCTCGAATACGTTCTGTCCGTTGACTACGACACCGGGCATGTTGTAGCCCTTCGCGCGGTCGGAGATGTTCTCGACTGCTGTTGTCGTGCGGTACGGGGTCGTGGATGCCCAGCAGTTCATCTCGTTTACGAATATGACCGGCAGTTTCCAGGCAGCTGCCACGTTTGCGGCCTCATGGAAGGTTCCGCGGTTTGAAGCGCCGTCTCCGAAGAACACTACCGATACCCTGTCGTTCTTCAAAACCATCTTGCTCGCCAGAGCAGCGCCGGTCGCAAGGTTGTAGCCTCCGCCGACAACGCCGTTCGCCCCCAGCATGCCGATCTTGAAGTCCGCAATATGCATACTTCCGCCTTTGCCGTGGCATAGGCCTTCTTTCTTTCCGAAGATCTCAGCCATCATCGCGTTGACATCCGCGCCCTTCGCGATGCAGTGGCCGTGCCCTCTGTGCGTGCTCTCGATCATATCATCGTCTCTCAGAGCCGCACAGATACCTGTTCCGATCGCTTCCTCACCTATATAGAGGTGGACAAAGCCCGGGATCTCACCGGCCAGAAAATCTCTCTTTACGGACTCTTCAAAGGCGCGGATCGTCGCCATGGTCTCGTAAAATTTTCTGGCCTGTTCTTTTGTGACTGTTGCCATAAAAACCACTCCTTACTTCTGTTTATATAAATTTAAATTGATTTCGAATCCGATCCGGGCATTAAAGCTGCCCGGGTGAGAAAAGCATAAGCCCCGAAGGTTCATGGAGCTTTCTCCCCATATCTATGTCCTCGACCTCCGCGATTATGCCGTCAACGGTAATAAGCACTTTGGTCCCTTCAATGAGGTGTCCTCCGTATACTGTTCCGTTTTTGTCGCTGAAATTGACGTGGACGTGAAGGTTAATATTGCCTTCGGCGTCATGGCAGATAATGCCCGAGGCAGCCGTAAGCTCCAATACCTCGTCAACTTTTATGGGATCGCTGTACCCGTATCCGAAATATGTCCCCGGCAGAACATCGGCGTCACAGAAAAGGGCACCGTTAACGCTTCCGAGCGCGCTGACTATAACCCCGTTTGAGATCCCGTATTTCCTGCAGGCCTCTTCCATTCCCAGATAGAGATCCGCGCCGGGTTTGAGCCGGAACGCGACGACGCGCCCGAACTTTCCTTGTGCCAGTTCTATCAAGCTGTCATCCATTTTATCCTCCGGAAAAATCAGGTATGTTGGTCATACCAAACAGTCTTAAGATTTGCCCTGCGGTTTCCCGCAGGGCAAATTGTTTAATATCGGATAATTATGCGCCTGTGAAAACAGCTACCATACTCTCGACCTCTGCCTGATCGAATCCGAGATCAACACAGGTCTTTACGAACTTGGCGGGAACTCCGGCAGCAGCCTCTTTGAACTTCGCAACTTCTTCGTCGCTGAGTTCGGAAACTGTCATGCCGCCGTCTGCCCACTTCTTCAGAACTTCCTGGTCGCCTTCACGCTCTTTGACACGCTGGTCGGCAGCTGCATATGCGCCGGCTTCGTCAATAAGAGCCTGCATCTCCGGGCTGAAGGAATCATAGAGTTCCTGGTTCATGGTGAAGAATATGCAGTCATAAACGCCAGTCCAGTATGTTACATAATCCTGAACGTCGGAAATGGAGGAAGCATCTGCTGTGGGCAGAGGATTCTCCTGGGCCTCATAGGTGCCGGTCTGGAGTCCTGTGTAAACTTCGCTCCAGTTTGCCGTGGTGTAATTGGTGCCCCATGCTTCATATTCGTCTTTCAGCACCTGTGCGCCCGCGACACGGATAACAAGGCCCTTCATATCTTCGAGAGTCTCGATAGGACGTACGTTGTTGGTAACATGTCTGAATCCGTTCTCTGCAATGCCCATGAGGTGGAGGCCCATGCCCTCAACAATGGGAGCGAGCGCGTCATAGCCAGGACCGTCAAGAACAGCATCAACATCTTCAAAGCTGTCAAAAATGAACGGCAGTGATACGACATTAAGTCTCTGGTCAAAGTTGGAGTAGATGAGGTTGGAGTGCGCGGAGAGATCGATCGTGCCGTCTGCAACAGCCTGAATTCCTTCGGTCTGGGAGCCATTGGTCAGCTGGTCCATGGCATAGATCTCAACTTCGAAGTTGCCGGTCGTACGCTCATTGACATAGTCTGCAAAGACCTTTGCCATCTGGGCCCAGCAGGTGGATTCTGCAGCGGAGCAGCAGAATGTGAGTGTAACGTCATCGCATTCGACAAGGTCAGATGCCGCTGCCTCTTCTGCAGGTGCGGCTTCTGCAGGTGCGGCTTCTGCAGGTGCGGCTTCTGCAGGTGCGGCTGCGGGAGCTGCTGCCTGGCCGCATGCTGCCAGAGCAAATACCATGCATAATGCAAGGACGAGTGCTAAGAACTTTTTCATGATTTTCCTCCTGAAATTTTTTGTTCTTTTTCTTTTTTATTTATAACGCCGAAGCGCTATGAATACATATTATCTTCCGAGAATGAAGAGGCTGAACCAAGGGACATAGGTTATGAGCAGCAGGGCCACAACACAGGATATGATCATAGGCCATACAGCTTTGGACATCGAAGCTATGGTGACCTTCGTCTTGTCCCTCAGATCCTTCATCTTGTCGCAAATGCCTATTGCAACGAAGAGGTTGACTCCGACAGGCGGAGTGACCTGGCCTATGGCGAGGTTGACCGTCGAGAGTATACCGAAGTGTATCGGGTCTATTCCAAGCTTGGTCGCAACGGGGTACATTATAGGGATAAATATATACATCGCGGAGTTTGCATCAACAAAGCAACCGGCTATGAGGAATATCACGTTTACAACTAACAGGAACATGTACTTGTTGCCTGCGACGTTCAGAAGCAGCGCCTGGGCAGCCTTTGAAATGCCGTGCTTGGTGCATACAAAGGAGAACAGCGTGGCAGCTCCGATTATGAGCATTATTCCGCCTGTCGTCTTTCCGGAATCCACAAGGATCTTTACAAGCTGTTTCCATTTGACTTCACGGTAGACAAGAAGGCCTACCAGGAGAGAATAGACAACAGATACAGCTGCAGCCTCAGTCGGAGTAAATATACCGCCGTAAATGCCGCCCAGAATAATCACAGGAACCATAAGTCCCCATGCAGCAGAGCCGAAGGATTTGGCTCTGGCGCCCCATGTGGCGCGCTCACGGGAAGCCTGGATCCCTTTTCTGCGGACTTCAACAATAACTATCGCTATCAGTGCAAGGCCCATCATGATGCCCGGAACTATACCTGCCATGAACATCTCACCTACGGATACGCCTGTAATAGATGCGTAAACGACGAAGGCTATGGACGGCGGGATAACTATAGCTATCGAAGAAGCTGATGCCATCAGCGACGAGGCAAACGGAGCAGAAAATCTGCCTTGGTTGACCATCGCGGGAATAAGGATTATTCCAAGTGCTGCGACAGTAGCAGGGCCTGAACCGGAAATCGCTCCGAAGAACATAGCAACAACAACACAGACTATGGCGATACCGCCCTTCTGGTGTCCGATGCAGTCATCAATAAAATTTACAAGCCTTTTGGAGATACCTGACTCTGCCATGACGTTGCCGGAGAGGACGAAGAACGGAATGGCGAGAAGAAGGAACTTTGCCATGCCAGAGAAGAGGTTCGTCGGAATAACAGACATCTTGTCTCCGGCATACATCATTGCGAGTATCGAGGACATGCCGAGGCTGACCGCGATAGGCGTATTGAGAAGAAGGAAGATGAAGAAAGTACCGAAAAGAATAAGATTTATCATGCTTTGGCCTCCTCTTTTTCTTCCGCTTTTTTATTGGGATCTTCTTTGAGGGAATAGATCTTCATCAGATACTCAAAGCTGTGAAGAATCAGCAGGATTGCGCCGACCGGCAGGAAAAGCATGAATATCCATTCAGGCCAGAGCAGAATGGATGTACGCTTGTCTGACGCGATCATCTGAGCCACTTTGTCAAATCCGGTCTTGACAACAATTACATAGAAGATAAAGCTGATTATGCTTGATAAGGTAGCAATTACTTTTTTGGCCTTCAGCGGTACGGCGTCAAAGACAAGCGAAAGCGAGATGAGTCCGCCCTCTCTTGCCGCCAAAGCACAGCCGACCATGATCATGAGGATGAACACATTGATAACTATTTCCTCTGACCAAGTGAACTTGTACCATGCGGTCTTTCTGCCTACAACAGAGAGAAATGTGATCAGCGTAGTCATAAGTCCTGTAACTATAAGTATCAGTCCTTCGATCTTCGCGACCACATCCATGATTTTTGTAAAGACCTTCATTAGATCACCCCAAACAAAATTCATTTATGGTATTTTGGTCTTACCAACTTGATGTAGATTTTATCACTTTAGCATGCTTTGTGTCAACCAACTAAGATTCGGCGATTTACACAATAAAACAAAAGGAAATTTGTGCGTTTTGCACAAATTCCCTGTTTTGTCAATCCGGTAAAGGCGCCTCTTCAACGCCTCTGCTTCTCTTCGGGTATTTTTCCGAGTATTCTTTAACGATATTTAAATGAAGTATCATCTCAAGCTGGGCTCTCTGGACATCCCTGGCCTTGATCGCCTCATAAATTGCCCTGTGCGACTTCTGGGTTATCTGCTGATAGTTCGGCAGATCCCAAAACCTTATGCGGACATCGGCAATCAGATTATTGACCATGTGGATCGTAGACGCGAGCATGGCATTGTGCGAGGCTACTGCAATTGCATCGTGGAACTCGACGTCATGCATGTAGTTCATGAAGTCGTTATCCATGGCCTCTATAGCCTTCTCTATAGCTCTAAAGTCCGCTTCTGTTGCTCTTTTGCAGGCAAGTTCCACATTCCCGACTTCTATGACCCGTCTGAACTCGTTGAATGTCTCCTGAGCAGATATCTGACTTGCACTCTCGATCCACGAACTGATCTGCCTGATATAATCGGCGTTTCTCAGCAGTACCTTTCTGTTTCCGCGGCTTTCTATCGCCCCCATGAACTCGAGTATCGCAAGACATTCACGAAGCGAGCCTCTGCCGACACCCAGCTGTTCGGCAAGGTCCCTCTCGGGGGGCAGCTCTTTTCCAACTTTTATCTTGCCCTCTCCTATCGCGTTGACGATTGCTTCCATGATCAGTTCGGGGACTTTAGGCGAATCATACTGGATCTTATCGAGCTGCATATACCGTTACCCCCTTTGCAGGTCAGTCTGTCTTTCTGTTAAATATAAATAGCACACATGCTGTGTATTTTCAAACCCTATTTTTTATTCTTCGAAAAGTAAACTCAGAATATTATCTTCCGTTATAGCACCGAACATGGCGGGAATGTCAAGTCCGGAAAGCTTTTCCGACACAGCGTTTTTTTCAAAAACAGTTCCTTTCAGGGTCTCGCAGACCTCGGCATTATCCATTAAGGCCATGAAATCCCCGAAAAAAGCGATATCTTTTATTACTCCCTTTTCGATAACAGCCGAGATCTTCAGCGTCCCTCCCGGAAAACGTCCTCTGTTTGTATACTCGAAAGCGGGATCTCTTCCGAAAGTCCACTCCCGGCTTCTGTATACTTTCGCGATCTCCTCCATCTTTTTCAGTTCTTCTGCATTTAAAAACGACCTCTCGACCCCGTCGGGCGCAAGCTCTTTCAATATTGCGTCTTTAAACTGCAGTATATCCATATCCGTATTGAGTTCGCTTTTAATGTTCGTAATGCGGCTTTTTACGGATTTCGCGCTCTTTGATCTGAACTTCTCGGGATCGGGGCTTAAAGCTCCCGTCACAGCATCACAGTCGGAATTGAAAAGCAGAGTGCCGTGGTAGAGTATTCTGTTTTTTTCTATTCTCTGGGCAACTCCCGAGACCTTCTTCCCGTTTAGCAGTATGTCGTTTCTTCCTGAAAGAACGGCATCTCCGCCAAGCGCTCTGAGCGCTCTGCAAACCGGCCGTGAGAAACGGTCGAAGGTCAGTGCCTCCACATCGCCCGCATCAGAAATAAAGGAAAAATTCAGATTCCCCAGGTCATGATATACAGCCCCTCCGCCTGTTTTTCTGCGCACGACCTTCACATTGTGCGCGCTTACATATTCTCTGTTGATCTCTTCTTCCGCGCACTGATTCAGACCGACAACAACTGTGTTGTCATTTTGCCAGAGCATAAGTATATCCCCTTCAGTTCTGTTCTTCAGCAGATATTCTTCAAAAGCAAGGTTGAAACACGGATCCGTGCTGTTCGTTTCATAGTAGTACATAGCTTCCACGCCTTTGCGCATTATTATGGGTCATTATACAATAATCACCGTTGAATGTAAATTTTACTGTCTCTGTATAAGCGATTAAGTCTGGAAACTGTCTGCAATGATATCCTTGCAAACCTGCCCCTCGGAAAGTATATTTAAATCAGATAAAAAACAGCTGCAAAAGCTTAAGGAGTATGCTCAGGATATGAAAAGATCAGAGATAAACAAAGCTATAAAAGAACTCGAAGCCATGTGCTCTTCCTGCTGCTTCGCCCTGCCGCCGTTTTGCGGTTTTACGCCTGAAGAGTGGCAAACGCTCGGACATGAATACGATGAGGTACGTGAATGTATGCTCGGCTGGGATATCACGGACTACGGGCTCGGAGATTTCGATAAGGTCGGAATGTCCCTGATCACAATTAGAAACGGAAACAGGAGCATGGCGGACAAGTACCCTAAGGTGTATGCGGAAAAGCTCCTGTACTTAAGGGAAGGGCAATACTCTCCAAACCATTTTCATTGGTATAAGACTGAGGATATCATAAACCGGGGCGGAGGGAATGTGCTGATAAGGGTTTATAACAGCCTTCCTGACGAGAGCATCGACTTTGAAAGCGATGTAACAGTCACCACAGATGCCAGGACCTACACTGTTCCGGCCGGGACACAGATACGGCTTACACCGGGCGAGAGCATATTTATACGTCAGGATATGTATCACGATTTCTCTGTAGAGAAAGGTAGCGGTGCAGTACTTCTCGGAGAGGTCAGCCGGTGCAATGATGACAACACTGACAACCGCTTCAATCCCCCCGTCGGAAGATTCCCTTCTATTGAAGAAGACGAGCCTCCCTACAGACTGCTCTGCACCGAATATTCGAAAGCTCTGTAAAAGCCCGTAATGTTGAAAAACAGGGGCATATATGCTATCTTTTATTCATCAAAAATTCTTTCTGTGAAGGCGGGATGATATATCTATGAAAGTTGTACTTGAACACATAACCAAGCGCTTCATTGACCGCAACAATAAAAACAAAACGGAATTGGTTGCCGTCAGCGACATGTGTCTCGATATTCCTGACGGCAAACTTATAGGCCTGCTCGGACCTTCCGGCTGCGGGAAAAGCACCACTTTAAACATGATATGCGGACTCGAGAAGCCTTCTTCCGGAAAGATCTTCTTCGGCGACGACGATGTAACAGACCTTCCTCCTGAAAACAGGGGCGTCGGCATGGTGTTTCAGAGTTACGCGCTCTACCCTCACCTGACTGTAAGACAGAACATAACTTTCCCGCTTGAAAACCTGAAAGGAGACAAAAAGCTCACAAAGCAGGAGATGAACGACAGGGCCTTAGGGGCTGCAAAGCTCGTCCAGCTCGACGGATATATGGAACGGAAGCCTTCAGAACTGTCCGGAGGCCAGCAGCAGAGAGTCGCCATAGCGAGGGCGCTTGTCAAGATGCCCAAAGTGCTGCTGCTGGACGAGCCTCTCTCAAATCTTGATGCGAGATTGCGTCTTCAGACAAGAGAGGAACTCAGACGTATCCAGAAGGAGACAGGTATAACCACGATCTTTGTCACGCACGACCAGGAAGAAGCCATGAGCATCTCAGATCTGATAGTGGTCATGAAAAAGGCCGAGGTACAGCAGGTAGGAATACCTCAGGACGTCTACGATGACCCGAAAAACCTGTTCGTCGCTCAGTTCCTCGGCACTCCTCCGATCAATGTTTTTGCCGGGGAGATCAGGGAAGAAAAGGTGTATCTCGGAGAAGACTGTATTCTTGACGCACCGGGAATCGAGGATAAGGAAGTACACGTCGGAATAAGACCCGAGGGCTTCATAGTCGACGAGAACGGGCCGCTCCACTGCAAAATAAGAGTCGTAGAAGTCATGGGCAGAGACACGAGCATAGTCTCCACTCACCCTGTTGCGGAGACCGAGACGATACGCTCCATAATAGATTCCGAAGACAGACCTGCCGCCACTTCGGGCACGGTCACCTTCAGTCTGAGGAAAAGCAAGGTGCTTCTGTTCGACATGGAGACAGAAGAGCGCATCTATCCGTGTTGAGAGGCAGGGCATATGAATAACAACAATCTCAAAGGCTGGCTTTATCTGTTGCCCGCGATCGTCTTTCTGGGCTTCTTCATGGTATACCCTCTTGTAGACGTCTTCATTTATTCCTTTGAAGAGGGTTACAACTTTGCATCCCAGAGTTACTCGGGCACAGGCATTTTCAACTACTCCTTTGTTCTGCATGACCCGTATTTCATGCAGGCTCTGAAAAACACGATACTGATGGTCATTATAACTGTTCCTCTTTCAACTGGCTTTGCCCTTCTGATATCTCTGGCACTGAGCTCCATAAAACCTCTCAGGAACGCGTTTCAGACCATCTATTTCCTCCCGTATGTGACAAACACCCTCGCAGTGGGCCTTGTATTCATGATACTTTTCAAGAAGACACCCTACTCGGACGGGCTTGCCAACATGCTGATATCTCTTTTCGGAGGAACATCCGTTGATTTCATTGAAGGCCCATACTGGGCAAAGATGTTTGTCTTCTGCTTCTACATCATATGGGTCGTTCTCCCTTTCAAGATCCTTATACTCACCAGCGCCATCGCCTCTGTGAATCCCATGTATTATAAAGCTGCCCGTATAGACGGCGCCGGCAGTTTCACGATGTTTAAAAAAATCACGCTTCCGATGATCTCCCCGATGATCTTTTATCTGATAATTACCGGGTTTATCGGCGCGTTCAAATCATACAGTGATGCAGTCGCCCTCTTTGGAACAGACCTGAACGCTGCAGGAATGAACACGATAGTAGGCTATGTCTATGACATGCTGTACGGCGACAGCGGCGGATATCCCTCATATGCCTCTGCTGCTGCCATCATCCTCTTTGCCGTTGTCCTGACGATCACTGTCATTAACCTCACCGTCAGCAGAAAACGGGCAGTGTACTGAAAGGAGGAAAACTGTGAATTACGAAGAAATCGAACTTAAGTCCAGACGCAGAAAAACAATAAAAAATGTTATTGTATATATATTCCTTGCCATCTGGGCGATAATGGTCCTCTTCCCGTTCTACTGGATGATCCTGACCTCCTTTAAGAGTTACAGCGCCTATACCTCGGAATACATTCCAAAGTTCTTTACACTCTCTCCCACATTCCAGAATTACATTGACGCCTTCACGGCAGTTCCGCTGGCGAAGTATTTTCTGAACACGCTCATATTTACTTTTGCTACCACGGGGATCATGGTCGTCGTTACGGTGCTTGCCGCTTTCGCCTTTGCAAGACTCGATTTCAAAGGCAAGGATCTTGTTTTCACTCTTTTCCTGTCACTCATGATGATACCGGCGGAGCTCGTCGTCATTACAAACTTTGTGACAATAACAAACTGGAATATGAGAAACACATTCATGGGCCTGATACTTCCCTCTGTCACCTCGGTCTTTTATATCTATCTCCTCAGGGAAAACTTTGCACAGGTGCCTGATGACCTGTACAAAGCAGCCAAAGTGGACGGAACTTCAGACTTCAAGTACCTCACAAAAGTCATGCTGCCTATCTGCAGGCCGACGATCGTAACCGTAATAATATTGAAGGTCATAGAATGCTGGAACTCGTATGTCTGGCCGAGACTGATCACCGATGACCAGGCTTATTTCCTCGTTTCGAACGGAATCCAGGAGATTCGCGAAAACGGATTCGGCAGAGAAAACATCCCGGCGATGATGGCTGCAGTTGTTGTCATCTCGGTCCCGCTCATCGTCATATTCCTAATCTTCAGAAATAAGATCATGGAAGGCGTCTCAAGGGGAGGAACAAAGGGATGAAAAAGTGTCTCTCCATACTTCTTGCCTGTATAATGCTCCTTTCGCTCTTTTCGCTCTCCGGCTGTCACGGCTCCAGGGGGATGGATGAGTTTGTGATCCCGGAGGAATTCGACGATTCGCGCAGCTTCGAGATCACATTCTGGGCTAAGAATGACACGAACAAGACCCAGACGGATATATACCATAAGGCGATCTCGGATTTTGAGAAGATCTATCCGAATATCAAGGTAAACATCCGGCTTTATACGGACTACAGCAAGATCTACAACGATGTCATAACCAACATCTCCACAAACACCACGCCGAATGTCTGCATAACATATCCTGACCATATAGCGACTTATATGACCGGAATCAATGTCGTTGTGCCTCTGGACGAGCTTTTTGAAAACGAAAACTACGGGCTCGGCGGAACGAGAGTCGCCTTCGATTCAGTCTCCCGGGAAGAGCTCATACCTGAATTCCTTGATGAATGCATGATATCCGGGACTTACTACGCGATCCCCTACATGCGTTCGACCGAGGCATGCTATGTCAACAGGACTTATGTTGAAAAGCTCGGCTACACTCTTCCCGAGACTCTCACCTGGGATTTCGTATGGGAAGTCAGTGAAGCCGCGCTTAAGAAAAACGCGGACGGGACTTTTGCAATAAACGGGCAGAACGTCATGATCCCCTTTATATACAAATCATCGGACAATATGATGATAACCATGCTCCGGCAGAAAGACGCTCCCTACTCAACGGATGAAGGCGCTATCGGCATCTTCAACGACACTACCTCGGAGCTTCTGCTGGATATATCCGGACACACAAAGTCCGGCGCCTTTTCCACATTCAAGGTCTCCGGATACCCTGCAAACTTCCTGAATGCCGGGCAGTGCATATTTGCTGTTGATTCCACAGCCGGAGCCACATGGATGGGCTCTCATGCCCCTCTCTCGGATATCAGCGAGGACAAATTCGTCGAATTCGAGACCGAGGTCATGACTGTACCTCAGTTTGACCCTGCAGATCCGAAAATGATCTCACAGGGGCCTTCGATCTGCATCTTCAACAAGGAGGATCCGCAGGAAGTGCTCGCCTCATGGCTGTTTGCGCAGTATATGCTGACAAACGACGTACAGATCGCATACTCCGAGACTGAAGGCTACGTTCCGGTCACGTCTCGCGCAAGGGACAGCGCGGAGTACCGCGATTACATTTCAAGAAGCGGTGAGGACAACGGCTTCCATTACGATGTTAAGATAAAAGCTTCCGAGCTTCTGACCGAAAACACGGAAAATACCTTTGTCACCCCTGTTTTCAACGGTTCCGCATCATTAAGGGAGGCTGCATCCCAGCTTGTGGAAAGCGTCGTAAAATCCACCAGAAGACGCGAGGCTGTGAATGACGAATATATAGAAAAACTGTACAGCAATGTGACATCCCTATACAGGCTCGATTCCTCCGGAGCTTCTGCAGCCGTTTCCGGGAGAGATGCAAAAGATCTGGGCCCGCTTCCCAAGGAGTCCGTTATCCTGCTCTCAGTGCTTGCGGGTGTCTGGGTACTCATAGGCGCTTATTACATCACAGAGCATGTTAAAAAAAAGACTGGACAAAACAGCTAAAAACCCTTGAGTTTGCACGGCCTTCGTCTATAATATCAGATGTGAGATATCCACCCCAATAAATAATAAGGAGAAAACAAATGAAAAAATTTCTTGCACTTATGCTTGCCCTTATGATGGTCTTTGCACTGGCTGCATGCGGGAAACAGGCAGCTCCTGCCGCTTCCGACACGGATGTCAAGGGCGAAGGCGTCATGACCTATGAAGAATATGCAGCTGCTGCTATAGACGATCCCGTTGTTGTCGAGACCTATGTTCAGGCAACACAGTCCTGGTGGGACAACACAATAACAGTTTACTCCCAGGATAAAGACGGAGCATACTTCATCTATAACATGGCCTGCTCTGAAGAAGATGCAGCGAAGCTTGTCCCCGGCACTAAGATCAAAGTCACAGGTTATAAGGCCGAGTGGTCCGGAGAGATTGAGATAGCAGATGCCACATTTGAGATCGAAGAAGGCAGCTATATTGCCGAGCCTCTCGATGTGACAGCTCTTCTCGGCAAGGATGAGCTTGCAGACAAACAGAACATGAAGGTCGCCTTCAAGGGAATGACCGTTGAAGATTCCGGCAACGGCAGTGCTTTCATGTACAACTGGGACGGCTCCGGCTCACAGGGAGACGATGTATACTTCACGGTCTCCAAGGACGGCAGCAGTTACAGCTTCCTGATAGAGAGCTACCTCTGCTCCTCTGATACCGAAGTCTACAAAGCAGCTGAAGCTCTGAAGGTTGGCGATGTCATCGACATGGAAGGCTTCCTCTACTGGTATGAAGGCGTTCAGCCCCATATCACTTCCATCAGCCCCGCCGCCTGAAGCAAAACAGACATAATAAAAAATGCAGCCCAAAGGCTGCATTTTTTATTTTCTTTTCTGTATCAGGTAGACCGCTTCGACGGCTGTTATAACGAATACTGTCAGGACTAAAAACAGAATGTACGCAGGGATATAGGAGCCTTCATGCATATCCGCAAGTATTCCGGGAACTATTGAAAAGAGCATTGTTCCCGCTGCATAGCACGCCTGGAAAAGTTCAACTGCAGAGTCGTATTTTTCGGGTACAGCCCAATCCCTCGCCCAAGCCGAAAGACCTACTGTCGTATTTCCAAGCCCTGCTCCGTAAAGCACCATGGCTGTAAGCAGCAGAAAGGGATTCCCATTCATAATACATAGTATCATTATTCCTGCTGCAGCGAGAGGCCCCATCATAAGATTTGTTTTTCTCGCGGAAAACTTATCGGACAGAACACCGTAGAGAAACTTCCCGCCCATAAGTGCCAGACCGGAGACAGTGATTGCAAGAGCAATAAGTTCAGGTGAAAAGTCTCCTCCTGCAGCCAGTACTGTCAGATGGCTGTAGCCTGCGTTAGTCATGCCGCCTACGCAGAGGAGCATCGGAATAATGAACATCCATTCTTTTCTTCCTATACCCGGTCCCCCAGGATGAGATACGCCGGCTACAGGATCATCCTTGTCTGTCCCCAAAGCAAAGAGCCCTTTTTCAGACGGATCATCCCGAATCAGCAGAAAGCTTATTATTCCAAGCAGCACTATGAAAACTGCTTCCGAGATGAATGAGACCTTAAGAGAAGAACCCTCTATGATCCTTGTAATCAGTGACGGGATCCCAAGAGTCGCAAGCCCTGTCGCTGCAGAGCAAAAGCCGAGCGCCACTGTCATTTCGGAAACAAACCAGTGCTCTATAACTATAGAAACCGGGATCATGGTACCGAATCCGTAACCAATGCCTGTGACTGCCCCGGCAATGAGATAAGCGCCGAACCTTTTTGAAAGACCGAAAAGTGCAAAGCCTGCAGAAACCATAAATACGCTTGCAAGCATTCCCTTCCGAAGCGAAATCTTCTTATAGAAAGCTCCGCTGAGCAGCATGGCGGCAAAGGAAGTGAGGCTTCTGACAGTCAGTATGGCCGAACTCTGGGAATTTGTAAGTCCTCCCGCCTTTATTAAATACGGCTGGTAGACCGTAAACGCATTTACCGTCAGCCCGCTCGTGCAGAACATGACTAAAGCGCAACCTAAAGCAACATACCAGCCGTAGAAAAGATGCCTTTTTTTCATCTCTGTTCCTTCCGGATCCGAAGTACGTTAAATTATAGCACCGAACACCAAAATTTAAAATGTCAGTTTTCCCTCTCTATGACATTATTTGTCAGAACCATATATGAATCTGTACTTTTTCAGAGTATGAAGCTATAATAGTCAGGATATTTTTAACACGGAGATGTGAAAATGGACAGAATACTGCATGCAACTGCTGCCGGTGATATGATCAAAATGTCGGCGATAGACGGGAAAGCGCTTGTTCAGAAAGCCAGAGAGATCCACGGACTCTCTCCGACAGCTTCAGCAGCGCTGGGCAGAGCTCTCTGTGCCGCAAGTATGCTCGGCGAAGTAATGAAGGAAGAGAATGCCTCCGTCACTTTACGGATAGACGGCGGCGGGCCGCTCGGAGGAATAACCGCAGTTTCGGACAGCGAGGGCTTTGTAAGAGGCTATGTCGTAAATCCGGAGATAGAGCTGCCTCTCAAAGCGGACGGAAAGCTTGATGTCGGAGGAGCGGTCGGCAGAAACGGCATGTTTACGGTCAGCCGCGATATCGGACTCAAGGAGCCTTATGTGGGCTCTGTAGAGCTTATGAGCGGAGAGATTGCCGAAGACCTCACTAAATACCTGCTGGAAAGCGACCAGATACCTTCAGCATGCGCGCTTGGCGTCCTGGTGGATACCGACCTCTCCATCAAAGCCGCCGGCGGCTTTATAGTACAGCTCATGCCCGGGGCGGAAGACGATCTGATCGACAAACTCGAGGACAACATTTTCATGATGGATCAGCTCACCACCATATTGGATGAAGACGGTCTCGAAGAGGTCATCGAGCAGGTCCTGAAAGACCTTGATCACAGAGTCGTCGAGGAGGTCCCTGCGGGATACAGGTGCAGCTGCAGCGAAGGCAAAGTAAAAGCAGCCCTTGCAGCAGTCAGCAAAGACGATCTGAATGAGCTTATCGCAGAAGATAAGGAAGTTGAAGTCGTCTGCCGTTTCTGCGGCAGAAAGTATTGCTTTGACGCTGCCTCTCTTTTAAAAGAAAAGCTATGATCCCCATAGGAGTTTTATATGGCTGAGAATACAGATCTCTCCCTGCAGAAGCAGGTTATCTACTCGATATATGTCAGAAACCATACGGAAGAAGGTACCTTCAGGGCACTAATCCCGGATCTGGACAGAATAAAGGCGCTTGGAACAGACATCATATGGCTCATGCCGATACACCCGATCGGTGTTGAGGGAAAAAAAGGCAGCCTGGGCTGCCCATATGCCAACAGGGATTACAGAGATGTCAACCCCGCTTACGGAACAATGGATGACTTCAAGTTTCTGGTCTCCGAGATACATAAAAGAGGAATGAAATGCATCATAGATGTTGTCTACAACCACACGTCTCCGGATTCCGTTTTGAGAAACAGTCATCCCGAGTTCTTTTACCGAAGGCAGGACGGGAGTTTCGGGAATCATCTCGGCGAATGGTCGGATGTCATAGACCTTGACTATAACGTGAAGGCGCTCTGGGATTACCAGATAGAAAGCCTCTGTATGTGGGCGGAGACGGTTGACGGATTTCGATGCGATGTGGCGTCTTTTGTTCCGCTCGAGTTCTGGAAAGAGGCGAGATCTGCAGTAGAAAAAGTGCATCCGGGCGCCATATGGCTTGCAGAAACTGTGCATACCGTGACAAACAACTATGCCAAAAGCATAGGGATCAACGCCATGTCTGATGCCGACGCTTTCTCCGCATTTGATATGGAGTATGAATATGACATATGGGCGTCTTTCGAGGCTTACCTCGACGGAAAAACTCCGCTCTCCGGCTATCTGGATATGCTGAATCTCCAGGAAGCCGTATATCCGTCAAATTACAACAAGATGCACTGCCTTGAAAACCATGACCAGAAGCGCATACGCTCACGCTTAAGATCGGAAGAAGAGCTGATTAACTATACCTCCATGCTGTATTTCCTCAAAGGCACAACACTTATCTACGCCGGCCAGGAATTTGAGAACACGCATACTCCGAGTCTCTTTGAAAAAGAACCGATAGACCGGAAGACCGGTAAGGATATAAGCCCTCTTTTAAAAAGGCTCTCTTCAATCAAACAGCTATTCGGGCAGAGCGACTGGTTTCTGGCAAGAGCTGATGCTGAAAATGACATTGCCGTCTTAAGGCGCGGCTCAGGAAACTGCGAATTTCTCGGCATTTTCAGCCTTAAAGCCGAAAAAGCATCAGTTCCTGTACCGGAACTGCATGACGGAACTTATGAAGAGCTTATAAGCGGAAAATCTGTCCGGATAATCGCAGGGAACTTCGACTGCTCGGGAGAGCCGGCAATAATAAAAGTGCGGTAAGGGATTTACAGTTTAATAATATTTTATTAATTTATCGTCAAAAAGTTTCTACACTCCTGTTATATAATTGCTTCACTAAATCCCAGCATTATATAAAGGAGTGTTGCTTTATGAAAAAAACTGCACGCTATGTGATTTCTGCCGCACTGATCCTGTGTATGGTATTCGCGCTATCTGCCTGCGGCTTCTCTACGGATTCGCCCGCCGGAGTGCTCACAAGATCGGCCATGGCGCTCAAGGATAAGGACAGTGTCTCGCTGGATATTAAGGTGCCTGTCTCGATATCTTTCAGCACTTCGATCTTAGGCCAGGACATCAGTATGGATCTTCCTTTGACACTTGGAATCGATACGAAGATAAACGGCGGCAATTCACACTCGCTGATCTCAGTCAGCTCAACAGAGCTTGGGAAAGCGACAACCGAATCATATTCCGAAAAGACGGATTCCACTCTTGTTGTCTATACTTTGCCATATGGAGAGGAGACCTGGTATAAAAACGAGGTCGAGATAGAAAGCAATGCCGTTTCTCTTGAGAAGCTTTCCTTCAAAGAACTTCTGGCGCTAAACAGCGAGCTTGAAAAGATGCTCGCAGACGCCTCAATGGAGACATCAGATAAATTCTACACCATCACGGTGCCCGCAGAGGATATAATCGGAAACGAATTCATTTCAGCCCGGATCTATTCCGGTATGAAGCAGGCGTTTGCGCAGGCCGGAAATGACAGCATAAGCGACGAAGATATCGCAAAGATCCTCTCTCTTTTGAACGGTTCCGAAATTAAGCTTAAAATAGCATCGGATACTTTCTACCCGGTTTCTGCAGAGATCAGTGAGATCGCTGTTGGAGGAGAAACTCTTTCCGCATTTATCGATACCGATGACGCGATACTCAAGGAACTTGTCCCTTATCTCTCGGCTCTTGACGCTAAGCTGAGCCTTCGCTGCGATATCTCGGACATCGGAGAAACGGATGCAGCCTCAGTGACCGTACCCGATGAGGTCAGAGAAGCTGCTTTAGAATCCGCCGTATTACATTGAAACGCTGGCTGAGGGGACTGACTCAGTTTATGTAATAATCGTCTTCCCCATACCAGCCGAGGGGCTTCCCGCAGGCTGGGCAGAAGATGTTCGTAATTGAAAACTCCAGATTTACGAACTCCGGATACAGTGCAGGGTCTCCTTCGAGGAGATGCCCGCATGCCTTGCATTTTGTGTTCTCAAGCTCTTTTACAAGCTCTATTTTCATCTCTTCCAATTGTATTTCTCCTTGAAGTCAAATCAAACGGGGGCATTCCTTTTGTGAATGCCCCCTCAGTATTTTATGAATTGATTTTATGCGGCGGGTTTTGTCTCTGCTTTCTCTACGGGAACAGGAGCTGCGCCGTGCTCCCACTTGTGTACGCAGACCGCGCAGGAGCAGTCACCGATAATATTGAGAGTCGTACGGCCCATATCGAAGAGACGGTCTATGCCGTATATGATTCCGATGTATACCGGATCGATTCCGACAGACTCGAGAACCATTGCCAGCATAATCATACCGGCTCCGGATGTACCGGCAGTTCCTATAGAGGCAAGCGTTGCCGTGACAACTATCATTGCCATCTGGGTGAAGCTCAGGTCTATTCCTATGCACTTAGCAAGGAAGACAGCCGCCACGCACTGGTAAATGGCCGTGCCGTCCATGTTGACAGTTGCACCGAGCGGCAGAACGAATGAGGATATTTCGTTGTCTACGCCCATCTCATCGCAGCTCTCTTTGCTCACAGGGAGAGTGGCAACGGAGGAAGTGGATGTAAACGCGAAAATGGCGGCCGGGGTGATCAGCTTGAAGAACTTGGCCGGGCTGAATCCGCCTATCGCCTTGACGGATACGGTATATACAAGCACAACGTGCAGGATATAGCCTATATAAGCAGCCAGAAGAACAAGTCCGAGGCTTCCGAGTATTTTCGGACCCTGCGCGGCTACGACCCAGGCCATGAGGCAGAACACGCCGAACGGGGTGAGCTTGAGGATGAAGCTCATGACCTTCTGGGTTACTTCGTTCATTGACATGACGAAATCTGCTGCCGGCTTGCCCTTCTCACCTGCCACCAGGATGCCGCAGCCGAATGCTATGGCAACGACAATGATCTGGAGCATGGTCGAATTCAGGAACGGTGAAATCGCGTTGTTCGGGAAAATGTTGGAAATAACAGTCATTATCCCTTCAGGCTCTTTTGCCTGGTACTCGGCACCTTCAGCAAGGCTGAGCACGGGGAAGGAACCCTTGAAGAGAGCCGCAATAACAAGGCCGATAACACATGCAATGGCTGTTGTTACAAGGAAGTAGGCTATTGTCTTCCAGCCTATTTTCCCGACCTTGCGGATATCGTTCATGGAAATGACGCCTTCCATGATCGAGAAGAGGACCAGCGGTACAACGATAAACTTAAGCAGATTGACGAAGATGTCGCCTATCGGCTTGAGATAGGTCGCTGTAAAACCGGTCGCAGCTTCGGAGCCCAGAGCTGCCCACAGAATAGCGCCAACGACAATGCCGCAGCCCATACCTATGAGTATCCACGCGCCAAGACTCAGTTTTTTCTTTTCTTGCATAGATCTTTCTCCTTTTCGCAAATTTTTTCGATGCTTTTAATGCAAGTATATAAATATTATACAATATCAACCCAGATCTGTATAGAATTATTTTAATATTTTGTTCATATTTAAAAGGTATGCATCAGGAAACAAGCTCTGTCAGCAGCTTTACAAAGAATATTGCAAGGACAGCCAGCATGACAGGCTTAACGACCTTTGCCCCGTTTTTATCGAACATGCATGTTCCGAGATAATTGCCGGCAATTCCGAAAAGCCCTGCGACAAGACCGAGCACAAACAGCACCTTGCCATTTATGAGATAGACCGCCATCGCGCTGCAGTTCGTAGCAAGGTTTACAGCTTTTGATGTCCCGTTCGCCTCGGTAAGTTTCAAGTGGGCAACCGCGGTAAGAAGTAGAATCAGAAATGTTCCTGTTCCGGGGCCGTAAAACCCGTCGTAGATGCCGATCACGAAGGATATGAGTGAGCTCAGTACGGCTGTCCTGATCTTGGGATACGCTTCTCTCTCAGTGTCAAGCCTCTTCCCGAAGATAACATAGGCAGCTGTAAGAGGCAGCACTATGAGGAGGATGATCCTGAATATCCTGTCTTCTATTATCAGAGCAAGATTCGCGCCAAGCGCCGAGCCCAGAAAGGCTGCGATCACGCAGAAAATTGCCCTCTTCCAGTCTATATAGCCGGCTTTGTGATATCTGTATGTCGCAAGAGAAGTCCCCATAAATGAGCTCAGCTTGTTTGTAGCAATAGAGTTGTGCACCGGCAGTCCCGCCAGGAGATAGGCAGGAAGTGAGATCAGTCCTCCTCCGCCTGCTATGCTGTCTGTAAAGCCTCCCAGGAACACCAGCGGGCATACGATCAGAAACTGCTTCAAAGTCAGCATTATAACGTCTCCCCTCCGGCGAGCCTTATCGCCTCTCTTGCAAGCTCGAGGGTCGGGTCGATACATGCAAAGTCCAGACCGTACATCTCCATCGCGACAGGCAGTTCAGTGCAGCCGAGTATCATCGTCTCTGCCCCGAGATCAAAAAGGTTCTGCACTGTCTTTTCATATTTTGCTGTATCATAGCCAAGTTTTCCGGCCTTTACGCCGTTATATATTACATCCATTACGTATCTTTGCCCCTCATCATCCGGGATAAGGAGCTCAATGGCGTATTTTGATGCCGCCTTCTGATATATGCCCGTCTGAACGGTCCCCACAGTTGAAAGCAGCCCCGCTTTACGGACACCCTTTTCTCTGAGAACTCTGCAACAGATCTCAGGCATATGCAGGATAGGAATACTGACCTCAGTGCTGAGCCTTTCATAGTATGCGTGGGCTGTGTTGCAGGGTATCATCAGTATCTCCGCTCCGGACTCCTGCAGAAGGAGCGCGCTTTTTTTCATTTCCGGATAGGGATCCGCGCCTCCATACAATAAAGCAGCCGTTCTGTCCGCTATATTCGTGTTGTTGTCTATTATCAGGTGGATATGCTCCTGGTCACAGGAAGCCTTTGTGTTCATCACGATTTTTCTGAAAAGATCTGCCGTGGCAAGCGGGCCCATCCCGCCAATTATTCCGACTGTTTTCATAGAAGCTCTCCTTTTTTGCTTATTTTAGACCCGCATAGGGCGAAAAACAAGAGAAATACTTGTCTCTTTCAGGGCACTGTGATAAATTATTACAGACAAAAGGAGCTCAGATATGGCATACAAAGACGAAACTTTCAATACTTTTTCGGATAAGGTCTTCTCTTCCGCTCCGGTTCCCGGGGGCGGGGCTGTCGCGCCTCTGGCAGCGGCTCTCGGAGCTGCGCTTGACGGCATGGTCCTTTCGATCACTCTCGGAAAAAGCGCCTATCTGGACATACGTCCGGAAATCGAGGAGCTTTCAGCCCGCTGCAGCGTATTGAAAGAAGAATTCTTTGCTCTTGCGGATGCAGATTCTGAGGGTTTTCTCCCCATGCTCGATATCTACAGGCTCCCGAAAGAAGCTCCCGGCAGGGAAGCTGCGCTTGAAAACGCACTTCTCGGAGCATGTGCTGCTCCCCGAAAGGTCCTTGAGCTCTGTCTGGAAGGACTCGAACTTACAGAAGAGGTCTTCAAAAAGGCCTCCAGGTCCGCTGTCTCGGATATTGCCGCAGCAGCCCTGCTTTTAAAGTCAGCTGCTTCTGTTTCCGAACTCAATATACTTGCAAACACCCGGTCTCTCTCTGACAGAGCACTTTCAGACAGGATGGCAGCCGAATGCACGGAGCTCGCCCGGAAATGCAGTCTGAAGGCTGATGCTGTCTATGAAAACACAAAAGCATTTTTCCTTCCGGAGGAAAACTGATGGCCAAGATTCTCAGCGGAAAAGAAGTCGCCTCATCTCTCGAGGCAAAACTCAAAGAGGACATTGCCGCTTTAAAGTCACGCGGCGTGACTCCGGGGCTTGCGATCATCAGAGCAACGGATTCAAGACCGATGCTCTCCTATGAAAATAATGCCGCTTTGAGAGCCTCGAGGCTCGGGATAGACGTATTTAAATACAGCTTTCCGGAAAACGCCTGCAAGGATGAGCTTATAAAAGCCGTTGAAGAGATCAATGCCGACAGAAACATCCACGGCTGTATCATGCTGAGGCCGCTTCCAGGCGAGCTCAGGACTCATGAAAAAGAGATCAGCAACCGTCTGACGCCCGAGAAAGATATAGACTGTATGACCGACATCTCCTTCGGAGGCGTTTTTACCGGCAAAAGCACGGGCTTTCCGCCCTGTACGCCTCAGGCGGTCATCGAGCTTCTTGACCATTACGCCATTGCTATTGAAGGAAAGAGAGCCGCAGTTATAGGAAGAAGTCTTATTGTCGGCAGACCCGCGGCATTGATGCTTTTAAACAGAAACGCCACCGTCACGCTCTGCCATAAAAAGACAAAGGATCTGAGTTCCATCACAAAAGAATCGGATATAATCGTCTCCGCGGCTGGCTGCCCCGGGCTTCTGACTAAAGAAAATGTATCCCCCGGTCAGGTCGTAATAGACGTCTCCACCACCTGGGATGAGAAAAAGCCCAACGGCAGCGGAGGCTTCGGAACATTCACGGGCGACGCAGTATTCGAGGAAGTTGAGAGCGTCGTGGACGCGATAACCCCGGTCCCCGGAGGCATAGGCATGATAACGATCTACGTTCTGTTCAAGCATCTGATCGAAGCTGCAGATAATCTGACAAAATAAAAAGGCGCCCTTTCGGGCGCTTTTTTATTTTCTGCAGGTCTCTTTGACTTTTCTCTTGATCTCGCGGATCATGCTGTTTTTAAACTCAGCGTAATCTTTCGTCCCGTCCACATAGTATTCGTGCGGATTCAAGGTCCTTCTGATCTCCGGGTAAAGCGTCTGCATCTGTTTTTCGCAGAAGACTTTCTTCTCCTCGAATGAAGGATCTTCATATACAAGCTCCCCTCCGCTGAACACGGTCTTCTGAAGCGGCACCAGATCGAAATCTGTAATAACGCTGCTCTTTATGAAATCCTGCAGGCTCACTATGCTGAGCTCGTCTCTGCTTATCTTCTCCTCACAGAGGCACATTACATCTGCCAGCGCATAGCCTGTCTTTCTGTCATAGCAGCGGTAGAGCTTTTTGAAGCCCGGATTCACTATCTTGATTATGTCGTTCGAGAGCTTCATCTTCGGGGTCTGCTTCCCGTCATGTATGATCGCGACCGCTTTATAAACGGCTCCCATTCTTCCGGCAGGCTTCGAGATATTGTCACCGACTCCGAGCGAATTGAATTTTGCTCCCTGGATCGTAAGCGACTCTATGGTCTCGGCGTTCAACCCGTTTGAAAGGCAGATAGCCGCATTGGGATAGCCCGCCTCATCCAGCATCTCCCTCGCCTTTTTTGAGAGATATGCAAGGTCTCCGGAGTCTATCCTTATGCCGATGTGATCTGTCGGAATGCCTTTTTCCTTCATGGCGTCGAATGTCTTTATCGCGTTGACTACTCCGCTTCTCAATGTGTCATAGGTATCCACCAGAAGTATGCAGTTGTCCGGATAGCATACGGCGAAATTCATGAACGCGTCAAATTCGCTGTCGAAGGCCTCGACAAAGCTGTGGGCCATGGTACCCAGTGCCTTGGAACCCATCATTTTTGCAGCCAGAACATTGCTGGTCCCACTGCAGCCCGCCATTACGGCATAGAGCGACGCGTCAATCGCCGCCTCACAGCCGTCTGCCCTTCTGGCTCCGAATTCCATTACGGAGACTCCCTTCGGGCAGGCTTCGATTATGCGTCTTGCGGCTGTCGCATGTTCGGTCGCGCCGTTTACTATAGCGAGAAGAGCTGTCTCGAGTATCTGTGCCTGGATTATAGGCGCCTTGACAGTAATCAGGGGTTCATTCGGAAAAACAGGAGTCCCGTCCGGGATAGCGTAGATGTCGCCGGTAAACCTGAAATTCTTGAGATAGTTTATGAAGACCTCGCTGTAGCCGTTTGCCCTGTAATACTCGAGCTCTTCCTCACCGAATTGAAGATCATTAATGAAGTCTATTACCTTGTCGAGACCTGCCATTACCACATAACCTCCGCCGTTCGGGACCTGTCTGAAAAACAGGTCAAATACGGCGGTGTCGTTTTCTATGCCCTTGCGGATATAGGCGTCCGACATCGTATATTCATAGGCGTCTGTCAGCAGCGTATAGTTTCTGGGAGTTCTTCTGTAGTTGTCTTCCATTCTATTCCCTTTCATGAGCAGCGTATGACTCTGCCCGATGTTTTGATTGCCTCTTCGTCAAGTTTGTCCCCGTCCAGAACGGTCCTGCCGTTAATGATCACGCGTTTTATTCCAAATGGCCTGTACTGATCCGGCACGCCGTTTTTCATCTCTTCTTCATTGAATACGGTGATGTCCGCAAAGCAGCCCTCTTTGAGGTAGCCCCGGTCTTTGAGCTGGAAACGGTCTGCAGTTGCGCCGGACATTTTCCGGATCGTGCGCGGGAGAGTATCTCCCATCCCGAGGATCGAATCGTGTATGAACTTCGGAAACACGTCGTAGACCGCAAGATTCTGGATACCGTTTTCCTCGATCCAGGCGTCACTCATATAGAACAGGCAGTTGGGGTCGTTCGTCTGTCTTTTGATCAATTGAGGCGTAGTATAGGCGCCCTGATTTACGCGGCCTGAAAAATCCGACTCCCTGCAGAGATACAGATATGCGTCCGAGGGTTTTATTCCCATTTCCTTCGCTATCTCAGTGACATACCTGCCCTCAAATTTTTTCAGCTTTTCACCGCCGTAAGCGAGCATAATATCAGGAAAGCCGAAGCCGAGAAGTTTGGGCGTTGCCCAGACGAAGGCCTTGAATTTGAGCTTGTTGAAGGGCTTCTCGCGCTCCTCCGGCGAGAGTGCCTGATACCATGTGGGCATGATGACCGTTATGACCGAAACGCCCATGACTTCATCATAGATGTCATATCCGACCCGGATACCCTCGCTGCGCATTTTTTCTATCATTTCCATAAACTCATCGAGATCCGGATACGTCTTTCTCCCGACGAAGATCGCGTGCGAGTACTGTAGCTTGAGGTTCGTACCCTTGGCGACCTCATAGAGTTCATCCAACGCTCTCAACAGATGCGAACGTCCGAAAAGCTCAGGGTAGCAGGTGGAGACCTTGGACTCGGCGCGCGGATGTACTGTCAGAGGCCTGTCGTACTTCACGCAGAGCGAAGCTACTTTTTTCAGCTCCTCGACATCCGCGAAGAGCCCGGGGTCATACATCATGCCCAGAGATATACCTGCTGCGCCCTGTTTGAGGTCTCTCTCAAGGAGATCGAGCATCTGCTCCTCCTCCGCCGGAGTCAGTTTGCCGGGTTTGCTTCCGGATACGCTGGCTCTTGCCGAGCAGTGGCCTGTGAGTTCCGCCATGTTACAGGGCATGTTTCTGTCTGTAGCCTTTGCCCAATCGTCGAAAGAGGCATATTCCCCGGTCGTGTCATCAAAGTGGAAGAGCCCCGCTCCGACTTTATCCAGATGGGGAGTGCCGTCCGAAAAGCCTATTGCCGAAATACCGCAGTTACCGGCGACGAAAGTCGTCATACCCTGTCTTATGAAGGGCTCAAAATACTTTTTGGGGTTATTTTTTATGGCAAACCAGTCGTTGTGGGAATGCCCGTCTATAAAGCCCGGCGCTACAGACTGGCCTGTCATGTCAATAACAGTATCTGCCGTGGCCGGGTCGATATCGGGCATGACGGAAATTATGCGGTCATCCTCGTATAGAACGCTCCCGATATACGGCTCGGCGCCTGTTCCGTCATAGATCCTGCCGTTTTTCAGTAAAGTCTTCAAGGTATTTCCTCCCTCGCGGATATATAAAATTTTTTATATAATTATAGCATATTCAGGTGAGCTTTGTCACGGATTTAAACCGTTTATTCCCGCTCTGCCGGGAGTTTCATATTATATCAGGATCAGTATGGCAGCGATCAACGTCAGGCCCAGGAAAGCCGCGGAGAGTCCGAGTCCCGTTTTCGCGTCTTTTCTTGCTTTTGCGATGTCTTCGGCCGTCGTAATATAGAATTCGAATCCGCAGTTATCGCATTTTGCAGGATGTTTGTAAATGCCGTTTTCCTCCCAATAGCCCAGCTTCATGCTGCTCTTCGGCAGAATATCTATGTTGCGGCTGTTGCAGCCCGGGCACATCTTCTCTCCCGCATACAATTTATCTGCCGAACGGGCAAAGCGTACTGCCCTGATCAGCAGATATAATGCAGCCGCGGGAAGCAGAATTGCCAGTGACGTAAAACCTGCAAGAACAGCTGTCGCGACTGCTGCAATTATTATCAGTGAAACAATTATCTTCATCAGATCTTCAATAAACTGACGCGATCCGGCGTGAAACAGATCATTTTTCCTCAATACCTCTGACATAGCTGCTTCCGCCCATTGCAGCAAACAGTGCATCTCTGAACGCGTCGCGGTCGGCAGGGGAGACCGAAGCCAGTTTATCAAACATGGGTGAAAAATGCCAGCGCAGGATATCCCTGGAATAGTCTGCGTAGAGCTCTCTTCCGAGAGGCAGAACTGTCACCAGGATCTCTTTTCTGCTGCCGGGTCTGCTGACCTTATCCACAAGCCCTTTTTTCTGCAGACGCGAAACTATCTTGGAGAAATTTGACCGGGTGATGCCGAGCCTTGAGGCAATACATGACATATTCTGGCGCTGATCCTCGCTCTCAAGGAGATACTCCAGAACCTGGATCTGTGAATAGGAATACTTTATGCCATCGTATTCCATCTTCTCGGTCTTGTATACAGCGGCATATATATTGCAATAGTGGATCAGAGCTTCAACGAGTTCTCTGTATTCACCCATCCATTCAAGCGTCATGGAGCCACCTCCTTATCCAAAGTATTCTATCAGAATCAGAAACCTCTTACAAGACAAAAACTTTTCCGTATCCTATTGATAAAAGAACGGAAAAGGATTATACTGATTATAATGTTTCCAGTGGAAACAAACTGTAATTTTATAAAGGGAGGAAGTTAATGAAAATCAGCAAGAAAAATCTGAAAGTGCTGTGTATAGCCCTGTGCCTGATCCTGCTTGGCAGCATCATGGCCTCTGTTTTCAGCAGCACAAACGGTGTCAAAGTAAAAAAGATCAAATTTGATACCGACAACGGTTATCTCAGCGGGCTCCTCTACATGCCGAAGGACGCCTCGGCATCAAATCCCAAACCCACGGTTATCGTAACACACGGCTATCTGAACTCGGCGGAAATGCAGGATGCCAACGCCATAGAGCTGAGCCGCCGCGGATATGTCGTCCTGGCACTGGACCAGTATGACCATGGCCACTCAGATTTTGACAACTCAAAATACAGCGACACGTCCTTCTTCGGCATATGGCTTCCCTTCTGGGTGAACTCCATGCACGACGCTGTCGCCTATATGTATGAGCAGCCTTACGTGCTCAAGGACGAAGCGGGCAACGGAATCATCGGCGTCACCGGCCACTCCATGGGCGGATTCGGAAGCACGATGGCCCTCGCTATGGACGAACAGGAATTCATGGCAACCGGTATACGCAAGATATACTGCGGACTTACCGAAGGGTCCGACTTTTTGTATACAGGTCTCGTGGGTGTCGATGCCGCAACGGCTGACGCACTTGGCGGCGGAAGGACCATGGGCAAAGTTGCTGCACAGTTCGACGAATTCTTCTTCAATGATTCGGCGGAGACAGGCGGGACTGTCCGCCACAAGGACTATGTCTCTACTCCGGACGGAATGACATTCCTCCAGCAGACAGCTGCTGCTCAGGCCAATACCTGGTATGATACTTCAGACGGCGGCCGCCGTATCATTTACGAACCGGCCCAGACCCACCCCTGGAACCACTTCTCCAAAACGACTACAGCCTATGCCTTAAGCTTCTACACCGAGGCCTTCAAAGATTATCAGGACGGCATTCGCAGCATCGATCCGGCCAAACAGGTATGGCAGTGGAAAGAATTCTTTGAATGCGTGGCCCTTGTCGGCTTCATCATGCTGATAATTGGCATCGCCTCCACACTTATCGAGCTGCCCTTCTTCAGCAAAGCCAATACAGGCGCACTCGAAGTCCAGCCTTCTCCGACAGGCGGCAAGAAGATCGCTGTAATCATAATAGACATCATCGCCATTCTGCTGCCCGGCCTCTTCTTCACTCCTCTTATGGACGGCGGGGCGGGCAGCCCGATCGTCAACATTCTCTTCTATTGCGGCATAGTCGCGGCAATAGGCGGATGTGCGGCATTCGTTCTCGGGCTTGTTAAGAAGAGCGGGAAGCAGCTCCCGATCGGCGGATGCATTCTTCTCATAGCCGGTGTTCTTCTGGCTGTCGTCGCCAAAACTCCGATGTATCAGAACAATGCTGTCTTTACAGCTCCCGGAGTAAACAGTATCGCATACTGGACCATCGCCTGCACCCTGATAGCGCTTGTTATTATGAGTGCCGTTTATGTATGCATCAAGTCGCGCGACGGCGCAGTCCTTGCAAACTACGGCGTGGTTCTCAAACCCATGGCGATCCTGGCCGGTATCTGCACTGCGATCGTTACGATCATTCTGGCCTATATAGTACTCTTCCTCATGGATGCGATCTTCAAGGCGGACTTCCGTATCTGGACCTTTGCTTTCAAGACCTTCGATGCCAATATTATCCCTGCCATATTGCGCTACCTGCCCACCTTCCTCTTCTTCTATCTGGTTTCTACGGCATCCATTACCGTAAACACCAATACCGAGAAGACACAGGGCTTCAAGGGCTATCTCCTGGCTATCGCGCTCAACGCAGGCGGAGCAATTCTCTGGCTTGCTCGCCAGTACATAACCCTCTTCAGCACAGGAGTTGCTGCTCATCCCGAGTCGGCGCTCTCCGGCATAGTTCTGGTAGCTATGGCAGTCACGCTGACGATTGCCGCGATCATCTCCCGCAATCTCTACAAGAAAACGGGCAACATCTGGACCGCTGCATGCCTCAACGGCATTCTGATGACGACCATGACCATTGCGAACACAATGGTGGCATTCAAGTAAGATTTCCCGAAAGATACAGCAATGGCAGTCCGAATGGACTGCCATTGTTTTATTGTTTCTGTTGATTCTTTCCGGCTTCTTCTTCCATCTTGGCGTAAAATTCAGGCATATCACGCTTGAGCCTCACAAAATGTCCGGATTTATCCAGAAAACAGTGCTCGGATTCGGCAGCACAGACAAGTTGTCCGGTCTCTGCATTTGTCATCTCATATCTTATGGAGACCACGATTCCGTTAAAAGAGCCGACGGAGACACCGATTTCTATATTATCGCCGAAGGTGCTGGGATGCTTGTATTCACATCTGACGGATCTGACAGGAGAATATACATCGTGAGCTTCCATTTCCGCATACGGAAAACCGAGCTTGTCCATATAATCCACCCGGGCTTCTTCCATCCAGCGGATATAATTGGAGTGGTGGGTTATCCCCATCATATCTGTTTCATAATACTGTACCGTGTGTCTGTATGCAGTCATCTCTTACGCTTCCGTCCTTTAGCTCTGTTTTTTGAATTCTACCATACTCCGGCAGATAAAAAAAGAACTCCGATCGCTTCGGAGCTCTGTTTCATAATAATTCTTTTATGCCTCTTCCGTTTTCTCGTCGTGAGCAAGCTTTAACCCCCTGACTGCAAGCCCCGCATATGCGCCGAGCGACAGGACCAGAGAGTTCGTTAAGCAAAACGTATCGCCGCATTTTGCAGCAATCCGTTCTTATCCTTCATCATGTTTCAGACTATCTTCCGCGTAAAACTTCACTCCATTATTTTATACGGTCTGAAGTCCAGATAGTCTCCGGAGACCAGCTGATATCTTACTCCTCGTACATTGCCCGAGAGGCTGTCTCCGAAGCGCTCTTTGCCGTGAGCGTGGGAATATATGACCGTCTCGGCGCCGTATTCCTCGGCGATCTCCGTAAAGGGGCTGCTGTCGATCTGCGTAACGCAGGATGCTCTGTTTTTGAGTTCCCTTGGCAGCTTCTTCAGATTAATGACGAGATTGTGCCCGTTGTTGTCACCGTTTCTTTTCGACAGAAGCGCTCTCTCGTCCCGCCTTATCACGGCTTCCTCCTTCCTCGACATGCCCAGCGCCCTGCAGAGCTCCGGCGTCGGAGGCCAGATGGGAGATGTCGGAGGATAGTGAAGGAACATAATGAAATTGCCGAGACCTGCGGACACGGCGGAATCAAACGACCTTCTCAGCCTTGCCGCCTCGCGCTCCTCGAGCTTCATGCAGTGCTCCAGGGAATCCAGATTCTCGAAGCAGTAGCCCTTGGTTCCGACCAGGGCGTATTTTTTGCTCTTCGATTCGTATACCGCATGGTTGTCCTGCAGGAAGAATAGCGAGCCCGTATATTTTTCGTTCAGCTTTGAAGTCTTCTTCGCGTCCCAGAACATGTCGTGATTGCCTCTGAGCATTATCTTGCGACCTGGAAGTGCAAGGAGGAAATCTATGTCTGGCCTGAGCTGCTCCTCAGTCTTTCCGTGGCTGAAATCCCCGGTCAAAACTATGGTATCGTCCTCGCTGACAGTGCTTATCCAGTTGTTTCTTATCCTCTCCTCATGATCTCTCCAGACGCCTTTTTTGAGATTAGCCGGTCTCTCCGGGCAGCCGAAAGAGAGATGAAGATCGCCCAGCGCGTATAAAGCCATATTTTCTCCTATTTATGCCTTGTGACCGTGAAGCGCGAAAGCTTTACGTTCTCCCATTTCCCGATGCCCGCTTTCTGTTTCGCTATCGAAATCTGCTGCGAGACCGTATCCACTCCGTCGAGATCTGGAAGCAGAAGGCCCCTTCTTCCGCCCTTCGTCACAATGACACCGTATTTCTTCGGATCGAGTTCTGACTCGGACCCGATATCCTCCGGCTCGGAGAGCACGTCTACGCTGTACTCGAGCGTCTTGAGTTCATCTTCCCTCACGGGGCTGAAGCGCGGGTCGTGCATAGCTGCGGAGATCGCATTTCTGATTATTTCCTCACCCGTGCAGACAGTCACGGGAAGAATGGTCCCTATGCAGCCTCTGAGCCTTCCAAATTCATGCAGCGAGACGAAAACTCCGGCTTTTGTGTCCCTCATCGCGGAAGGAGCATCCTGCGGAAGCACCATCGGAGTCCTGTATCTGTAATAGTACTCAAGCGAGGTCCGGGCGAGCTTCACATACTCGTCCTCTGCCTCCCTCTGCCCGGAGATCTTGTTATCGAGCTTTTTGTCATAGACCTCCAGAAAGCGCCTGCCGGGATCCTCCGAGACAGGCAGGTAAGTGCAGATGCCGTAACCGACGCCCGTGACACCCTCGTGAGAGAGCTTATGCGCTTCCACTGCTTTCCCGTCAAGGGCTCCCGCCAACATCACGAAGCTCCTGTGTCCGCACTCGGCCGCTTTGTCGCAGAAGGCCTCGTCAAAGTCGAAAAGCTCGCCGAAGGCTGCCCTTCCCATGACGTCCATTATCCTTTCGTCATAGACGGGGCCTTCTTCGGCGAACCCGTAAGGCCCGTAGCTCTGAAGCTTGTGCGAGAGATCGCCGCTTCCTATGAAAGCTGCCCTGCGGCCCAGGGAATCGCAGGCTTCTGCGATCAGCATGCCCAGTCTGTAATGCTCGCGCAGAGGGAGTCCGGAGAGCCCTATTCTGACGATCTTCGGCAGCCTTTCTCCGAAAGCCTCTCTGAGGAAATAAAGCGGGACCATTGTGCCGTGATCGAGAGAAGGATCGCGCTCACCTGCAGTACCTGCGGGTATTCCCGCCTTTCCTGCAGAGGCACTTATCGCCTCTGCCAGCTCGGAATCGTACCTGACAGCGAAGGCGGTATTAGGGGCTCTGAACTGAGAGAAACTGCCTCTCGCCCCGTTGCCCGGAGATATGTGGAACCAGTCCGAATACATCACGGAATGCGGGCTGGATATTATAAGCGTCTCCGGCCTGAGCTCCGCTATGAAGGCGGCGGCCTCCCTGTAGGCCTTTGAGGTTGCCTCTATCTGTTTTTCCCCGCCTTTGCCGACTTCGGGCACTATGAGCGGGGGGTGCGGTACCATTATTGCTCCGACAACAGCCATCTCTCTGCTCCTTTCAGCAGTTTCCGGTATATACGTTTTTAAGATACTTCCGCGCCTCATCGGCCAGCGCATAGACGAGTGACACCCTTGTCGCCGCTCTGTCCGTCATTAGATGGCGCGGAAAGAATCTGGTCACATGCAGCGTGATCTCCGGATCGACGGAAGCTATCCATTTTGCTTCCTCTCTCATATCCTCAAACGAATCGTTCTCGCCCGGAATAATCAGTGTCGTCAATTCGACATGGCACTTTCTGTCCGCCTCGAATATATTTCTCTTAACAGTCTCCAGGCTTCCGGAGACCATGCGGTAAAAGCGGTCGGAGAAGCCTTTCAGATCTATGTTCAGTGCGTCCGTATATGACAGGAGCAGGTCCCATATCTCCGGAGAAGCGCATCCGTTGGTGACCAGAACTGTTTTGAGTCCTTTTTCTTTGGCGAGCTTTTCCGTGTCCAGGACATATTCATATCCGACTGTCGGTTCGTTGTATGTAAAGGCAATTCCTATGTTTCCGTAAGACTTCAGGCCATCTGCCCTTCTTACGAGCTCTTCGGGACTTATCTCCCTGTACACCGTCTCGTCCGGCCCTGTCCATGCTATTTCATAGTTCTGGCAGAACGGGCAGCGGAAATTGCAGCCGTAACTCCCGACGGACAGGATCTTCGAACCGGGATAATAGTTTTTTAGAGGCTTTTTCTCTATCGGGTCGAGTGCGATCGCCGTAATTCGGCCGTAGTTTTCGGAAACAGAAACTCCATCCCTGCATATCCTTGCCCTGCAAAGCCCGCGTATGCCTTCCTTAAGCCGGCATCTGTGCGGACATACATTACAGACGGCTTCAGTTTCCATATGCCCATCTCCTTTACATCCTTTATATGATTATACAACCTGCAGTGCCTTTTGGGTAGTTTTCAAAGTCTCTTTTTAATCAGGATCATCAGCTTATATAAAAAGAACCCTGATCTCTCAGGGTTCTTTTTATTGCTTCCGATCTGTCCCTGTTTTCAGAACAGAAGGTTTCGATAGATACTGAAGTTCTCGTCACCGTGTACGACAAAAACGATCTTGTTGAGCTTCCCGCCTTCCGCAAGGTAGTCAAGGACTGTCTGCACTGCGATCTTTGCTGCCTCCTCCTTCGGGAAGCGGAACACGCCCGTAGAGATACAGCAGAAGGCGAGGCTTTCAAGCCCGTTTTCCTCCGCCTTTTGAAGGCAGGCGCAGTAACAGGAGCGAAGCTGCTCACAGTGCCTTTCCATCAGCTGTCCCTCCACTGCGGGGCCAACCGTGTGGATCACATGTCTTGCCGGAAGGCTGTACCCGGCGGTGATCTTTGCTTGTCCGACAGGTTCCTCGTGCCCCTGAAGCCGCATCAGAGAGGCACATTCCTCTCTCAGCTGCAGGCCGGCCGCAGAGTGGATCGCATTGTCTATACAGTTGTGACAGGGTATGAAACAGCCTAGCATCCGGCTATTGGCAGCGTTTACGATAGCGTCGGTGTCCAGACGGGTGATGTCCCCCTGCCAGAGAACGATGCGCTCCTCACCTGGAACGGATGGCAGGTCGGAGACATGGACGACGCCTTTTTCCTCCCTCTCCTCCCGGAGCAATTCATCCTGCACATTGAGGAGATCCTCCCTTAGAGCGCCGGGCATACGGACATTCATCAGGCTGCGAAGCAGCCGCCTCTGACCACCGTCGTCTCGCGGAAAGTTTTCCGCGTCTGAGCGGTATTCCGGCATTTCCTCCAGAAGGTTCTCATTTAAATAAAGGATTCTTTCGATACGATCCATGATACGCCCCTTTTATAGCTCCAGTGTCAGTTGCCCGCTGCGCCAGCTCTCCTGCGCTGCTTCGCGGATCCTGTCTCCCGGCCTGCAGCCCCCGATCAGGAAGGGTGAATCCGGGTCATGCGCTTTCATATTCTGTCGTACCCGCTCAGCGTCTGTATTGGCATAGCAGTAGCGGCAGAAGTGCGCGCAGGTGTCATAGGCTCCGATATCCGTTCCGAGCACGCAGGCGCACTTTCCGCCCCTCTGGTTTTTCCGTTTCGGAACATCAAGCACCGCGTGAAGCGCCTTTTCAAAGGTCCCGACTGTCATACAGCCCCCGCAATCGACGCCATTCGGCTCAAGCTCCGTGCCCTCGGCACATGCGCGGATCGTGATGCCGTATTCTTTCCCGATCTCTGCGAAAGCCTTCCCGATGGTGATTCGTTCTTCCTTCCCGACTTCCTCCGCCTCCGGGAAATTGCGTCTTACTTTCCGATAAAGATCTATAAATGATATCACGCAGCTCTCCGTGTAACCCGAGAGCGTTTTCGCCATATGGCGGAAATCGTCGATATGGCGCTCAAGCGTATAGTGCTCCGTGAGAAGTATCGGATCGCATCGCCAGCCGACGGAGTCGGTTCCGACGATATCCGAAAGGCGTTTGAAGTCCTCAATGACCTTCTCTTTGTCAGGAACATTGAGCTCAATATCCCGGCCATAAGGGGTAATTGTAACGAACCAATACTGGCCGTATTCCTTCAGAGCGTCCATCCCCGGCAGCATCGGTGCCGGGTTCTTGGTACAGAATGCGATCAGATCCACCACGTCCGGAGAAAGGCTGTAACGTGTCACGGACTGAAGATCATAAGGATTACGCACCAGCACATATCCCTCTTTAATCCTATTTAAAAACCATTTGCTGTAGAAAGCGGGTATATCCGTACGCATTCCGGTCTGGATTATCATGATTCGCTTCTCCCGGTCTGATCCAGTGCATTGCAGATATCCGTGATGCTTTTTGCCATATCCGCGCTGATCCCGATTGCCCGGCTGCCAAGGCTCGCAGGCACTATGGCCTTAGAGCGGTTGAGGCGTATAAGACTGACATTTTCATGCTCGCGGCAGAGCTTTTCGAATGGGAAGCGGATGATCGTCGGGGTGTTGAAGCCCACGCCAAGCTCCAGCAGCACCAGTCTGCAGCCGAGCGCCCGGCTTAGAAAGCGGCTGAAGCGTTCTTCCGCGGCGTACCAGTCATCGTCCTGCACAAAACAGTCGTCCACTCGCAGATTCATGGTCATCTCCCCGCCGCAGACAGGGCATCTTGGCACCAGCGCTCCGGGGATCCTGCCGTCTTTGCGCTCAAGCTCCATCCTTCTGAACAGCTCCACCGAGTCATATGTCTTCGGATGACAGCCCCTCTTGCACTGGATGCGTCTGTAGCTTCCCTGTGTGGCAAAGATCTGCTCTTCCGGGTAGCCTGCTTTTTCAAACTGGTGGTCGGCGTTGGTGCTGAGAATAAAGCTCCTTTTGTCCGCTATCGCTTCGATGAGCAGCCTGTGCAGAGGCGTCACATCCAGATCTGCTCCCGCGATCAGAGCCAAGTGCGACCACAGGCCCCAGCGGCTCTCCTCATCCGGGAAAGGATAGAAGCCCGCGGAATACATGTCCTGCATATATTGGCCTTTGCCGTAAACCCGCTGAAACTCGGCAAAGTTCTCCTCAAAAAACTTCCCGCCGTATTCTGCGCCTGCAGCGGCGCTCATTCCCGCTCCGACACCTATAAGGACATGATCCGCCTCGCGGATCGCTTTGGCGGCCATGCCGATCTGCTCATCATAGGGTGTGTCCTGCGTAATGTAGTCCCGCGCGTAATCTGCGCTTAAGAAAGACGAAAAGCTGATATTGTTTTCCGGTTTGCGAATGTCGTTGAGCATATTCTGTTCCTCCTCGGGTATTGCTGACAACAGTATAGGAGAAACACGGGTCGTCCGCAAGTACGCACCTTTTTTTAACTGTCGCTTTTGTGTAAAAATAACTGTTACATTATAATATGAATGTAACAGTCAAAGTGAAAGTTATTTTAGAGGAATCGTTGTGAGACCCATGGAGCTCTGCGGCACAGCTTATTAGGGACAGGTTCAGTCGTCCCTGTCATCTATCTCAGATCTGAACTCCGAAGGCTCCGATTTGATATCGTAATACGCGTTGTGTGCAGATTCCCTGATAAAAGTGTTCATGGCGGCAAACGTGCTCCTCGTGCCCCTGTGGGTCTGCCTGTAATTGAGGGCCCTGTCTTCACATATCCCGTATCTCTTTGCCGTTTCGACGGCGTCGATGTTCGCTCCTATGAAAAGAAACTCCCAACCATCCTCTTTCTTTTTCCTTTCGATCATCGCCTTCACTTCAGATGACGAATATTTTCGGCTCGCGTTTTCAAGCCCGTCGGTAGTGATCGCGAAGATCGTTTTGACGGGAACATCCTCAGGCCTTATGTACCTGTGCACATACTCTATGTGCTTTATTGCGTCTCCGATACAGTCAATGAGCGCCGTCGAGCCTCCCGCGCAATAATCCCTCTCCGTAAGAGGACTGACCTCATCAATGTCCAGCCTGTCGTGGAGCAGCCTGTGCGACTGGTTGAACAGATAGGTCGTGACGAATTTGTTTCCTTCGGTCTTCTTCTGCTGCTCAAGCATGGAATTGAAACCGCCTACAGTGTCCGATTCCATTCCAGCCATCGATCCGCTTCTGTCGATGATGAATACTAATTCCACGTTTTTGTTTCTGATTTCCATAAGAATTACCTCCGTTTTTTTGATGTGCCTGCAATATACATCAAACGGAGCTTCTATTGGTCAATCGCGGATTGACTTTTTTCATCGCGCAAAACAGCTTGTTATTCTGAGCCTGCGAAGAATCCTACCTCCCATAACAAAGCCGCGTGAATACAGTTCCAGCCGGCTATTTATCTAGAACACAAGCACCTAGTAAAACACGAAGTGCCTGTGTTTTTTACGCGTCATAATATGACACGAAGGTGATTTTTGAAACCATTGGTATTACAGGGTTATGACGGGTATGACACGTATGACGCGTAGATAGATATATGTGATTATCCGCAGTTTTTAGGTATATTCAATTACGTGTCATTCCCGTCATACGTGTCATAAACCGTTGAAAACACAAGATTCCTTGATGACATGTCTCTCCTGCTTATGACACGTATATTTTCTTCCGCAAGCTATTCAAGGGTCTCATCATTGAACATCTCCGGTACCGCATATCGGGCGCCGGAGATGAATAGATATATTCAATTGCGAGGGCTCTGGAGATCGGGTCAGATGTCAGCTGAGTCAAAAGGCATGTCAGGCCCAGGGATTTTCCGTAGGATAGGGCAGGGTTTTGGGCTGATTATAGCCGATGTCCTGCACGCCGAAGTATTTGAACACCTCGAAGAGGGCCTTGCCGTAGTGGCCGAAGGCAACGGCGCCGTGGTGCGGGAAGCGCTTTCCGATCAGCACATGTCGGTAGAAGCGGCCCATCTCGTGTATGGCGAAAACGCCGATGCCGCCGAAGCTCTCTGTTGCCACGGGCAGCACCTCGCCCTCAGCAATATAGGAGCGCAGATTGCCCTCGCTGTCGCACTGGAGGCGGTAGAAAGTGATCTCACCGGGGGCGATGTCTCCCTCCAGGGTGCCGCGTGTAAAATCGGGCTCGCTCCCCTGCGGCTCAAGAAGTCTGTGCTGGATGAGCTGATACTTCACGGCGCGGTCCGCGCGCATCTTGCAGGAAGGCGTATTCCCGCAGTGGAAGCCCATGAAGGTATCAGTAAGGGCATAGTCGTACCTGCCTTTGATATTACGCTCCCACATCTGCGCGGGCACCGAATTGTTGATATCGAGGATAGTAACCGCGTCACCTGAAATGCAGGAGCCGATATATTCGGACAGAGCACCGTAGATGTCGACTTCACAGCTCACGGGGATGCCGCGGGCGGCGAGACGGGAATTGACGAAGCACGGCTCGAAACCGAACTGCTGCGGGAAGGCCGGCCAGCACTTGTCTGCAAAAGCAACGTATTTGCGGGCACCCTTATGTTCCTCAGCCCAGTCGAGCAGAGTAAGTTCGAACTGCGCCATTCGCTCCAGAAGGTCGGGGAAATATCTGCCCTCGCCCATCTCTTTTGCCATATCCGCACAGACCTCAGGAATGCGTTTGTCGCCCGCATGCGCTTTATAGCTCACCAGAAGATCGAGCTCGGAGTTTTCCTCTATTTCTACGCCCAACTCGTACAGACCTTTTATAGGCGCGTTGCAGGCAAAGAAATCCTGAGGACGGGGGCCGAAGGTTATGATCTTGAGATTCCTGACACCGATGACCGCGCGGGCGACGGGATAGAATTCCTTGATCATTTTCCCTATCTCCGCAGCGGTACCTACAGGATATTCGGGGATATATCCCTTGAGATGGCGCATACCAAGGTTGTAGGAGCAGTTCAGCATGCCGCAGTACGCATCTCCCCTGCCGTTGATGAGGTCGCCGTCCCCCTCAGCTGCAGCAACGAACATGCGGGGGCCGTCGAAATACTTTGCGATCAGGGTCTCCGGAGTCTCCGGGCCGAAGTTGCCAAGGAATACGACCAGCGCGTTGCAACCGGCTTTCTTCACATCTTCAACAGCCAGGAGCATATCCTTTTCATTTTCTACCGTGACGGGACATTCGTAGATGTTGCCTCCGCAGCTTTCTACGATCGCCTCGCGGCGCTTCACCGAGAGGCCTATGGGAAAGCAGTCACGGCTTACCGCGATAAGTCCGAGTTTCACTTCAGGAATATTGGTCATTTTTTCTTCTCCTTTTTCAGTATTTATCACTTCATCTTACTTTTATACTTTCCGGGCGGCCGGGTTGCCGGCGGATGTTTTTATATCATTTATATACCTGAGACTGTCCGTAATGTCAACTCCGAAAGAGCCGAATCCACCGTCATGGGAAAGAATTCTTTTATGGTCCCCGTTTTGCCCCGAAGATGCGACCATCTCCGGTACCGCATACCGGGTACCGGAGATGTAAAACCCTATTCAATTGCGAGGACTGTGAAAACCCGGATCTGACGTGTTTCAGATGTTCAGGTAGCCTTCGCGGACTCTTACGCCGAAATACTCTGCTGTTATGTGCAGCTGTTCGTCGGTTATCGTGTTCAGACGGGGGAGGTGGGCGATCTTCATATAGATCTCAGCCGCTTTTTCCGCGGTCTCGATGAGTCCGAAAGTCTCGTCGAGGTCCTTGCCCGCGCCGTAGATCCCATGCTGGCTCCAGACCGTGAGTCGCGAAACGAGCATCTTTTCCGCAGTTGCTTCACCTATCTCGTTCGTTCCGCAGAGCATCCAGGGCAGGACGCTGACTCCTTCCGGAAAAACGACGACGCACTCGGTGCACATCTGCCAGAGCGTGCGCGTAAACTCTCTCTCGTCCAGTGTGTGGACATAGGTCATGGCCAGAAGATTCGCAGGATGGCAGTGCATGACGACACGGTTTTTGGGATCGGCCTTCAGTCTCGCAACATGGCTCATCATGTGCGCGGGAAACTCGCTCGTGAACTTACCTCCGTCCGCAAAGCCCCAGAGCAGCTCCGCAGTCCCGCCTTCATCGGCGATGCGGACTATCCCGAGGTTCACGTCGGGCGCGTACTGAACATTTTTGAAGTATTTGCCCGTGCCTGTGACAAAGAAATACTTTCCCTCAAGCTCCGGAGCCTTAAATCCTGTGGGGATGCGGCGAAGGACTGCTGATGTGTCCAGATAGTCCTCGACTTCGGCATCGTCAAGCAGAAGACTGATATTTCCGCCGTTGCGCTCATCCCAGCCGTGGGCATACATGTTTGTGGTCGTGCGGATCATTTCGACCATAAATGGCGCGTTCAGAATATCTTTCATTTCGGATCTCCTCATCTTGTAATTATGTCCACGGGGACGTTGAATAATTTCGCGACCTTGAGGATCGTATCTGTATGTCTGCCGATCGCCGCAGCCATGTGGTGGGTAGGCCCCGCCTCGCTCCAGCGGTTGCAGAACTCCCTGGCACCGATCCCAAAGCGCATACGCATATTGGTGTCGCCGAAGGTGAATATCGGGCCGGGCTCGTTTTCTCCCTCAGCAACTACAAACTTGAAATGCCCGTCCTTGTCCTGGGTGATGCCGAGGAAGGTAATGGGTCCGACAGGGGGATAGAACTGAGTGAGATAACCTCCCCCAGTCTTGCCGTGGAACACGGGAACGATCTTCATCGTGGGCTTCTTCGCCCGCGAGATGTCGGCGTCGCCCGAGCCGCTGTGACCGATTATACATATGTCCTCATCAAAGTCAATGGAGTACATCTCGCTGAGCTGTCCCGTTCCCGCGATGGTCTTCAGGATGCCCATTGCCATCGCGACCTTGATGTCACCCTCGACAGCACAGGCTGTGCCCTGCTTTATGAGCATGGAAAAAGCGGGAATGAGCATGCTGTCCAGCTTCCCCGCGATGCCCTGGGCAAATCCGTCGTAGTGGGAGGCCACGAAGCCCAGCTTCTCGTCCTTCACCCACTGCTCGAAAGCCACGACGTATTTCGCCATATCGCGGACCGTTTCGACGTCCGCTCCGCCCTCGATATCGAAGGTATTCAAGATGTCCTCGGCCTTGGCGCGAATGGCGGCCTCGTCTGTTATGTTGTCGGCGATCGCCCACATCTTTTCCCAATCAAACTGCTTTGTGTAGAGCCACATGCGGTGGTAGAGGTTCGTCTCGTCAATGTACAGGTCCATCATTCCGGGATAGGGTCTGCCTATCTGGGCAATATTCGTGTCGCGAAAGCGTCTTCTCACCTGAGCAGCCCTGCACCAGTCCTCTATCTCCGCCTGGGCCTTTTCGTCCCCGCCTTCAACGACACCGGTTATAACGGCGTGGCGCTTTCCGGCGCGCTCGAGATCTGCCACCATCTCTCCCACGGCTCCGCAGGCGTAAAGCTCTCCGAGCCATGTAGCGGTATCGGTGTTTTCATAATCCGGAGCTTTCTTTTTCTGAAGGTTTACAAGCACGACGGGAACATCGAGATCTCGGACCGCAGGGAGCATGTTGTAACTTGTGGCATATGTAAGCATCTGGAGTATCACGAGATCGACATCGGCCGCGCGGAATCTGTCTCCCGCCGCCATTGCCATCTCCTTTGTTGTGACGATCTCTCCGTCGACCAGTTCGACCGAACCGGGGATGCGCTTTTTGAAGTCTGCGTACTGTGCTTCGAATTCGGGCACGAGGGACGGGAACTGGGGCAGATAGGCCCCGAGAGCGATCGCGAAGACGCCCACTCTTGCTTTGGTCTCAACTAACATTATATGCCTCCAACTGTATTTTTAAATTTCCAAGTGCTGTAGCTTCTATGGGAAGGGCGGTGACTTTTTTCCCGGTCACTTTTTCCGTTAGTTCGTTGAGGAATCGGTTTTTCGCGCCACCACCCACGATGCAGATCTCATTATAATGCCTGCCTGTGTTCCTCTCGAGCTCCGAAACGGCATTTTTATAGCTCAGCGCGAGGCTCTTATAGGCGCAGCGGAAATAGTCTCCCGCGCTTTCGGGCTTTCCCCCGAGCACCGCATCAAAAGCGGCCTTCATGCTCTCGGGAGAGAGAAAAACAGGCGCGTTCGCATCGACGGTCTCCTCGAAACGGCTCTTCTCCGCTTCTTCGACTATCTCCGGGAAAGGCTTGCCGGAGCTGAGCTCGTCGCGGAGCCTGTTTATGAGCCACATTCCCATGATGTTCTTCTGGTAGCGGTTGTAGCCCGGTCCGCCCTCGTTTGACCAGTTTGCCTTTTCCGAGGCCCTGTCCGTGAGGGGCTTCTCCGTTTTTACTCCGAGCAGGCTCCAGGTTCCGGATGAAATGTAGGGGATGTTTTCCTCAAAAGGTATGCCCTCTACGGCGGAACCCGTGTCGTGGGTCGCGCAAAGCATGACCTCTATACCTTCATATTCCCCGATCACTTTACCCGGCCTGTCGAGTTTGCAAAACAGGTGCCCGGGAAGGCCCAGCGTTTTAACGATCTCCCTGTCGTATTCCCCGGTCAGGGCGGAGACCATACCTGTAGTTGTGGCATCAGTGTACTCATGCGATTTTACGCCGCAGAGCTTATACATCAGATACTCGGGGATCATCATAAAGTCCGTCGCTCCCTCAAGACGGCCTGAAAGCTTATCCGCATAGAGCTGATAGATCGTATTGAATGGCTGGAACTGGATGCCTGTGCGCCGGTATAGCTCCGAAAAACCCATCCTTTCATGGACCTGAGGGATCACGGCTTCCGTTCTCCCATCTCGGTAGGCATAGCAGGGAAGCAGTTCTTCGTCGCCTTTCATCAGTACGTAGTCCACGCCCCAAGTGTCGACAGAGAGGCTCGAGATCTCCCCGAACTCCTCCTTTGCCTTTTCTATGCCTTCTTTTACTTCCTTCACAAGCGCGCAGATATCCCAGGTAAGGTGTCCGTTCATTTCTCTGACACCGTTCGGAAAACGGTATACCTCTTTTGTCCTTATCTCCGAGCCCTCGCGCCAGCCCACGATATGCCGTCCCGAGGAAGCCCCTATGTCTATCGCAAGACAGTACTGCATGTCATAACCGCCATCCTTCCGTTACAGACATTATATATAAAAACGGCGCTAAAGAAAAGAGCGCCGTTTGCACAAAAAGCGTCAGCCATGGCCTGAAGGGAGCGGCATATCGCTTTATGACCAGATCAGTTGAACTTTTCCCGGTTGATCCAAAGGCCGAGGGCCGGGTTGGGAATGAAATAGATCTCCTCTCCATCTATGGTATTGTAGCCGTAACTGAGCTTGGAGGGATCATATTTCTTCGAGAGCTCGTCATAGGATGCGCTCTTGTACCCGACAGACTCTATCTCTTCGCGTGAGATGTCTCTGACTGCATAGGTTATTGAGAACCTCCCGTCCGAGGAGCCGTGGATCAGATGGGCAGCCGCGCCCATGTTCTCGCGCAGATCGCTGTTTTCGGGCTTTTCGAACTCTGCCAGAGTAGTGAGCCTACCCCTATAACCGTATTTGCGGATCAGTCCGTCGACGACGTCGTCCTCGCCGAATCTCTCGACTCCCGGAGCCAGGATCAGCAGCTCTCCGCCGTCCGCTATCGCCATTCTCGTGCGGTATACGGCCTTGTTTCCGAGCCATGTGCTCTTGAACTCCGAGGGATCGAGGTATACAACGCACTTTTTGATGCCTTTCTCTACAAAATCGATGTTCTTCTCCTGGGCAAGCTTTACGGCCTCCTCAAGGCACTTTCTGTCCTCGCCGATGAAAAGTCCGTGAGTCTTTATATTGCCGCCCGGGGCTGTGCATACCGTCAGAGCAAAGAGGATCGGGCGATTCTTAAGGAAATGAGTCATTCCGTAGTCGAAGATCTTGCGGACGGGCGTGTTGTCCCTGCCCATCATTCTCTCCATGCCGTAGACAGCTCCGACCATGTGCGACTTGTTGATCATGTCGCTGCCGCCGACTCCGACAAAGAGGTTCTTCGAATGGTTGGCCATTCCGATGACCTCATGAGGGACAACCTGGCCGGGGGAGACGATCAGATCGTACTTTTCGTCCATGACGCGCCTGTTGATCTCGACGCTGACACTGTCGTGCCAGAGGCCTTCGGTTATCTCCTCGAGATATTCCGCGGGAACTTCCCCGATCTTTTCGACATCCGTGCGCCAGTTGTGCACGATCATCTTATTGTAAGGGATATCGCCGAACATCTTTTCCCACTGCTCCTTCGAGACGGGCACGTGGGTGCCTAGAGCCGGCATTATATCGACATTGCAGCCTTTCGCAGTCAGTTCATGATATACGATCTGTGTTATGAGGCCGGCGTTTGAATGGAATCTCGTGAAATCCGGAGGGAGGATCAGGACATTGTTGAGAGTCCTTCCTTCCAGCGACTTCAGAAGGGCAGCCTTTATCTCAGCCGCGTCCAAGCCTTCGGGAGTTTTCTCCCTGCAGAAGATGTCCATATCAGACTCCGCTGTATGCAGAGAAGCCGCCGTCTACAGGAACGGTTATGCCTGTTACGAAGCCGGAAGCGCTGTCGTCGCAGAGCCAGAGAAGTGTTCCGAGGAGCTCTTCGGGCTCGCCGAATCTGCCCATCGGGGTGTTGCGGAGGATCTTGCCTGTTCTGGCTGTAGGCGTGCCGTCTTCATTCCAGAGCAGCGCCTTGTTCTGGGCTGTCGAGAAGAAGCCCGGAGCTATGGCGTTGCAGCGGATTCCTGCCTGCGCGAAGTAGACTGCCAGCCACTGTGTGAAATTGGAAACTGCCGCTTTGGCCGCAGAGTATGCGGGTATCTTTGTAAGCGGGCGGTATGCATTCATCGAGCTTACGTTGATGATGACACCGTTTTTCTTCTCGGCCAGGTCGCGCGCGAAGACCTGTGTCGGGAGCAGGACGCCGACTATATTGAGTCCGAATACGGAGGTGAAGCCTGTCTGATCGAGATCGAAGAAGCTCTTCTTTGCCGGATCCTCCATGGTCTCCTCGGAGAAGAATTCCTCATCTGCAGTTGCGATCGGATTGTTTCCGCCGGCGCCGTTTATGAGTATATCGCATTTGCCCAGTCTGGCGACGACCTCTTCATGGGCCCTTTCGCAGCTCTCCTTGCTCGTGACGTCGACCTGCACCGAGATGGCCTCTCCGCCAAGCGCTTTTATCTCTTCTTCAATCTTTTCGGCTTTTGCGAGGGTCCTGTTCAACAGCGCAACTTTTGCGCCGCTCTGAGCCAGAGCGACTGCAAAACGGCTGCAGAGGACTCCGCCTGCTCCGGTAACAACGGCTATTTTCCCGCTAAGATCTGTTTTCATTTTATATCTCCTTTATATTAAGCATTATATGAACTCGATGATGTATCTCCGCCGTGACCTGTCCAGTTGGTGTGGAAGTGCTCGCCGCGCGGAGCGTCGGTCCTCTCATAGGTGTGGGCACCGAAATAGTCTCTCTGTGCCTGCAGGAGGTTCGCCGGAAGCCTTTCGGTCGTATATCCGTCAAACCAGCTCAGTGCAGAGGAGAGCGATGGAACGGGGATGCCCGCGCCGACAGCAAAGGCAACGACTTCTCTCAGGGCCGGGACCAGGGTCTTCATCTGGTCTGCGAAATAGCTGTCCAATATAAGATTGCTGAGGGCGGGATCCTTCTCGAAGGCTTCTTTGATCTTGCCGAGGAATGCGCTTCTGATTATGCAACCGCCTCTCCACATGAGGGCTATACCGCCGAAGTTAAGGTTCCAGCCGTAGTGCTCCGCCGCCGCTCTCATGAGCGAGTAGCCCTGGGCATAGGATATTATCTTGCTGGCATAGAGGGCCTTGCGGATCTTCTCTATCAGCGCATCCGCATCACCTTCAAAGGCTTTTCTTTCATGCGGGAAGGTTCTCGCAGCCTCGACGCGTTCCTCTTTCTGAGCGCTGAGGCATCTGGCGTATACGGCCTCGCTGATCAGCGTAAGCGGAGTACCCTCATCCAGAGCCTGAATGGCAGTCCATTTTCCGGTGCCCTTCTGGCCGGCTGTGTCGAGTATATGATCGACTGTGTATTCGCCGTTTTCGTCTCTGTAGCCGAGAATGTCGCGGGTGATCTCTATCAGGTAGCTGTCGAGCTCTGTCTCATTCCAGCGGGCGAACACATCGTGCATCTCTTCGTTCGCAAGGCCGAGGCCGTCTTTTAAAAGCTGGTAGCACTCGCAGATGAGCTGCATGTCGCCGTACTCGA
>JAFRMX010000011.1 GCA_017430455.1 Oscillospiraceae bacterium
CTCTGCCGACCCTGAAAAAACACTTGATTCCTGCGTGATCTCGGCGCTGCCCGGGTTCAACTATCTGGTTTACGGAGCATGTGTCGAAATCGAATGACAAATAAAGATGAATTGTCAAGTGAAGAGCAACAAATTCTGAATAGAAGAATCAAATAAATCGACTGGTTTTCTAAAACCGAGGACCTTTTTAGGCCTGGCGTTAATCAACGCCAGGTTTTTATTTAGCGTATGCGGACTAACGCGGGAAAGGTTTCTGCCTTTTGGGTAGAATTCGCGAAGCAAGCCGTTAAGATTTTCGTTAGTTCCTTTTTGCCAGGCGCAGTAAGGGTCAGCAAAGTACATATAGCAGTTCAGCTCATTTTCAATTCGGCGCCATTCGGAAAACTCGCTGCCTCTGTCGCAGGTGATCGTTTTTACCGCACCCTTGGGAAGCGTAGAGAAATACTTGATCATTGCGTCTGCCATAGAACGTCCGGTCCTATCCGGGATTTTAATGGCAACATAATAGCGTGTTTTTCTTTCTGCAAGAGTAGCAAAGCATACTTTTGATTTACCTTGTCCGCTTACGACAGTATCAGCTTCCCAATGACCGAATTCATTTCTCTTATATACGTTTTTGTCTCTTTTCCTGATTGACTTTCCGGTGGTAAATCTCCCTCCGTTACCGAGCCTTTTGCGCGTTTTGCCTTTTCTTCTCAGACTTTTCAGCGTTGATCTCAGATACCTTTCGTCTATCCAACGATATATCGTCTTAAATGATGGCATTTTCATTCCACATGGCGTTTTTGATATCTGTTCCGGAGACCATGTTTGAGAGAGTTTCTCATCAATATAATCCAACACTTCCGGCGCCCAGAACATTCCTCGGTGACAATAACTCCTTCTCAGATTACATTTCTTTTGCGCTGTATGCGGATAGTATGTCGGTATTTCGTACATGTGTGTGCAGTTCCGTCGCAGCTCCCGAGATATTGTGCTGACGTTTCTTCCCAGCAACTCTGCAATTTTACGATAACTATATCCTTTTTTGTAATATTCCCGTAGACAAATCCTCTCTTCTATGGTAAGATGTGTGTAGTTCATACGGATCTCTCCTTTGTAGCTTGGTGTGTCGTGACTCTATTCTACCAGAGATCCGTATGATCTTCAATTCTTTTTTTGCTGTTGCACTTGATAGTATAATTCACCAGCAGAACGCTCCGGCAAAACCATTATAAAAACAGAGCGTTTGCGCATATATCCCGCGTCGCTTATACAGATGGAGGCAATGATCGCCTCCGGGCAGGACGCAGAACTCAAAAAGGCATATACCGAAATGCTGGAGGGCTGTCTCCGACGCCCGGATCAATGGGACTGGTATGCCGCCTGGATGATTGAGAAGACAGACGGAACGCATATCGGGGATCTCTGCTTCAAAGGGCTCCGGGAGGACGGTATCGCGGAGATCGGATACGGGATCTTGGAGGCTTATCAAGGGCAGGGCTATGCGACGGAAGCGGTGCGGGCGGCATGCCGCTGGGCGTTCGGGTATGAGGAAGTAAAATCGCTGGAAGCGGAGACGGACGTCGGAAACACAGCGTCGCAGAGAGTCCTCAAAAAATGCGGCTTTCGCCCCGACGGGACTTTCGGAGACGAAGGCCCGAGATTTGCGCTGAGTCGCACGGTTGCTTCCGATAAGGATTAGGAAACGAACAGTATCCGTTTTACACCGATGAAATATGATGGCAAATAAAGGAGGAGTTGCTGTAATGAATAAAAAAGCACTTGTCGTAATCGACATTCAGAACGACATTACGAAGCACTACAGGGATATCATCGACACAATCAACGCCGCCATTGACTGGGCAATGGATCTGGGAATGACGGTCATCTATATCAAGCACAACAATCTGTCGCCCGGTACGCGGACATTCAAACCGGACACAAAGGGTGCGGAGCTTGCCCCGGAGTTGAAGGTGGTGTCGAGCCATATCTTTGTTAAGACGAAGGCCAACACGCTTACCAGCAGAGACTTCTCGGAGTACATCCGTGAGAATGGCATCAACGAGTTTTATATTACCGGCGCGGATGCCACAGGCTGTGTGAAATCCACCTGCTTCAATATGACAAAGGCAGGATATACGGTGCATGTCATCTCCGATTGCGTGACGAGCTACGATCTGAAGAAGATGCCTGAGATGCTCTCCTATTACGCAGATAAGGGCTGCGAGGTCAAAACGCTGGCAGAGTACGTGGGCTTGAATTAACCGACAATAAGAAAAGAAATGAAAGAGGGAAAAAGCAAAATGAATACATTAAAGACAATACAGACTCTATCAAAAATCGGAAGAATCGTCAGCAAGATCGTTTATATCTGCTGCGTGGTTGGATTTTGTGTATGCATCGTCGGTATTATAAGCCTTGGGCTGGGCGGCGAGGTTTTTAAGCTGGGCGGTGTTACGATCCACAGTATCATTGAAAGCCATTCCCACATGAGTATGCCGGCCCTTTTTACCGCAATGGCAGTCGGCATAGTTTTATGTGCTGCGGAGGCGGTTTTAAGCAAATTCGCAGAGATTTATTTCAAGAACGAACTTGCAGACGGAACTCCTTTCACTATGAGAGGCGCAAAGGAGTTAATGCGCTTAGGTATCCTGACTATTTCGATTCCTTTGGGCATGGTGATCGTCTGCTCCATCGGCGTTGCCATAGCAGATAACTTCTTTCCGGAGATCGAGAAACTGTCTTATGACGGGTATGCATCCGTCGGATTAGGTGTAATGATGATCCTTTCATCGCTCTTCTGCCGCTATGGCGCTGAAGTGTGTGACGGGAAGGCTTCTTTGGAAAACATAGAACACGCAGAAAGCTGATATCACATGAAGACGGAAAGACTGATCATAGATCAAATCAAAGAGACCGATAAAGAGGATTACTTTATCAACATTTCTCACGACAAAAAGGTGCTGGAGACCTTTATCTGCCGGTATGCGGATTCATTGGAGGAATTCGACTTTTCTTCCTATCCGGGAAGACAGGACCAGTTTGCGATCCGCCTGAAGGAAACAGGGCGTCTTATCGGTATTATTACATATTTCGAAGAAAAAGAAGATTCCTGTGAGATCGGCTACGGGATCGGCTCTGGTTTCTGGAATCAGGGATATGCAACGGAGGCGGCCTCGCGGTTTCTGGAATATCTGTTCCGGGAGAAAGGAATGCGGACGGTATACGCTTCTTTCTTTACCGGGAATGACGCTTCCCGCCGTGTAATGGAGAAGTGTGGCATGACCTTCGATCACTTCTCGGAGAAAGAACTGACCTACTTGGATGTCGAGCAGGATCTGACGTATTATGCTATCCACCGGAAATATATAACTCTGCGGGACGAGCCTGAGCTGAAGGAGGCAGCGGCGGCGTGGTTCCACAGCAAATGGGGCGTCCCGGAGCAAGCCTATCTCGACTGCATGACGGCTTATCTGAACCGTGAGACGGAATATGGCTGGTATCTGTGCATGGATAGCGACAGGATTATCGGCGGCATGGGCGTGATCGAGAACGATTTTCACGACCGAAAGGATTTGACGCCCAATGTCTGCGCGGTCTACACCGAGGAAGCCTATCGCGGGAAGGGCATTGCCGGACAGTTGCTGAACATGGTGGTAGAGGACATGCGGAGCAAGGGCATTTCTCCCCTCTATCTTGTCACCGACCACACCGGCTTCTATGAGCGTTACGGCTGGGCGTTTTTATGCATGGTGCAGGGCGACGGCGAGCCGGAAATGACAAGGATGTACGTCCACCGTTAATTGAAAGTGAAGATAACAGATCTTGAGGAAACTGGAATCACTATGCCGGAAGAAGTCGATCCAAAGAAAACAAGC
>JAFRMX010000012.1 GCA_017430455.1 Oscillospiraceae bacterium
TAGTTGGCATTGTAGGAAAATCCAAAAGTTTAGATTTTCCCACAATGCTTATCTTTTGGTCTTTGGTTCGGAATAGTGTAGTGCTGGCGGTCTATCTCTTGTTTTCGGTTGCTTGCTTCCTTACCGTACATGAGCATTTGCTCATAGTTTGTAATACTCCTTATACCAAAGGGCGAAGTTGTGAAGGCCGGCGCGAAGTGAGGTAGATGGTCTGAAGCCGAAATCGCGCTCCAAGTCTGTGGTGTCGGCATAGGTTGCAAGGACATCTCCGGGCTGCATGGGGACGAGTTTTCTATGGCCTTCAAAATCATACTCAGCAGGCAGGATCCCTGCCTCGACAAGCTCTTCCTGAAGGATCTTCACAAATTCAAGCAGGTTTTCGGGATTCGAGTTTCCTATATTGTACAGCCTGTAACGGGAAGGCTTTTCGGGAGTGCAAAGTGAGACCTTAATTATTCCTTCAACGATGTCGTCTATATAGGTGAAATCCCTCATGCAGTTTCCGAAATTGTAGATCTCGATGCTTTCTCCTGCAGTAAGTTTTTTCGTAAACTTGTAATAGGCCATGTCAGGTCTTCCTGCGGGCCCGTATACCGTAAAGAATCGAAGCCCTGTGGCGGGTATGCCGTAGAGCTCACAATAAGCGTGTGCCAACAACTCATCTGATTTCTTGGTAGCGGCATACAGGCTCACCGGATTATCTACCCTGTCATTCGTCGAGTAGGGCACCTTTTTGTTTTTCCCGTATACACTGGAGGATGAGGCGTATACCAAATGCTCAACGGGATATTTCCTGCAAGCCTCAAGTATATTATAAAAACCGAGTATGTTAGACTCTATATAGGCATCAGGATTATCAATCGAATACCTGACTCCTGCCTGAGCCGCAAGATTGATGACAACTTCCGGTCTGTATTTTCCGAATATCTCCATTAAGAGTTTCTTATCAGCTATGTTCCCTTTTATAAACTCAAATTTTCCTCCAAGCTTTGCCAGGCGGTACTCCTTGAGAGAGACCTCATAATAGCTGTTCATATTGTCTATCCCGACGATCTTTGCGCCGGGATATCTCTTTTCAATCTCGGATGAAAGTGCAGCGCCAATAAATCCCGCGGCGCCGGTTATGAGTACAGTCTTATTGTCAAGATCAATATTTTCTTTGAGCATTGGAGCTTCCTTTCATTTTGGGAAAAAGTCGAAAACATAGGTATCGACTCCGAGATCCTGTGCCTCACTGAAGATCCTAAACAGAAACCACCCGAAGAAGACAAGAAAGGCAAGGATCTTTAAAAGCTTTTTGCGCTTTTCGGGGCAATGTTTTTCAATTATCCGAACTATCTCCGCCCACATCATGATCCTCGTCATGAAAAGAATCGAGTTCTCTCTCCAGATATTTGCATAAGTACAGGCCGGCATGATCATTATATCCCAGGTACAGGCCGCTTTTGCGAGGACAGAGCTTCTGCTTTTGCCCATTTCCTTCCAAAAGATCAGCATGAACACGAAAAGAGTCCCGTGTGGAATGAGCATTATCCAGTGCTCGACAACAAGTCCCTGCCAGACATTTGTAGCGCTCATTTGCAGATAATCCCGGATATCGCCCCTTATCAGATCATAAAGAGGAGCATATATATCAAGCTGTCCTTTTACATAGCGTATAACAGCCAGGCTCAAAGCAATCGGAATAATGATCCAAAGCACGAATTTAAGTCTGCTCCACCCGGATATTCTGTCTCTGAACAGATACCAGAAGATTACAAACGGCGCAAAAGCAGCGATCGTAAAGAGATGCAGCTCAAGTGACAGGAACAGAAAGACAAGGCCAAGCAGCGCATAACCGGGTTTCCTGGGTTTTAAGCAGGAGAGGAAGATAAGAAAGCAGGATGCGCTCAGAGCAGTCTTGAGTTCTGTAAGCGCCTTAATGTAGAAGTATGCTACCATCAGAAACGGAATGAAAGAGAGTACGTCCGGTCTTTTGCAGTAGGTACTCATAAAAACGATATACCCGAGAAGCATGATGGCGTAGCAGACGAAGATATACGCATTGAAGCTTCCGAGAGTCTTCTTGCAGAAATATGTGAGCCAGAAATAACCGGATTTGTATTCCTTCAGCCGCTCCGATATTATGCTTCCGCTGTCTATTGTATCGAAGAGCTCTTTATAAACTCCGAAATCGGCGCCTACGCTGATATCCCGAAACACCGCAAAAACAGCCATAACGCCAAAAAACAGTGCAAACCAAAGCGTGCCGGGGACTTTTCTCTTCCCGGGTATTCCTGCGACACAGGCTTTTTTTATACATATCATGCAAAAAACGCCGAGAAAAGAGTACAGGATCAACGTCCCGAGCTCCAAAGATCCTATTCCTAAAGGAAGCGAGACCGTCATAGAACTGAAACCTCCTTGAGAAAATCCAGCCATTGAGGGCAGACGACCTGTGAATCGAATTTTGAGCGGAGCTTTATGGCCTCCCTACATATATTCTCGGTTTTTTCTTTCTCCGAAATGATGCGTTCAAGGTCCTCCGCGATCTTTATGTAGTCTCCTACCGGAACCAGATATCCGTTTTCCCCGTCATCTATCAGCTCATTGGGACCTCCGGAGGGGCAGTCCGTCGCTATGCATGGCACTCCGCAGGCCAGCGCTTCGATAAGCGCATTCGGCATTCCCTCATAGTCAGAGCTCAACACAAATGCAGTTCCGTTTCTTACGGTCCTCATCGGGTCCTTTACCGTACCGGGCATAAAGACGCTCTTTTTCAGCCCCTTCCCGGTAATATATTCCTGAAGCGCTTCTCTTTGGGTGCCCTCTCCGAATATCACGAGCCGGTAGATGGGATACCTGCGGTGGAAGATCTCAAAAGCATCGATGAGACAGAAGAAGTTCTTCTGTTTTTCAAGGCGACCTACCGAGTATATGATCTTTTCCCGCTCTGCGCCGGGCTCTATGGGCTCCGGCAGAGCAGAGATATCAAGGGGATTCGGAAGTATCCTTCCCTTTTTTCTCTGCTTTTTGGGAAAGAAACTCCTGGCCTTTTTTGTCTGGAAAATGAGTGCCGCCGCCGAAGGGTATGTGAGGATCCTCATGAATCTGGTTATCAGCTTGTCCGGCATCTTCCAAGGGTTATTTCTCTCAGAAACTACGACCGGAATCTTTGTACCTCTCATCGCTGCCAGTACGTATATCCCGATCTCTTCCGGCATCGATAAAACAACATCCGGATATATATCAGTTAAAATATCACGGACCTTTTTAAACCTTCGCCACTTGTTTATTAAAGGATTCTTCGAGTTTTCCTCGACCTCGTATATATCCACATTGCCCGGAACCGTATAGAAATGTTTCGTCTTTTCGGTGAGCACGAGTGAGCAGTTTACTCCGCTTTCCGCCCAACTGTTAAGAAGCCTTGCTACTACTCTCTCGGCGCCTCCGGCAGTCAGGTTATGGGCAACGACTGCCACTCTGAATTTCTGTCTCTCCTCCCTGTAAAAGTCAAGGAGCCTCTTTGCGGCGTCGGCCATATCGAGCCCTTGCTTTTTCATTCTCTCCCTGGCCAGGAGCGAACGTTTCTCTCTGTCTCCGGCCTTCACTGACGCCATCTCATCCGCCCACTTTTCCGGAGAGCCAAGAGGTAGAAATCTCAGAAGCCCGGTCTTATCCGCTTCTTTTGTTATATTCTCCGAACATATGCAGATCATCCCTGAGGCCTGTGCTTCCAACAGCACAAGAGGAAGTCCCTCATGCAGGGAGGGCATTGCAAATACATCGGCAGCACTCAGGTAATACGGGATCCTGTCGGTGTTATTAATGAATAAGCAGCTTCCTTTGGGAAGAAACGCTTCTGCTTTGGCGTGTACTTTCTCCTTTAAAGAGCCGTCCCCTATCAGTATGAGCTTCGAGTCCGGCCTTCTGTTCAACAGCTGCGCGAAAGCTTCAATAAGAAAGCTCTGATTCTTAGCCTCGTTGAAAAGGCCGATGTGCATCACGCACAGACCGTTTCCTATCCCGAGAGCAGCCCTTGCTTCTTCCCTGAGTTTCGGATTGAAAGCGAACTTCTCCGTATCTATTCCGTTGTTGAAGACCTCGAAGCGCCTGTCTTTATACAGCCATCTGCCAGCATCTGCTCCGCAGGCAGCCCTCAGATTGCAGTATCTGTAGAAGGAAGGCCTCAGGACGGCATCCAGAATCTTGAATCTCGAGGAAGTGTTGTGGCTGTGAGCGATCCGAAGCGGCACCCCGGCATTGAATGCGGCTTCCATCTCAAGCGCCAAAGTCGCCGAATTACCGTGAGCATGCACGGCGTCTGCACCTCTGAAGATCTTTCCAAGCTGTTTCCTATATTCAAGCGGGTGCTTGAGCCTTGACAGAACATAGACTTTTCCGCCGCTTTCGAGAAACGGGCGGGTATATTTTTCTTCCGGCTCATTTATGCACACCAGATCAAAGCGGATGTCTTTTGCGAGCTTCAGTATAGCCGTGCAGTAGCCCAGCATCACGTTCGTAATGCCGTTTGCCCCTGTTTCAACTGTGTTTACCTGGACTATTCTCATTACTGTTTCAAGTCTCCGGTCTCTTCAAAGGGTTTGGGATTCAGCATCTGCTCGTATATTTTAGTATCAACCAGATTCCTGTACCATCTGTGATACATGTAATTGAATATGTATCCGGGCCTTCCGTCAAGAAAACCTCCCTTAAATATATAATAATACACGAAGAGGAACCAGGACCTTGAGAACATCGGAAGCTTATAGTAAAAACCGAATTTTTTCCTTCTCGTCTCTGCGACATACCTGTCGTTTTCTATTTCGGCGCTCTTGCCTTCCTTAAACTCGAAATAGTCCTGCATCTCGCGGGTGGCGTACCAGTTCATCTTGTTCATCCAATGGGTCATATCCTTGAAATCCTCATGGATAAACCGTTCTTTGCAGGATATAGACTTTCCTTCCGACAGCACTGTATGCTCGTCCATTCTCCGATCTTCTATCCTTCCTATACCCGTTTTAAACATCACGATCCTGCGCTTGTTGGCTGCCCCGTGCTTTAAAACTCTTCCGAGAAAAACGAGCCAGGCCTCTGTCGAAAATCCGTTAATGTCGTCATCCGCGTGCTCCAAGGCAAGAGCCGCAAGTTCCTCTTTCAACGCCGGTGTAAGCCTCTCGTCTGCATCCAGTCTGTAGGTCCATTTAGTTGTTATATCGGTGTTATCGAGCGCCCAGTTGAACTGTTTCGAGTAGTTTTCAAATGGGTGAAAATAAACATCTGCCCCGTACTGCTCAGCAATGGAACAGGTTCCGTCTTCGCTCCCGCAATCCACGACCACTGTCCGTTTTGCAAAACCCTTGAGTGATTCAAGACAGTCTTTCAGGTTCTTCTCTTCATTTTTTGTCAGTATTACCGCAGTTACGTCAGTCATGGGTTTTCTCCCGGACATAAAATTTCAATGTATATTATATATTTTCCCCCTTTTTATTTCAACGCTTAATTGACTTTGGGTACCAAATGTCATAAACTGTATTAACAATCCTAAAACCGATCTCTTCAAAGGGAGTTTTCATATGAAACGTACTGTTTTTGCCCCCGGCAGGACAGAACTCGCCGGAAATCATACAGACCATCAGAAAGGCAGAATACTCGCCTCGGCCGTCGATCTCGGCCTCTATGCTGAAACAGAAGCCAACGGCACCGATTTAATCAACATCTCCTCCGGCGGATATGAACCTTTTGAGGTAAATCTCAAAAAGCTGGCTGTGAACCCCTCCGAATTCGGCTCGTCCAAATCCCTCGTCCGGGGTGTCGCCGCCGGTTTTAAAGACCTAGGACTGAAGACAGGTGGTTTTGACGCCGTTATCAGGAGCACTCTTCCCGCAGGCTCCGGTTTAAGTTCCTCCGCCGCCTTCTCAGTCCTGATTGGAAACATTTTTTCAGAGCTTTTCAATGATTCCTCTGTGGACAGAGTGGTCATCGCACGTATAGCTCAAAGCGCCGAAAACGCCTTCTTCGGAAAGCCCTGCGGACTCATGGACCAGCTCGCCTGTTCGGTTGGACATACAGTCTATGTTGATTTCTCCACCAACGAAATAGAGTCCATCAATGCGGACTTCTCGGCGATGGGCCTCACCTTGAGTCTCACGGACACAGGGGGAAGCCATGCAGGCCTTGACACGTCTTATGCCCGCATTCCCGCAGACATGAAATATATAGCAAACCTCTTCGACAAGGCAGTTCTTGCTGATGTGGATCCTGCTGAGTTTGCCGCCAAAGGCTGGTCCAAGGAAGACAGGCCGGTCAGAAGAGCTATGCATTTCTTCGGCGAAAACGAGCGCGTCCCCAAAATGCGCGATGCTTTGAAGTCCGGGGATGCAAAAACATACATACGCCTCATGAACGAAAGCGGGCGCTCGTCCGAAGAGCTTCTAAACAACATCGTCACCTCGGCGACCGGTGATCTCAAGCTCAAGGAAGGGCTCGATCTTGCCGGAAAGCTCCTCAACGGAAAAGGCGCCTGGAGAGTACACGGAGGCGGCTTTGCAGGCTGTGTTCAGGCTCTCTGCCCGACGGATTTCTTCGGAGAGTATAAGGCAAAGATGGAAGAAGTCTTCGGAAAAGATTCCTGCATGGAAATAAAGCTGAAATAATTCGGAAAAAAATATATAATACAGACAAAAAACCTTGACTCAGTCAGGGTTTTTTGCTAATATATCAGGGCATTTCGCACGGGGTGCGGACCTTCATCCATGTGGCCCTTAAAAACGGGTTTGGTTCAAGGGGAGATGCCCCCGGAGGAAAATAACAAAAATAAGGAGAAAACCAATGGCATCAGTAGTTTCCATGAAACAGCTGCTTGAAGCCGGTGTCCACTTCGGTCACCAGACCAGGCGCTGGAACCCCAAGATGGCCGAGTACATTTACTGCGAACGTAACGGCATCTACATCATCGACCTTCAGAAGACGGTCAAAAAACTTGAAGAGGCTTACAGTTTTGTACGCCAGCTCTCCGAAAACGGCGAGACGATACTCTTTGTCGGAACCAAGAAGCAGGCTTCCGACGCTATCCGCGAAGAAGCTTCCCGCGTAGGCATGTACTACGTCAACGCACGCTGGCTCGGCGGAATGCTTACGAATTTCAAGACCATGCGCACCCGTATTGACCGTCTGGCTCAGCTCAAAAAGATGCAGGAAGACGGCACTTTCGACATGCTCCCCAAGAAGGAAGTCATGAAGCACCTCGGTGAGATGGAAAAACTTGAAAAGTATCTCGGCGGTGTAAAAGAGATGAAGAAGCTTCCCGGAGCAATGTTTGTCGTAGACCCGCGCAAGGAACATAATGCTATCGCGGAAGCCCGTAAACTCCACATTCCCATAATAGCCATCGTCGACACGAACTGTGATCCGGATGAGGTTGACTACGTCATTCCTGCAAACGATGACGCTATCCGTGCAATAAAGCTCATCGCCTCTACTATGGCCAACGCCGTTCAGGAAGGCCGTCAGGGAGAAGATGCAGTTGTTGAAGAAGTAACCGAGGAAGTTCCTGCAGAAGAAGTCCCCGCAGAAGTCGCACAGGCAGAGGAGGAATAATTATGGCATTTACAGCTCAGGATGTTAAAACTCTCCGTGAGATGACAAACGTTGGCATGATGGACTGCAAAAAGGCTCTCCAGGCATGCGACGGCGATATGGATAAAGCAGTCGACTGGCTTCGTGAAAAGGGCCTCGCGAAGGCCGCGAAAAAAGCCGGCCGCATTGCCGCCGAAGGCATGGCATACGCGCGCGTATGCCCCGAGTGCGGGCGCGGCGTGATAGTCGAAGTCAACTGTGAGACAGACTTCTGCGCCAAGAGCGAGCTCTTCACTGCCTTTGTAAAAGATATAGCCAAGACAATACTGAACGAGAATCCTTCCGATATCGACGCTCTCATGAACTGCAAGTACGAAGGCTCCACCCTCACGGTCGCCGAGATCCTTCCCGAGAAGGTCATGAGCATCGGCGAAAACCTCCAGCTCCGTCGTTTTGCCCGTTTTGACAACGGCACGAACATCGCTTATGTCCACATGGGCGGCACAAGAGCCGTTCTGGTGAACCTCGCCGTCGAGGGCGGCATTAACGCCACCGAGATTGGCAAGAATGTCGCGATGCAGATAGCGGCCATGAATCCCAAATACTGGGACAAATCCCTCGTTCCCCAGGCAGACCTCGATCATGAGAGAGACGTCCAGGTCGCCCTCATGGACAATGACCCGAAGATGGCTTCCAAGCCTCAGGCCATAAAAGAGAAGATCGCGGCCGGCAAGCTGAATGCCTTTTTCAAAGAGAACTGCCTGCTCCAGCAGGAGTTCGTCCGCAGCGACCTGTTCCAGGGTTCCGTTGAGGGCTACATTGCCGACGCGGCAAAGAAGCTCGGCGGCTCCGTCAAATTTGTCGACGCCATCCACTACATAAAGGGCGAAGGCATCGAGAAGAAGGAAGAAGACTTTGCGGCAGAGGTCGCGAAGCAGATGAACCAGGGCAAATAAGAGATCTTGAAAAGCGGCTCATCCGAGCCGCTTATTTTTATATTTATGGAAAAATACAGACTTTTCGCATACGATCTGGACGGGACCCTTCTCGCGACAGACAAGAATCTTCCGGAGGAAAACAGGCGTGCTCTTGCTGAAGCTTACAAAAAGGGCAATATCCTCGTTCCCGCCACAGGAAGGATCTATCTCGGGATCTCCGAGCTGATAAGAAATATGGGCGTTTCCCGATATTATATATGCTGCAACGGCGCCGTTGTTCTGGACGCGGAGACCGGAGAGACAATATATTCTGCCGACCTCCCGCTTGAAGATGCCCTTAAGATCTCAGATCATATCTGCTCACAATTTGACGCTGCATGGGGCTGTTATCAGGACGGGCGCGGTTTCATGTCTTCGGAAGACAGAGCCAATCTCGCCCATTTCTTCGAGGACAAATTCATGCTGGACTATATCCTGAGCGCGCACTCGGGTGTCCCGGATTTCCGGGGCATGCTTATAAGAAAAGGCCGCGGAATGCATAAGTGTTCGTTTTATTTTGCGGATAAAGCCGAGCGACAGTACTGCCTTGAAACACTGCCGAAGCTTTTCCCTCACATCAAATTCACATCATCTGTCCCCAATAATATAGAGTGCAATTCCTTTCAGGCCGATAAAGGTCTGGCTTTGAATGCTCTCTGCAGCTTTCTCGGAATTCCGGAGGCATCCTCTGTCGCATTCGGAGACGGGACTAATGATATCGCTATGCTCAAAGCTGCAGGGCTCGGAGTTGCAATGGCAAACGCTCCCGATGAAGTCAAAGCATCAGCAGATATCACAGCCGATACCAACGACAACGCCGGCGTTGGAAAAATGATTCTCTCCCTTATTGAAGCATAAAACAGCAGTCATAAGAATTCCGGAGCATTAATGCTCCGGAATTTCTTTTCGGCTCTACCAGATAAACGGGATCAGCCGGTATTTCACCTTTTTTGTGTATTCTCTGTATCCGGGAAGTCCTTCTTCCAACACCAGTTCCTCGTTCCGGATCCTTTTGACGATGATCGGAATGTAGCAGAGCATTATAACGAACGAAATGACTGAGCCAAGCACCAGCGGCATTGAAAGAAACAGAAATACTGTTGCCGTATACATCGGATGTCTTACAACACCGTATAGTCCCGTATCTATCACCTTCTGATCTTCCTGCACCTCTACCGTTCGGGAGAGATAAGTGTTCTCTCTGAGAACTTCCGCATAAACCGCATAAGCGATCAGGAAGACAACGGAAGCAATAATACTGACACGGAAAGGGAGCATAAGCCATCCGAAACGGAAGCTCATGCCCGCCGAAATGAAAGCTGCGAGGAACATGATCCCGCTGTAGAGGATCACTGTCCTCTGCTCGGATTCCTGCTCCTTTGCACTCAGTTTTTTTCAGAAGCTCCGGATTCCTGTACATCATGACGAAGCCGGCAATGAACATTGGAACAAACAGGATCCCCGTCAAGATCCAGGCCTGGGTATAATGCAGGGTCCCAGCAGGAACGAAGAGGAGCAGCATAATGACCAAAAGTCCCGCGAAAAACTTTGAGATAGCGCGCATAAACAGCTCTCTGCTCATTGGATCTTCTCCCCAAGACCTTCCGCGAACTCCCGTATGATCCGGTTGACCTCTTCAGGCTTATCCGTATTCGAATTGTGCCCGGCATCTCTGATCCAAAAGATCTGGAGGCCTTCTATTTTTGCCCATCTGCGGTTATAGCTTTTGGCTGAGCCCGCCAGGTCTTCTTCCCCGCAGATCAGTATCGCAGGACAGTCTATAGTATAAGGCAAGTCTGCTTCCATCGCCTCAGCCAGCATTTTCATTCCGTGACCCGACAGAGTACAGTACTCATCCTTCGTATAGGAGCCGATGAATTGTTCCATGAGCGATCTTCCGTAAGCGGTCACAGAGCAGCCTTCCGCTCCAAGTTTTTTCAGCGTTTTCCACGGAAAGGCCCGGTACATGGGCTCAATATGTTTCAGAAGGCTTATCTCAAAACCTGTCACATAACTGCGCTTAAGAGGCGCGGAATCGATCGAGACAAATCCGGCGGTTTCGCCGGGATACTTCTCCATATAGCACTGGGAAACATATCCTCCCATCGATTGCCCGATGAGGACGGGACGCAGGATATGCTCAGTTTCCAGTATATTGTGAATCCATATGGCCTTATCCATAAGGTTAAAGTCATACCTGAACGGTCTCGATTCCGCATGACCCGGCGCATCCCAGGTAAGCAGGTTGTATTCATTTTCAAATGCTTCGATCTGTTTATCAAAAAGCCGGTGGTCGGCGGTGAGTCCGGGAAGAAAAACAAGTGTTTTCCTGCCGGATACGAGCTCATTTGTCCAATACCGGATGGTTCCGCATGCCGTCTCAAATGTCTTTTCAATCATCGCTTATCACCCTGCCCTTTGCGAATGTATACTTTTTTCCAGAAATCAACAAGCTCATGGAAGTCCTTTTCCATAGCATCGGTGTCCATGCTCCCGCGCTGAATATATTCCCAAAGGCAGCCCTCCGACGCCCAGTACATCTCTTTATACATCATCTGCAGGTCGATGCCCGGAATAAAGTCCTCGTGATCAAGCTTTTGAAGTTTCTTTTCTGCATGGACTGCCAGATACCGCCCCATACTCCTCTGGATATCGGAACTAACCTCCGGATCTTTTTCGTAAAAAGCACGGACAGCAAATACTCCTATATCCGGATACCGCCTCATAAGGCTGAGCTTCACCTGCATACCGTATTCCATGCTCCCGAAAAGATCCGTCTGCTCATATGTGCCGCTTCGTTCCATTTCCTCTACTGTGATCTTCGCACACGTATCCCACAGAAAAAGATACAGCTCCTTCTTATTGTGGAAATAATGAAACAGGAGCGATTTGCTTATTCCTGCCGCATCCGCGATTTCGCTCATCGGACTTTTCCTGTACGAGTTCCGGGAAAACACGTGAAAGCCCGCATTCAGGATCGTCTGCTGCTTCTCCTGCGGGAGGAAATAGAATTTCGGATTCATCGCAAACCTCCGTTAACCGAATCGGTCAATATGATGATAAGCCCATTGACCGTTTTTGAGAAGACCCTAAGTTTCCAATCATCGCTCTCCCGCGACCGGCAGCACATACCTTTCTATAAAATCGACTCTGTCATATATCCTCGGTTTAAATGTGCCCGTCATTCCGACCGATATGCGACTCTCTTTATCTGCATAGATTATATTTCCGCCGTCTCCTATTGCCGCACAGATCTGTCTGTCATCAAAAGGACTGTACCACAGATATCCGAAACTCATATACCCGAATCTCTCTCCAAGCTTGATGTGCGGAGCTGTCATATCCTGCAGATAATTTTCCGATGCGATCCTTTTTCCTCTGTATTCTCCGCGATTTATTACAAGTTCACCGATCCTTGCCAGATCACGTGCAGATAAACACAGTCCCCAGCCGGCAGTAACTGAGCCTTTTGGGTCAGAATACCACTCATTCTTCCTCGGTTCTCTGTTCATGAAGAAATCGAACTGATCCTCTTTGGAACTGTCACCGTGCATAACATGCTCAGGTATTCCCAAAGGCAGAAACAGATTCTTATTTGCAAAATCTATACATTTTTCACCTGTTGCATTTTCGATGATTCCTACAAGGATCTGTATTCCGAGCGTAGCATACTTAAACTCGCCTGTTATCCCCCTGCGTCCTCCCAGAAAGTCCAGAACCGTCCCGGTCCAGTCATTTGAGGTACATACCTTTGTCCAAGGCTCGGAGCGGTATTTGTAAGGTGCAGTCATTGTCAGGAGATGACGGATCGTAACTTCATAGATTGTTTTCTCTCCCCGTTTGACTGTGTAATCAGGGAAGAAGTCCATCACTTTCTGATCAACGCTCTCAATACATCCCTTATCAATCGCAATACCGGCAAGCAGAGCCATTACGCCTTTTGTCACTGAGTTTACATTTACCGCATCACCGGTCTTATACCCCCGCCAGCAATCCTCATATACAGTCTTCCCGTCTTTTATTGCACAGATCTGGCATATGTTGCTCTCATTCCCGGTACTCGATTCTATAAACTCATGAAGCTGTTCTTTATTCATTAATAACTCTCCTCTCAGGCATGATACGTATATCCTGACAAAAGGCTAATATGATTTAAAATCAATTTCAAGTACTTTTTTAGTCAAAATATCCGGGTATAACAAAACCCCGGAAAATCATCTGATTTCGGGGTTTTGAAAAAATTAGTTTTCTCTACCGGCACGCTTTTCCTTTTACTTTCCGTCTTCACGGTTTTGTCTGTTTATTCGCTGCGCTATCCACAGCTTCGCTTCAAACAGGTCTGTCACAACAGCTTCGGCCTTCTCATACATTTCACCATCTGCAGGTATCAGATCCGGTACCATCACGGGGATCAGTCCTGCAGACCACGCAGACCGTATACCGTTGAAACTGTCTTCGACGGCAACTGTCTCTTCGGGAACAACACCCATATTTCTGCACGCCAGCAGATAGATATCCGGCTCCGGCTTGCTTTTCCTCAGCATGTCGCCGCAGGTGATCGTCTCAAAATAACCGGCCAGTCCTGCCTCGGCAATCTCCCGCCGCACCGTAGCTTCTCCTGTTGAGGAAGCAATTCCGATACGGATACCGTTGTTTTTCAAAAAAGCAAGTATTTCCTTCACCCCGGGCATGATTGGAAGCCTTCCGCCGCTGTATTTTTCCTGAAAGCGCTCACTTGCCGCGCTTTGAAAAGCTCTTGCATCGAATTTTCCGCCGTAAGCTTCTGTCAGGATCCTGAAGCTCATGGCTGAAGTCGTTCCGATACAACTCTTAAACACGTCTTCGATATTCTCTAGGCCGAGTTCTCCTGCCAGTTCCTTCCAGACATCAAGACAGGCCTTTTCCGAATCGAAGATCACGCCGTCCATATCAAATATAACGGTACTAAGCTTTTTGCTGATCAATATAAACCTCCGTGCCTTCAGGTATGCTTTCCGGCCTCTTCAACAGCATATCATCTTCTTGGATACAGGGAATCGTGTCATGAACATCTCACCTGTGAATATACATCCTTGTCATTTCCAGTTCGCCGTCACCCTGCACCATGCAGAGGAACTCCCAGCCATAACGCTCATAAAAACCAATATGATCGGTGACTAAATACAAAGGCGTAATGCCTTTGGTGCGCATATCGTCCACTGCCATGTCCAGCAGCCGCCCGGCGATTCCCTGGCCGCGGCAGGTCTCTTCGGTATACACCGCACATACGTTCGGTGTCAGATCTTTGCGGTCATGGAAGTCGTTATCGATGACCCCCAGTCCACCGACGATTCGCTCACCGTTCATGCACAGATACCATCCGTATTCCGTCTCCCGGTCCAGGTATGCCGTCATGCAGTCGAGATAAGCCTGCTTAGGCACACCCCATTTTTCGTGAAACCAGGAAGCTGCAAGGTCTTTCAATTTAGGGCGATCACGCAGGGCAATGAAGGAGTATTCCTTCAGGTTCCTCAGTGCATCTTGATTGTTTTTAACGATCATGCCAAGCTTTTCGCAGCCGTCCATCTCTCTGCAGCTTCCGCAGGTTTCAATGCCCCGGCTCATGGCACATTGCCGAATCGGGCACAGCGAATCGCAGTAAGGTGTTTTGACCCCTTCGATCCGACAGCCGGAGCAGTTGATCATCTCCGGAGTGATCTCTGCGCCATTTAGTTCAGACCACTCATGTGCGATCTCTTGCCTTAAGGAATCGTCGTTATTCACGGTTGCAAGACTTGCTTCACAGCGCTCACAGTCCAGCCCGCAGTATGCAATATAATCGTTCATGTTTCAATACCTCAAATCATTGATAACGTAATAGGTTAGATTCCGTGGTTTTTCGGTGTTCCCTTGATCAATTCCCTCAGCTATTAGTTATTGCCTGAAACCGGTTCTTACTCTTCACGCCATTTTTTACCCGAATAGAATCGGCACAAGGAAGAATCCGATCATATTATTCAGAAAATGCGGAATAAAGCTGATCAGGCAGTTGCCGGTCCTGCGGTAAAGTATCGCAAAAGTCAGGAAGAGATCCAGTAAAAGTTTATTATGCCGACCTCACGGCGATTTACTCTCCGTGGCGACGGCGGCAGCCTTCGTCACCCTCTTGATGGCCGCAGTCGAGGCCTTTCCCATGATGATGACCACACTCATGGTCTTCTCCGTGATCATGGCCGCACTCATGTCCCCCGCCATGATGACCATGGTGGTCGCATTTGGCATCAGGATCATATTCAAGCGTTCCTTCAGCAAGAGATTTCGCCGCAGCATCCGCTGATCCCTGTACACCGGCATAGAGCTTTATCCCTGCATCAGCAAGCGCCGTCTGTGCGCCCATACCGATACCGCCGCAGATCAGTGCGTCAGCCTTTACCGCCTTCAGGAAGCCCGCAAGAGCTCCATGGCCGCTTCCGTTGGTATCAACAATCTGCTCATTAACGATCTTACCCTCTTCAACATCGTACAGCTTAAACTGTTCGGTATGGCCAAAGTGCTGGAAGATTTCTCCGTTTTCGTATGTGACTGCAATTCTCATGGTATGTGTTCCTTTCTCAATGATTTCCTGATAGATCTCGACCGGCTCAAATTCACAGTGTCCGCCTGTGATCAGCAGTCTTTTTCCGTTCACAAGGGCATCAGCGACTTTTTTCCTTGCACTGTCATAAATAGCAGTTACCGTGGTTCGGGCAATGTTCATCCTGGATGCACAGGCTTCCTGGGTAAGGCCTTCGTCATCCAGAAGTCTTAATGCTTCAAATTCGTCAACGGTCATCCGAATGCTTTCAGAGGCTGTGATGTCATCAGGCGAAAAGCTGCGATAGACCGGGAGCTGCTCTATTCTGCGGCATCTGAATGGTCTTGGCATAAGCTCTCCTTTCTGACATATGTCAATAACTATAATAAACTATATGGTGACATATGTCAATAACCTTCAATGTGATTTATTGCCTTCCGCCATGCAAGATAATGCGTCAAGTATCCGACCAGACTCATCATAGTCAAAGCGTAAAGCTCAGATACGGCTGAAGCAATGACATAGGATTTATCATCAACCACATTCAGTACTGCAAAGGCACTGGTAATAAGTGAAAAAACCAGAAAGCCGAATATGAGTCCGGCACCTTCTTTATCCTTATGGTAGATGAACGCTGTATAGAGGCAGTATGTCAGGAATATCATCAGTATTCCGCCAAAACTCATTATGCCGTGCCAGATGTTTTCTTTTGTCATAACTGTTCCGTCACTCGGCATGACCCACATAGCCCCTATATAGAGAACCAAGCACGAAACGATTGTGGAAATCCTCAGAATTCTTTTTTTCGTTTTTGGTAAACCAATCACATTGTGCGCGAGGAAAAAGGAAATGAGCATAGGAATAAACATGACCAGCATCGCGATGAAAATCTGTGGCGCGGAACCGGAATACCATATCATTCGCGACAAAGAAGCAAACACTGCGGTCTCATCGGTTGCAAGGACGCTTGCCCACGAAAGCAGAGGTGAAACTGCGAACGTGAAGATCGCCAGCCAAATCAGCCTTTTTGGAGCCTTATCCATTTCGCCACCTCACTTATCCGTCATCATCAGCTTTTCAAAGCGGAACATACCATCAAAGTCTTCACCATCATAATTGTTTTCTTCACCGGTTTCCGGATCGTGAGGATCTGGATGATGTCTGTTGAAGAATTCTACGATTTGGAAGCCGCATTTGTTGACATAGAAATGGATGTTTCTGGTCTCGAAGTAGGGAGTACAGGTCTCCCAGACCTTCGTACCCGGATAGAGGCGTTCAGCTTCCTTCCAGGCAGCCGTGCCGACGCCCTTGCTGTGTTCCCCCGGTGTGACAAACAACAGATCCAGATGGTTATGCTGCGTCTCTTCATTTATCGTCAGTACCAGTCCCCCGACAATCTTGCCATCTTCCCGGATACGATAAGCAACACCATTATCGATACTGTTTTCTATTGTCTTTCGGGAAATGATCTCACCATCTTCTTCAAATTGGTTGTCCCGTTCCCCGAATTCCTCCATTGCTCCATACTTGAACGCCAATTGATTGTCGAGGATGAATTGTTCCCGGTCATCCTCAGTAAGCCGGGTAAGAGTAATGTTTGCCATGCTAAAAGGCCTCCTTCAATAAAAATGGCTCGGCAACACAAGGCAAAAGCCAAATGTTCCGAGCTCACTCGACATCTTATCCAACAGGTGGCCTGCAAAGCTCCCACTTTACGATCCCCTACGCTACGGCGTACTGTCCTCCGATGACCGATATTTGTTTGTAAGCGCATAATACCATCAAAACGCCTTTTTATCAATGTGAAATCAGGACCTCATAAAACCTCCACCACGATCAGGATCGCAATGGAATTCCAGGTGTGCTGCACGATGGAAAAGATGATGCAACCGGGTGGCGTCTTGTTCCGGTCCACTGTTACTTCATGCTTTATGAGCATACTGTAAAAGTTCAATCCTCCATACTCACGCATTTGTCGGCACATCCATCCTGATTCCAAAGACCTCGTTCATACACTTCTTCATGCATAAGCTGATACATAGACCTTAACAGCAGCCTTTCTCTTTTTTAAATGCTAGCTATTGAAAAGCATAGAAGAACTATTCCTCGCTTTTCTGTATTCATATTTCCCATATTCCATGAAGTCATCTTTGTCTGTTCAGCTCGGTTTCGATACTGTTTAAGGTTCGGAAAAATCTGTGTGTTGCCACAGCCGGGCCGAAAAGCAGGATTCCAAAGGTGTTCCAGCCAAACATGTGCCACCATGAAGTGTACGGTCCTTCGATGCCGAGCTCGATTGCTTTTGCCTTTAATTCCTCCGCGATCCGAGCCATCCAGACAAGTGTGTAGATGAACATTGTCGGGATTCCCAGCAGATAGGCCTTCCAGTACGGAAGCAGCTTATGCCCAAGGATCACCTCCAGTTCATCCTGCAGGCCTCCAAATGGCATATACAGCAGGAAGAAGAGTCCTGCTGTAAAGAAATCGATGAAACCCAGGAGAAACCCGGGATGATTTGTATGCTTGAACCTCATGACTTCAGCTTATCCCCCACTTTCTGTACAAGCTGTTTATACTCCTCTTTGACATTGGCAGGTCCATTGATCACAACATCACCGCCGAAGCCAAACGCCAGGAGCAGAAGACGCTGCCGGACACAACATCCGCCTCGGCACGGAAGATCTCCATGTCATAGACGCAGATGGTGACATCCTTCTCTCATTTCAAAATAATTCCCTCAGAATTTAATTGATTTCTCCCACTATGAGATCGCCAATCATCCGTTATCTGCTCCAACAAACATGGACGGATCTCACACAACACGTTCGGTCTGAAACGACAATTTCATTTTCCCATAAAGCTTCACAGCAATGAAAACGACTACGACAGTCCACACAGCCGCCCATACCTCGACTGCCCACAGCGGCACCAGACCTCTCTGATACAGCGCCGGGAACATATCCATCAGCATATGCAGCAGGATCGCTATCGGAAGATAAATCTTACTTGCGTTTACGACACCATAAAGCACGATGGCAGTGAGTCCGATGTGGAGCAGCAATGCAAGCAAACGCTCGATGACGTTCATAGCCATCATCCCGTAGTCAAATGCAGCAGCCGCCTGTACAGACGGAAGCGCTGCGGCTGCGGTCTCTTCAGTAATGTTCAGCGTCCTGAGCGCAGTTTCTGTATCTCCACGGGAAAACATTACTGCAACGGCAAGATAGGTGATCATCGCAGGCAGGATAACTGCCAGTATCTCTATTCCGCCGTGACCGATTCCATACAGAACCGCGTTCTCACAGGTACGGTTCTTTTTCATGACGTATTTCAGAATAACATACCGTCCGCACTCCTCAAAAACGCCGGCCATGGTGATCCCGTAAAGGACAAAAGCGGCCGTGTTTCCGTTAATGAACCGGGAAACGGGATTGTCCGCGATAATACAGAAGTAATGCACGCCGAGCTCCAGCACCCTAGCGGAAACAAGAAATCCGACAGCGCCGGCAAGGAGCCAGCTTATTTTTGTCTGCTGTTTATGCCTTTTGCGCCAGTAAATGAAAGAGATAACGGGAATCGCGATCATCAGGATGACCGTAATGATCAGCGACGGAATGCTGTTTTTGCCGATGACAATATTCTCAAATGCGCTCATTCATCGTCACCTCCCCAAATCTCCACGCAGAAGCCTTTGTGACTGCAGGAAGTGCAGGTCAGCTTGCGGGCTGTCGGGGTATGATTCGCAAAAAACGCTTCCTTCAGCTTGGGTTTGAATACCTCGTGGCATTCCGGGCAGATATATTTCACATGATTGAAGTAGTACCGGCTGACCAGTGTGCCCCAAACGGCAGCCACCACGATCCAGACAACGAACGGCCACCAGATACCCTTGACGATCCAGAAAATAATGGAAAACCATTGCAGCGCCGTGACCGGGGTTCCGGTAAGGATCATCATCAGGCGCATCTTTTTCAGTTTTTTCTTGCCTTCCATAATGACGGCTATGTCACCGATGGTTTCGAGAGAAAAATCTGCTTTGCCTTTCAATCCGTTTTTCAGCTCACGCAGCTTTTCCAGCTTTTCCTCTTTGTCGGAGATCTCATCCGAAAGGGCATTCTCCTGCTGTTCGATCAGCAGTGAGATCACCTTCTCGGGATGCTCTTCCTTCAATATCTGAGAGATAGCGTCGATGGGAAGATCTAATTCGCGCAGAAAGCAGATAATCTTCATGCGCTTCAGATCGACTTCCGAATAGAGCCGTCTCCCGCCTTCGGAAAGCTCACTGGGAATCAGGATGCCGCGGGTATCATAGTACTGAACCGTTCGGACAGTGACACCGCAAAGCTTTGCAAGTTCTCCCGTCGTATATTTTGACATAGCGTTTCGCCTCCTTTCGTCATGTATCCTACTACATGACGCTGCGTAACAAGCAATACCTTACGCAGGGGGATTTTTTAAAATGGGCTGATGTTTTCAGTTTATCAAAGATTCGGCCATAAAAAAAGCCCGGAAACCGATGGTTCCGGGGCTTTTTGATTGTTCGAAGCTTCGATCAGCGCTTGCTGAACTGCGGAGCACGACGTGCGGCTTTGAGGCCGTACTTTTTACGCTCTTTCATTCTCGGATCGCGTGTGAGAAAGCCTGCGGCCTTGAGTGCCGGTCTGTAGCTCTCATCGACTGCGAGAAGAGCTCTTGCAATGCCGTGGCGAATGGCACCGGCCTGTCCGGAAACACCGCCGCCCGCAACTGTAGCTTCAATATCCACCTTGCCGAGAGTGTTGGTGGTGACCAGGGGCTGACGGACTATGAGCTTCAGTGTCTCGAGCCCGAAGTACTCATCAATGTCTCTGCCGTTGATCGTAATAACGCCTGTTCCGTTGGGAATGAGATGTATACGGGCTATGGAGGACTTTCTGCGTCCTGTGCCGTACATGTAAGGTCTCTTGGTCTTATAGGTTGCCATTATCTATTCCTCCTCTCAGCGGTCCCAGACTTCAGGCTTCTGAGCCTGGTGGGTGTGTTCTGCTCCTGCGAAAATGCGAAGCCTCTTGAGCTGCCATCTTGCGATCTTGTTCTTCTGGAGCATTCCCTTGACTGCAAGTTCCATCGCCTTCTCGGGCTTCTTCTCCATAAGAGTCTTGTACTGTGTCTCGTGAAGTCCGCCGGGATATCCGCTGTGTGTGCGGTAATACTTCTGCTCGAGCTTCTTGCCGGTCAGGACTGCGTCTTTCGCGTTGATAATGATTACATAGTCTCCGCAGTCGACATGCGGGGTATAATCGGTCTTGAGTTTGCCGCGAAGAAGATCTGCGGCTTTAACTGCGGTCTCGCCCATGGGCTTTCCCGCTGCATCAAGGATGTACCATTTTCTGGTGACCTGCTCCTTGGTAAGCATTGTCGTGGACATTGAGTTTCCTCCGTATAGAAATTAAATATTTTGACAAAATATGGCTTCGCGGTTAGACTGTATCTCGCAAAGCGCCTTATTTTTATACCACAGTGCATTTCAGGTGTCAATCAGTTTTTTGTATTACAGGCGTTTTACTCCAAAATTCTCTTAATTGCTCTGAAATGCTCCGGATTTCTCTATTTGGTTTTTAAAAAATGGAACTTAACGCTGAAAAAATAAAGATCCTCAATGACTTTACAGGCACTGTCCGCCGCGCGGTGGACGACTACTCAATGATCGGAGAGGGCGAGACCGTAGCCGTCGGAGTGAGCGGAGGCAAGGATAGCATGCTTCTTCTGCTGGCGCTCAACCATCTCAGGACATATTACCCGAAGCATTTCGATCTTGAGGCGATAACGATAGAGCTCGGCTTTGAGGGCATGGATTTTGCTCCGGTACGCGAGATGTGCGATTCCCTGTCCATTCCCTATACCTGCCTGAAGACCGACATAAAGGAAGTCGTCTTCGACATCCGCAAGGAGGACAACCCCTGCTCCCTGTGCGCGAAGATGAGGCGCGGAGCCATAAACTCTGCGATAACGGAAAAAGGGATCAGAAAACTTGCTCTCGGTCACCATTTCGACGACGCCGTCGAGACCTTCATGATGTCTCTTCTCTTTGAGGGCAGGATCACCTGCTTCAGGCCGGTCACCTTCCTCGACAGGAGCGGGGTCACCCAGATAAGGCCTCTCATCTATGCCGGAGAGCTCAAGATAAGCAATACTGCCGACGCGCTGGGCCTTCCGATCGTCGAAAACCCCTGCCCCGAGGACAAGGCTAGCAAAAGATGGGAAATAAAACAGATGCTCAGGGACATGTCCCGGGATTATCCCGACATGAGATCCAAGATATTCGGCGCCATGCAGCGCATGCCGCTTCCCGGCTGGGAAAGGGATGGTGGAAACAATGTATAAACCTCTTGCAGATGAGATAAGGCCCAGAGAGCTCAGCGATGTCGTTGGCCAGCAGCATATACTGGGCGAAAGCGGGCTCTTGAGAAGGATAGTCGAGAGCGGCCAGATTCCGAACATGATATTCTACGGCCCTTCCGGCACGGGCAAAACGACAGTCGCCCGCATCATAGCCGAAAAGACTAACCGCACCCTGAGAAAGCTCAACGCCACGACTGCCGGTATCGCGGATATCAAACTCATAATCTCCGAGCTCGACACTCTCCTGACCCCCGGCGGAGTCCTGCTCTATCTCGATGAGATCCAGTACTTCAATAAGAAACAGCAGCAGAGCCTGCTCGAGTTTATCGAAGACGGGCGTATCACCCTGATCGCCTCCACGACAGAGAACCCTTATTTTTGCGTTTTCAACGCGATTCTCTCCCGGAGCACGGTATTCGAGTTCAAGCCCGTCAGCGCCAAGGATGCCGAGATTGCCGTCTCCCGCGCGATAGCCATAAAGATCAAAGACCTTGAGGAGCAGTATGAGCTTGAGGACGGGGTCGTAAAGTATATCTCCCAGAGCTGCGGCGGCGACGTCAGAAAGGCCATGAACAGCGTGGAGCTGCTCTTCAACGCCGCGGAGGAGAAAGACGGGAAAAAGCATATAAGCCTTGAGGATGCTAAGACAGTCTCCCAGAAGAGCGCCATGCGTTATGACCGGGACGGGGACGAGCATTTCGATATTCTCTCCGCCCTCATGAAATCCCTGAGGGGCTCAGACCCGGACGCCGCTCTGCACTATCTCGCCAGGGCCTGCGAGACAGGCGACCTCACGGGAATTTGCAGAAGAATACTCTGCTCCGCCAGCGAGGATATCGGGATGGCCTATCCCATGGCTGTCCCAATAGTCAAAGCCTGCGTCGATTCCGCGCTCCAGCTCGGTCTGCCCGAGGCCAGGCTCCCTCTCGCGGAGGCCTGTGTACTTCTCGCCACCTCGCCGAAATCCAATTCCGTCGTAATGGCAATAGACAGCGCCCTTTCGGATGTCCGCGCCGGAAAAGCGGGGCCGATCCCCAGAGAGCTCCAGAACGTCCACGCAGACGGGACAGGCTTTGAGCGCGAACAGGGCTACCTCTATCCCCACGACTTCCCAAACCACTGGGTCAAACAGCAGTATCTTCCGGACGAACTCAAGAACGCGAAATACTATGAATACGGGGACAACAAGACCGAACAGGCGGCGAAAGCCTACTGGGATAAAATAAAGGACGGCAAATAATGCCCATACAAAAACCCTCCGGGTTCCCGGAGGGTTTTCTGTCTGTGTAATTGAAATTACTTGAGTTCGACTTTTGCGCCGACTGCCTCGAGCTGTGCTTTGAGGGCTTCTGCATCGTCCTTGGAGATGCCTTCCTTGATCTTTGCAGGAACGCCTTCGACGAGTGCCTTTGCATCTGCGAGGCCGAGACCTGTGATGCCGCGGACTTCCTTGATGACCTTGATCTTCTCTGCGCCGAAGTCTGTCATAACGACGTCGAACTCGGTCTTCTCTTCGACTGCTTCAACTGCCGCGCCTGCTGCGGGGCCTGCTGCAACTGCTGCTGCGGATACGCCGAATGTCTCCTCAAGTGCGTGTACGAGCTCGGAAAGCTCCAGTACGGAAAGAGCCTTGATCTCCTCGATCATAGCGGTTACTTTTTCGCTTGCCATTTTAAATATCTCCTTAATTCTTTAAATTAGTTTTTGCGGAAATCATTCCGCTGCTTCTGCCGGAGCTTCAAGTGCTCCGCCTTTTTGCTCCAGGATCTGTCCCAGGCATACGGCCAGGGCTGTGATGGGAGCGAGCATCGTCCCGAGGACCTTGCTGTACAGGGCTTCCTTGCTTCCGAGAGTGGAGAGCTCGGCAACTGCGTCCGGGGAAAGGATCTCTCCGTCCATGTACGCCGCTTTGACGTTGAAACGGTCGCCGAGCTTCTTGGAGTAGTCGGCAATGATCCTGAAAGGTGCTATTGCATCCTCTGCGCTGGTTGCAAGAGATGTAGTTCCGTTGAGGATATCCTCGAGGCCCTTCATGTCGAGCTTGTCCAGTGCTTTGGCTGCCAGTGTGTTCTTGATGACGGTGTACTCGACTCCGCTCTTGCGCATCTCGGTCCTGAGCGCCGTGTCTTCGAGAACAGTGATTCCCCTGTAGTCTACGAAAACGCCGGACTCCGACTTTTTGATACGCTCGGCAAGTGCTTCCACTATCGCCTGTTTCTCACTGAGAACCTTTGCGTTTGGCATGTGTGTTTTTCACCTCCGCGTTTAACATTCTACGCTCTCAAAGAAAAGTGCCTCTGTGTCCGAAGACGCAAAGGCACATCAATATCATTAAAATGATGTCCTCGGCAGGATTTACGGAAATCTTCCACCTGCTGTCTCAGGAGCGCTCAAGTAATATATCCTACCGCGCCCCTTTTGTCAAGGCCTTTTTATGCTGTGGCCGTTTCTTTTTTTGAAGAAAAATACTGGATCGCTATGACTGCTCCGACAACTACGATGCCCGCGATGTCCGTGACCGTTGTCGGGTACATGAGCATGAGTCCGCCTGCCGCCATCAGGACGCGGAGGACCGGGTTTATCGTCCTGTACAGATACCCGTTTACTCCGGCCGCGACTCCGAAAAGTCCGATTATCGAGGTGATGCAGATCTGGACCACGTCGAAGGCCGTCGCGTCAATGAAGAGCATTGAGGGATCCATGGCAAAGATATACGGAACGATGAAGGCCGCTATTGCCAGCTTTGTGGCGTTGACGCCGGTCTTCATCGGATTTCCCTTGGCTATGGCCGAGCCCGCGTAGGCCGCGAGCGCCACCGGCGGAGTGATATCCGCGACTATTCCGAAATAGAACACGAAGAAGTGCGCTGCCATCATCGGCACGCCCATCTTGACCAGAATAGGCGCGCAGGTCGAGGCCATGATGCAGTAGTTCGCGGTCGTGGGAACTCCCATGCCGAGGATTATGCAGCAGACCATGGTCATCATGAGCGCGATTATCAGATGTCCGCCCGAGGCCTTTATGATCCCGGAAATGAGCATCGACGCAAGCCCCGTGACCGTTATGCAGCCCGCGATTATACCCGCGATCGCGCAGGCGACCGCCACCGTTATCGTGCTCTTTCCGCCTGCCGCCATGGCCTCGATAAAGCGCTTCGGAGTTATGCGGTTTTCTTTGTCGAAGAGGCTCACGAGGATGGCGACGATGATCGCTACAGAGGCCGAGAACTGCATGGTCCTCGTGTTGCTGGCGACCAGCCAGACGAGGATCACAAGCGGCAGGAGCAGATACATCTTCTTCAGAAACTCGATCCAGGGGGCCTGCTCCGAGCGCTCGACGCCCTTGAGGTTCTTCTTCTTCGCCTCGAGGTGGACCGCTATGAAGATGCCCGTGAAATACAATACCGCCGGAAGTATTGCCGTGACCGCGATCTTGCCGTAGGACTGCCCTATGTAATCGCACATCAGGAAAGCGGCGGCTCCCATTATCGGCGGCATTATCTGTCCTCCGGTGGAGGCGGCGGCCTCGACGGCTCCGGCGAAGTCCGGGTCGTAGCCGGTCTTTTTCATCATGGGGATCGTGACGCTTCCCGTCGTGACCGTATTGCCGACCGAGGAGCCGGAGACCATTCCGCAGAGCGCGGAGGAGATGACCGCGACCTTGGCAGGCCCGCCGGCGGAGGCTCCCGCGATCTTGTTCGCGAGATCTATAAAGAAGGCGGAGATGCCCGTCCTCTCCAGGAAGGCTCCGAACACCACGAAGACCACGATGAACTTCGCGCAGACCTGCGCGGGAGTTCCGAAAACGCCGTTGGTCGTGTAGAAAAGTGTATGAAGGACCTGATAGAGGTTCTTGCCGGAAGCAAAAGTGTATATGACCAGCGCCCCCGCCACGCAGAGGATCGGCACTCCGACGCACCTTCTGCAGAGCTCGATAAGGCTCAAAATGGCGACAAGCCCGACCGCCGCAAGAAACGGTGTCATCTTCGCGCTGCTGGAGAGCGTCATGACCAGGCTGTCGTAGCGGAAATAATAGGTCAGAAAACTCGCGAAGCCCGCGAGCATGATAACGACATCATACCAGGGCATGCTGTTCGGCCTGACATGCTTCTTCGAGGCCGGGTAGTTCAGAAATCCCATGAGCACCACCAGCCCGAGAAACAGGGTCAGCCTCTTCTCGAGAGCCGCCCGCGAGAAGAGCGTCGCCAGAATGCAGTAGGCCGAGAATACCGCCATTACGCAGTTGACTGCAGTCAGCCACTTCCCCTCCCAGATGCGGGTGTTGGACTCGAGATCATATTTTTTCATGACCTCGCTGTAATCTTCATTTGTCATGATATTTTCTTCCGACAAGAGAAAACACCCCTTTGCAGTAAAGCCGAACTGCGATGCATTTTTAACGGCACCGCAGTCCGGTTGTTTTAATAGTCGTGTCCGGTTTCGGACTTATTTGCCTGCTACGCTGAAGCCCTGCTCAGCCAGATATTTTACAGCGCCCGGGTGGTAAGGAACCGCCGTTACGGAAGCCGCAAACTCGAGAGAGAGCTCGTTTGCTTTGGCATGGCCCTTGGCAAGGCCTTCGAGATCGTTGAATGTCGCGGAGATGAAATCGTAGACCGCGGCCTCGGGAACATCGTCACGCGCGATAACCACAGCGCCGACAGCGACGGTCGTGCACTCGCCGACTCCGGCATAGGTATCGGCAGCGATAACGTTCTTGGAGTAGAACGGGGAAGCTGCAAGCAGCTTGTCTATGTGCTCGTCATCGAGGGAGACCAGATACACGTTCTTCGAGGTGGCGAGGTCGGTGATGGCTGCAGTGGGCGCGCCGGCAACTACGAATGCCGCGTCGATCTTGCCGTCCTTCAGGGAGTCGGCGCTGTCGCCGAAGCTCTGGTATACGGGAGTGATGTCCGCCTCAGTGAGATCGTAGGCGCCAAGCACGTCTATCGCGTTGAAGTAAACGCCAGAGCCCTGGGCTCCGATGGAGACTATCTTTCCCGCGAGGTCAGCTACCGTCTTGATGTTCGGATCGAGAGTTACTATCTGGACCTGCTCCATGTAGAGAGCCGCGACTACCGAGAAGCTGTCGACTGCTTTCTCGAAGAGCCTCTCGCCGTTGTAGGCGTAGGCCATGACGTCGGACTGTACGAAACCGAGCTGCGCGTTGCCGGCGTCCATCTCTTCGATGTTTGCCTTCGAGCCGCCGGATGTGACTGTTGTGATCTTGGTGTCTGTGTTGGATGAGACCTGCTCGCCGATCACGGAGCCGAAGCCGTAGTATGTGCCCTGGTCACCGCCGGTCGTGAAGGTGAGGTTCGTGCCGGAAGCGCTTTTTCCGCAGGCGCAGAGCGCGAAGACCATGCAGAAAGCCAGGCAGAGCGCAAGTATTTTTTTCATCTTGTTTTCCTCCAAAAGTATTGGTTTTTATGCATTGCGGATTATAGCAGAGAAGCAGGGAAAATACAAGGGTTTATGCATTTTTTGTGTATTCAAAATGCATTTTGCCCTTTTCCCTGCCCTGTGTTTATGGAAAATAACGAAAGTTTATTCAAAGAACTGCAAATTTCCCGAAAAAAACTTGCAGCTCTTGGAAGCTTTATACTCAGCTCAGGTTCCCGGTCTCGTACATGACCGCCGTGATCGCGACCACGGGCGCCGTCTCGCACCTGTATATACGCTCTCCCATCGAGCAGACGCGAAGCGAGCAGATCTTCGCAAGCTTCGCCTCGAACTCGGCAAATCCGCCCTCGGGCCCCGTTATGATCGCGCAGGAGGAGATCTCCGAGTTCTCCTTCAGGACATCGCTCAGGCTCTCCCTCTCGCCCGTCTCGTACATGAAGAGCGCCAGGTCCTTCTTGACCGCCTCGTCGAAGACCTCGGCAAGCGTCCCGAGCCAGCGCACCCGCGGAATCATTCCCCTGCCGGACTGCTGGGCAGCCGCCTCGGAGATCGAGTTCCACCTCGCGAGCTTCTTCTCCGCGTTCTCGAGCCTGGCAACGCACCTGTCGGACTTGAAGAAGACGATCTCCTCCGCCCCTGACTCGACGCTCTTCTGGATTATATAATCTGTCCTGTCGCTGCCCTTGGGAAGCCCGCAGAAGACGCTCACCTTAACGCTCGGCTCGCCCTTGCAGGGAACGGCCTCGACCACCTCGAGCTCCGCCTCCTCAGGCGTCGAGCTGACCATCCGGCATTTGTAATCGGTGCCTTGGGTATCGTTTATGATAACTTCCTCGCCGGGCCTTATGCGCAGGACCCTGATGTGCTCCGCGTCCTTGCCTCTGATTATCGCCGTGCCCCCGAGGAGATTTGTCCCTGCCATGAAAAATCTCGCCATTTCGATTCTCCGTTTCTGTCTCATTTTTTGACAATTATTGCATATTTCGGCTTGCTTTGCAACAGCTTTGGGTTATAATAAACAGGATACGAAAATACGGAAAAGCGCCGAAAAGGAGTATTTGCATGCCTACCAGCTGGAAAAAAAGCCCCGAAGATTTTCACAGGATATATATAGCCAACACGGAGGCCTTCTACAAGGCCGGGAACAGGCAGTATTCCACGGAGCTCGACGAGTTCATGCGCCGCAGCGCCATGGGCCTCTGGAGCCACAGCGTAGCCGTGACCGACGACCACGTTGCCGTCATGAACCAGATCTACTCCAGGGGAAACCAGCCGCCCACCTACATGCTCTGGACTCTTACCAGCGCCGTCTGCGAGACGACGGATTTCCTGCCCCCGGTCTTCTTCTGGAACCTCGCCGAGGAGGATGTGAAGCACCGCAGGGAGAACTCCCGCATCTTCATCCGGATGTTCACGAACATCCTGCTCTACCTCGCCGCGACAGATGACGACGTCACCTTCGCCGAGGCGGAGTTCATCACGGACTGCATAGACAAGCTCACGGTCATCTGTGACACGACCGGCGTCAGGAACACCAAGGACGCTTTAAATCCCATGGACTTCGTCACCTCGATCGCCCCGGGCTTCAAGGAGAAGCATCCCGCCGTCACCGCGACCTCCGGCGGTGAGACCCCCGCCGTCGCGCCCGAAGAGCCCCAGGAGGAAAAGCCCTCGCTCGACGAACTCATGGCCCAGCTCGAAGAGCTCGTCGGCCTCGAGACCGTAAAGAAGGATGTCAAGAGCCTCATAAACCTCGTCAAGGTCAGAAAGCTCAGGCAGGAGAACGATCTGCCGGTGCCTCCGATGTCGCTGCACATGGTCTTCACGGGCAATCCCGGCACGGGCAAGACGACCGTCGCCCGCCTCATGGCCGGGCTCTACGCCGCGATCGGCGTGCTCTCCAAGGGCCAGCTCATAGAGGTCGACCGCTCCGGCCTGGTCGCCGGCTATGTCGGCCAGACCGCCCTCAAGACCCAGGATGTTATCAAATCCGCGCTCGGTGGAGTCCTCTTCATAGACGAGGCCTACTCCCTCGCCTCCGGCGGTGAGAACGACTTCGGCAGAGAGGCCGTCGAGACCATCCTCAAGGCCATGGAGGACCACCGCGACGACCTGATAGTCATAGTCGCCGGCTACGACGGGCCGATGGAGAAGTTCATAAGCTCCAACCCCGGGCTGGAGTCGCGCTTCAACAAATACCTCCACTTCCCGGACTACAACGGGGATCAGCTGCTCGCCATCTTCAAGCTCCAGTGCGACAAGAACGGCTATACCCTGACTCCGGAATCGGAGGAGAAGGCCAGGGCCATGTTCACCGAGATGTACGAGAACCGCGACGACAACTTCGGCAACGGCCGTGACGTCAGAAACTGCTTCGAGGACATGGTCGTCACCCAGTCCAACCGCGTCGCCGCCCTCGAGTCCCCGACAAAGGACGACCTTATGGCCGTGCTCCCCGAGGATTTTGAGATGCCGGAGCCGGAAGAAGAAAACTGAAAAAGGGCATTATTTACGCCGGGCTGATCTGCCCGGCGTTTTTTATATTATATTGTATGTATCAGGTGAAATCAAGATAGTCGATAGCCGCCAGAGCCGCGGCCGAACCGTCCGAGACGGCGGTCGTCAGCTGGCGCACGCCCTTCTTCCGGCAGTCCCCGGCCACGAATATGCCGGGCGTCTTCGTCATGCAGTCCTCGCCGCTCTCGGCATAGCCCCTCGGGTCGAGCTTCAGAAGAGCCTCGAATTTCCCGAGGTCCGGCTCGTGCCCGATCGCCACGAAGAGCCCCGAGACAGGGATAAAACGTGTCCCGCCGTTTCCCGTGACCTCTATGCCCTCGAGCTCGTCCCCGCCCTTGAGCGCGGTGATCCTGGCGCTCAGGATGAATTCGACATTCCCCTTGGCTCTCAGGGCCTCGACGAGCCTGTCCTCGCCTCTGAAGCTGTCCCTTCTGTGTATGACATACACCTTCCGGCAGATCTCCGAGAGGAGCACCGCGTCCTGGAGAGCGCTGTTTCCGCCGCCGTTGACCGCGACGTCCTGGCCTTTGAAGAATGCCCCGTCACAGACCGCGCAGTAGCAGACCCCGCTGCCCTGCAGCCTCTGCTCGCCCTCGAGCCCTAGAGTCCTCGGCTTCGCGCCAGCCGCGATTATGACGGCCTTGCCCTCGAAAACGCTTCCGGAGGCGCAGACGACCTTCTTGGCAACGCCCTCGTCCTCGATCGAGAGGACCTCGTCGAGCTCAGCCTCGGCTCCCTGCTCGAGGGCCTGGCTGAACATGGCGTCGCCGAGCTCCATCCCCGCGATGCTGACATGGGATGGGAAGTTTTCCACCTTCGGGGACCAGGTGATCTGGCCTCCGAAGGTGTCCTTTTCTATAATGAGCGTCTTCTTGCCGGCTCTGCGGGCGTATACCGCCGCGGTGAGTCCCGCGGGGCCGCCGCCGACAATGATCAGGTCATACATCATCCGAGCATCGCCTTTATGGCCCCGGCGCCGGAGTACTTGGAGAAGCCGCCCTTGTCATCGGGAACGATGAGCGTCGGCGCCTGCTTTACGCCGTATGCCGTCGTGAGTTCGGGATTGTCCTCGGCGATGACCTCGTCGTACGCAAATCCCGCCTTGTCCATGTAGGCGCGCGCGATCTTGCAGTTCGGGCAGTTGACCCTGGCGAAGAGCGTGGCCTTGGTGAGGCCAGAAGCTGCCGCGGGAGCCTTGGAACCTTCTTCCTTCTCGGCTATCCTCGCAGTCGCAACTCCCTCGGGCAGGGGCCCCTTGTGGGTGAGCCTGCTGTCGGCCAGGACATATTCCCTCCTGTCCCTGTACTCCTGGGTCTTGCCGATGTTCCAGTTCTGGACGGGCCTGTAGTAGCCTGTGATGCGGCTGTAGACCTCGGTCGGCTCGCCGCAGTGCGGGCATACGAACTGCTCGCCGTTGAGGTAGCCGTGGGTCTTGCAGACGGAGTATGTCGGGGAGAGCGTGTAGTAGGGCAGCTTGTAGTTCTCGGCGATCGTCCGCACCAGCTTCGCCGCCGCCTGCCAGTCGGGGAGCTTCTCGCCCAGGAAGGCGTGGAAGACCGTGCCGGAGGTGTAGAGCGTCTGGAGATCGTCCTGGATATCGAGGGCCGCGAAAACGTCATCGGTGTATCCGACGGGCAGGTGCGAGGAGTTCGTGTAGTAGGGATCCCCGTTCTGGTTCGCGGTGATGATGTCGGGGAACTGCTCCTTGTCGTGCTTTGCGAGCCTGAAGGCCGTGGACTCGGCCGGAGTAGCCTCAAGGTTGAAGAGGTCGCCGTACTTCTCCTGGTAGTCGGACAGGCGCGACCTCATGTGGTTGAGGACATCCTTCGTGAACTGCTGGGTCTCGGCGGAGGTCATGTCCTTGCGGATCCATCTCGCGTTGAGGCCCGCCTCGTTCATGCCGACGAGGCCGATGGTCGAGAAGTGGTTGTTGAAGTTGCCGAGATAGTACTTGGTGTAGGGGTAGAGGCCCTCGTCGAGAAGCTTCGTGATGACCTTGCGCTTGATATCCAGAGATCTGGCGGCCAGATCCATCAGGTGATCCAGTCTTCTGTAGAAGTCGCTCTCATTTTCGGAGAGATACGCGAGCCTCGGCATGTTGATCGTGACGACGCCGATGGAGCCCGTGGACTCGCCGGAGCCGAAATATCCGCCGGACTTCTTGCGAAGCTCTCTTAAGTCGAGCCTCAGGCGGCAGCACATGGACCTGACATCGCTCGGCTCCATGTCGCTGTTGATGTAGTTCGAGAAATAGGGCGTGCCGTATTTCGCGGTCATCTCAAAGAGCAGCTTGTTGTTCTCGGTGTCGGACCAGTCGAAGTCCCTCGTGATCGAGTAGGTCGGGATCGGGTACTGGAAGCCCCTGCCGTTGGCGTCGCCCTCGATCATGATGTCGATGAAGGCCTTGTTGACCATGTCCATCTCTTTCTTGCAGTCGCCGTAGGTGAAGTCCGTCTCCTTGCCGCCGACTATCGCCGGGAGATCCTTGAGGTCGGCCGGGACCGTCCAGTCGAGCGTAATGTTGGAAAACGGCGCCTGGGTGCCCCATCTGGAGGGCGTGTTGACTCCGAAGACGAAGCTCTGGATGCACTGCTTGACTTCCTTGTAGTTGAGGTTGTCGATCTTGACAAAGGGCGCGAGATAGGTGTCGAAGGATGAGAAGGCCTGGGCGCCCGCCCACTCGTTCTGCATGATGCCGAGGAAGTTGACCATCTGGTTGCAGAGAGTGCTCAGGTGGCTCGCCGGGGAGGAGTTGATCTTGCCCGGGATGCCGAGGCCCTGCTGGATGAGCTGCTTAAGGCTCCAGCCGGCGCAGTAGCCGGTGAGCATCGACAGGTCGTGCAGATGGAAGTCGCAGTTTCTGTGCGCGTTCGCGATCTCCTCGTCGTAGATCTCGCTGAGCCAGTAGTTGGCCGTGATCGCGCCGGAGTTGGACAGGATCAGTCCGCCCACGGAGTAGGTGACCGTCGAGTTCTCCTTGACGCGCCAGTCGAGCACGTTGACATAGCTGTTGACGGTCTCTTTGTAATCGAGATAGGTGGACTTCATGTTGCGGAGCTTCTCTCTCTGCTTGCGGTAGAGGATGTAGGCCTTGGCGACCTGCTCGTAGCCCGCCCTGGAGAGCACCGTCTCGACGCTGTCCTGGATATCCTCGACGGCGATGAGCCCGTTCTTTACCTTCGGAACGAAGTCCGATGTGACCTTGAGCGCGATAAAGTCTATGACGCTCTGGTTATACTCCGTGTCTGTGGCATCGAAGGCCTTGCGGATCGCGTCAGCGATCTTCGTGATGTCGAAATCGACGGTCTTCCCGTCACGTTTTGTTACTCTGTACATTTTTTCTTTCTCCCTGAAAACAAGCAGTAGTTTATATGCGAATATAGCAAACAGTATAAGTATCAGAGGCCCCTGAGCTTCGCGCCCGGTATTATCTCCCTCACAGCCTCGAGCAGCTCCTTCATCTCCGCCTCGCCGAAGGCCCCGAGCCCCCGCGGGTCTATGAGGTTCCCGCTGTCCTTGTACTGCTGGAGCCAATACTCCTTCGCCCCTTCTATCCAGCGGGCGGCCTCTTTGAGACTCTGCTTCGTGTGAAGTCCCCTTACGACGGTCGTTCTGAACTCGTAATCGCAGCGCCCCTCGAGCAGAAGCTCCCTGCTCCTCGAAACAGGCGCGATGTCGAAGTTTATAAGCCCTGCCGTCTCGCCGTAGAGCGCGGGGGCGTTCTTTATGTCCATGGCGACCCTGTCGACGAGCCCCTCCGAGATCAGCGCCCCGAGCATCTCCGGGTTCGTGCCGTTCGTGTCGAGCTTGACGAGAAAGCCCAGGTCCTTTATCCTCTTTATAAATAAAGGCAGCTCCTTTCGCAGCGTGGGCTCCCCGCCGGTTATCGCGACCCCCTCCAGGATGCCCTTTCTCTTGTTCAGAAAAGAAAAGAACTCTTCTTCGTCAAGAAAAGTTCCCCCGTCTATGTCTGTTACGAGCAGAGCATTGTGACAGAAGGGACACCGGAAATTACAGCCCGGAGTGAAGACCGTGCAGGCCGTCTTCCCCGGGAAATCCAGCAGTGTTAACTTTTGAAGCCCGGCGATGAGCAACTTGCCTTGAGCCTCCTTTTGTTTCGTGCAGGACTTATATTACTCCGGGTCTTTTCCTCTGTCAACAGCAAAACACAAGATATTGAAAATTTTCCCCATTTGTAACCAATTTTTTACAATATTTGGTATTTGTCTAAACCGGCTCCAATGCTCATGAATCGGTCGTTTCAGCCCTGTTTCGGGCCTTTTTCCCAATATTTTTCTGTAAAGAAATGTAATTTCCTGTTGACTTTATCCATTTTGTCTGCTAAAGTACGTTTATCTTTTGGAAGAGGCAATTCGATGAACTTCTTTTTTGCACCGGAATACCGTTATTACTATTACTATTGCAGCGAAAAGTAATAGCGTTTTGCGGTGCGTTCTTTACGTTAGCTTTGAGTCTGCACGCGAAACGGGCAGGCTCTTAAATTTTTTTCGGGAGGAAAACAAAATGAAAAAAGCATTTGCACTGGTCCTTGCCCTTTGCATGGTCTTCGCGCTCTGCGCCTGCGGAGCTTCATCCGCCAAGGCGGAAGAGAGCTACACGGTCGGCGTATGCCAGCTCGTACAGCACCCCGCCCTCGACGCGGCCACGGAAGGCTTCCAGGCAGCCCTCAAAGACAAGCTCGGCGATAAAGTCAAGGTGGACGTCCAGAACGCCTCAGGCGACAGCCCCACCTGCTCGGTCATAGTCAACCAGTTCGTAAGCGACCAGGTCGACCTCATCATGGCAAACGCCACCCCGGCCCTGCTCGCCGCCCAGTCCGCGACCGGCGAGATCCCCATACTCGGCACCTCCATCACGGACTACGCCTCCGCCCTCGGCATTGAGGACTGGAACGGCGCCACGGGCCTCAACATCTCCGGCACCTCCGACCTCGCTCCCCTCGACGGCCAGGCCGAGATGCTCAAGGAGCTCTTCCCCGACGCACACCGCGTAGGCGTTCTCTACTGCTCCGCGGAGCCCAACTCCAAGTACCAGGCCGACAAGATCGACCAGATCCTCGCGGACCTCGGCTACATCGTCACCGAATACACCTTCGCGGACTCCAATGACGTCGCCAGCGTGACCGCGACAGCCGTCGGCGAGAACGACGTCCTCTACATCCCGACAGACAACACGGCCGCCTCCTGCACCGAGGCCATCAACAACGTGGCCCTGCCCGCCGGAGTCCCCATAATCTGCGGCGAGGAGAACCTCTGCAAGGGCTGCGGCCTTGCCACCCTCTCCATCAACTACTACGACCTCGGCTACGCGACCGGCGAGATGGCCTATGAAGTCCTCGTAAACGGCGCCGACGTCTCCACGATGGCGATACAGTTCGCCCCGGTATTCACGAAGGAGTACAACGCGGCAAACGCCGAAGCTCTCGGGATCTCCGTTCCCTCGGACTACGTGGCCATAGCGGACTGATACAGTGGATATTTCAGCGTATTTCGCTTCCCTGAGCCTTTTAAAGCTCGTAAAGAACCTCCCCGGCGGCGCGGCGCAGGGTCTCATCTGGGGCATCATGGCCCTCGGGATCTATGTGACCTTCCGCGTCCTTGACGTGGCCGACCTCTCCGTCGACGGGACCTTCACCACGGGCGGCGCCGTCACGGTCATGCTCATCCTGGCCGGCTGGCCGGCCTGGGCCGCGGTGATAATAGCGATAATGGCGGGCATAATCGCCGGCTTCGTGACGGGCGTCCTGCACACCAGGCTCGGCATCCCGGTCATCCTCGCCGGCATCCTGACCCAGTTCTCGCTCTATTCGATTAACCTGAGGATCATGGGCATGGCCGCGAACAAGGCGATCTCCGTCGACAAATACTCGCTGCTGCTCAGCGCCCGCAACATCCCCGGCGCCATACTCAAGGGCCTGCTGATCGCCCTTGCTCTGGTCTCGATATTCTACTGGTACTTCGGCACCGAGCAGGGCAGGGCCGTCCGCGCGACAGGCTCCAACCCGCACATGAGCAAGGCGCAGGGCATCAACATCAACTCGATGAAGGTCCTCGGTCTCGCCGTCTCGAACGGGATCGTCGCCCTCGCCGGCGGGCTCATGGCCCAGTACCAGGGCTTCGCGGACGTCAACATGGGCCGCGGCGCCATCGTCATCGGCCTTGCCGCCGTCATAATCGGCGAGGTCATCGGTCGCGCGGTCCTCGGAAAGCATCTCAACTTCTTCGGCACCCTCGCCTTCACGGTCATCGGCGGAGTCATCTACTACCTGGTCGTCGTCGTAGTCCTCTGGCTCAGGCTCAACTCCAACGACCTCAAGCTCTTCACGGCCGTGATCGTCGCCCTCTTCCTGGCTGTCCCCTACCTCAGGGAGCAGTCGGTGACTTCCTTCGCGAAGTTCAAAAAGAAGGGAGGCAGCAAAGATGCTTAATGTCGAAAACATATCCAAGACCTTCAACCCCGGCACCATAAACGAGAAAAAGGCCCTCGACGGCCTCTCCCTCCACCTCGATCCGGGCGATTTCGTGACGGTCATCGGCGGCAACGGAGCCGGCAAATCGACGCTTCTCAACGCCATAGCGGGCGTCTGGCCGGTGGATTCGGGGCGTATCGTCCTCGACGGCACGGACGTGACGGCGATGCCCGAGCACAAGAGGGCCGTCTTTATAGGCAGGGTCTTCCAGGACCCGATGATGGGCACCGCCCCGAACATGCAGCTCGAGGAAAACCTCGCCCTAGCCCTTCGCAGAGGACAGAGAAGGACGCTCAAGTGGGGCGTCACCAGGGAAGAGCGCAAGATGTACAAGGAGATCCTCGCGCCTCTTGGCCTCGGCCTCGAGGACAGGCTGGAGGCCAAGGTCGGTCTCCTCTCCGGCGGACAGCGCCAGGCCTGCACCCTTCTGATGGCTACCCTGAGAGAGCCCAAGCTCCTGCTTCTCGACGAGCACACGGCCGCTCTCGACCCGGCCACTGCCATAAAGGTCCTCGACCTCTCCGAGAAGCTCATAAACGAGAAGCACCTCACGACCCTGATGATCACCCACAACATGAAGGACGCGATCCGCCACGGAAACCGCCTCATCATGATGAACGAGGGCGCCATCATCCTCGACGTGCGCGGCGAGGAGAAGCAGAAGCTCACGAAGCAGATCCTGATGGAAAAATTCGCGGCCCTGTCCGGCTCGACCATGGAGACGGACTCGGTCCTGCTGGGGTAAGATCAGTTTACGTCGCTTCCGATCTCTATAGTTCTGGCAATTGAATATATCTTCACATCTCCGGTGCCCGAAAGACGGTACCGGAGATGATCGCATCTCCGGGGCAAAACGGGGATAGTGTAAGTGCGCAGACTATCCGACCCCGCTTGGTCCTTCGTTATACCCTCTTGTATAACGGTTACTTGCATTAAATTATTATTTTTCGAAGTTCGAAAAATGTTTTCCAAACTCTTTTATTGATTTCCCAAACCTTTGCAGCGCAAGCGTTTGGGATTTTTCGAACTTTTCGAACTTACTTTTGCTCCAGCAGTTTTGGATTCACGCAAATGTGCTTTCCCGGCGGACGTCCTCCGCCGGAATACTCGCAAGGATAAGCCTTAAGAACATAAACGTTTTTCTCCGTTATCTCCAAAGGCTTTGCATATGTGAGTGTATTACAGTGAACAGCCTGACAGATCTGATGTATTGTAATAACGTTTTTTGTTCAATTTTATAATTATACCAAGGATGTATTAAGCTTTTTTATATCCTCATCCGTCTGTTCCCGTGAATACCCTAAAACCCGGTCAGACGTATCTGTCCCTTACGGAGAGGGCTGTATCCTAATCCGGGAACACAGAGATATATTTGGACTTCACGTTTTTCCCGGTAAGTTTGAATAGTTTATGGTAAAAAACCTCCTCACTTACCATGCATTTGAAAGAATATAATTAACGGTCTGCATGGATAGACCGAAAAAATAAGGGTTAAAAAATCGGTTCGAAAAGTTCGAATAATGCTGATATGTTGCGCCGCAATGGTTTCAAGCTATCGAAAAACAGTTAGGAAAATATTTTTCGAACTTTGAAAAATGATAATCGAACAGTTCTTTGTTCACCAGCAGGGTTTTGGTCCCTACCTTTTCGAAGTCCCTTAATCTATTATAAAAGAAAGCTACAGAAACACTTTAGGGACTGAAAGGTTAAAAAGTGGAACTGGGTCAGAACCGTCTATTTTGTAACGCTAAAGGTAAACGATTAAAAAGAACAAAAACAAGCCACCCTGTTCGGGTGGCTTTTGTATTGTGGACGGATTGCAACGCCTGGCACGTTTACGCCTTGTAGCCGGTGGAGAAGTCGACGATGTTGCGGTAGCTGCCGCCGCTGAGGAAAGCCTTCAGGTTGTGGCAGGCGATGTCCGTGATGATCTCGAGCGTGTCGGGGATATGGAAGAAGCCGGCCACGTGCGGGGTGATGAACAGGTTCTTAAGGCCCCAGAGAGGGCTGTCCGCGGTAAGCGGCTCGCCTTCGGCGACGTCTATGGAAGCGGCGGCGATCTCTCCGGAATTAAGCGCGTCATAAAGGACTTTGTTGTCCACAGCGTCTCCCCTGCCGCAGTTTACGAAGATGGCGGACTTTTTCATGAGCTTAAAGCGCTCCGCCGTATATATATGGTAAGTGGCGCCCGTTCCCGGAAGGATCGAGAACACTATATCCGCCCTGGGAAGCACCTCGTCGAGGGCGTCCATCGTATAAACTTCGTCTATTCCCTCGGGGCAGGCGGAGGGGCGGCGCTTTACGCCGATCACATACGCGCCCAGCGCCTTGCACATCTTCGCGTAAGCGATGCCTATCTCTCCGAGTCCCATGACGAGCACGGTACTGTCGGCTATCGAGCCGACCTCGCCCTCATCGCGCCAGAGCTTTTCGTTCTGGTTGTCCCTGTACAGATACAGCTTTTTCTGCATCGCGAGGGTAACGGCAAACGCGTGCTGGGAGACGGTCTTGTTGTAAGCGCCGGTGGAGTTGCAAAGGACCGTGCCCTTCGCGAGCACGCCGGGCTTAACATAGGCGTCCGCTCCGGCGGAAGTCAGCTGCATGAGCTTGAGCCTCGGCGATTCATTTATTCGCGACGGGGTCAGGTTTCCTATTATCACGTCCGCGGAGGCGATCTCCTCCGGGCTCACCCCGGCGCCGTTGAAGTCCGCGCAGAATCTGAAGCTGCAGCCCTTTCCGGCCTCCTCCAGCCTCTTTTTCTGCTCCTCCTTGAACGGTCCGACTGCGAGCACATTGTTCATCTTCCGGTCCTCCTTTTATATTCATTATTATTTATACCTCTTAAAGCGGTCTTTCCAATTATAACCTACGGCGGCAAAATAAACTATAAAAACCTGAAATAATTTGCTATAATAGAAAACCGCTCCGGCAGAGGGGGGATCTGCAGGAGCGGCGGCTAAAGCCTTTTTTATATTGGGAGAAAAAGAGAGGATCTTTATGCTGTTATGATACAGCGGAATTATGAACATTTAATGGGCAATTGATGAATTAAATGTTAGATTTCTGTAAACAAAAGGGAGAATATCTTGCGAAGACTATTCAGTAACGCTCCTATGAGCAGCTTCCTGTCCTTCATATGCGCGATCTTCATCGCCGCCTTTCTCGTCATGAGGGGCGACCGCGAGCTCATGGCGGAGCTGTCGGAAACATACATACAGCCCCTTCACCGCGCGATGGCTCAGACGCTCTCCTCGGCGGGCTTTTCGGTCGCCGAGCTGCTGATCGCGATCGGAGTCATCGCCCTTTTGTGGTTCACGGTGAAGACTGTCTCGCGTTTTCTGCTCGAGCCGGGCAGGATCAGAACGCTCTGGAGATACGTAATGACGCTTCTTTCCGCCTTTCTCCTCATCTACGCGGGCTTTTGCGCGCTCTGGGGCATCTATTACTACGGGGACGACTTCATGTCGAAAAGCGGCCTCGACTACGGGGAGATCTCGACTGAAGAACTCACGACCGTGACCCGCTATTTCGCGGGCCTCGCGAACCAGTACTCGAAGGAGACTCCGAGGGACGAAAACGGCCTCTGCCTGAGCGACAGGGACGCGATCCTCCGGCGCTCCCCCGAGGTCTACGACAATATCGTGAAGGAATTTCCCTGCCTCGACGGGCCGCGGGTCGCCGCCAAGGGCGTTCTATGCTCCAGGGTCATGAGCCTTCTGGATTTTACCGGCTTTTTCTTTCCCTTCACCGGCGAGGCAAACGTCAACACGGACTGTCCAGAGGCCTTCTTCGCCTCGACCGTCGCCCACGAGCTTGCCCACCAGAGGGGCGTAGCCAAGGAGCAGGAGGCAAATTTCTGCGCCGTACTCGCTTCCTTCGAATACGGCGACAGCGACTACTGCTACAGCGCGGCCATCATGGGCTACGTTCATCTTTCCAACGCCCTGTACTCCGCCGACAGGGAGGCCTGGCAGCAGATCCGGGACAGCCTCAGCCGCGAGGTCATGGCGGACCTTCGGTACAACTCCGAGTACTGGGCAAAGTATGAGACCAAGGTAAAGGACATCTCCAATACCGTCTATGAGGATTTCCTGGAGAGCTACGGGCAGGAGCTGGGGCTCAAGAGCTACGGCGCCTGTGTGGACCTGCTGGTAAACCGCTATTACGACACGGCCGTGCTCGCGCTCTCGGCCGCCGACAGCTACTCTCAGACTCCCTGAGACAGGTATTCCTTAAGAAATTCTATCGCCTTTCTGTAGCCCTCAAAGCCGAGGCCCTTGAAGGTCTTTATACAGGCGAGCCCCGCGTAGGAGACCTGCCTGAACTGCTCCCTCTCGCTTATATCCGAGAGGTGCACCTCGACCGCGGGTATGCTCACGGCCTTCAGCGCGTCCAGGATGGCTATGCTCGTGTGGGTGTAGGCCGCGGGGTTTATGACTATGGCGTCGAAGATCCCGTAAGCCTCCTGTATCATATCGACCAGATCCCCCTCGTGGTTGGACTGGCGTATCTCGAATCCTATATCCTCATCCCTGCAGACCGCGGCGATATACGCCTTGAGGTCTGCATATGTTTTTCTGCCGTAGATATCGGGCTCGCGAAGGCCCAGGAGATTTAAATTCGGGCCGTTTAATATCAGTATCTTCATTTGAGCGCCTCCAGTATCTTTCGCGCCGCGGCTTCCGGCTCTCCGTCGTTGTTTATCACGATGTCGGCGAATCTTTCGTAGCAGGGCTTTCTCTTTTCGTACATTTTGCCCAGGTCGTTTTTCAGAGAAAGCGGCCTTCCGTCCTTCGGAAGAAGGCTCAGGTCCCGCTTTATCCAGACGATCGCGGCGTTCTGGTGCAGGAGCGGGTAATTCTCCCGCCTCGTCACGCAGCCGCCCCCGGTCGAGATGACAGCGCCCGAGCGCTTCCCCTGCTCCGCGAGCACCTCGGTCTCGAGCCTTCGAAAGCCCTCCTCGCCCAGCGAGGCGAATATCTCGGGGATGCTCATGCCCGCCTTTTCCTCTATGAGCGCGTCCGCCTCTATAAGGGGGCGCGAGAGCTTCTCCGAGAGGAGCTTCGCGACCGTGCTCTTTCCGCAGCCGGGCATGCCCGTGAGCACAATATTCAGAGCCTCTTTTCTGAGTCTGTCCGAGATCTCTCCGATCCTTTCATCGGGTATATCCTCCCCGGTGAAGAGCTCGGAGCTTCTCTTTGCCTGGGCGACCAGCATGTAAAGGCCGTTGCAGTGCTTTATCCCGAGCGACTCCGCCTGAAGCAGCAGCGCGGTCCTGTCCGGATTGTATACGACGTCGATCACTGCCTCCGCCTTCGGAAAGAGCATAAGGTCCGCCGCCTGCTCCCCGTTTTTCGGGAACATGCCGAGAGGCGTGGTATTTACCAATACCTCCGCGTCGCTGTGCAGACCGAGGTTATCGTAATTGTTCTCCCCGCGCCTCGAGATGACGGTTACATCCTGCGCCCCTAGACTCTTCAGGACTTCGACTGCCATCGCTGAGGCTCCGCCGCTTCCGAAGATGAGACATTTCTTGTCCCTTATCTCTATGGCGTTCGATCCGATCAGCTTCTCGAAGCCGTAAGCGTCGGTGTTGTCTCCGAAGATCCCGCCGTCTTTCGTCCTCACGAGGGTATTGACGGCCCCTATCCGCGCCGCCCTCTCCGAGAGCACCGTGCAATACGGGATGACCGTCTTCTTGTAGGGGATGGTGACATTGAGTCCCTTCCAGTCCCCGTTCAGTATAAAGCTCTCCACTTCCTCCGGGGCCTTCTCGAAGAGCTCGTAAGAGTAGGGAGCGAGCATCGCGTGTATCTTCGGGGAGTAGCTGTGCCCCAGGTGTTCACCCAGAAGCCCGTATCTTTCAGCCTTCATCATACGACCTCACTGTAGGAGCCGAGATACATGAAGCTCTCGCAGAGCGGAGGCACCTCGGTCAGCATCTTTCTGAAAGCCGGGGAGTACACGGAGGTCTCGAGGTCGAAATAGAACATGAACTCGAAATTCCTCGAGGGTATCGGGCGGCTCTCGAGCTTGTTTATGTTTATGCCGAGAGCGTAGAAGCGGGTCAGTACGCTGCAAAGCGATCCCGGCCTGTGCGCGAGCGTGAGCATTAAACTCGTGTGGTCGGCCCCCGGATAGATCTCCCCCTCTTTGGAGATGCATATGAATCTCGTATAGTTGTTCCCGGTGTTCTGGACAGACTCCTCCACCGCCTCCAGGGCGTAAAGCTCCGCGCAGGAGCGCGATGAAAGGGCGGCTATGTCCCTTCTGCCGGACTCGGCGACCATCTTCGCGGCCGCCGCGGTGTTTTCGCAAGGCGTGACCTTTATCTCCGGGTGACTCTGCAGAAACTCCGAGCACTGGGCGATGGCCTGGTCGTGGGAGAAGATCTCCTTTATGTCCTTTAACTTCACTCCGGGCTTTGCCAGCAGATTGTGGTCTATCTTGAGCCTCACGGACCTGACTATCCTGAAGTTGTGCTTCATCATCAGGTCGTAGACGGCGTTTACGGAGCCCGCCGTGCTGTTCTCCACGGGGATTACCCCGTAGCGGCAAAGGCCCTTCTCTATCGCCGAAAAGACGGCGTCGAAGCTTGAGAACCAGAATATCTCGGGCAGCCTGAAGATCCTCTCGGCCGCGAGCTGGGAATTCGCGCCCTCCACGCCCTGGCAGGCGACCAAGGCGCTCTCGGGAAAGAGCTTCGGCGTCTCCTCGATCGCTTTCATGACCTCATCGGCCAGCGCGCCGCTGTTCCCCAGAAGCTCCGCCTGGCGGCTCTTGCTCAGCTCGAAGAGCATCCGAAACAGTGCGACGCTCGAGTCCCTGAGCTCCTCCGGGGCCTCCTTCGAGATCCCGACCAGCTTTTCCCTCTCCCTCACGGGGTCGTATACGGGCAGGCCCTTTTCCGATTTGTACGCGGCGATATCCCCGGAGACCTCCATACGCTTTTTGAAAAGCTCCAGTATCTCCCTGTCTATCCCGTCGATCTCAAGTCTGAGTTCTTCTATCTCCCTCATCGCTCTTCCTTTCTTCGCGACAGATACGCGTCATATACCGCGATCGCCGCCGCCGCCTCCACAACGGGCACGGCTCTCGGGACTATGCAGGGGTCGTGCCTTCCGGAGACCTTCAGGGTCTCTTTTTTCATGGTACCGAGATCCACGCTCTCCTGCTCCCTCGCTATCGAGGGCGTCGGCTTGAAGGCCGCCCTGAAGACGAGCGGCATCCCGTCTGTTATCCCGCCGAGTATCCCCCCGCAGTTGTTGGTCTTCGTTATTATCCTGCCGTCTTCGATGTCGAAGGGGTCATTGTTCTCGCTGCCCCTTAAAAGGGCGGCCCCGAAGCCCGCTCCGAACTCTATCCCCTTGCAGGCGGGGATGCCGAAGACCAGCCGGGCTATCCTGTTTTCCATCCCGTCGAAGATCGGGTCTCCGAGCCCCGCGGGGAGCCCCAGGACCTTGCACTCGATCACCCCGCCGGCAGAGTCTCCGTCCGCCCTGCAGGAGGCGATGTAGCCCTGCATCTCGAGCCCGGCGTCCTTATCGGCGGTCGGAAAGGCGTTTTCCGCCGTTGAAGACAGAAGCTCCCCCCTGTCCTTCACGGGTCCGATCCGCTCTATCCGGGAGATGATCTCCACTCCCTCGCGTCTCAGGATCTGTATGCAGATCCCGCCGGCTATGCAGAGCGCCGCCGTGAGCCTTCCCGAGAAGTGCCCGCCTCCGGAGAAGTCGGCGCTCTCCCCGTACTTCACGAAGGCCGTGTAATCGGCGTGCCCCGGCCTCGGGACCTTCCCGAGAGCCTCGTAGTCCGCAGGCCTTATGTCCGTATTTCTGATTATCGCGGTTATCGGGGTCCCGCAGCTCACATTTCCCTTGAGCCCGGCGAGAAACTCGGGGATATCCTCCTCTTTCCTGGCGGTCGACCAGGCGTTCCGACCCGGGGCCCTTCTTTTGAGAAAAGCCCGGAGCTCCTCCATGTCTATGCTCTCTCCGGCCGGGACTCCCTCCAGAGTCATCCCTATCGCCGCCGAGTGGGACTGGCCGAAGATCGTTACCTTTATATTCTCTCCGCAGGTACTGCTCATCTCTCTCCTCCGATGATCTCCAGCGCTTCCAGATCCTCGAAAAACCGGGGGTAGGATTTGGATACGCACTCCGTTCCCTTTATTGTTACGCTTCCCTCACAGGCGGAGGCCGCCACGGCCGCCGACATGCAGAGCCTGTGATCCATACAGGGGTCCGCCTCTCCGCCTCTGAGTCTTTCCTTTCCTCTTATAACGAGCCCTTCGCTTCCCTCCGCGATCTCGCCGCCGAGCGAGGATATGAGCTCCGCCGTGCTCTTTAATCTGTCCGACTCCTTGAGCCTGAGCCTTCCGGCGTTAAAAATCTCCGTCTCTCCCTCCGAGACCGCGGCGATCACGCTCAGGACCGGTATCAGGTCGGGAATGGAGGAGGCGTCTATCCGCTGCCCCTTCAAAGTCCCTCTCGAGACTCTGACAAGGTCTTTTTCCGCCGTCACCTTCGCCCCGAAGCTCTCGAGTATCCCGAGGACCGCCCTGTCGCCCTGAAAGCTGCCGGTGCTGAGTCCCCTGACTCCGACTCCCTTTTCCGAGAGCGCTCCGAGACAGAGGAAGAACGCGGCCGAGGACCAGTCCCCCTCGATAACCGCCCTCTCCGGAAGAGCGTATCTCTGATCCCCGGGAATAAGATAGCTGTTGCCCTTTTTCTCGAATCTTATTTTTGCCTTTTTCAGTGTCTCTTCGGTGATCTTTATATACGGCTCCGATTCGGTCTTTCCGGTGATCTCAAGGGTACTGTCCCCCGAAAGCATCGGAAGCGCCAGCAAAAGCGCCGAAATGAACTGGGATGAGATGCCTCCGGGAAGCGTGAAGCGCCCTCCTCTGAACTTCCCGCTGCAGATGAGCTTTTCGCCCTCTTCGCGTATGCTCATCCCGTGGGAGACGAGCTCCCTGTCGAAGGGCGCGAGAGGCCTCTTCGGGAGCCTCCCCTCCCTGATAAAGACGGTCTCCGCTCCCAGCGCTCCGGTGACCGGCATCAGAAATCTCAGCGTGGCGCCGCTGTCCCGGCATCTCAGAACGCGCGCTCCCGAGGGCGGCGCCTTAACCGGAGAGACATCGATCCTTCCCTCTTCTTCTCTTATCCCGGCTCCGAGAGCCGCCAGGCACTCCGCCGTAGCCCCGATATCCGAGGAGACTCCGTTGAGCTTGAGGGTCACATCCTTCTCTCCGAGGGCCGCCAGGATCAGCATCCTGTGCGAGACCGACTTCGAGGCCGGTATCCTTATTTCCCCGGTCCTCTGCCCGGGCATGATCTCTCTAGTCATTTTACGCCCCCGAGGCTCAGCCAGCGCGGGATGTCCCCGAGCGGCACGCCGATGATATCGCAGCTTCCGATCTCCCTCGGAACTGCGAGGCTTATAGTGTCCCCGCTGAGCTTCTTGTCCATCCTTACGAAGCGCTCTATCTCCTCTTTGGAATACCCGGTCTCCGTCGGAAGGCCGTATTTTTTGAGACATTTTATTATCGACCCGGCCTCGGACTCCGCCATGTACCCCATAGCTGCCGAGGCCCTCGCGATTATTGCCGTTCCGGCGCTCACAGCCTCCCCGTGCGTCATTTTAAACTCCGAGAGAGCCTCGATGGCGTGCCCAAAGCTGTGACCGAGGTTTAAAAGCCTCCGCTTCCCGGTGTCGAACTCGTCCTCCGCAACAATATCCCGCTTCATCTTCACACAGGTCCCGATAATGTGTTCATGAGAGCACGGAATATCCCCGGCGAGCTCGTCGAAAAAGGCTCTGCTTCCGAGAACTCCGTATTTGATGACCTCCGCCATGCCGCTTCTGTACTCCCGCTCCGGAAGGGTCCTTAAGGTGTCCGGGTCACAGAGCACCGCCGAGGGCTGCCAGAAGGCCCCGGCCCGGTTCTTCCCGCCGCTTAAGTTAACGGCCGTCTTTCCTCCGACGGAGGAGTCGACCATCGCGAGCAGCGTCGTCGGGATCTGTATAAAGCCGATGCCTCTTTGGTAAGTCGCGGCCGCGAAGCCTGTGAGGTCCCCGGTGACTCCGCCTCCGAGGGCTATAAGCATGTCGCTCCTTGTTAGCTCCTTCTCGCAGAGAAACTCAAGCAGTTTCCCGTAGGTCTCCAGGCTCTTCGAGGCCTCCCCCGGCTCGATGATGAAATCGAAGACCTTAAAGCCCTCCTTTTCGAGGGCAAGATTTATTTTTTCCGCATATAGCGGAAAGACGTTCTCCCCGCAGACCAGAACGGCCTTCCCGGCGCCGGATTCCTTGAGGCAGCTCCCGACGTTCTCCAGAATCCCCCTGCCTATATAAACGTCGTAGCTTCTTCCGGTCCCGACATGTATCTTTTCCATCAGCCGTCAACCTCCTCCTTGCGCCTTCTGCCCTCGTCCAGAAGCGATATCAGGGTCTCTCTGTCCCCCTCCTCCATGGCCTTCCTATACTCGCCCAGGGCTTTAATGATCGTGTCGAGTTCTCTCCCCAGGAAATCCCTGTTCTCCAGGAAGAGCTCCGCCCACATGTCCGGGTTGAGCCAGGCGACCCTGGTCATATCCCTGTAGCTGCCCGCCGAGAAGCCCTTGTGGAGGCCCGCCGCGGGGCTCTTTATGTAGGCGTTCGAGACGACGTGGGCCAGCTGGGAGGTGAAAGCTATCATCTCGTCGTGCTTCTCCGCCGTTGTCACGCTGAAACGCCCGAAAAGCGCCGGGGCGAGCAGCTCCTCGGCCTTCGAGAGCATGGCTATGTCGTCGAAGACCGGCGGGACGAGCACCATCGGCTGGCCCTTGTAGAGAGTCGCCTTTGCGTACTTGTAGCCCGAGTACTGGGTCCCCGCCATCGGGTGGCCCCCGATATAGGTAAAGCCGTATCTCTCCGCGATCGGAAAGCAGGCGGCGCAGACCACCCGCTTGGTCCCGCAGCAGTCGATGACGAAGCTCTCTTTATTTATATAAGGCGCCATCCGCGAGATAAACCCTATCGCGGCCTCCGGGTAGAGAGCGACCAGAACGAGGTCGCACTCCTTGATTGTCTCCTCATTGAGCTCCCCGTCTGCGCTGCCCTCGAGCAGGGCAAAGTCCAGGACCGATCTCGTCCTGTTCCAGGCCAGCACCCTCTCGCCCGCCTCATGGTAGGCCTTTACGAAAGAGCCGCCTATGAGCCCGAGCCCCGCGACGCCGACCGTCACAGCCCCGCCGCCTTTCTCACGTCGCGGATCTTCACCGCGAGGGCGTCGAAGTCCTCAGGCGTCAGCGACTGGGCGCCGTCGCAGAGGGCGTGCATCGGGTCGTTGTGGACCTCTATTATGAGGCCGTCCGCTCCGGCCGCCGTGGCCGCCAGAGCCATGGGCGGCACGAGCCTGGATATTCCGGTCGCGTGGCTCGGGTCCGCGATGACCGGCAGGTGGCTCAGCTCGTGGAGCATCGGGACAGCCGAGAGGTCGAAGGTGTTTCTCGTGTAGTCCGAGAAGGTCCGTATGCCCCTCTCGCAGAGGATGACCCGCTCGTTTCCGCTCGACATGATATACTCGGCGCTCATCAGAAGCTCCTTCAGCGTGTTGGCAAGGCCCCTTTTCAGAAGTATGGGCTTGTCGAGCTTTCCCATCTCGCGGAGCAGGTCGTAGTTCTGCATATTCCTGGCCCCTATCTGGATGACGTCGACATCCTCGAAGAGATCGATATCCATGATATTCATGAGCTCGGTGACTATGGGAAGCCCTGTCTCCGCCCTCGCGATCTTCAGAAGCTCCAGCCCCTCGGCCCTGAGTCCCGCGAAATCGTAGGGGGAGGTGCGCGGCTTGAAGGCCCCGCCTCTCAGCATGTCGGCTCCCGAGGCCTTTACGGCCTTCGCGACTGTCACTATCTGCTCCTCGGTCTCGACCGAGCATGGGCCGGCGATCAGAACGAAATTGCCGGCTCCGATCTTAATGTCCCCGACTTCTATGACCGTATCGTCCGGGTGGAATTTCCTGTTGACACACTTGAAGGGCTCCGAGACCTGTTTTACGGACTGGACTATCTCCAGACTCTCCAGCAGCTCCGTATCCACCTTCGAGGTGTCCCCGACGAGGCCCAGGACCGTATTGTAAACGCCCCGCGAGATATGGACCTGGAGGCCCATGTTCTTTATCCAGGAGACAAGCTGCTCCTCTTTCGCGCCGGGCACGTTGTTCTTCAGTATTACTATCATGATTTTCCTCCGGATATCAAAAAAACTGCCTTGCAGACATTATCTGCGAAGCAGTTCAAAGTATTTTCAGTTACTTCTTTGCATCACAAATATGCCTTACCGTTTTTTTGCGGTAAAGTAATAAAAGTATGCAAAGCAGAAAGATCTCATCTGTATTCTCCAGCTCGAATGATGCTGTAATAATAGTCTGATTTTGCTGAAGTGTCAAGCAAAAAGTTGAATTCCGGGGGCGCTTGTAATATAATACCGTATTATTATTTTTTAACTCAGAGGGACATCTTCCATGCTCAAGCCTTTTCTTCTGATAGTGAACCCGAACGCCGGGCGCGGAGAGTATAAAAACGGCTTTTCCGACGCTCTTCTGGCATTGAGCCGCGCGGGCTACGCCCCCACGCTCTATTTCACAAGGGCCCCGGGCGACGCCATAAACTTTGTCGAAGAGTGCGGCTCGGATTTCGAGATCGTCGCCTGCATCGGCGGGGACGGGACTCTGAGCGAGGTCCTCTCCGGGCTCATGAAGCTCGAAAAACGGCCGAAGCTCGGCTATATCCCGATGGGCACCACGAACGATGTCGCGACCACGCTCGACATCCCGAAGAACAACGCCCTGGCGGCCGTCCTGAAGATGCTCAAAGGCGAAGCTCACCCCTACGACGTCGGAGGCTTCGGGGATGATGAGTTCTTCTCCTACATCGCGGCCTTCGGAGCCTTTACGGAGATAAGCTACACCACCCCGCAGGACCAGAAGAAGGTCCTCGGGCACCTGGCCTATGTCCTTCAGGGCGCCCTCGCTCTTCCGAAGATCACTTCCGTAAACGGGAGAGTCGAGTACGACGGCGGAGTATTTGAAGGCCCTCTGATCTACGGGAGCATGTCCAACTCGACCTCGGTCGCCGGGATAATAAAGCTCAAGGAGGACATGGTGCGGCTCGGCGACGGTTTTTCCGAGCTCGTCCTGGTCAGGGACCCGAAGACGCCTGAGGCTTTTGCCTCTCTGGTCTCCTCGGTCCTCTCGCAGAGCTACGAGGACGACAATCTCCTGATAATCCAGACCAAAAAAGCCCGGTTCACCTTTGAAAAGCCCGTCGCCTGGACCAGGGACGGAGAATCCGGCGGGGAGCACGAGGACATAACCCTCTGCAATTACAGAGCACCTATAGAGTTCATATTTTAATACGGGAGCGCAGGATAATGGACAGAACAAAAATAAAACAGATATTTGAGGACTCCGCCTCTTTCGGCGGAAAGGAGATAAGAGTCTGCGGCTGGGTGAGAACCGTCCGCGACATGAAGAATTTCGGCTTTATCGAGCTCAATGACGGCAGCTGCTTCAAATCCCTCCAGGTCGTCTTCGCGAGAGAGAGCCTTGAAAACTATAACGAGATCGCTGCCCAGAACGTCGGCGCCGCTCTGATCGCGGAAGGCGTGCTGGAGCTCACTCCGGAGGCCAAACAGCCCTTCGAGCTCAAGGCAAAGAAGATCACGGTCGAGGGTCTCTCGGCTCCGGACTATCCGCTTCAGAAGAAACGCCACAGCGTGGAATTCCTGCGGACCATACAGCACCTGAGGCCGCGCACCAACCTCTTCTCCGCGGTCTTCAGAGTCAGAAGCGTAGCAGCCTATGCCATACACGAGTTTTTCCAGCAGCGCGGCTTTGTATATGTCCACACCCCGATAATCACGGGCTCCGACGCCGAGGGCGCCGGAGACATGTTCAGGGTCACTACTCTGGATGTCAGCGACCCTCCCCGCAAGGAGGACGGCTCCGTCGATTGGAGCAAAGATTTCTTCGGGAAGCCCGCCAACCTCACTGTCTCCGGCCAGCTCAACTGCGAGAACTTCGCCATGGCCTTCGGTGACGTCTACACCTTCGGGCCTACATTCCGCGCCGAGGTCTCCTACACCCAGCGCCACGCCGCCGAGTTCTGGATGATCGAGCCGGAGATGGCTTTCGCGGATCTCAACGACTACATGGACACCGCTGAGGCGATGGTCAAATACATCATAAATACCGTCCTCGAGAAATGCCCGATGGAGATGGAGTTTTTCAACAGTTTCGTGGACAGGGAGCTTCTCTCCAGACTCAACAACGTCGTCTCCAGCGAGTTCGGCAGGATCACTTATACGGAAGCCGTGGAAATCCTCCAGAAGAGCGGTCAGAAATTCGACTACCCGGTACAGTGGGGCATAGACCTCCAGACCGAGCACGAGAGATATCTGACCGAACAGGTCTTCAAAAAGCCGCTCTTCGTGACCGACTATCCCAAGGATATAAAGGCCTTCTACATGCGCCTCAATGACGACGGCAAGACCGTCGCCGCGGCCGACTGCCTGGTTCCGGGCATCGGAGAGATCATCGGCGGAAGCCAGAGGGAGGAGAGGCTCGAGGTCCTGGAGAAGCGTATGGATGAACTGGGGCTGAAAAAAGAGGATTACTGGTGGTATCTGGATCTCAGACGCTACGGCTCCTGCCGCCACGCCGGCTACGGGCTGGGTTTCGAGAGGATGATAATGTATCTCACGGGAGTTTCGAACATCAGAGACGTCGAGCTCCACCCGAGAACGACCGGAAACGCCGATTTCTAATTGAATATAAAGGAAAACAGGGCTTTACCTTTTCGGTAAAGTCCTGTATAATATAGTTTGCTGTATTAGTATATTTCTGCCTTGGGCAGCAAATATAGATAATATTTTAAAGCGTGTACCGGAACTCCATCATTTTATATGTATCCGGGCACAGCAGAAAAAAGGAGGAAAATTGTCCCCGTGGCTCGGGGTGCGGCATTGTGGAGACATGCCGTAAAAGCGCGGCGCAAATAGCGCGCGTGAGACCTGCCCTTGCGGATGCAGGCAGGCCGGAGCCGGAATCTATGGCAACTGTACAACTCAAGGATGTGAAGAAGGTTTATCCTTTCGTCAGCGGAGAGGATAAGAAGAAAAAGAAGAAGAAAGACGAGCCCGAGAAGAAAAAGGTCAATCTTCAGATAACCGACGAAGGTGTCGTCGCTGTCCAGAAGTTCAACCTTGACATCGCCGACAAGGAATTCATAGTTCTCGTCGGACCTTCAGGCTGCGGCAAATCCACGACTCTGAGAATGGTAGCCGGCCTTGAAGAGATATCGGGCGGCGAGCTGTACATTGACGGAAAGCTCATGAACGACGTCGCGCCGAAAGACCGCGATATCGCGATGGTCTTCCAGAACTACGCCCTGTATCCTCATATGACAGTATATGAGAACATGGCATTCTCCCTTAAACTGCGCCATGCCCCCAAAGATGAGATCGACAAGAAAGTCCGCGAAGCAGCTGAGATCCTCGACATCACCCAGTATCTCGACCGCAAGCCCAAGGCACTGTCCGGCGGCCAGAGACAGCGTGTCGCGATCGGCCGTGCTATCGTACGTGACCCGAAGGTCATGCTTATGGACGAACCTCTCTCAAACCTCGACGCCAAGCTTCGTAACGAGATGAGAGCCGAGATCATCAAGCTCCGCAACCGTATCAACACCACATTTATCTACGTAACCCATGACCAGACCGAAGCCATGACTCTCGGTGACAGGATCGTCATCATGCGAGACGGCTACATCCAGCAGATCGGCACTCCTCAGGAGGTCTTCAACCATCCCGCGAACCTCTTCGTCGCAGGCTTCATCGGAATGCCTCAGATGAACTTCTTCGACGCGCAGCTCACACGCGAGGGCAACAAGTTCTTCGTAGAGCTCGGCGGCACGAAGACAGAGCTCAGCGAGGATAAGGAAGAGAGACTTCTCGCGAACGATGTCCAGAGCCAGGCAGTCACGCTGGGCGTACGTCCCGAGCATACGAACGTCGGTGAAGCAGGCGTCAAGGCCACGGTCGACGTCAGCGAGATGATGGGTTCCTCCGTACATCTGCACCTCAATGCAGACGGAAAGGACGTCATCGTTATCGTTCCGACCATTGACCTCAAGGACAGCTTCAACAGAGGCGACACTGTATACTTCAACTTCAACGGCAACGTAGCCCACGTCTTCAGCAAGGAAACGGAGAAGAATCTGGAGTACTAAACCATGGGCGGCAAGATCAAAGCGATAATATTCATAGCCGTATTTCTGCTCGCCATCGCGGTCATATTTTCCGCCCTGAGCAACAGAAACGCGGAGATAAAAGCCTCTGAAGAGCAGACCCCTCTCCCCGAGGGAGTGGAAGCAGTAGCCGTACCGACGGCTCCGCCTCCCGATCCGTCCGCGGTACCGACTCCGGTTCCGACGATATATATCCCCGAGGCTACGACGATCCCGACCCCCTCTCCCACTCCAGCGCCCTCCGCTTTAAGCAGCGGAAGCTTCAAGAGCAACACGGAAACGGGCCTCAACATGATCGTGGAATACAGCGCGGAAGCCCTCGGCGACGGAACCTCGAGAGTCAATGTCACGGTCAAAATCGAACACTTTGCCTGGCATTACAACGGCTATCCGAGCGCGATAACGGTCACTGTGGGCAATGAAACGCTCTATTTCAGCTCCCCGACAGTCAATTCCGATACCCTGGTCATGGAGACCGAGGACCTCGGCACAAAATCCGTTACGCTCCCCCAGAGCGGAGGGACGGTAAACCTCAGGGCAGTCTGGACCTACGGAGGGCAGTACAGCGAAAAGCAGCTCGATACCGTAAGCTGTGAAGGTCTTATATCACTTGGATAAAATAACAATAAAAAATACCTGCAGGAACCTGCAGGTATTTTTTTGATCTGTTTATTCTTATCTTTCTTCTCTGAAGTACGGAAGGCCCAAGGAGGCGGGAGGCTGTTTGTCTTTTCTGTTTCTCATCGAGCTTATGATCAGAACTATGATCGTTACGACGTAGGGGGCCATCTTGTAGATCTCTTTGATAGCGAGGTTGGTCCCGCTCGGTATGAAGGCGTTCAATATGAACAGTCCGCCGAAAACGATGGAAGCTCCTATTGCCACAGCCGGGCGCCAGAGCGAGAAGATGACAAGCGCAATGGCGAGCCAGCCTCTGTCTCCGAAACCGCCGTTGGACCAGACTCCGGAGGCGTAGTCGAGCACATAGAACAGTCCGCCGAGTCCGGCTGTCATCGAACCGACACAGGTTGCCACGTACTTGTATCTGTTCACGTTTATTCCCGCGGCATCGGCAGTGGCGGGGTTCTCTCCGACGGCTCTCAGGTTCAGGCCTATCCTTGTCTTCTTTAGGATATAGGCCGCAGTTACGGCAATTATAATGGCGAGATAGGCCAGAAAACCATAGCTGAAGAAAAGCTTGCCGATCGGGCCTGCCGTATTTTTGTCCGCTATGGATCTGCTGTATATAAGCGAGATGTCTGTCAGGACTATTGCCGGAGCGTTGCTTCCGGAGAGCTTTATGAGGGAGCCTCCGAAGAAGTTACCGAAGCCGAGGCCGAAGGTAGTCATAGCAAGACCGGTCACGTTCTGGTTGGCCTTCAGGGTGACTGTAAGGAAGCAGTAAAGAAGACCCATCAGGAGTGAAGCGAAGAGGCAGCATAGCAGAGGTATCATTATGACCGTAAACGGGCTCACGGCCTCCCCCGCGCTTATCCTCTGCTGAAGCGGGAAAGCCCCGATGACTCCGGATATGGCTCCGACATACATGATCCCGGGAATACCGAGGTTCAGGTTGCCGGATTTCTCCGTCAGGATCTCGCCCGTCGATCCGAAAAGAAGAGGGATGCTCTGTACTATCGCTCTGGAAAGAAAAGCTATAAGTGCACTCATATCTCAGGCCTCCTTCTTTTCCGAAACTTCCGCGCTCTTTTTGCGGAATACGACTCTATAGTTAATAAAGAATTCACAGCCTATCAGGAAGAACAGCACGATGCCGGTCAGGATGTCCCCGTAGCTCTCGTTGAGGCTCAGAGAGGATGCCACTTCGGAAGCGCCCTTGTTCATAAATATGAGCAGGAAGCTCGAGAAAATCATTATCAGAGGATCAAATCTCGAGAGCCATGAGACCATGACTGCAGTAAATCCGTATCCGGAGGTGAGAGAGGTGGTCAGCGTGTGGTTCGTGCTTCCGACCAGCAGCCAGCCGCAGACTCCACATATCGCTCCGGAGAGGAGCATGGTCCTCATAATAACTTTTCTTACATTTATTCCGATATATCTCGCGGTCTTTTCGCTCTCGCCCACGACATCGATCTCGTATCCGTGCTTGGTGTACTTGAGGTACACGAACATGAATATGGTCAGAGCGGCGATGACCAGAACATTAAGCAGATATCTCTGTCCTCCGATGATTGGAAGCCAGCCCGCTTCTGTCCTCTGATTTATGACTCCTATATTAGCGCTGCCCTTTGTCGTCTCCCATATAACTATAAAGTAAGCGACAAGCTGGGTTGCCACGTAGTTCATCATAAGCGTGAAAAGAGTCTCGTTGGTGCCGTATCTCGCTTTGAAGAAGGCGGGAATGAATCCCCAGATCGCACCCGCGAGAACAGCGGATATGAGCATGATGACCCAGAGAAGCGGGTTCGCGACTTTTCCGCCCAGAAGGATCATGCAGGCCGTAGTCGCCAGGGCTCCGGCCAGGCACTGGCCCTCGGCTCCCAGGTTCCAGCAGCGCATTTTGAAAGCCGGCGTGACCGCGATCGAAAGACCGAGCAGTGCGCTTATATTGCTCAGAAGCACCCATATGCGCCTTTTGCTTCCGAAGTTTCCTTCGAACATCGCAGAATAAAGCTTGATCGGGTTGACCTTTGCAATTGCCAGCGTCAGAAGGCCGCAGAATACCAGTGAAGCCAGAATTGCGATCCCGCGGATGATCCAGGCTTTTCCGGAGCTTATGTCGCTTCGTTTGACCAGGTGTACGAGAGGTTCTTTATTCTTCATCTTCCGCGGCACCTCCAAGCTTCGTCATCATCATTCCGACTTTCCTCTTATCCGCCCCTCTGCCTTCGATATATCCGCTCACCCTGCCTCCGCAGAGGACGAGTATCTTGTCGCTGAGCTCCAGAAGGACATCGAGGTCTTCTCCCACATATATAACTGCTACGCCCTGTTTTTTCTCTTTGTTGATCAGATCATAGATAGTGTACGAGGAATTAATGTCCAGTCCTCTTACTGCATAGGCTGTCAGAAGGACTGTCGGCGCGGAGGCGATCTCGCGCCCTACAAGGACCTTCTGTACGTTGCCTCCCGAAAGTCTTCTTACGGGAGTCTCAACACTCGGAGTCGATACGCTTAGCTCGTCGACCACATTCTCCGCAAGCTTGTGCGGAGCCTTTCTGTCCGTAAACGCGGTCTTTCCTCTCCTGTACGATCTGAGCATCATATTGTCGGAGAGGTCCATATTCCCGACCAGACCCATACCGAGCCTGTCCTCAGGCACAAACGAGAGGGCGACGCCCATAGCCTGAATGCTCAGCGGATCCTTTCCGACGAGTTCCTCCGGCTCTCCTTCATCGTTTATATAGGCAATGCTTCCGCTCTCGACCTTCTGGAGTCCCGCTATCGATTCGAGCAGCTCCTTCTGTCCGCAGCCGGAGATGCCCGCTATGCCGAGGATCTCTCCGGAATTGGCGGTGAATGAGACATCGTTGAGCTTGACGATCCCGTCAACATCCCGGACCGTGAGGTTCTTCACCTCTATTCTCGGCTTGGGGTCGACCGGATCCGGTCTTTCTATATTCAGAGATACCGCGTGCCCGACCATCATATTGGTCATCTCGGCGGCATTCGTTTCTTTCGTCTTCATGTCTCCGACAAACTGGCCTTTTCTCAAAATGGCAACTCTGTCGGAAATGTCCTCCACCTCGTGGAGCTTATGAGTAATGATTACTACGGCCTTTCCGTCGTCTCTCATATTGCGCAGAACGGCAAAAAGCCTGTCTGTCTCTTGCGGCGTGAGCACAGCGGTGGGCTCGTCGAGTATGAGTATGTCCGCTCCTCTGTAGAGTACCTTTACTATCTCGACGGTCTGCTTCTGTGAAACGGACATGTCGTAGATCTTCTGGGCCGGGTCCACTTCAAAGCCGTACATCTCACAGATGCTTCTGATCTTCTCGGAGGCTTTCTTCAGATCGAATCTGCTTCCGTCATTAAGTCCGAGAACGACATTTTCCGCGGCCGTAAGCACATCGACAAGCTTGAAATGCTGGTGGATCATGCCTATTCCGTGGTCGAACGCGATCTTCGGTGAGGTTATCTTGACCTCTTCGTCATTTATGAATATCTGGCCTTCATCGGGGAAATAGATTCCGGACAGCATGTTCATCAGCGTAGTTTTTCCGCTGCCGTTTTCTCCCAAAAGAGCAAGAATTTCGCCTCTGTATATGTCGAGCCATACCTTGTCATTGGCAACTACAGAGCCGAAAGTCTTTGTAATATTGCGCATTTTTACTGCTGCGTTTGTTCCGTCCAATCCGGTTCCTCCCTTTTGAAGATTACGGGAAGCTCCCATGAAAGGGAGCTTCCCTCTTTAGCTTTAAATTGAATTAGAATGCTGTGTCGAGAAGGGTGATTCCGTCGATCTGAACATCGAAGTAAGGAGCGCTGCGGAATTCGGACTCTGCGAATACGCCGTCAACGATCGCTTCGGTATCGGGATCAAAATCTCCGCCGATGGCATTTGCCATGTAAGAGGTCTGGTTCTCACCGCCGACTGTGTAGTTTGCTGTGTCAAATACTTTGATGGTTCCGTCGAGAAGTCCTGCTTTTACTTCTTCAACCTTCTCGATCGTTCCGGGAGCAGCGTTGGCCTCGCTGATGGAGATCACTTCAACGGAGCCGCCCTCAAGAGTGCCGCACCAGTCTTCATCTATAGCTGTGCCGCTTGCTTTGCAGTCGAGAATGTACTGGAAGTAGGGAGCCCAGTTGATGCGGGAGGCGGCGAGGTAAGTGTCGGGGCCGGCATCGGAGGTGTCGAGGTTGTAGGAAACATCGGGAACGCCGGCTTCTGCGCACGCCGTGGGAGCGCCGTAAGAGTCAGCATGCTGGGAGAGAAGTACGCAGCCGCCGTCGATAAGGCTCTGTGCTGCCGCTTTCTCTGCGGTCTCATCATACCAGGAACCTGTGAATGTTACGTCCATGGTAACGGAGGGGCATACGGATTTTGCGCCGAGGTAGAATGATGTGTAACCGGAGATAACTTCTGCGTATGTGTAAGCGCCGACATAGCCCATCTTGGCCTGGTCTGCAGTGATCTTGCCGGCTTCGATCATCTCGTTGAGCTTGAGTCCGGCTGCAACGCCGACAAGGTAACGGCCCATGTAGATGTCAGCAAATGCATTGTGATAGTTGGGGAGCTTCTCAGCTGTCGCCATATCGCCGGTTGCGGAGATAAAGTCGACATCGGGGCACTCTTTGGCTGCTGCGAGCATGTAGCTCTGGTGGCCGTAGCTGTCGGAGAAGATAACATTGCAGCCCTGGTCTACGAGGTCAAGAGCGGTATCTTCGCAGGTCTGGTCCTCGGGGATCTGGGTCTTGATTATGAAGTCAGTGCCTTCAACCATTCCGTTCGCTTCGAAAACTTCTTTCGCAGCATTCAGGAAGTTTGCGTCGTAAGTGGAGTTCTCATCGTGGAGGAAGATAAGGCCGACTTTTACGGCAGGAGCCGCGGCTTCTTCCGCGGGGGCTGCTTCTTCGGCTGCAGGGGCTGCTTCCTGAGCGGGAGCGGCTTCCTGGGCTGCGGGGGCAGCGGCCTGACCGCAGGCTGCAAGTGCAAATACCATACAAAGTGCGAGGACAAGTGCTAAGATCTTTTTCATTCGGGTGATTCTCCTTTAAAAAATTTGTTTGTAAAGTGATAGCGGCCGACAGAGAATCAAAAAGCATCGGGAGTTTTTAAAATCTTCCCCCCGATGCGAAAAGTAAAAAACATCGCGTTGTCTGAATATGAGGCGCGGCGTTTTTGCAATTCGATAGTCCGGTCATTTACGGCGTCCGGGTAGAGACTTCAAATCCATATCATTTGCTTATATCGAAACCGATATTCACTTCACGGGCGCACAATAACACATACCCCCTGATATGTCAAGCTTCTTTTTGGGAATTTTATACAAAAATTTTGATGTATTTTTGTGCAGGTTGCATAAACGCTATTATAACCGGATTATGGCAACCAAACGGCTCAAATCAGCATATCTCAAGGCTTGTATCGCTCATGGACGCTATTTTGCAGAGCGATTCGACCCTTATGCCTTTTTCTCTCAGTTCATTGCCACCGCCCTGGAAAACTTTCTCGATCGCGATGCCGCATCCGACTACTTCTGCTCCTGCCTGCTCGCAAATTGAAATGAGACCTCTGAGAGCTTCTCCGTGCGCGAGAAAATCATCGACTATAAGGACTTTATCCCCTTTGCAGAGATATTCCTTTGAGCAGACTACGGTATTCGTATTCCCGTGGGTAAAGGATCTCACTTCAGCGCTGTATACATCATCCGAGATATTGGAGGTCTTGCTCTTCTTGGCAAATACCGCCCTGCAGTTGAAAACGTAGGCTGCAAATACAGCGATCGCTATACCTGAGGCTTCGACAGTCATGACCTTGTTGATCCCGTACCCGTCATACAGTCTCTTGAGTTCATTTGCCATGGCCATTAATATCTGAGGGTCAATCTGGTGGTTCAGGAACGAATCTACCTTAAGCACTCCTCCGGGGAGCACCTTTCCGTCCTTTAATACTTTCTGTTCAAGCTCTTTCATGTTTATCTCCCTTTTTTTCACAAAATACGGTTAAAGCCCGCGTCACAAAGAGCGGGCTTTAATCGGGTAATTGTTCAATTACACAGCGCGGGTGACCTTTCCGCTGCGAAGGCAGCGAGTGCAGGCGTAAACATGCTGGGGTTTACCGTCTACTATGGCCTTGACGCGCTTCACGTTGGGCTTCCAGGTACGGTTGCTGCGTCTGTGTGAGTGGGAAACCTTGATGCCGAAAGAGACATCCTTATCACAGAACTGACATTTTGCCATATATGAAGCACCTCCTTTTGCCGATTTCGCTGAAAGACAGCTCATGTATAATATCAAAACAACAGTGCAATTGCAAGAAAAATTTTCAGAAATATGTTGAAACATCTGATGCTCCGAAAAGAAAAGGTCCCTTATGTTGCTTTTACGCCCGGATGCGTGTATACTGTCTTTAATCAAAGCAAACTCTTTCCCAGGAGGTTTATATAAATGGTAACAAAATACCCGGTGTCTCTGAAAAAGATCGTCAGAAAGCACAATCTTGAGCCGCTTCACCTGTCAAAGGACTATGAAAGCGCCGTAATAACTACAGCGGACATCAATAGACCGGCTCTGCAGCTGGCAGGTTTTTACAACTATTTCGACCCGAAGAGGATCCAGATAATAGGCCGTGTGGAAAGCACATATCTCGAAACATTGAGTTATGCGGAGCGCCTTTCCGCATTTGAGACCTTTTTTAAGACAGGGATAGCCGCTCTGGTTCTGTGCCACGGCGTGGTTCCCTTTCCCTCCTGCCTGGAGATGGCCGAAAAATATGATGTCAATCTATTTATAACTTCGGAGGATACCTCTGAGTTCCAGGCAAATCTTGTCGACTTTCTGAGAGCCGAGATGGCCCCGAGGGTCACGATCCACGGAGTGCTTGTTGAGATATACGGTGAAGGCGTCCTGCTGGAGGGAGACAGCGGGATAGGCAAGAGCGAAACGGCCCTCGAGCTCATCAAGAGGGGCCACAGGCTCATAGCCGACGACGCGGTGGTCATTAAACGGGTGAATAAAAATGATCTTCTCGGCGAGGCTCCCGAGCTGATCAGATATTATATGGAACTTCGCGGCATAGGTGTTATCAATGTCCGTTATCTGTACGGAGTAAGCGCGGTAAAGCCTGAAACGAATATCGATATGGTCATTAAAATGGAAAAGTGGGTCGACGGAAAAGCCTATGACAGACTCGGGATCTCATCGGAGACCGAAAACATTTTGGGTGTTGAGCTTCCCTGTGTCACCATTCCCGTCGAGGCGGGCAGAAACCTGGCTGTCATTCTCGAGCTTGCCGCCATGAACAACCGCCAGAAGAAGCTCGGCTACAACGCTGCGGAGGCTCTTGAATTGGAGCATGATCGGGCAGTTGACAGCGGGCTGCTGTAATCATTTGAATGAAAGCAATTATTAAAGATCTTTTCTTCGTCCTTACAGCAGCTTCCGTATTGTTCTTTTCCTCATGTTCTGCCCGGATCCAGGATGAAATGACTGAAGTCTCCGGGAACCCTGTCAACGAGGACGCGCTGATCTCCGAACCGGAGACCCGTGCGGAAGATGCAGTTCCTCAAGATTCCCCGTCTCCGGCCGATAATGTCCCCGATCGTCCTTCTCCCGATGAAGACGGCTATTTCAGCAATTCTGTCATAATAGGCGATTCAGTCTCCTCCTCCCTGCAGACTTATCTCAATACCGAACCGGAGGCTTTGGACGGAGTTCTTATTTTTTCTATAGAAAACTATGCGTATTATGCCGCTGCAATGGGCGTCCCCGTCTCTTATCGCGGAGTAAACAGAAACATACGGGAAACCGTGAACGCCATCGGCTGCGACAAGCTGTTCCTGCTTCTGGGCATGAACGATGTCGTATCGGGCGGCCCTGAAAAAGCCTATGAGTCTGCAATGGAACTGGTCGGGATCCTGACTCGCGAATGCCCGGAAACGAAGCTGTTTCTTCAGAGCATGACTCCTTCATCGATCGATTCTTCATATAATAAGATCACAAGAGACAATATACTGAATTTCAACAAACTGCTGAAAGACTCAGCTGAAGAAAAAGGGTATTGCTACATTGATGTTTTTGATGTATTTGCGGATGAAAACGGATATATTAAGAATGAATATGCCGGGGATAATTATGTTCATATGAAAAGTTCAGCCGGTCAGCCCTGGGCTGAGGCGCTGCGTGACCCTGCAAATTATTACAATCTTCCGGAGGAGTAATTATTATGAAAAAAATATGTATGTTGGCCTTAATTTTCACGGCCATATGCCTGTTCGCGGGCTGCGGAAGCGGAAATGCTTCCGATACGGTTTCCGATACCGATATTGATGCTGTTTATTCAGAGATCACAAAGTCTGTCGAACTGCCCGAAATGGTGACTCTTGACGAAGACAGACAGTTCGATTATATGGGTCTCGATCCGGAGCTGATCAGCAGCTCGATCGTGGCAATCTCCGGAGACAGCATTCGGGCGGATGAGATATGGCTCATAAACGCCGCCGACAGCAGTTCTGCTGAAAAGATCGCATCTCTGGCAAGCTCCCGCGTGGAACAGCGCGCAAACGAATACAAAAACTATAATGCCGAAGTATATGCCGTCATTCAGGAAGCAAAGGTCCTGCAGCGCGGAAACTGTGTTGCACTGTTTATTTCTCCTGATGCGGAAACTATGGAAAACATTTTTATGGGCTGATCATGAGGGGCTTTTATGGAAGAACTTGAACTTGCAATCAAAGAGCTGAAAGAGTTATTGCCGGGTCTGAAAATTCTTGAAAATGAGCCCATGAGCGCGCACTGCTCATTTAAAACAGGCGGCCCTGCCAGGGCTGTAGCCGTACCTTCGGATGTTTTTTCTCTCACCCGGATATGCTCTGTTATGAAAAAGCACAAGATATTCCCAATGGCGCTCGGAAACGGGACCAATTTTCTTTTTCCGGATGAAGGTCTCCCCGATATGCTTTTCATATCCACCGAAAAGCTTCAGAAGATATTCCTGAATGAAGATGGTACGATATACGCTGAAAGCGGAGTCTCTCTTTCAAGGCTCTCCGGCTTTGCCCAGCAGAACGGCCTGAAGGGGCTCGAATTTGCGTCCGGAATCCCCGGCACTGTCGGTGGCGGGATCTGGATGAACGCCGGAGCCTATGGCGGAGAGATGAAAGATGCAGTACAGAGCGTAGTCTACTACTTCTATCCGGATCAGGGCCTTTACGAGCAGCTCGGGAAGGACTGCCAGTTCGGATACAGAACCAGCTTCTTTCAGAATAATCCTGCAATCATACTCTCTGCCGTATTTGCTTTGGATAAGGATGAGCCGGAAGCGATAGCCTCCAGAATGCGGGAGATAAACGAAAAGCGCAGGGAAAAACAGCCTTTGGATCTTCCTTCTGCCGGCAGCGCCTTCAAACGCCCGGAGGGACACTATGCTGCGGCCCTCATAGAAGAATGCGGACTCAAAGGATATCGAAACGGCAATGCACAGGTAAGCGATAAACACGCCGGTTTTGTCGTCAATCTCGGCGGCGCGACTTCAAAGGATGTTTATGATCTGATGATGCATGTCAGAAACGAAGTATATGCACAGAAGCAGGTAGAACTCCATCCGGAGATCATTATTCTTCCTCCGGACTATAAGCTCACGGACACAAGCCCTGCTGCCCCGAAGAACGTCGCATTTACAAACGGAGACTATGAAAAGACTGCCGGCGGAACAGGCACGTCTGCCGCAAAAGAGGAGAATCAATAAATGCAGTTTCTTATAATTACCGGAATGTCAGGTGCCGGAAAATCCAGGGCGGCGGATGTCCTGGAGGACCTGGACTTTTACTGTGTCGATAACATGCCCGCGGAGCTCATGCCCATGTTCGCAAGGCTATGTATGGCTACAAAGGGTCGTTACGAGAAAGTGGCGCTGGTCACAGATGTGCGCGAGAAAAACGGATTCGGGGAGCTTCTTCATATACTCGACGGTTTTGATGAGCTTGAATTCGACTACAAGATCCTCTATATGGACGCTGACGTCAAGACACTTGTCCGCCGTTATAAGGAGACCCGCAGGCCTCACCCCCTCGCCCAAGATGGGGAAAGTCTGGAATCTTCGATCAGGCGCGAGGAAAAGCTGCTGGAGCCCATAAAGAAAAGAGCCGACTATATCATAGATACCGGAAGTCTGACTCTTGGGATGCTCCAAAACAGGCTTTACAGTATTTTTGCCGAAGACGGGCAGAAAAAATCCGTAACAGTTAATGTGGTATCTTTCGGATATAAGTTCGGCATTCCGACAGACGCTGATCTTGTTTTCGATGTCCGTTTCCTGCCGAACCCCTTCTATGTCGATGACCTGAGAACCATGTCCGGCCTGGATGAACCGGTGAAGGATTATATCTTCAGTTCCAGCTCCGCAGGCGACTTTTTGAAGATGCTCTACGAAATGGTGGATTATCTCCTCCCGCTGTATGCGGAGGAAGGAAAGCTCAGTCTCAATATTGCAGTCGGCTGTACCGGCGGGAGGCATCGAAGCGTTGCAGTTGCAAGTGCTCTTTACGACCATCTGAAAAAAGCCGGCGTCAAAGTCACGTTTACGAACCGGGATATGGACAAATAAAAAATGAGTTTTTCAAGTGAAGCAAAAGCCGAGATATGCAGAAATGCGATCTCCAAGAAATGCTGTGCCGTTTCGGAATGCTACGGGGTGCTCCTTTTCTGCAACTCATTCTCCGGCAGCGGGATACGCATAATAACTGCAAATCCTGATTTCGCGGCCCGTCTTGTTCCTCTGTTCAGAAGAGCCTTCGGGCTGGGCTTTGACGTCCTCCCAGCCGCCGGCTCTTCCGGGAAGAAAAGCTTTATAATAAACGATCCGAAGAAGCTCGAAAAGATCTTCAATACATACGGTTATACCTTCGGCGCGACTCTTTCACACCATGTTAATCTCAGTGTGATGGAAGATGACTGCTGTAAAGTATCTTTTATAAGGGGCGCATTTCTCGCCGGAGGGAGCGTAACAGATCCTGAGAAGCGTTATCATCTCGAGCTGACAACGTCTCACTACAGCGTTTCAAGAGAAACTCTTGCGATCTTATCCGATATGGGATTCTCTGCCAAGGAAGCTTCCAGAAGCGGGAACCGGCTCATCTATTTTAAACAGGCAGATACTATAGCCGATTTCTTCACCGCCCTTGGAGCCTCTTCCGCCGCCTTAAGCATTATGACCGCAAAGGTGGATAAGGAGATGCGGAACGAGATAACCCGCAAGGTCAACTGCGATACGGCCAATGCCGATAAAGTTGTTGCGACAGCCCGTGCGCAGATAGATACAATACATGAAATAGTCGGGAAATACGGGCTCGATTCTCTGCCCGAACCTCTGAAAGATGCTGCCCTTTTGAGGATAGCCAATCCGGAGGCGAGCCTTGCGGATCTCTCTGTTTTGAGTTATCCGAAGGTCTCGAAAAGCACGCTTGCATACAGGCTCAAAAGGCTTGAAAACTTCAGACCCGATCCTGAAGAGTAAGGAATTGTCATATGGCTTTTGTACACTTGCACGTTCATACCGAATACTCTCTGCTCGACGGAGCCTGCAGGACAGACGCGCTGGCAGAGACCGTAAAATCAATGGGCCAGACTGCCGTAGCCTGTACGGATCACGGCGTTATGTACGGGGCCGTTGCCTTCTATAAAGCATGCCGAAAAGCAGGGGTAAAGCCCATAATCGGTTGTGAGGTATATGTCGCTCCCAGAAATCTGACCGACAAAGAACATAAGATCGATTCCAATTACTCGCATCTGATCCTGCTCTGCAAAAATGAGACCGGATACAAAAACCTATGCCGTCTTGTGAGCACTTCATGGGTTGACGGCTTCTATGTAAAGCCCCGCATAGACTGGTCTCTGCTTAAACAGTATCACGAAGGCCTCATATGTCTCTCTGCCTGTCTGGCGGGTTATATCCCCTCTGCAATAGTAGACGGGGAGTATGACAGAGCAAAAGAAAAAGCTTTGGAGCTTTCCGAGCTTTTCGGTGACGGCGGCTTTTATCTGGAGCTTCAAAACCACGGAATCGAAGACGAGAAAAAAGCTGCTGAAGGGCTCATACAGATACATAACGAGACCCGCATCCCTCTGGTCGTCACGAACGACGCCCACTATCTGACAGAAAACGATTCATATTATCAGGATGTTCTTCTCTGCATCCAGACCGGCAAGAACTTTGATGAAGAAAACCGCATGCGTTTTGAAACAAAGGAGTTCTACCTGAAAAGCGAAGAAAATATGCGCGCGCTCTTCCCGGAACTCCAGGAAGCGTGCGACAATACCGTAAAAATTGCTGACGCGTGTAATTTCAATTTTGAATTCGGTCACTACCATCTGCCGAAATTCAAGCTTCCGCAGGGCGAGACCGACAGCTTTGAATACCTTAAAAAACTTTGCGATGCGGGCTTTGCCGAACGTTACGGCGATAACAGGCCTGAGGTCCGGGATCAGCTGGACTATGAGCTTTCCATGATCAGTAAAATGGGCTTTGTAGACTACTTCCTCATTGTCTCCGATTTTATCGGTTATGCCAAGCGCAACGGGATCCCCGTCGGCCCGGGCAGAGGAAGCGCTGCGGGAAGTGTCGTTTCTTACTGCCTGAAAATAACCGACGTCGATCCGATAAAATACAGCCTTTACTTTGAGCGCTTCTTAAACCCCGAAAGGGTCTCTATGCCCGATATAGACGTCGACTTCTGCGTAAACCGCAGAGGAGAGGTCATTGACTATGTCAACAGGCTCTACGGCAGCGACCACGTCGCTCAGATAGTTACATTCGGAACAATGGCCGCGCGTATGGCTATCAGAGATGTCGGACGTGTTCTCGGCGTAAGCTATGCGGATACGGACAATGTCGCGAAACAGGTGCCTCAGACTCTGAATATGACTATAGATGAGGCTCTTAGGATCTCCAAGCCCTTAAAAGATATTTATGAATCCGACAAAAACCTCAAAAATCTCATCGACGTTGCAAAAGCCCTCGAGGGAATGCCCCGCCACGCATCGACTCACGCGGCGGGTGTCGTTATAACCGAGAAGCCCGTATACGAATACGTTCCGCTTGCAAGAAATGACGAATCCGTGGTCTGCCAGTATCAAATGACTACTCTTGAGGAACTGGGCCTTCTTAAGATGGATTTTCTGGGGCTTCGCAACCTGACTGTCCTTGAGGACGCGGCAAAGCTCGTGCGGAAAAAGAAGCCCGGATTCAGAGTTGAAGATATCCCCGAAGAAGATGCAGCGACCTTCAAAATGCTCTCCGCAGGCAGGACAGAAGGAGTATTTCAGCTTGAAAGCGCAGGAATAACTGCTGTCTGTACTGCCATAAAGCCCAAATCAATAGAGGATATTACGGCCGTAATAGCTCTGTACCGCCCCGGCCCCATGGAGAGTATTCCGCGTTTTATTGAATGTTCTCAGGATCCTTCGAAAATAAGATACAAGCATGAACTGTTAAAACCCATTCTGGATGTCACATACGGCTGTATCGTCTATCAGGAACAGGTCATTGAGATATTCAGAAATCTCGCAGGCTTCTCTCTCGGACAGGCGGACAATATCAGAAGAGCCATGTCCAAGAAAAAACATGCCGTCATAGACTCCGAGCGCCAAACCTTCGTATACGGAGACGAGGAGCGCGGCATAAAGGGCTGTCTTGCTAACGGCATACCCGCCGATACTGCAAACAGCATCTATGATGAGATCGTCGATTTCGCTTCATATGCTTTCAACAAAGCCCATGCGGTAAGCTACGCCATAGTTTCTTTCCGCACCGCTTACATGAAATGCCGTTATCCCAGAGAATATATGGCCGCTCTTCTTACCTCCGTTCTCGGGAACAGCCTGAAGATATCGGAATACATTGGCGAATGCAGAGAAATGGGGATCGCTCTCCTGCCCCCGGATGTAAATGAGTCCGGATCGGATTTCACCGTCTCCGGAGAGAACTTGCGATTCGGCCTCGCAGCCATAAAGAGTGTGGGGCGCGGAGCTGTCGCCCAGATAGAACGCGAACGTGAAAGCGGCGGACCTTTTACAAGCTTTCAGGATTTCTGCCGCCGTATGGCAGGAAAGGATATAAACAAGCGCGTTGTGGAGAGCCTGATAAAAGCGGGAGCATTCGACAGTCTCGGATACAGACGCAGAGCCCTGCTGCAGATCTCGGGCAGAGTCATGGACAGCATCGGAAACGAAAAGAAAACGAACATAGAGGGGCAGCTCGATCTCTTCGGAGATCTTGCCGGTGACGGGCAGCGCGATGGCGGGGGCGAGATCCCGATACCGGATATAGAAGAGTTCGATAAAAAGTCACTCATGCTTATGGAAAAGGAAACTACCGGCCTTTATCTCACCGGCCATCCGATGGATGACTACCGCGAACAGCTCAGAAAGGCAGGCGTAGCCGGAATAGGAGAATTGCTCAGGGATTTCTCATCCGATGAGGAAAACAGACGATTCCGGGACGGAGACCGCATAACCCTTGCCGGTGTAATTGAGACATCGCGCATGAGAACTACAAAAAGCAATAACCTGATGAGCTATATTACTCTTGAGGATAATTCTGCAACAATAGAGCTCATTGCTTTCCAGCGAGCGCTCGATGAAGGAGGTATCTATGTTCACGACAACGAGATCATAATCGTTACCGGCAGGATCTCTGCCAGAGACGAAAATGAACCGCAGATCATGGTCGACACTATAAGGCCGATAAGCACTATCGGCGAGCTGCCGGTCACTGAAAAAAATGTACCTTCAGCCTCTCCCGCAGCCGCAACAGCGCAAAGTGCGAAAAAGCTCTGGATAAAGCTTCCCAAGGAGGCTGATCTCATAAACATCCGGGGCGCTCTGATGTCATACGACGGAACAGACAGAGTCATAATATACTGTGTCGCGGAAAACAAACGCATCGGTACACAGACCAAAATAAATCCCGAACTCCTTTCAAGGCTCAGAGGCTTCCTCGGTGAAGGAAATGTTATAGTAAAATAAGAATATGGAACCGATAGCGTATATTCACAACGCTTTTAAAAGCAAGTTTGCAATTCCTCGTCAGTCCGGCCTCAACTCGGCTCTGAGCGAAGTCGTTATGGAGAGCTCTTATTCGGATCCGGAAGCTTTCAGAGGTCTTGAAGCCTTCAGTCATATCTGGCTGATCTGGCAGTTCTCTGAAAACTTAAGGGACGGTTTCAGCCCCACCGTTCGCCCTCCAAGGCTCGGCGGAAATGCAAGGGTCGGAGTTTTTGCCAGCCGCTCTCCTTTCAGGCCGAATTCCCTCGGGCTTTCCTGCGTCGAGCTTGTCTCCGTTAACAAAGGCTCTCTGACAGTAAGAGGAGCCGACCTTATGGACGGCACCCCGATCTTCGATATAAAGCCGTATATTCCCTATGCAGACTGCATTCCTGATGCTAAAGAGGGTTGGGCTTCCGCTCCTTCAGATCTGCTTGAAGTCTCTTTTTCCGATGAAGCGGCCTCTCTCCTCTCAGGGACTGAAAAAGCCGAGCTGTGCTCCGTTTTGCAAAACGATCCTCGCCCCGCTTATCAGGACGACCCGGAGAGAGTCTACGGATTTGCATATGGGAACAGGGAGATCAGATTTATAATAAACGGAAAACATCTGACCGTCATCTCCGCAGAGCGCTGTTGATCCGGTTTTGTTTCCTTCCTAGTTTTGCAATTATAATCTGTTTCTTTTTCATAAATACAAATGTCGGGTGCGGATTTGTCCCTTTCCGGGTTCATCCGCCCCGACATTTATTATAGAACATTTTAGTTTTTCTCAGCCATTTTTTGCGGATCGGAAAGCTTTACAGTTCAAGAAAATCAGTATAATTTTCTAAAGTAACATAACGATATCCTTCAGGAATGCTTTCCATGTGAGGTCTCACATCAAGACGCATAAAACTGCGATTTTCTGAGCTGTATGCAGACCAGTTGGGCAATGAGGTTCCATTCGGATTGCCTGTCTTTGCAAAGTTTCCCCAATACTTGTTGATCTGATTAGCCAACACATAGTCTTCCGGGGCATAATTCCTCCAACTATGTGATAGTGTATTGAAAACATAATACAATTCACTACCGTGAAAAGCAGAAGGAACCGGGTCTCCCGGCTGAGGGCGGCTGAATTGATAGAGATAAGCGCTTTTCTTCCCGCATGTAATCTGGTTCTCGCACCACGAAATCATAGAACGAAGCTGACGAGGGGACTCGTCAGAGGTACATCCAACAAGGAAATCAATATCCGGATGAAGGTTATGCAGCGCCAAAAGACCGTCGTCCTCAACAATGCAATAGCCATCTATTATCTGTCCCGGATATTTTATGCCTAAACCGTCAAACTCTGGTGTTGATCGTCTGATAATCTCTTCCCACGGAAGTTCCCTTGCTGCTTTTATCGTTTTGACCCCGAGCAGTCTGTTCAAATTTGCCGCTGCTTCTGCCTGTTTAAGCGTGGGACGTAGTTTGTCCTCCGGAGATCCAAAGATTCCTCCTCCACTTTCCATAATCGCTCGACGGATATCCCCCTTGGTAAGCGGGGAACTGAAAAGTGCCTGTACACTCATGCTACCAGAAGATTCACCAAAGATCGTAATATTATCCGGATCTCCTCCAAAAGCGGAGATATTGGAACGACACCATTTGAGAGCTGCGATCTGGTCAAATATAGTATAGTTTCCAGATATCCCTTCCTCGTTCTCGGCATCCAAATCAGGATGGACCAAATTCCCTAAGGTTCCTATCCTGAAACCAATCGTGACAAAAACTATTCCCTGTCTCGCAAAAGATATTCCACTTGTATAATTAGAGTATGAAAACCCTATGCGATTGCCACCACCAAAAATCCACATCATGACGGGAAGCTTTTCGTTCGTGCTCTCTGCTGGTGTCCAAACATTCAAATATAGACAGTCCTCGTCCATAACTTCGTCACAAGGAAACCATTCTTTCATGGCGAAAGCATTTGACTTTGGATTCGTTCTTGTCAATTGCGGGCTGATAGGGCCATAAGCCTTGGCCTGTCTAGTACCCGTCCATTTTTCTGGAGGCACGGGACGTTTCCAACGAAGGTCTCCCAACGGCGCCTTAGCATAGGGAATGCCTTTAAATACGGAGATGTTCCTGTCATCACACCGGTCTCCTTCAAGCCAGCCATACTCTGTTTTCACCTTTAAGAAAGCCATAAAACCAACGCTCCTCCTTCGGATGCTTCTCCATAAAAAATACGGAAGCGCAGCACTCTATTCTGGGATAGAATTCTGGATCAGCTATTTGCCGGATATAACCCGTTTTGCTTTATCCATTGGAAAAACAGTTCTATCTTCTTATCCCAATAATCAAAATTGTGCATACCTTCGGATTCATCAAACTCGACATCGTAGCCGAGTTTTTTCAGATATTCATAGCAAGCCTTTGAATCTTCATACGTGAGATCGTGATAACCGCAGGTATATAATATCTTTGGGAGTTTGTTTCCTCTCCTGACTGCTTCTTCAGCAAGGTAATAGACATCGTGCTCCCCCCTGAATAGGTCTTCAGCCTTCTCGGAACCAAGATAAAGAAGGTGATCCTTGTTCTGCCGGGGACTCGCATGCTCCCAATCCGCTAACAGCAGATTACCAGCCGACATGGGACAAATGGCAGCATATTTTTCCGATGCAATCAGTCCTGCTTTCAAAGTTCCATGCCCGCCCATGGAAAAACCTGCAAGAAAATTACCTTCACGGTCTGAGATAACCGGGAGCATCGCATCAAGCTTTTCTGGAAGTTCTTCAGTAAGCCAGTCAAAATATCTTCCGGTATTTATATTTGCATAGAAACTCATATCTGCTGAAAACGAGACAGCAGCAAATCCGTACTCTTCGCAATATCTCTCAACAGAGGTGAATCTCCACCAATCCAAATAATTGCATGTCGCACCATGTAAAAGCCATACTACTGGCCATTTACCCCAGTCTTTATCCCAATTGGAATCATTGTGAAAGGATCTTTTGTCTCCGATATATCTCTCCGGAATACAGGCAGCGACTTCTGTATTTCTCATAAGAGAAGACGAGTAAATATCAATTTCTAAAAAAGCCATAGAAACATCTCTTCCTTAATCATCAACAATCCAAGGTGTCGATAAACTTTTTGATCCACTCATCCCAAAAGTCCCAATTATGCTTTCCTTCTTCCGTAAGGTGTAGTTCATACCTATATGGATTGCCGGGGAAAGATAAAAAATGGTCTCTCATTGCAATAGTAGCAGGATAAGCATGATCCACCATACCACATGCATGATAGATACGGGGCAGTTGTTTTCCTTCTTTAACATTGCGGGTTGAAGTAAACACGATGTCCATTTCGGTTCCCGCCATTTCCTCGCTTACGGGAACACCCAACTGGACTTCATATATAGAAGGTTTTCCTTCGCCGCCCGGAGGCGGAGGAGGAGGACCAGGCCGAAGAAATTCAAAAGGAACAACACTGCTTGCAGAGAGAACCCCGCACACTGCATATTTCTCGGGATAACGCATCGCATTAGTCAAAGCTCCTCCGCCTCCCGCGGACAAACCTGCAATAAATGTGTCGTCTCTTTTATACGAAAGATAAGGGAATATTTTTTTTAGTCGGGACGGGAGATCAAAAACCAAAAAGTCACTGTAATTTTCTCCCATAGCCATGTTATTCCATCTACTTGCATTGGCTGATGGCATAATGACAGCCAGGTTTTTCCCACAGACATAACGTTCAATACTTGTAAAACGCACCCAATCCATGCAGTTCCCTTCTCCACCATGCAAAAGATACAGAATTCGTGTCGGCTTGGATGGCAGATTTCTCTGATCAGGCATCAGTACCGCGACTTTAATCTCCATGTTCAAAACTGGGGAAAAACAATTCATAGTTATTGAAATCATTTTGGCTGTGGTTGCAGGCGGCAAAATATTCAAATCAGCGTCCCTCCAATAAAGGCATGTTCAAATCTGCTTGAAAAGAGCATCAAATTCCGCTTTATAAAGATAACTCCGTGGAAGTTCACGGCCTTGCAAAAAATAACCGGAGAGTACTTGTGGCAGTTCTTCGCGAATAAAGCTTCCAAAAGGCCTTCCGATTTTCGGATCATATCCGTTGCTATCATAAACATCGGGGCAAAGCATTATGGTTTTATGAACCTCGCTGATAGCCTCCAAATCATAATGCCGCATCCAGTAACTGCCGTCCTCATCACTTGGGTGAATCAAAACACTTTCCGAAGAAATTTCCCCGTGTTTCTCAGATGGAATGAATGCCCGCCACATCACCTCACAGCGTAAGAATGTGGACGTGTAATAGGCTTTAATATCATAGGCGGGATGTGGAAGAAGTGCGGACCTTTCAATCGTGGAGGTCTCTATAGGACCATTAGGGCATGCATAATTAAGAAAATTCTGGAGTGCAGTATCCCAAAACGCCCAGTTATGGGTTCCATGACGAGTACAATAGCAACTCTCGACGCCCAACTCCATCAAACGACGGTGAGACCGTTCATTATCTCTGTATGTGAAATCTTCTGTTCCGACTTCCTGATAATATTTTGGCAGCTCTTTCCCCTCGTTTTTAAGTCTTTCAAGCATTGCAAAGGTGTTATTGGGTTCGCGTTCGACTATCTCGCGAGATCCACATGCATAAATCATATCGGGACCGCCAGGGGCAATTCCATCAATTGAATCCTGAAATGACTGAAGCCAATCGATTGGTCCACAGAAAGTGCCGACATAGGAAAAATAATCATTCAGATAGGTTCCCAGTTTAAAAGCGCCCATTCCGCCCATAGAGAAACCGGCTATCATGTGGTTTTCTTTTCCTTTTGAGATTGGAAGAAGTTGGTCCATCAATGGAACCAGCTCTTCTGCCAAATAGGTGAAGTATTTTCTGCCATAGATCATGTCCATGTAAAATGAGACAAAAACTGCAGGCATAATGGTGATAAAACCATAATCCGAAGCATAGCGTTGTGCGTTGGAGAAGCGAATCCAGTCGGCCTGTAAATCTCCTCCTCCATGTAAAAGATATAACACGGGATAGCTTTGCCCGGTTGCTTCTGCCTGGTTGTTTTTTGGAATGGTTATTATTACGTTAGTTCTAGCCTTAAGTACTTCAGATTTAAAAGAAATAGTGTATGTGCCACTTGGGTTAAACACCAGTTCTCCGTCTACCATTTTTCCTCCTTTTATACCCCTTATTACAGATTTATATTTGTATGAATTATATATTCAGGCGGAACCTGCTAACAAGAATTTTATCAGACGGAACCATCTCCTCTTCCGTCGCTTCTATCATAGAAATGATTTCTGTAGCTGCCATGGTTTCCATGTCTGAAGCGGGCTCTTCGATAACCGGCCGGCCGGGATTCGCAAGAGGTTCCTGATACGGATCGTGGAAGCCGATTATTTCAACATCTGTACCCAGTTTAATGCCTGTGCGTACAGCAAACGAGAAAGCATCAAAAGTCATTACCTGATTTCCGATAATAATAGCAGTACAACCTTCGTCAATAAGAGATTTTAAGTTATTACCGGTATTGTCAAGGAATCGATTGAAAAGCATGACTTGTTTCTCGTTATAGGGGATTCCGTGTGCTGAAAGAGAGTCTTTGTAAGCGTTGAAGCGTTCTGCTTCATCACTCAGACATGTCTTTTCGGAGAGATATCCAATATTCGAGTGTCCGTTCTCAAACAGGTAAATCATTGCATTGCAAACTGCAGCATATGATGAGGTTGTGACCGAATTCATTGTGCAGCCTGATGGTTTTCTGTCAATAAAAAGCATTGGGATTTGATTGGAGATATATGATGAAATATCTTCATATTTTTCTGCACAGGAAGACAGAATAAGTCCGTCAACAAGACTGGACGAAAAAGTTTCCAGAATATGCAATTCTCTTTCAAGTCTCTCCTTGGTATTTGCAACTAAAAGAGTATATCCGCGAGGAATAACAACAGACTCGACCTTCTCAACCATTTTGCCGTAGTAATATGTCGATACGTCTGGTACTACCAGACCAATAAGATGGTTGCGACCAGTTTTAAGAGACCTGGCTACTATATTAGGTCTGTAGTCCAGTTCCTGCATCGCGGACTGAATACGTTTCTTGGTTTTGGGGGAAACATTTCTGTTGCCTGTCAAAACATATGATACTGTGGCATTCGACACCCCTGCCAGTTTTGCTACAGAAGAAATAGTGGCCTTTTTCTCTTTCATAATTCTCCTTTTGGAATAGAGGATGATAATCTCAATTGTATTAGTTTAGAATAGTTTGAATGGTTGTTGACTATCATAGTATATCAAATCTTATCTATCCGATCTAGGCAGAATTCAAAACACTTTGCTCTTTATAAGAGTGTTACCTGAAAAACACTCGAAATGTTGTTTATCGATTAGATTATATTGTCTGCTGCTTATACAGTCAATTGTAAATAATGCACAATTTATGGATTATTTTTTTGGTATTTTAGCTAGTAAATCCATCAATATATTGACAATAGTAATACCACATGCTATATTCAAATTATCTAATCGATTATATTTTTGCGCTAGTATTTCTAATAAAGTGATTAAATATTTACGGCTATTTGAGGAGTTCCTTAGCCTTTTTTGTATTCTCGTCAAAATGGGATGAGGGAGGGAAGCTATGGCAAAATATATTTTAAAAAGAGTTCTTTGGCTAATTGTTATCGTTTTGGCTGTTTCCGTCGTGATTTTTTCCCTAATGTTTATTATTGACGGCGATCCCGCCAGATCGATTCTTTCGGTTAATGCTTCACAGGAAGATATAGACGCACTGCGTGATAAATTGGGTCTGAATGATCCATATTGGGTCCAGCTTGTTAGGTTTTTGAAACAAACGTTTTTGGAATTTGACATTGGGACCAGTTATCGTACCAGAAAACCTGTTCTTACAGAAATTTTTGAACGTATCGGATATACGTTGACCATTGCTTCAGTTAGCACATTTGTGGCAACTGTATTGGGAATATACCTCGGTGTTGTCGCTGCGACCAATCAATACTCATGGAAAGATAACACCGCGATTTTTCTTTCACTGTTTTGTGTTTCCATGCCAGAATTTTGGTTCGCACTGATGCTTGTCAGTATTTTTGCTTTGCAATTGGGATGGCTTCCTCCGTTAGGAATAGATTCATGGAAGAGTTATATTCTTCCTTGTATCTCATGCTTGGTCGGAGGTACCGCGAATATTGCCCGTCAGACCAGGTCAAGTATGCTCGGCGAAATCAGGCAGGATTACATTACCACAGCAAAAGCAAAAGGACAGACCAAAGAAAAGATAATTACAAGACATGCTTTGAAGAATTCTCTTATTCCGGTTATTACAGTCATCGGCTCCCTGTTCGGCACCCAACTTGGAGGCTCTGTTGTTGTTGAGCAGATATTCTCCATCCCAGGCGTCGGAAGTTATATGATGACTGCAATAGGTTTCAGAGATTATCCAGCTGTCAGGGGGGGAGTGCTGGTGATAGCAATATGCTTTAGCGCTGTAATCCTCTTGATTGATATAGTCTATGTTCTAGTGGACCCGAGATTCAGCGAGAGATACAATAATCAGTAATGTGTGGTGAATGATTAATGAAAACCAGCATCGGTAACAGGAGAAAGAAGACAAATTTCAGCGAAATCTTGCGCAGACTGTCAAAAAACAAGCTTGCAATGATAGGACTTGTTGTTATCATTTGCCTGTTTCTTATGGCAATCTTTGCAAACCTGATTATTCCATATGATTATAGTAAGCAGGATTATTCAGCTGTTCTCCAAAAGCCGAGCCGGGAACACTTGTTCGGAACGGATGAACTTGGAAGAGATGTCTTCAGCCGTGTCGTATACGGTACAAGATATTCCCTCAGAATGGGTCTCCTCACAGTGGCGGTTGCCGCGGTTCTTGGAACATTGCTCGGCTCTTTTGCAGGATTCTATGGAGGCGCTGTTGACAATATTCTTATGAGAATTTTGGATATTTTCCAATCTATTCCTATTCTTGTATTTGCAATCATTCTTGCAGCCGCACTTGGACCAGGACTGAATAACGCTATTATTGCAATGGGCGTATCAACAATGCCACTGTATGCCAGATTGATACGCGCTTCGATAATGCAGGAAGAAGGAAATGAGTATGTGGAAGCAGCTAAAGCGATTAACGCCAGCGATATGCGGATCCTTTTCCGCCATGTTTTGCCTAATGCAATCTCGCCAATGATTATTCACATAACGATGAGTATCGGATATTCAATCCTTGTTGCCTCAACATTGAGTTTCCTCGGCCTTGGAGCTCAACCGCCGACTCCGGAGTGGGGTGCCATTCTGTCAGAGGGCAGAAATCATATGCGTGATCACGGATATCTTTTGTTCTACCCTGGAATGATGATTATGATTAGCGTGTTGTCTTTCAACCTTCTTGGAGACGGCTTGCGTGATGCTTTGGATCCCAGACTTAAAGGGAACTGAAAGGACACAAAAATGGCAGATCAAAACAGAGATGGCTTTACACTTCAATATCAGGCCGTTTCGGACAAAAGAGAAATCATCCTTCAGGTAAAAGATTTGACTGTTGAATACGTGACCGATGATGAAGTAGCCAAAGCAGTTAACCATGTATCGTTTGAACTGCGTTCAGGCTCTACGCTTGGATTAGTGGGTGAAACTGGTGCAGGCAAGACAACTATAGCTAAAGCTGTTCTAGGGGTGCTTCCTGATGTATCGGCACGCATTTGTGGAGGTGAGATTCTTTTTAACGGGTCGGATCTGTTAGAGCTTTCAGAGATGGAAATGCAAAAAATACGAGGAAATCAGATCTCAATGATTTTTCAGGACCCGATGACAGCACTTAATCCAACTATGAAGATTGGTGACCAGATCAAAGAAGCAATCATGTTACATGAGAAACTGTCCCATGCTGAAGGAGAAAAGCGTGCAGTCGATATGCTCGAGATGGTCGGAATTCCAGGAGAAAGATACAGCGACTATCCTCACCAGTTTTCAGGTGGGATGAAACAAAGAGTTGTAATTGCTATAGCTTTGGCATGTAAACCGCAATTACTGATTGCAGATGAGCCGACAACCGCTCTTGATGTAACCATTCAAGCGCAAGTTTTGGATATGATGATGAAACTGAAAATGGAACTGGGTACCTCCGTAATAATGATTACTCATGATTTGGGAATCATAGCAGAAACCTGCGATTATGTCGCGGTCATTTATTCGGGAGAAGTTGTAGAATGCGGAACCTCGGAGGATATCTTTGATTATGCTTCGCATCCATATACCGTAGGTCTGTTCGCTTCACTTCCCAGCAGATCTGGGAAAGGAGAGCGCCTGAAACCAATCAAAGGTATGATGCCGGATCCAGCAGATCTTCCAGAAGGTTGCCCATTTGCGGAAAGATGCCCATGCCCTGAAAAACAGTGCTTTTCCACTAAACCAGAATACCTCCATTTGAGCGATACACATATTGTAAAATGCTGCAAAAGGTGGGAACGACAGTGAACAAATACATTGAAGTCAAGAATCTGAAAAAGTATTTTCCAGTACCTAAAGGACAACTGCACGCGGTCGATGATGTCAGTTTTTCAATTGAAGAGGGCAAGACCCTCGGTGTAGTCGGTGAGTCTGGGTGCGGAAAATCAACTTTGGGAAGATTGATTCTTCACCTTTTGGAGGCTACTGACGGGGAAATACTTCTCAGAGGGGAAGACATCACCCATGTTAAGAAAAAGAGACTGAAAGAGCTTAGAGAAACCATGCAGATCATCTTTCAGGACCCGTTTTCCTCCTTGAACCCCAGAATGACTGTTGAGCAGCTTGTTTCAGAACCGCTGAAGATCAAAGGCGGCTTTTCAAAGGAAGCAATTCAAAAAGCAACCGCTGAGATTATGGAGATTGTCGGAATTCCAGAGAGGATGCGGATTTGCTACCCTCACGAATTGGATGGGGGAAGAAGACAGAGGGTAGGTATTGCACGCGCTCTTATTCTAAATCCAGAATTCATCGTATGTGATGAGCCCGTTTCTGCATTGGATGTCTCCATTCAGGCACAAATATTGAATCTTATGCAGGATCTTCAGGAACAGAGACATCTAACATATATTTTTATTACGCATGACCTTTCTGTAGTCAGATATCTGTCGCATTTCATAATAGTGATGTATCTTGGACAGGTTGTTGAACAGGCTCCTTCAGAAGAAATATTTGAAAATCCAATGCATCCGTACACGCAGGTGTTGATTTCTGCAATACCAATGCCGGATATACACAACAAAGCTGATCGCATCATCGTACATGGCGAACTGAGTTCTCCCGTAAATCCCAAACCGGGGTGTCGCTTTTATTTGCGATGTCCTTATGCAACCGAAGTTTGTCAGCAACCACAGATTATGAAAGAAGTATCTCCTGGTCACTTTGTTCTCTGCGTAAGAGCAGAAAAAATTGTCAATAATTCCATGCCGTAAATGGCATAGAATTTAATATTAATAAAGGAAAGGAAGACGAAAATGAAAAAAACATTTATTGTATTACTTGCAATTGCAATGCTTATCGCATGTTTATGCGGTTGCGGCAGTGCAAGTACATCAGCGAATCAGACAGCACCTTCTCAATCTGGTACTGCAACGGCCTCAGAACCAGAAGAGACAAAGACCTCAATCAAGATTGGTATTATTCAAGATCCGGGCTCTCTTGCTCCCTATAATGCGATTATTGATGCCCAACACTCTACCGCGCTGATTTATGACAAACTCTTTATGCTCGATGGAGAGAATATGCTTCAGCCTTGTCTGGCAGAGTCATACACTATAGAGGATGGCAACAATATCGTTATCAAAATACGTGACGGAGTGAAAGATTCGGCAGGAAATCCGTTTACTGCAAGCGATGCAGTGTTTACACTCAGGCTTGCAGAAGAAAACGGAATGTTTTTCACTGTGGCAATTGACGCGGGTGCATGTGAGGTTTTAGATGACAACAGTTTCAGGATGAAGCTGCACCATCCGGACAGCGGACTTTTGGCTAGGCTTGCCTTTGTTCCAATGGTTACGGAAAAATCATATCAGGACAGTCCTGACCAGATGGTAACAACTCCTGTTGGTACCGGTCCCTACAAACTTGTGGAATGGGTATCGGGTTCATCAATGACCCTCACATATAATGAAAACTATTGGGGGAAGGAGCCTCAAATTAAGGATGTTACAATCGTCTATATAGTCGATGATTCTCAGAGGACCACAGCACTTGAAACCGGTGCCGTTGATCTTGTATACAGCCTCCCGACAAGTGACGTGGAGCACATTAAAAACTCCGGGATTGCAGACGTGGCTTCTTTTGAATCAGTGAAATCAAGCGGCGTAATCTTCAATGCAAATGCTCCTTCAATATGCGCAAATCTCAAATTGCGGCAAGCAATTTCACATGCAATTAACTATGAGGCAATAGCTGCTGTTGCATATAACGGCTATGCACAAACAGCCAAAGAACTGTTTTCTCCGCTTTGCAGCGATTATACGTCGTCCTTCTCGCCAGCAGAATACTTCAAATATGATCTTGATTTGGCGAAGGAATTGATGGCAGAATCCGGAGTTCCTGAAGGGACAGAACTTCAATTGATTACATGGCCTGACCCAGGCTTGCAGCAGATGAGCGTACAGATTCAAGATATGCTCTCTCAGATTGGATTAAAGGTAAACATCACAAGCTATGAGAACGCCATGTTCAACCAGATTATCTTTGATCCGACCAAATATGATATTATCGCAACAGTTTATTTCCCGCCTTCCGGTGCCTCGACCGATCTTCTTGATTTTATAATGCTTTATTGCCAGATGGATGATAACATGAAGGCAAAATACCAGGATTATTATTCCCGTGAAATTTCTGAGCTAGATCTGCCCACTCTGCAGGGAATTGTCGGCGAGATGCTCGAGGAAATGTATGTAGATACACCTTATGTCACCGCCTGCCACCTTACTCAGCAATTCGGATATAACTCCGGGCTGAGTGGCGTGGTTCTCAATGATGCGGAGATGCTTGATATGTCAAGCATTGCATGGAAATAAAGCAAGTTTTCTTTTAAAATAGTGGAAGATAGCGGGAGGCGCTTTCATCTTCAAAATACAAGATGAAGTACCTCCCCTAGTTGAATGTTGGGAAAACAGAGTAGTTGAATCCTAATGAGATGAGCATGGACAACCAGAAAACGATATGGAACAAAGGGTTTATTACAATTCTTTGTGTTAATTTTTGCCACCAAATGAGCCAGCAGATGATGAATACGCTTGTGCCCAAATATGCGGATTCACTTGGCGCAAACGCCTATCTCATCGGACTGGTGGGGAGCGTCTTTGCCATCGCTTCTTTTTTGATAAGACCGGTTGCAAGTCCAGCATTTGACTCATTCAGCAAGAAAAAGCTTTTGCAAATTGCTCTTTTCGGTATTCTGTTGACTTTCTTAGGTTATGCCTTTTCGCCGAATATGACGGTACTATTGTGCGCCCGTTTCCTTCATGGCGCTTGTATCGGATGTGTTGCCCCGTTAAGTCTTGCAATAGCAGGAGATTCTCTTCCGGATAAGGAAATCGGGAGGGGAATCGGAATATTCACTCTTTGCCAAGCAGTTGGGCAGGCAGTGGGACCATATTCAGGTTTATCTTTGAGCAAAATAATCGGCTTCCAAAAAACTTTTCTTATCGGTGTAGCCATTATAAGTGTAGGAATAGCCTTGTCCTTTATGCTTGTTGACAAGCCTCAAAAGAGGGAGACATACCGGATCACACTAGACAAGATTATTGAGCCAGACTCAATTGATCCTGCTATTATTCAATTCTTTGTGATGTTTGCATATACTTGTATCGGCAGTTATCTTGCCATATATGGCGAGTTGTTGAGCATTGACAGAATTGGTTTGTATTTTTCTGTTTATGCAATTTTTTTGCTAATAACGCGACCGGTTAGCGGAATGATGATTGACAGGCTAGGTTATCCGAAGGTTCTTTCAACTGGGATAATATGCTTTGCACTGTCTTTTCTGATTATAGGTTTTTCAAAGACGCTCAACGGAATGCTGCTTGCAGCAATTGTGAACTCATTCGGCTACGGAGTTTGCTATCCCACACTTCAATCACTTGTTATTAGTTGTGCGGAAAAATCAAAGCGAGGTGTCGCGGCAAGTACAGGTTTCCTCGGTTCTGATTTTGGGATGCTTCTAGGCCCGCCGCTTACCGGATTGCTCATCGATTCCGTGACAAAGAGTTCCGGAAGCAGAATTATTGCATATTCATACGGCTTCAGGCTAATGACTATCCCTATATTGCTAGGGCTATTCTACTTTTTGCTTTCTTGGAAAAGAATTAAGTATAAATTGGATATGTATACTAATGCTGACCGATAAAAGGCGAAGAAAAAATACCATTTTTAACTGAAGAAACTGAATGTTTGGAAAGAGTGGAAACAAATGAGTTATATGAGATTTAATTTTAAGAGTCAAGCTGTTGGGTGCAACGTGGATGTTGGAGTCGTTATACCGCTTGAAAACTATTTCTATTATGACGCATCAAAAGGTTTGAAACATCATCTCCCACCAGATGCAACAGTGCTGCCGCCGCTGAAACCCGGTATGAAATTCCAGACTGTATATTTTCTGCATGGTGGCGGAGAAGATGATACAGTACCTTTCCGTTTTACAAATCTTGAGTGGTATGCTATCAAGAACAATGTTATGGTTGTCGCACCGAATATCGGAAACAGTTTCGGAGCAGACACAAACTATGGGGCAAATTACGGGACATTCATAAATGAGGAACTTCCGTGTGTGATTCGGGCACTCTTTCCTTCTTCAGAAAAGCGGGAGGATAATTATATTGTTGGATATGCCATGGGAGGCAATGCTGTTCTTTCTGCAGCTATTATGCACCCTGAAAATTATAGTGTCTGTGTGGATATGTCCGGAGGCATCGGCTATACGCTTTGCACCGATACCCTGAAGCAAGAATTGAACAGCGATCATTTCAGGAAAAGCTTTAAAATATATAATGCAACTTTTGGAGAAGCGGATGAACTTGAGGGAAGCAGACATGATCTGTATAAAGTGGCATGTGAAAAAAAAGCATCCGGGGTGTTGCTTACCAAATTTTATATTATTTGCGGCAGTGATGAGTTTATAAGAACTCGTGTGGAAGATGACGCAAAAACGTTAGAACAAATCGGATATGATGTTGAATATATATGCATAGACGGATATAAGCACGAGTTCCCTCTTTGGAATTACGCACTTCAGCAAGTCTTTGGTAAACTTCTCCCGTTTACACGTGATCCTTCATCATATTAAAAATAATCCGTTTGGAATAACATTTTTATAACAGATTTCCGATGATTAGCTTCTCTTATGAAAGTATCTTCTGAAGAGAAGCTTTATTAAACAAAACTATAGATATATACAGATAATATCAGACCGATTCTACTGCACCCGGGAAAATATAAAAGACAGAATACAGTGATACGAAACCAAATTTTCCCGGGGTTTTGCAAACCAAAGGACTTAACCCAAGAAAGGAGTATAGTCGTGGGAGTAGTTATTCATCGTCCGCCAATAAAAGCAGAAAACTTTGTTGTGCCAGTTCCTAAAGCAGAATATATCCCCAGAACAGACATTTCTGTTCCATTTAATGCTGCAGACCGACAGACCGATCCTATGAATCTTTCCTTATCCGGATACTGCGAAGAAGAATACTTTTTATCGGGTACGTGTAACGTATATTCTTTTGGACCTCAGCGTGGTGATACGACCTATATCAAAGTCGAAAATGCACCATATAAAGACCGCATTTTAGTAAGAAAACCTATTGATCCCAATAACTTTAGCGGGACAATTCTTGTCGAGATGATGAATAATGCTTTCTTTATGGATAATCCCGAGGCAGGATGGGGAGCCTTATACCCCTATTTGCTCTCAAGGGGTGATGCATGGGTTGGGCTTTCAGTAAAAGATGATGCCATCAACGCACTTAAGAAGTATGACCCAGCAAGATACTCTACTTTATCTCTTGCCAATCCCATTCCAAAAGAAATGCGAGGGGAAATAAAACAAGCGTATCATTTTAAAGTTGATCCTGAATGTGAAAACGGATTGATCTATGACATTATGAGTCAGACAGCAGCCCTGTTCCGTAGTGATTCGGATGAAAGTCCGTTTTCAGAGTATGACGTTAGATTTCTTTATGCTACCGGTGCCACAGCAGGAGATATGACAGCATATGCAGGCTTTGTTCACAATTATTCAAGACAGCCTAACGGAAAGACTATATATGATGGGTTGCAGATTTTCATGACCGGTTCACCTAACACCCTGAACAACGAGGAGAAAAATATAGTGGTACCAAACCCATTATGCTTCATTGATTCTATAGCGCCTTGTTTCCGTTTGAATACACTCGGTGATATGCTGGGAGCAGGCGCACATCCGGATTATGCAGCTGCACAACGCAGGGATGATCAGGACGATCCGGTATACCGTGTTTACGAGACTTCGGGCGCTGGCCTTGGCATTCGTAGGGATATTGCAATAATGGAAAACCGTGAAGATGCTGAGAAGGCAGGCGGTCGTTGGTTAGATCAAAAGCCAAAACTCCCATACCATGCTTTTCCAATGCAAATGATTCTGCGTGCATGTTTTGACAACCTGAAGAAATATTGCGAAAAGAAAATCCTTCCCCCCGTAGCAGATAAACTCGAATTCTCGGGTTCGTATCCTGATATGCAATTTGTTCTTGATGAATTCGGTAATGTAAAAGGGGGAATACGATCTTCGTTTGTAGACGTTCCAATTGCAGAATATATATGGGACGGTACTATCATTCCTTTCAGCAAGGAAAAACTTAGAACTTTATACAAGACTCATACAAACTATGTTTTCCTTGTTGCAAAGGCCTGTGAGAGACAAGTTGAAGCTCGTTTCTTGTTGCCTGAAGACGCGTTGGCAATTATTAAACAGTCACTTGAATTCAATATTGATGATGACGCTTTTATGGACAGTGTGACATCAGAAATCGGAGAAGATACGTACGGTATGTTGACGACCAGCACGAACGGGCAGAAATAAGGAGGCTTTGTGATATGGAAAAACAGTATGTTTGTAACGAAGATTACCCTGTCGTTGAAACATGTTACGGAAAGCTTAGAGGATACTTATATGACGGCGTTTTCCGCTTTTTTGGAGTAAAATATGCTGATGCTCAGCGCTTTCAGATGCCTAACCCTATAAAAAAGTGGGATGGAATAAAAAACGCGCATAACTTTGGATATAACTGCCCAGGAAGTCTGTTGCCGAGACCGATGTCTGATAACGAAATGACTGAACCACACAGATATTGGCCAGAGAGTGAACACTGCCAATACCTAAACATCTGGACCAGTACTTTGAACCCAAATGCTGGTAAGGCTGTGATGGTATGGCTTCACCCAGGTGCTTATGTTGACGGTTCAGGTATTGAGATGACAACGTTTGACGGTGACAATCTTGTTAAACTTGACGATGTGATATGTGTTACCTTAAATCACAGGCTGAATGTTCTAGGTTTTCTCGATATGTCCGACTATGGGCCGGAATACGAAAACTCAGGGAATGCTGGCCTGGCAGACATAGTTATCGCTCTAAAGTGGGTGCGTGATAACATCAGACAATTTGGAGGTGATCCCGACAATGTTACTATTTTTGGACAGTCTGGAGGTGGGGGAAAAGTATCTGCACTGATGCAGGTACCTTCAGCAGAAGGATTGTTTCAAAAAGCAATAATAATGAGCGGCATAATACCTGATGATGATATCTTGGTCAGAACCACTGTCCCGCAACAGACCCTCGTTGAAGAAATAATGAAAGAAATTGCCCCGTCTGCGGGATTGAAAGAACTGCTTACTGCTCCAGAAATCATTCTTGAGAGAGCAGTCGACAGAGCACATGTCAATCTTCTTCAGAAAGGATACGCTCTCGGATGGGGACCAAGAAAAAATAATTGGTATCTTGGTAGTCTCTGTCTGAATTCCTGTGTGGAATACTCCAAGAAAATCCCAGTGATTGTGGGTAGTACATTTGCTGAGTTTAATTACTTCCAAGAGTATTACGACAAGAATGCCTTGAGCAAAAAAGAACGCTGCAGAATAGGCGGCGCTGTCTATGGGAATCTCGCAGAAAAATACATTAATATTTTCCATAAAGCTTATCCGGGTTTTAATGAGGCATATGCACCATATGTTGACACATTTTTCCGAAAATACTCCATCGATTATGTCTTGAATAAAGCTGCAGTCTCTGAAGCGCCGGTTTTCAGCTATGTATTTGCTCTTGAAGGGTCAATGTTTGGCGGAACAATAGCGACCCACTGTTCAGACATCCCTTTTGCATTCCATAATGCTGACAGAGTACCCGCGTGGCAAGTTCCCGGAGTATCAGATTATCTATGTGATGTGTTCTCAAAAATGATGACTGCATTTGCAAAGACTGGAAATCCGAATATTCCAGAACTGCCCGAATGGATACCATCTTCCAGCGAGCACATTGAAACTATGGTTTTCGGTCAAAACACTACTCTTATGCATGACCACGACAGACAACTGATTGATTTCATCCTTAAAAACAAGCCATTATATATTCCTGATTTCAAGCATACAAATGATAGAGTAAATATTTGGAAATACTAAACAAAAATGGCAAACTCATTGCTCTTGCGTGATAGTCTTTGGTATTTTGTCTTTCGAAGTTCATAAGAGAAATCATTATCGTTTTGATTGAAAAACAGAAGCCTCAAGAAAAAAAGTGGCTATGACGCATTTTTTGCTAGACACGGCTCTGCTCCATGTATTTGTTATACTAGCGGAGAACTCTGTAAAAACAGCACAGTCTGATTATTTCAAGGGAAATATCTTCAAATCAAATGACTATTTCCCGATTCGTTGCGCTGCAAGCACTTATGACATCATGACAGGTGAAGGCACATATACCCCCACCTGTCATGGAAAACGAATTAGCTCAAACAATAATATATCTCAATTTACCTGTCATCCTGTCATAAGTCCTGTGATACCAAGGGCTTCGACCATGACAGGTAATTAATTCTCCTGTCATGACACGTCGACCTGTCATGAAATGATAAGTATATTTCGGACAACAAATGTGACAGCTTGGACAGGGGTGACAGCACGGGAAAGCAGCTGTCACCCGTCAAACCGTTGGGCTGCAAGGGCCGGTGACAGGTGACAGCTGAAACGTGATATCCCCCAAGCTGTCATCAGATATTATGTAAACGAAAAGGGTGACAGCAGCGATTCTGCTGTCACCCTGTCATCAATCCAGTGTTTTCAATGCTTTGAGCGATGACAGCATGATTATCGAGCTGTCATCGGGCTTTTCGCGGAGGTGAAAAAACTTGTATTCTATTTTTTCCGCTTGCCGAAGATTCCACCACTCTGGGAAACATCCGTCTCGCCCATAGCCTCCGCGTAATCCCGAAGCGCTTCTTTTTGTGCTCTTGTAAGATTTTTCGGAACATCGACTCTCACGGTAACGAACTGGTCGCCCCTTCCGGTGCTTCTCAGGTAAGGAACACCCTTGCCTCTGATCCTGAAGGTCGTGCCCGTCTGGGTCCCGTCAGGGATCGTGAGCTTGACATCTCCATCGAGCGTGGGGACCGTTATCTCCGAGCCCAACGCCGCCTGAGCGAAAGTGATGTCCTGATCCAGGTATATGTTCGTCCCCTCGCGCTCGAATCTCGCATGAGGTCTCATGATTATCGAAACGAGAAGGTCTCCGTTCTCACCGCCGTTTATGCCAGCGTTGCCCTGTCCCCTGAGAGATACCGCCTGTCCGTCGTCTATTCCGGCTGGGATGGTGACATTGACCTTGTGCTGCTTTCTGATGCTTCCCATTCCACGGCAGGTCTTGCAGGGCTGGTGTATGATCTTGCCCGTTCCGCGGCATTTCTGGCAGGCACCTCTCGTTTGGGCCATGCCGAAGGGTGTTCTCGTTGATGTGACGACCGTTCCGGTGCCCTTGCAGTCAGGACAGACCTCCGGAGTAGTACCGGGCGCGCAGCCGTTGCCCTTGCAGTCGGGGCACTGCACTACCCTTCCGACGGTGACATCCTTCTTGCAGCCGAAGGCAGCCTCTTCGAAGCTTATATTAACGCTCACGCGTATATTGTCGCCTTTTCTCGGAGCGTTCGGATTGCTTCTGCTCCTCGAAGACGCTCCTCCGAAGCCGAAAAGATCTCCGAATATGTCGCCGAAACCGCCGAAGTCGCCAAAGCCTCCGAAATCGCCGAAGCCGAAGCCGCCCTGTCCGTAACCCTGTGAAGGATCAAATGCCGCATGTCCGAACTGGTCGTATTTCGCGCGCTTGTCATCGTCCGAGAGTATCTCATAGGCCTCATTGATCTCCTTGAATCTCTCTTCAGCAGCTTTGTCTCCCGGATGCAGATCAGGGTGATTTTCTTTAGCAAGCTTTCTGTATGCTTTTTTTATCTCATCGGCTGAAGCTCCCTTTTGAAGACCCAGCACCTCGTAGTAGTCTCTTTTTTCTGCCATTTTACATTCCTTTGGGAGTCGGGGCTTAAGCCCCGGCTCCCTTTATAAGTTCATTTGCTGTTGTTTTGAGTATAAATTTTACTTATCGTCGTCAACTACAGTATAGTCAGCGTCATAGTAATCCTGACCGTTTCCGCCGGCAGGTCCCTGACCGCCCATGTTGTTCGGGTCAAAGCCCTGGCCCTGTGCTGCGCCGCTCTGCTGATAGAGCTTTTCGCTTACTTTATAGAAAGCCTGTGTGAGTTCTTCTGTCGCAGACTTGATTGCCTGTGTATCGGTTCCCTGGAGCGCAGTCTTAAGCGCCGAGAGCTTGCCTTCCACCTCACTCTTGTCCGCGGGATCAAGCTTGTCGCCCATCTCGGAGAGTGTCTTCTCTGTCTGGTAGGCCATCTGATCGCCCTGATTACGGACATCGACTTCCTCTTTACGCTTTGCGTCTTCAGCCGCATACTGCTCGGCCTCTCTTACTGCCTTATCTATATCTTCCTTGGACATATTGGAAGAGGAAGTAATTGTAATATGCTGCTCTTTCCCGGTTCCGAGGTCCTTCGCGCTGACATTGACTATACCGTTGGCGTCAATATCGAAAGTAACTTCGATCTGCGGAACGCCGCGGCGTGCCGGTGCGATACCGTCGAGATGGAACCTTCCGAGGGACTTGTTGTACTGGGCCATCTCGCGCTCGCCCTGGAGGACATTGACCTCAACGGAGGTCTGGTTATCCGCCGCAGTGGAGAAGATCTGGCTCTTCTTGGTGGGAATGGTGGTATTGCGGTCTATAAGCTTCGTGCACACGCCGCCGAGGGTCTCGATACCGAGAGACAGAGGCGTTACATCGAGAAGGAGTATTCCTTCAACATCTCCGCCGAGAACGCCGCCCTGGATTGCCGCTCCGATGGCGACGCACTCATCCGGGTTGATGCCCTTGAAGCCCTCTTTGCCGAGGATGCTCTTTACCATATCCTGAACCGCGGGTATACGTGTCGAACCGCCGACAAGAAGAACTTTGCTGATATCGGAAGGTGCAAGTCCGGAATCCGAAAGGGCCTGTTTTACAGGGCCGGCCGTCTTCTCGACGAGGTGATGTGTCAGCTCATTGAACTTTGCTCTTGAGAGGGTAATGTCCATATGCTTCGGGCCTGTTGCGTCTGCTGTAATATAAGGCAGATTGATATTTGATGTGGTTACGCTGCTGAGTTCTATTTTCGCCTTCTCGGCAGCTTCCTTGAGCCTCTGCATGGCAACCTTATCGCCGGAAAGATCTACTCCGTCGGATTTTCTGAACTCATCGACGAGGTACTTGGTAATGCACGCGTCAAAGTCATCGCCGCCGAGGCGGTTATTTCCTGCTGTCGCCAGAACCTCTATTACTCCGTCGCCTATCTCGAGAACGGATACATCAAAGGTACCGCCGCCGAGGTCGTAGACCATTATCTTCTGATCCTGTTCTTTATCAAGCCCGTAGGCAAGGGCAGCAGCTGTCGGCTCGTTGATTATACGCTTTACATCGAGTCCCGCAATACGACCGGCGTCTTTTGTCGCCTGGCGCTGTGCGTCCGTAAAGTATGCAGGAACTGTGATGACCGCTTCCGTAACTGTCTGTCCGAGGAATGCCTCTGCGTCTGCCTTCATTTTCTGAAGGATCATTGCAGAGATCTCCTGCGGAGTATATGCCTTGTTGTCTATGGTGACCTTATAATTGGAGCCCATTTCGCGTTTGATTGAGGAAATGGTCCTGTCCGGATTCGTGACTGCCTGGCGTTTTGCCACCTGGCCGACCATTCTCTCGCCTGTTTTGGCAAATGCTACGACCGACGGCGTAGTACGGTTGCCTTCCGCGTTTGCGATAACCTGTGCCTCTCCGCCTTCCATAACTGCTACGCAGCTGTTGGTTGTTCCGAGGTCTATTCCTATTATTTTACCCATTGTTCTTTCTCCTTTATGTCTTCTTTATTTTTTAACTTATTCATATGTGTTCAGTTCGCAACTTTTACCATCGCGAATCTTACAACCTTGTCTCCGATCTTAAAGCCCTTCTGAAAGACCTCAACGATCTCATTTTCTCCTTTTTCCTCATCTTCACAGTGCATTACCGCGTTGTGCAGATTCGGATCAAAAGTCTCTCCAGCCTCTCCGTAGGCCGCTGCCCCGAGCTTGTGCATCGTCTCCTTGAACTGGGCCATTATCATCTCTACACCCTTTTTATACGCCTCATCTTCAGTCTGCGTATTAAGTGCCCTTTCGAGATTGTCGTATACGGGGAGGAATTTTGTCAGAGTGTCCGCTTTAATATCCGCATAGAGATTTTCTTTTTCCTGACGGCTCCGCTTGCGGAAATTGTCGTATTCTGCCAGAAGTCTTAAGTATTTGTCATTTGCTTCACTGAGTTTACGGTCTTTATCTTCCTCTTCGGGAGCGGCAGTCTCTTCCTTTTTTTCTTCAATAACTTCCTCTTTTATTTCCTCTGCGGTTTCTTCTTTGATCTCTTCCGCAGCCTCTTCCTTATTCTTATCCTTTTTTTCCTTACTCAAGATCTGTCATCTCCTTTAATTATCAGTTTGTTGTGCATGCCCTCCGGCGGAGCTTCCCCGCCTCCCAGCCTCTTTGAAAGGCCGGCTGCAAGCATTCCGAGCTTTGCGGCAACCGCCGAATAGTCCATCCTCGTCGGGCCGACTATCCCGATAAGCCCTTTTGTGTTGTCTCCGGCATCATAGCTCGCTACGATAACACTCGAATCCTTCAGTTCTTCGGCCACATTCTCCGGCCCTATCAGAACCCTTACCTCTTCGCCATGCTCGGAGCCCGTCTCCGGGAAGACATATCCTCCGTTTGAAAGATAACTCATAAGCTTGTGAGCTTTATCCGGATCTCTGAACTCGGGCTGGCTTAAAAGCCTGTTTTCGCCTGTTACATAAGCAGTCACGGAATTGACCTCGTTCAGAGTCTCAATACAGAAAGCAGCAATAACAGCTGTAAGTCCGATCGTATCGTCTGCTGCCCGCTCAGTTGCCGCTATTAGCGCCGATGTTATCTTGTCCTCCGTGATTCCGGTGAAAGAAGCATTGAAAAGCGTACCGAGCTTCTGAACAAGGCTTCTGTCCGCAGAGACAGGCAGATGAACATACTTGTTCTTTACATCGTTGTTTGAGAGCAGCGCTACTATTATAAATGTATTAGCGTCCACATATATCAGGTCAAAACGTCTGACTGTAACAGAAGCATTCGAAGTCAGCGCCAGCGCCGGATAATTTGTAAGCTGTGAAGCAAGCTTTCCTATATCACTGATTGCAGTATCCATGACCGCCAGTCTGTCGTTAAGCTTTCTGTTCAGCTCCTCGGACTCCTCAACGCTCAGCTTCTGGCGCTGCATCAGCTCGTTTACATACAGTCTGTAACCCGCCGGAGTGGGGACTCTGCCTGCAGAGGTGTGAGGCTGCTCCAGATATCCGAGAGCAACAAGCTCCGCCAGTTCATTTCTTATGGTCGCAGAAGAACAGCCCAGGTTTCCCGTTTCAGCTATTGCTTTGCTGGAGACCGGCTCCGCTGTTTTAATGTATTCATCTACAACAGCTGCAAGTATTTTCTTTTTTCTTTCACTTAAAGCCATTAGCAGAATCCTTCTGTAAGTGTTAGCACTCTCTTCTTTCGAGTGCTAATATAGCACTGATATTTTTCTTTGTCAACACGATTTCACCGGATTAATCAATTGTTCACAATTAAAAACGGGCAGTTCCGCGTACGGAACTGCCCGGCGTAAACAGAGCTGTTGCATTACATCCCTGCAGACTCGGTCTCGGCGTTTTGCAGCTTTGAGAAGAACTCGTCGTGGCGGGCCGAATACTCCTCGTTGAACCAGGTGTCGTTGCCCTCGTGCAGATAGGCGATATAATCATGCGGCTTCAGGTCACGCTCCTCTATTCTCGCGACGACTGCCAGGCCTATGTTCGAGCAGCAGTCGGACACTCTCTCCATATCTGTCAGTATATCGAGAAAATAGGCGCCTGCATATACTTCGCAAAGCCCCTTGCGAAGTCTCTCCATATGGCCTTCTTTCATCACATCGACCATATCGTCCATAACTTCCTCGAGCGGCTCGATCTCCTTCGCCTTATCCAGGTTTTTCTGCTCAAAGGCTTCCCTCGCGCAGCTTATCGTCCGCTGGGCAAGCTCCATCAGCACGCCGAGCTGGCAGATGGCAAGGGAGGAAAAGGAAGTGCCGCGTTCTTTCATGCTTTTCGCGCGCTCGGCAATGTTCATGGCGTGGTCGCCGATACGCTCGAATTCCGAGAGGACCTGGGTATACTCCTCGAATATCCCCGAAAACGGCCGCGCAGCCGTATGTGGTGACAGTTCCACCAGATAGTGGCTGATCCGGTCGGTAAACACGTCTATGATCTCTTCGTCAGCGTATATTTCATCGAACACTTTTTCGTCATACGAGTCGATAAGGCATACGGCCTTCGTGAGATTGCCCGTTCCCAGTTCCAGCATCTTTCTCATCGCGCCGTAGCATGCTCCGAAGGCAAGCGCGGGGGTATCAAAAAATCTTGGGTTCAGCGCCTCGAGCAGTTCGTTGTACATCATTGGTTTTTCCGGCTCGTCCCTTACGATCTTCCTGCTCATTTTTTCATAGACCGGAACTACGGGAAGAAGCAGGAGCGCGCAGCTGAGATTGAATACAGTGTTGGTGTTCGCAATGCCGCCGGAGTTGATCGGAACATTCCAGATCGCATCCAGCCATCCGGCTCTCCGGGCGAGAGTCACCGCAACGAGCACGAGCACCGTTTCGCTGAGATTAAAAAGAATGTTTACGATCCCGACGCGTCTGGCCTCCGGTTTTGCGCCGATCGAGCAGACGATCGCGGTCGTCACGCAATCGCCGAGATAGATGCCTACTATCACGGCATATATCGAACCGAAGGTCAGCCCGCCCGATACGGAAAAAGCCTGAAGGATGCCTATCGTGGCCGAGGAGCTCTGAAGCATGAACGCCACCGCCGCTCCTACAGCATACCCGATAAACGGACTCCTTGAAAGGGCGGAGAGCATCCTCTCGAAAAATGCGCTCCCGGAAAGGGAACTGACGGCACCGGTCATATTCAGAAGTCCGCTGAACAGGATACCGAAGCCTATCAGGATATTCCCCGTTGTCCCCGTCTTTTTGTTGTCGCTGCGCATTATAAGCACTATGCCGATGATCAGTGCCACGGGGGCAAGCGTCGACGGTTTGAAGATCTGAAGCCATGAGTTTCCGGAGGAATCGATGTCAAGAAGCCTTATGATCTGTCCCGTGACCGTTGTGCCGACGTTCGCTCCGATTATTATTCCGAGTGACTGGTGCAGTGTCAGAAGCCCCGCGCCGACCAGGCCGGAAGTGATCACTATCGTCGCGGTGGAGGACTGGATAACGGCTGTCATTGCAAGGCCCGTAAGAAACGCTTTGAAAGAACTGTCCGTAAGCTTCCCGAGGACAGCCTTCAGCGTCCCCGACGCGCCCTCCCGGAGGCTGTTGCCCATAAGCCTCATCCCGTAAAGGAACATGGCGAGTCCGCCGAGCAGAGTAATGATATTGAATATGTTCATAACGGAATTTTCCTATCCCCGTCTTTTTTCGTCTTTGTGTATTGTATATTGTGTATTGTATATATTTTAAAGCATTTCTGCAACCGCAAATTATCCGGCTTGACCGGAACGGATGTATCAGGGGACGGCGCCCTGGTAGATCTTGCAAAGCATCTCGGAGGCTGGGTCGCCACAGTCGGCTCTGCGGAGTGTTCGGGAATCCCTTTTTCCAGATCTTTGCCGTTGCGAGTAATCTCCTCGCCACCGTCGGAGCTATGCTGTAGGCCGGATTTGGCATCTACTGCATATAAAGCAGCATAAATCGCGGAAAAACCAAAATCTTTATACAATTTACACAAAACAAGTGTGTTTCCTGAAAAAACACTTGTTTTTTTACCTTTATTGGTATATTATGTCAATCACTTGTTTTTTGATTTTCGCTGATAACAGATTAGTATTTTAATTAACGAAAGGAGCGGGAAAACTTGTTCCGATATGTAGTCAAACGCGTTCTTCTCGCGATCGTCACAGTTTTTATTATATGCGCCATAACATTTTTCCTTATGCACGCCGTCCCCGGCGGACCTTTCAACAGGGAAAAGGCGCTTTCGCAGGCCACTATTGACGCTCTGAACGCGAGGTATAACCTGGATAAGCCGCTTGGCACTCAGTTTCTGCTGTATTTAAAAGGACTGGCGCATGGTGATTTCGGAGTTTCCCTCAAGAACGGGCGTGAAATAAAGGCAATAATCGGTGAATCTTTCCCGATCTCTGCCAGACTCGGGCTCTCTGCAATTGCAGTCGCACTGCTCCTCGGAACAGTGTTTGGCAGCATTGCGGCGCTTACCCGAAACAAGCTCCCGGACAGGGTGATTATTTTCTTTTCAACCCTCTTCACCGCAGTTCCGAGTTTTGTTCTGGCGACACTTCTTCTGCTCGTCTTCTGTATAAGACTCGGCCTGCTTCCGGTCTGGACCACAGATTCAAGGAGTTATATTCTTCCTGTCATATCCCTGGCTTCCTATCCGATGGCCTATATAACCCGTCTTTCCAAGACAAGCATGCTCGACGCCCTTTCACAGGACTACATACGAACAGCAAAGGCCAAGGGTGTTTCCAAATGGAAGATCATCTTCAAACATGCCCTGAGAAATTCTCTCATACCTGTCATTACATATGCTGGTCCTCAGATCGCCTATATTATCACAGGTTCAATGGTCGTTGAGACTGTTTTCACGATCGGCGGACTCGGAAGCAAATTCGTCCAGTCCATAAACAACCGCGACTACACCATGATCATGGCGACAACAATATTCCTCGCAACTTTAATGGTAATAGCAAACCTTATCTGCGACTTGCTGTATAAAGTCGTCGACCCGCGTATCCAGTATGATTGAGAAGGAGGTTTTCAGCATATGAATGAAGAAATAATGCCGAAAAAGGCTCCTCTCAGTCTGCAGATAGATCTCAAGAAATTTGAGAAGGCTACAGACGAGGAAAAAATACAGCAGGACGTAATGACCGAGAGCACCTCATTTTTCAGGGACGGAATGAGAAGACTCATGCGAAATCCTCTTGCCGTCATGAGCCTGATACTTCTTGCAGCAATAATAATTGTAATTCTCGTAGCCCCGATGATAGTTCCGTACGGCTATGAAGAGATGCTTTCCATAAACGGAAAGCGTGACAAAGGCGCCAAAAATCTGGCTCCCTTTACTTACAGCGAGGCTGAGCAAAGATATATTGACCAGGGCAACAGCCGTTTCCCGCACATTTTCGGAACGGATGAACAGTGCCGCGACTACTTCATCAGAGTAATCTACGGCGCCAGAGTCTCATTGTCCGTCGGATTTTTTGCGAGTATAATCGTTCTGATCATCGGTCTTATCTATGGCAGCATATCCGGATATATAGGAGGCAGGACTGACCTCATAATGATGAGAATAGTAGATATCATCTATTCTCTTCCCGATATGCTGATGGTAATTCTGCTCAGTGTCGTATTGCAGGAGATTCTGCATTTCAAATCCGGCTCCGCTCTTGCCGCACTCGGCACCAACATGGTTTCACTGTTTATCGTATTCGGCCTGCTTTATTGGGTCGGCATGGCAAGACTGATAAGAGGCCAGATCCTCTCTATAAAAGAGAACGATTACGTGCTGGCAGCCAAATCCATCGGCGCGAAGTCCGGGCACATTATCAGAAAGCACATTCTCCCGAACTGTCTCAGCGTAATTATTATTTCGACCGCTCTGCAGATTCCTTCAGCCATCTTCACGGAGAGCTACCTCTCATTCGTAGGCCTTGGAGTCCAGGCCCCCATGCCTTCTCTGGGTTCGCTTGCAAACGCTGCCCGCGGAGGACTTCAGTCGTATCCCTACAAGCTGGTATTTCCCGCTCTCATGATCTGCATCATCGTCCTCTCCCTGAACCTTCTCGGAGACGGGCTGAGAGATGCCTTTGACCCGAAACTTAAGAGGTGAAGATATGGATAATTACGAACATCTTTTAAGTGTACAGGACCTGCAGACATCATTTACCATTGATTCCGGCGAAGTCCAGGCCGTTAACGGAGTCAGCTTCAATCTTGATGCCGGCAAAGTTCTGGGTATAGTCGGGGAATCCGGCAGCGGTAAATCCGTTACGGCCTATTCCATTATGCAGATCCTCGCCGATAACGGCAGCATAAAAAGCGGAAGCATTCTCTACAAGGGCGAAGATATAACAAAATGGAATGAAAAGCAGATGAGCTCTTTCAGAGGCAAATGCGTCTCCATAATCTTCCAGGATCCTATGACGAGCTTAAATCCTGTTTTCACTGTTGGGAATCAGATAAAAGAGGCCATAGTTCTTCATACGGATAAGCGCGGCAAAGAGGCCGAAGCCCGTGCGCTCGAGATGCTCACTTTAGTCGGCATCAATGAGCCCGAAAAAAGACTTAAGCAGTATCCTTATGAGCTTTCTGGCGGTATGCGCCAGAGAGTCATGATCGCAATGGCTCTTGCCTGTGAGCCGGATATTCTTATAGCCGACGAGCCGACCACTGCTCTCGATGTTACCATTCAGGCGCAGATCCTTGAGCTCATGCAGGACCTTCAGAAGAAGATGGGAATGGCCATAATAATGGTCACCCACGATCTCGGCGTCATAGCCGAGATGTGTGATGAGATCATCGTAATGTACGGCGGCAGGGTCTGCGAACGCGGAACCGCGGATGAGATATTCTACAATCCCCGCCATGAATACACCAAAGGTCTGCTCAGAAGCATTCCGGAAGGCAGCCGAATGAAGGAAAGACTGGTTCCTATCGCGGGCACGCCTATCAATATGCTGAAAATGCCCAAAGGCTGCGCATTCTGCCCGAGATGCGACGCAGCCATGAAGATATGCCTTGAGGAGATCCCTGAGGAGATCTGGATAAACGAGAACCACAAGGCCTCCTGCTGGTGCAACATCCGGGATCAGATACTTGCTGAGGAGGGAAAAACAAATGAGTGACAATATTCTTGAAGTAGAACACTTAAAACAATATTTCCCTATCAGAACAGGCTTTTTTGAGACAAAGCCATTAAAAGCTGTCGATGATGTCTCCTTCAGCATAAAGCCCGGCGAAACCCTGGGTCTCGTCGGAGAATCCGGATGCGGAAAGACTACGGTCGGGCGTTCCATAATCCGAATCTACAAACCGACTGACGGGAAAGTCACCTTCGACGGAGAGGAAATAACCGATAAGAACATTCTGAAGATGCGCCGCAAGATGCAAATGGTTTTCCAGGATCCATATTCTTCACTGAATCCGAGAATGACAGTTGAAGATATTATCGGAGAGCCACTGGATGTACACAAGATGTACAAGACTAAAGCCGAGCGCCGTGAAAAGGTTCTCTCGCTTATGGAAACGGTAGGTTTAAAACCGGATCACGCGTCTCGATATGCCCATGAATTCTCCGGCGGCCAGCGTCAGAGGATAGGTATTGCGAGAGCTCTCGCTGTCGATCCGAAGTTCATAATCTGTGACGAACCGGTCTCAGCTCTTGATGTCTCTATCCAGGCGCAGGTCATCAATATGTTCGAAGATCTCCAGAAGGAGCTTGGGGTGGCTTACCTGTTTATCGCGCACGATCTTCTGGTCGTTCAGCATATATCAAACAGAATAGCCGTTATGTACTTAGGTCATATGGTGGAGCTGGCCGACGCCGACGAGCTTATGGACAATCCTGTCCATCCGTATACCGAATCGCTTCTGTCGGCTGTGCCAATCCCTGATCCTAAGATTGCGAGAGCCAAACAGCGTATCGTTCTCGAAGGCGATGTACCAAGTCCTCTGAATATGCCGACCGGCTGCCCCTTCAGGACCAGATGCAGATATGCTGCGGAAGAATGCGCAGCCCGCTGCCCTGAACTTACAGACCGCGGAAACGGACATCTTGTCGCGTGCCTGAATAAATAGTGTTGCTTTTTGCTATTTAGTGTGATAGAGTACTAAACTGATATATTAAACGATAAATCTCTGATTGATTGCAGCATTCAGATATTTATAAATCAATTCAATTAAAATGGAGGAAAACAATGAAAAAGTTTTTAGCGCTTATCCTTGCTCTTTGCATGGTTTTCGCTCTCTGCGCCTGCGGACAGGCTGCTGCTCCTGTAGCCGCCCCTGCTGAAGCTGCTCCCGCAGAGGAAGAAATTCCCGATGCAGCTTCTTTGGTAAGCGATGCTTTCATCGACCCTGTTGCCGATTGGGCACAGTATGATGAAATGATCGCCCAGATCAAAGCCGAGACCGATTATGCAAAACGTACCGAGCTCATGCACGAAGCTGAGGACGTTCTCATGTCCAACTACTGTGTCATCCCTCTGTACTACTACAATGACATCTATCTGCAGAAGGACTATGTCTCCGGAATGTACTGCAACCTGTTCCAGACCAAGTTCTTCATGTACTGCGAGCTTGCGAACGGTGCCGATACCCTTCGTATCAACCTCGCATCCGAGCCTGACTACCTCGACCCGGCTCTCAACAGCTCTGTTGACGGCGCCTGCCTGGCAGCCAACTCCTTCTCCGGCCTCTACACCTACAATGCAGACGGTGTTACCGCTCCCGCATGTGCTGAAGGCTATGAAGTATCCGAAGACGGACTCACCTATACTGTCACCCTTAAAGACGGACTCAAATGGTCCGACGGCAGCGACCTCACTGCAGCTGATTTCGAATACTCCTGGAAACGCGCTGTTGATGAAAAGACCGCAGCCGACTATGCATACATGTTCGACGGTTTTGCCCGCACAGAAGACGGTGCGCTCAATGTAACAGCAATAGACGACAAGACTCTCGAGTTCGTTCTTGCTGCTCCCTGCGCCTACATCGAAGACCTCATGGCTTTCCCGACCTTCTACCCTGTAAAGCAGAGTGAAGTTGAGGCTTATGCCGATTGGGAAACCGTTCCCGGCGGCTGGTGCCAGGAAGCCGGCTTTGTCAGCAACGGTGCTTATGTCTGCACAGGCTGGGATCATGATGTCTCCATGACCTATGAAAAGAACCCGTACTGGTACGATGCTGACAACGTAAAAGTTGAAAAGATCGAGTACATGCTCTCCGCAGACGACACAGCTATCTTTGCTGCCTACAATGCGGGCAACATCGATATAGCTGACTCCGTCCCCACTGATGAGGTTGCAAACCTCCTCGACAACCCCGAGTTCCACATCATTGACGCTCTCGGAACCTACTACGCAGCATTCAACTGCAAGAGCGATCTGTTTGCAGACAAGACTCCTGAGCAGGCAGCTTGCATGCGTCAGGCACTCTCGATGCTCATTGACCGTGACTATATCTGCGAGAATGTCGGCCAGACCGGCCAGGTCGCAGCAAACGCCTTCCTTCCTCTCGGAATGGCTGACGGAAACGGCGGCATCTTCAAGACAGACGCCATAAACGAAGGCTACTATGATCCGTACGCTATCAACAACGATTACGAAGGCACTGTTGAGGCCGCCCGTGAGCTTCTCAAGGCTGCAGGCTACAAATTCGACGAGGACGGCACTCTCTCCGATGAGACTCCTATCCAGCTCGAGTACCTGACCAACACCTCCAGCGGACACATTGCAGTTGCAGAATCCATGCAGCAGGACTTCAGTGTTCTCGGCATTGAGATGACCATTTCACAGCAGGATTGGAACGTCTTCCTCGAGGAGAGAAAGAACGGTAACTTCGACTTCGCACGTGAAGGCTGGATTGCCGACTTCAACGATCCTATCAACATGCTTGAGATGTGGATAACCAATTCCGGCAATAATGACTGCCAGTTCGGCCGTTGATCCGATCATAATCAAATAACCGAAAGCCACCCTGCGGGGTGGCTTTCTTCTTTTTCTGCGGTTGAATTAAACGCGGATTGCGGATATAATACTGCGGTAAAATGATTATAACTTAAGGAAGTGTATTCAATGAAATTTTCCGAAATGCCTTACAAACGGCCCGACCCCGAAGAACTCAAAGCAAGACTTACAGACCTGACGGAGCGTCTTCGCACTGCTTCTTCCTACGAAGAGGCCCGCTCCGTGTTTCTGGAACAGCAGGAGCTGGAAAAACATGTCGCGACGCTGGGAACACTGGTTTCCATCCGGCATTCGATAGACACAAGGGACAAATTCTATGATGAAGAAGAAAAGTTCTGGAACATGACCGGTCCCGAGCTCGCCGAATATACGCAGCTCTGGGCAATGGCTATGCTGGAGAGCCCTTACAGAGCGAAATTCGCGGAAGAGTACGGCGATCTTATGTTCATTAACGCCGAGATCGACCTCAAGTCTTTCTCCCCCGAAATAATCCCCGAGCTTCAGAAGGAAAACGATCTGACCCAGGAATATGAAAAACTGCTCGCCTCGGCACAGATCCCCTTTGAAGGAAAGACCTATACTCTCTCCCAGCTTACCCCGCTCAAGACCGATCCGGATGACGATCGCCGTCTCGCTGCCTGGAAGGCGGAGGGCCAGTGGTACAAGGACAACCAGGCTGCGCTCGACGACATCTATGACAAGCTTGTACATCTCAGAGACTCAATGGGTAAAAAGCTCGGCTATGAGGGCTATACCACTCTCGGATATTACCGTATGGGCAGGAACTGCTATACTAAGGATGATGTGGAAAGATTCCGCGAGGCAGTGGTTAAATATCTGGTTCCCGTCGCGGATTCGATATACCGCAAACAGGCAAAACGCCTCGGAAAAAGCTATCCTATGAGCTTTGCGGACAACGCGCTGGAATTCCGCTCCGGAAACCCGCGCCCCTGCGGAACTCCTGATGAGATCCTCGCCCAGGGTCTGAAGTTCTACGAGGAGCTCTCTCCCGAGACCGGAAAGTTCTTCAGGACTATGCTGGACAATGAGCTTCTGGATGTCCTCTCAACGGAGGGAAAACGGGCCGGAGGTTACTGCACCGAGATACCCGACTACGGTGTGCCTTTCATATTTGCCAATTTCAACGGCACCCAGGGAGATATTGAAGTCGTGACGCATGAAGCAGGGCATGCTTTCGAGTCCTGGCTCAATATAGACAGGATCCCTGTCAGCTATGTATGGCCTACAATGGAAGCCTGCGAAGTTCATTCCATGTCCATGGAATTTTTCGCGGAACCATGGAGTGAAGGCTTTTTTGGAAAGGATTCAAGGAAATTCTTATACAGCCATCTCGCCTCGGCACTGACCTTTATCCCCTACGGCACAATGGTCGACCATTTCCAGCACATAGTATATGAAAAGCCCGAGATGTCCCCGGCAGAGCGCCACGCTGTCTGGAAAGAGCTTCTCGGCATATACCAGCCCTGGATGAAGCTCGATGGTGATATACCTTTCTACAGCGAGGGTGAAGGCTGGCAGAGACAGCATCATATCTACTCGAGTCCATTCTACTACATAGATTACTGCCTTGCTCAGACAGTTTCTCTCGAATTCTGGGCAAAGATACAAAAGGATCTCAAAGACGCCTGGAAATACTATATGGCTTATACTTCCCAGGGCGGAAGCCGTACATTCACTGATCTTCTGAAAAACGCCGGGCTCGACAGCCCCTTCGACGAGAACACACTTCGCGGTGTCTGCGAAAAAGCGGACAGCTTCCTCAAAAACTTCGACCTTACAGGGATAGAATAATATATTGACCGGGAAATGCAGCGTATGGCAGAGGGAAAAAAGGGCGGACGTTCTTATCTAAACGATTTTCAGCGCAATGTTGCCGGAGACTACATTTATGCCGGGGATATGTATGAATGCGGGGCTTCCCGGGAAGAAATAAAACAGCAGAAACTGTTTTTGGGTATCCTGACATTTCTGCTTGCAGCTGCTGTAATCGCAGGCGGATGCATAAACGCGCCCGGCCTTCATAATGTCTTTTTTCTGATTATTCCTCTGGTTTGTGAGATCGGAGCAACAGGCTCGGTCACTTCAGCTGTCCTGAGGTTTTTAAGCTGTGAACCTCCCCTGAGGGAATACATATACAGAAGATCAGTAGAGGCTCTTCCCCGCCGGGCGTTGTTTGAGGCTGTTTTCGCGGGGATAGGCCTTCTCTGCGAAACAGTATACTGTATTATCAACAAGAAATTTGTTCTTATGGCTGCTGTCTATCTGATCTTAAAAACAGCTTCGATCGCTTTATGCTTTCTGATCAGGAAAAATGCTGTAAAATATTCCTGGACAAAAACAGAAAATCACAATCTGATATAGTTTTTGACTGTACTTTTGGGAATATCTGTGATAATATCTCTATTTATAACGGAGTCACGGAACCGTTAATGTAATAATCTTTTAAAAAGGAGAAACAAAAATGAAAAAGTATCTCGCGCTTGTTCTTGCTTTGATCATGTGCGTCGGACTTCTCTCCGGTTGCGGTCAGGCAGCTGCTCCTGCAGCTGAAGCAACCAAAGCTGAGGCAGAGACTGAACCCGCAGCCGAGGCAGTGGCAGAAGCAGAACCTGCAGAGACCAATGCCGACACTCCGCTGGTCGTCGGCTACTCCCCCTTCAACGAGAAGTTTTCACCTTTCTTCTCTGAGACCGCTTATGACCAGGACGTCTATGCTATGACACAGATCAGCCTGCTGACAAGCGATCGTCAGGGTGCCATTATCATGAATGGCATTGAAGGCGAGACCATCAACTACAACGGCACGGACTATACCTACTATGGTCCTGCAGACTGTGTTATCACTGAGAATGACGACGGAACCGTCTTCTATGATTTCAAACTCCGTGATGACCTCGTTTTCTCTGATGGTGAACCCGTAACGATCGATGACGTTATCTTCTCAATGTATGTCCTCTGCGATCCGACCTATGACGGAAGCTCAACTCTCTTTGCCCTTCCTATCGAAGGCATGGAAGCATACCGCAGCGGTATGGACACCCTGCTGAACCTCCTGTTCAATGCAGGCCGTGACAACACCGATTTCACCCTTTGGGACGAGGCGACTCAGACTGCTTTCTGGGAGAAATACGATGCTGCAACTCTCGGTCTTGCTCAGGAGATCGTAGATTATCTTGTTGAGGCTGGCTATAACGCAGAAGATGACGACATGTCTGCCAAAGCCGCAAACTGGGGCTTTGATGTCGCCGAAGGCGGCACGATCGAAGATTTCGCTGCAGCTATAGGTGAAGCTTACGGCTCTGATGTCGCAGGCATGATCAATACAGAGAACGCCGGTTCTTCTGTTGACGATCTCTTCCCCGGCCTTGCCGATTATTCTACAGCAGGTATTCAGACAGGTGAGTCCGCAGCAAACATCACCGGTATCCAGAAGATCGATGATTATAATCTGCGCGTCGTTCTCACTGAAGTTGATGCAACTGCTATTTACCAGCTCGGAGTATCCATTGCTCCTCTGCACTACTACGGCGATCCTTCTCTCTATGACTATGACAACAACTCCTTCGGCTTCACCAAGGGTGACCTTAGTGTTGTCCGCAGCGTTACCACACAGCCCATGGGCGCAGGCCCCTACAAGTTCCTCAAATACGAGGATGGCGTTGTCTACTTTGAGGCAAACGATTCTTACTTCAAGGGCGCCCCGAAGACAAAATACATCAACTTCCAGCAGTGCATGTCCGATGACGACAAACTCAATGGTGTAGTCACCGGAACGATAGATATAACCGACCCCTCCTTCTCACAGTCCACTGTTGACGCCATTATCTCCGCAAACGGCGGTGAAGGCGTTACCGGCAGTGTTATTGCGACTGATACTGTCGACAACCTCGGTTACGGCTACTGCGGCATCAACGCCAAGCGCGTAAATGTCGGTGGTGAGATCGACAGCGACGCTTCCAAGAATCTCCGCAAGGCATTTGCAACCGTATTTGCCGTTTACCGCGATGTCGCGGTTGAGTCTTACTACGGCGAGCGCGCTTCTGTTATCAACTATCCTATCTCCAACACCTCTTGGGCAGCTCCCCAGGCAAGTGACGACGGCTACAAACTCGCATTCTCTGTCGATGTTGACGGAAACGACATTTATACATCCGGCATGTCCGCAGATGATAAATATGCAGCCGCTCTCAATGCTGCTCTCGGATTCTTCGAGGCTGCAGGCTACACAGTTGAAGACGGCAAACTCACAGCTGCTCCCGAAGGCGCGGCTCTCGAATACGAGCTCCTCATCCCCGGCGACGGAGCAGGCGATCACCCTGCATTCATGATGGTAACTGAGGCCTCTGAGGCTCTCGCAACCATCGGTATGAACCTCATAGTCACCGACCTCACCAACTCCTCCGAGCTCTGGACCGGTCTTGAGGCAAACCAGGTCGACATGTGGTGTGCGGCATGGGGTGCAACCGTTGACCCGGATATGTACCAGATCTACTACTCCGATGTTGCAAACGGCGGAGCTGCAGCAGGCGGTTCCAACTACATGTACGGCATAGCCGATGAAGAACTTGACCAGCTGATCCTCGACGCGCGCAAGTCTCTTGATCAGAGCTACCGCAAGACAATGTACAAGGCCTGCCTCGACATTATCATCGACTGGGCCTGCGAGATCCCTGTATATCAGCGCCAGAATGCTATCATCTTCTCCGCTGATCGCGTCGACCTCGACACAGTAACTCCCGACATCACAACCTTCTACGGCTGGATGATGGAGATCGAAAACACTGTACTCAAGTAATCTGATTACAGCTGTATACTGATTTTTGCAAACAGCATCCCGGCGGTTAATAAAACCGTCGGGATGCTCCCCGCTCTGTATATGCGGAAGTGCCTCATCCTGTATGTGGCATTGCCTGATATACAGAAGAATGAATGGAGGGATGTCTATTGCGCAAATACATTCTGAAGCGTATCCTTATTTCGATTGTAATACTCTTCTTTGTCGGTTTTATAATCTATGCTCTGATGCGCTGCCTGCCTACTTCATATATAGAAAATATGGCAAGGCAAAAGTCGATGCAGCCGAACTCCAAAAGCTATGAGGAATGGATGGCCCAGCTTACCGCCATGTATAACATGGACAAGGGCATTATCCCCGGGTACTTTGCATGGCTCGGACAGGCATTCCGCGGTGAATTCGGAGACAGCTGGTTCTATACTGTTCCCGTTCTGGAAAAGTTTAACGAGACTGTCTGGCTTTCGTTCATAATGGGAGGGATCGTTCTCATCTTTGAGATCATTATTGCAATTCCTCTCGGGATCGTTGCCGCCACCAAACAATACAGCACATCGGACTATGTGATTTCGGTCATTGCTCTTGCGGGTATTTCTCTCCCGACTTTTTTCTTCGCCTCTCTGCTGAAACTTGTGTTCAGCGTGAAGCTCGGATGGTTCGACCTGTTCGGACTTGTCGGGAGAAACTACAATCTGCTCTCAGCCTCCGGGCAGTTCTGGGACAAAGCAAAGCATCTTGTTCTGCCTATTGTCACTCTTGTTGTAATAAGCATAGGCGGACTCATGCGTTATACAAGAACCAATATGCTTGAAGTGCTGAATGCCGATTATATCCGTACAGCGCGCGCAAAAGGCCTTTCCGAGAGAAAGGTCATATACAATCACGCCTTCAGAAATACGCTTATTCCTTTGGTTACCATTATCGGCGGAAGCCTTCCGGGACTCTTCTCAGGTGCCCTTATTACCGAGACTCTCTATGCCATTCCGGGAATAGGATATACATCCTATCAGGCTATGATAGCCGGAGATATTCCGTTTTCGATGTTTTATCTTGTATTTCTGTCCATTCTGACGCTCGCGGGCAATCTGATAGCAGACATTCTGTATGCCGTTGTCGATCCGCGTGTGCGCATATCCTGAGGAAAGGAGTGTGAGTATTGTGGATGAAAATAAAAACATAAACACCCCTGAAACTGAAGAGCAGAAGTATTCCCTTAACGATGACCGCCGCGTAAAAGTCCTGTCTCCGGGCGCTCTGGTAATGAAGCGGTTCTGGCGAAACAGGCTGGCAGTAGTGGGAATGAGCGTTCTGATATTCATGTTCCTCTTCTCTTTTGCAGGAGGAATCATTTCTCCCTATGGGCAGAATCAGTTCTTCTATAAGGACGTTGAAATAAGCCGTGAATTTGCGGCCGTCACGGAAAATGACGAGTTCCGCTACAGAGCGAGCGATTCCACCGATAAATTCGGAAGTGCGGTGCAGGCACAGGCTATGCTCGCGATCCAGACAAAAAAGGGCGATTTCACATATCGCGACACCGCCTATACCGTCTCCGAAGAGGGAGAAAACTTCTACAGCATATACAGCGGCGGAGAGCTTGTCGGGATCGCATATAAGGACATTGTAAGCTCTTCTGTTGAAGGGCAAAAGCTCAGCTTTGATTTTATCTACTCTGCCTTAAAAGCATATACTTCCGACACTTCCAAAGGAGACAGCAGTTTCTCATCAGAAGGAGCAGAGTATATTATCAGCGATCTCGGTTATATTTCCGACACCTCCGGAAATGAAGTCGCTTATATAAGCCGCTATGTGGTCCAGGCGATCATGGGCGATGTTTTCCTCTCCCGTGATTTCAAAGAAAAGCTTATTGAGACCATAATGGCCGGCGGAACGGAATTCAGCTATACGGACGAGTCACTTATCATTACCGAAGATGAAGAGCCCGTGCCCGAAGAAGAAGACGAAGCCAATATTCTTGCAACAGATGACGTATCGGAAGCTGAAGCGCCTGTAAGCGCAACGGCTGAGTACACGATCCGGCCCAACCAGAACCACAAAGGCTGGTCTATCCGTCAGCAGCAGAGCTCAAGGCAGTATGACACTTATTCATCTCCGAACAAAGCTCATTGGCTTGGAACCGACAGATACGGCATGGATATGCTTACGAGACTCATGTACGGCGGCCGTGTCTCTCTCCTTATCGGATTTATAGTCGTTATTATCGAGACATTGCTCGGCGTTATAATGGGCGGCATCTCCGGATATTTCGGAGGCTGGGTCGACAATCTTATCATGCGTCTGGTCGATATCTTCTACTGCATACCTTCAATGCCTATAATAATTATTCTGGGCGCCGCTATGGATGCCCAGAGAGTTGACCCCTCGGTCCGAATGGTCTACCTGATGCTAATCCTCGGTATCCTGGGCTGGGCGGGAATCGCCCGTCTGGTAAGAGGTCAGATCCTCTCCCTACGTGAACAGGAATTCATGACTGCGACCGAGGCAAGCGGTCTGAGCGTAAAGTCAAGGATCTTCAAACATCTGATCCCTAACGTTATCCCCCAGCTGATAGTCAACTGCACCATGAGCCTCGGCGGAGTTATCATCACAGAAGCAACTTTGAGCTTCCTGGGTCTCGGCGTCAAGTTCCCCTTTGCATCATGGGGAAATATAATCAATGATGTCAACAACACGCACGTGCTTACGACATACTGGTTTATCTGGATCCCTGCCGGTACGCTTCTTCTGCTCACAGTACTTGCCTTTAACCTCGTCGGAGACGGTCTTCGCGACGCCTTTGACCCGAGAATGAACCGTTAAGGAGGGGTATACGATGGCTAAGAAAAACAACGACGGTTATCTTTCAGCCAGGGAATCCCGCCGTATAACGAGGGAAAACCGCAAGATAACAAACGTATACGAAAAACAGCGCAAACGCAAAAATGTCCCCGAGAGCGAATATCTTACCGCCATGAACGATCCCGGCAATTCGCTTGAAATAGAAAATCTTCACACCTATTTCTTCTCTGACGTCGGAACCGTCCACGCGGTTGACGGAATCTCCTTCGAAGTCCCGATAGGAAAAACTGTCGGCGTCGTCGGAGAATCCGGGTGCGGAAAGAGCGTCACAAGTCTTTCGATAATGCAGCTCCTCCAGCGCCCTCAGGGGCAGGTTACTGCCGGCGAGATAAGACTGAATCTCGGGAACAAAGCATATGACCTGACCAAGGCCCCGAACGAAGTCATGCAGAACATCCGTGGAAACTACGTCTCAATGATATTCCAGGAGCCAATGACCGCTCTGAACCCGGTCTTCCGTATAGGAGATCAGGTGGATGAGGTAATTGCTCTTCACGACGGTGAAGGAAAGACCGAGGAAGAAATAAAGTCTCGCACCATAAGCCTTCTCGAAATGGTCGGAATAGCCAACAGCGAGGGCGTATATAAAATGTACCCCCACGAGCTCTCGGGCGGTATGCGCCAGAGAGTTATGATTGCCATGGCACTTGCCTGCAATCCGAAAATAATCATTGCTGACGAGCCTACCACTGCTCTGGATGTTACGATCCAGGCGCAGATCCTCGACCTGCTGCGGAGCCTTAAGGACAAGATCAACTCCTCGATTATGTTCATAACCCATGACCTCGGCGTAATTGCCGAGATGGCGGATTACGTGGTGGTCATGTACGCCGGAAAGATCGTGGAAAAAGGAACTGCAGAGGAGATATTTGCACATCCCGCACACCCCTACACGATCGGCCTGATGGCTTCCAAGCCCGTGGTCGGCAAGAAGGTGGACAAGCTTTATTCGATACCCGGCAAAGTCCCGAATCCCGTAAACATGCCTGATTACTGTTATTTCAAAGACCGTTGCGAGCAGTGCGTTGAAGCCTGCAGCGGAGAATACCCCCATGAAATAAAACTGAGCCCGACCCACACTGTTACATGCTACCGCTATTATGGGAAGGAGGATCAATAATGGATATAAACAGCTCTCCTGATTACATTCTTCAGGTAAAAGATCTGAAGATGCACTTCCCGATAAAAAGCGGGATCGTCTCCCATACCGTAGGATATGTCAAAGCGGTTGACGGAGTTACCTTCAATCTTCAGCGCGGGATGACCATGGGCCTTGTCGGAGAATCAGGTTGCGGAAAGACCACCACAGGCCGCGCGATCCTCCGCCTTTATGACAGTATCACTTCAGGCTCAGTTCTCTTCAACGGACAGGATGTTTACGCTCTGTCCAAAAAAGATCTGCGCGCCATGCGCCCCAAGATGCAGATAATCTTCCAGGATCCCTTTTCTTCCCTCTCTCCCCGTATGCCCGTAGGCGAGATAATCGGGGAAGCGGTAAGAGAGCATAATATCGTTTCAAAAGAGGAATACAACGACTATATAGATACCATCATGGACAACTGCGGTCTTCAGCCTTTCCACAAAGACCGTTATCCCCATGAGTTCTCGGGCGGCCAGAGACAGCGTATCTGCATTGCCAGAGCTCTTGCCCTGAACCCTGAATTCATAGTCTGTGACGAGCCTGTCTCCGCTCTCGACGTATCAATCCAGGCGCAGATCATCAATCTTCTGAACGATCTTCAGGAAAAATACAAACTCACGTATCTCTTTATCAGCCACGACCTCTCCGTTGTCGAGCACATTTCCGATGCTGTCGGTGTAATGTATCTCGGCAATCTGGTGGAATACGGACCGAAAGAAAAGATATTCAGCAATCCACTTCATCCTTATACAAAAGCTCTGTTCTCAGCCATTCCTGTCCCTGATCCCACAGTCAAGATGAACAGGATCGTGCTCGAGGGCTCCATTCCCTCCCCGGCAAATCCTCCCAAAGGCTGCAAATTCCATACCCGCTGCGCAAATTGCATGGAATGCTGCAAGGAGATCGAGCCCGTGCAGAAGGAGATCGAACCGGGTCATTTCGTCACCTGCCATCTTTATGACGAGCAATGAAAAGGGAAAAGAGCAAACCCGAATTTGAAGACGACGGCCGCGTGATCGCGGACATGCGCGATGTCGAGCGTCCCAATCTTCTGATCCCGAGGCTGCCGAACAAAAGGCCTTCCGGACAAGGAAAAACAGCCCCGTCGGGTGGTGACTTCAGCAGGGAGGAAAGAAAGGCCGCCGCTACCGGAGCTCTTGCAGCCGCTCTGCTGATTGCTCTGGTATTCATCGCGGCAGGAGCGATCCTGATCTTTGCTCTCCAGCTCGGCTGGAATTTGTAATAAAAAGCACCTCTTCTTACTGAAGGGGTGTTTTCTATACTCACGCGTTTTTCCTCCCTTGTTTTTCGCCTCACCGGTAAGTATAATATTCGCAGAATTATTATTTATTTAGGAGCATAATTATGGCAGCACTTGAAAACATAGAACCAAAACAGGTCTTTTACTGGTTCGAACAGATCTGTTCCATACCGCACGGATCCGGAAACGTTAAAAGGATCAGCGATTTCCTTGTGTCCTTTGCCAAAGAGAGAGGGCTTGAATATGTTCAGGACGACGCTCTGAACGTGATAATATACGCGCCCGCATCCGAGGGCTATGAGGACTCCGCTCCCCTGATAATCCAGGGACACATGGACATGGTCTGCGCAAAAACCGAAGACTGCAAGATCGACTTCCTGAACGATCCGATCACGCCTTATGTCGACGGGGACTGGGTCACGGCCGAAGGCACCTCTCTCGGAGGAGATGACGGTATCGCTGTTGCGATTGCTCTCGCCATTCTCGATGACAAAAGAATCCCCCATCCCCCGCTTGAATGTGTCTTCACCGTCAATGAAGAGACCGGAATGGACGGGGCTGAGGCCCTGGATTTCAGGAACCTCAAAGGCAGAAGGCTTTTAAATCTCGACTCTGAGGCCGAAGGCATGATAATTGCCGGCTGCGCCGGAGGCGTACGCGCGGACTGCTCCTTCCCCGTTTCAAGGGAGGGATGCGACGGAGTCTCCTGCACGCTGACGGTCGAAGGCCTCAAAGGCGGGCACTCGGGCGAGGAGATCAACAAGGGCAGGCTCAATGCGAACAAAGCCCTGGGAAGGATCCTCTACGCTCTGAACAGAGACAATCTCATACACCTTGTAAGCATAGAGGGTGGAGTCGTTGACAACGCCATACCCGTTAAGGCAAAGGCTGTATTTGCCGCCGCCGAAGACGATCTTGCCATCATAAAATCCCTCGTCCTGGCGATCGGGGATCACATGAAAAACGAATATGCTTCCGCGGATCCCGGTCTCAGAATACTCTTTGAGATCGGAAACCGGGAGACCTGTGAGGTCATTGATAAAGACAGTGCCGACAGACTTCTCTTCGCGCTTTTCACCCTGCCGAACGGCGTCAGGGCGATGAGTCCGGATATCGAAGGGCTTGTCCGGACCTCTCTGAATCTCGGCGTCATAAAGTCATATGAAAGCAGGATCGTATATACGTTTTCCATAAGAAGCAGCCTCGCCTCCCAGAAGCAGCTGCTCTGCGACGAGCTCGTCTCCATGACTGAATTCGCCGGAGGCTCCGTCACTTTCCGCAGCCCGTACCCCGCCTGGGAATTCAGACGCGACTCGGTATTTCGCGACACTGTCGCCGAGTGCTGCCGCCGCGCATACGGAAAAGACCCGCTTATCACCGCTATCCACGGCGGTCTCGAGTGCGGGCTCTTCTCCGAGAAGGCTCCGGACCTCGACTGTGTATCGCTGGGGCCCTCCATGGAAGGGATCCATACGCCGGACGAGCGTCTGAGCATAAGCTCAGTTCAAAGGATCTGGGCCCTGGTCCTGGACATACTGAAAAGCTGCAAATAATCATTTGAACGGATAAAAATATCAGGCATCCCTCAGCGGGATGCCTGATTTGCTCTTTTTTTCACTCGAACAGCCTTTCGGGGTGATGTTTTTCAAGAAACAGCATGAAGGGGATCCCTATAACACAGCAGGAAATGATCTCCCCCGCCCCGACAGTGAGCATGAAATACCACACGCTGCCCGGTATGCCGTAAGCATATTTCAGAACGAGCGGAACTATTATCATATTCGAGATGACCGTGGGGATCGGGGTCAGATATTTGTTTATCTTCGAAAGATATCTGCCCGCGACCGCGCCTATCAGCGTTGCTATCGAGCCGAAGATCACGTCAGCGGCTATGCAGCCGGTAAGAATGTTGCTGAGCAGGCACCCGATAAAAAGGCCGGGTATTGCCGTTGCCGTAAAATACGGCAGAACAGCCAGTGCTTCGGATACCCTCACCTGGACGACTCCGTTTGCCAGTCCGAAAAGATTTGTAATATATGTCAGAACGACATAGATCGCGGCGATCGCCGCCGCCTGGGTAAGTTTTCTTGCAGAAAAATTTTTCATTTTAAATGCTCAGCGCCGAAAGTGCCTTCAACGCGACTCCGTTCGTAATCATATGTAGAAATATCGGGGACCAGATGCTTCCCGTTCTCTCGTATACATAGCAGAGCGTAAAGCCCGCGGGAAGATACTGGATAATATAGATCAGATAAGACGGGTCCAGGATCGCGCCCTGCCACACATGGTACAGGGCAAAGAGCAGCATGCTTACTGCATATCCCCAGATCCTTTTGCCCCTCACTGCGAGATTCGCAAAGATACCTCCCCTGAACATGAGCTCCTCCGCGAGCGGGGCAAGAAAGACGGCTGCAGCCTTGAGCCAGCCGGCTTCAGCCTTGTAGCTCTGGACGATCGCCTCGTTATTCAGGTTCTCGAGCTCTCCTGTTATGAGTGCAATGATCGAACCTGCCGCTGCCGTGAGCAGCATCTGCCCTATATAACAGGCTCCGATCAGAATGGCGCAGTACCAGAAGTTCTCGACAAGAGGATCAAAATTCTTTCTGAGGAATCCGTAGCAGCAGCTCACAAGAACCAGCACTCCGACGGCGTAGTACGCAAATTCGATCTGCCCCTCTGTCAGATATTTTGTCAGCTGGGGGTAGAAATAACTCAGGGCAAAGGGTATGCCTGCGACGTGCACGACCAGCCATGATAGCATTACGGCGCTCTCCGCCTTTGTCGGAACTGCAAGCTCCGGCAGTTTTTTTACTCTCTTGCTATCGGGAGTGGTGTTGTTTTCCATCTCAGACCATCTCCTTGAGCCTGCTCAGGAAATTCAGAGCTTCGATTGGCGTCATCGAATTGATGTCCGCAGCCACTATCTTCTGTCTAATCTCATCTGCGGCAATATCCTGAAGACTGATCTGAGGGACATCCTCGGCCTTTTTCCCGTCTCCGACCTTAGCCGCCTGCCCGATAAGCTCCTTGAGGTTCTTCTTGGCCCTGATTATCACGGTGTCGGGGATCCCTGCCAGCTTCGCGACCTCGATCCCGTAGCTGTCGTCCGCTGCTCCGGGGACTATCTTTCTCAGGAACACGAGGTTGTCGCCCTGTTTCTTGGCCGTGATGTTGTAGTTGCGCACCCCTTTGATCTCCCCCTCGAGTACCGAGAGCTCGTGGTAATGGGTGGCAAACATCGTCTTTGCTCCGAGCTTTTTTCTGTCCGCGCAATATTCGAGCACAGCCTTCGCTATCGCCATTCCGTCGTATGTCGAGGTTCCCCTGCCGATCTCGTCGAGCACGATAAACGAGGAGGCTGTGGCGTGCTTTAAGATGTTCGCGGTCTCGCTCATCTCTACCATGAAAGTCGACTGCCCGGAGGCCAGATCGTCCGAGGCTCCGATTCTTGTGAATATCCTGTCCACGATCCCGACTGTTGCCGATCTTGCCGGAACAAAGGAGCCTATCTGCGCCATCAGGATAATCAGGGCAGTCTGCCTCATATATGTGGATTTGCCCGCCATGTTCGGCCCTGTCACGATCGCGACTCTGTTCAGATTGTCGTCCAGGAGCACGTCATTGGGAACGAAGGGGATGTCCTTCAGGGTCTGCTCTACAACGGGGTGTCTCCCGGCCTTTATCTCGAGAAGCCGCGAGGTGTCTATCTCGGGTTTTACATAGTTGTTGCGGACAGCCGTCTCGGCCAGCGAGCAGTACACGTCGAGTTCGGCCACTTTTTCCGCCGTATCCTGTACCCTTGTCACCTGCTGGGCGACAGCACTTCTCAGCTCACTGAAGAAGCTGTATTCGAGCTCACCTATCCTGTCCCTTGCGTTTATAAGCGTGTTCTCGAGCTCCTTGAGCTCTTTTGTAAAGTACCTCTCATTTGAGACCAGCGTCTGCTTTCTTATATACTCCTCGGGGATGTTCACCTCGCCCGCGGATTTGGGAACGTCTATATAGTATCCGAAGACCTTGTTGTAGCCGACCTTGAGCTTCTTTATCCCTGTCCTCTCGCGCTCTCTCGCCTCGAGCCGAGCGAGCATGGAGGAACCGTTGTCCCTCACGTCTCTCAGGTAGTCGAGCTCCTCCGAGAAGCCCTGTCTGAATATTCCGCCTTCCCTGACAGAGAACGGAGGATCTTCAACGACAGCGGAATCTATCATCTCTGCGATATCCGAAAGGGTGTCCATCGAAGCGATATTTTTAAGCGCCGCCGTCTCCGCGGAGGCAAGCCTTTCAGTAAGCGCCGGCAGGCAGCTGCAGCAGTTTGCAAGCGATCTCAGGTCCCTGCCGTTTGCCGTCCCGTATACGACGCGCCCTATAAGGCGCTGCATATCCGTTATATGCCTTAGGATCTCCGTCGTCTCGGATCTCACGACATTGTTTCTGTACAACTCCTCGACGGCTGCATTCCTGCGCTTTATGGCTATCGCTGATAGCAGCGGCTTTTCGACCCAGCTTCTGAGCATCCTGCCGCCCATCGGCGTCTTTGTCCTGTCGAGCACCCAGAGAAGAGAGCCTCTCTTCTCGCCCGTTCTCTGGGATTCCGTGAGCTCGAGACTTCTGGCAGTCACCCAGTCGAGTTCCATATATTTCTTCACATACGAAACCTCGGGTGAGCTTATGTGGCTCAGATCGAACTTCTGGGTCTCTTTGAGGTAAGCAAGGAGCGCCCCCGCCGCGGAGACTGCCGCCGGGCTCTCGCCGAGCCCCAGCTCGTCTACGCTCTGCGCCTTGAACTGCTCGCAGACCCTGGCGCTCGCCTCAAGATACTCAAAGCCGTCCTGCCCGCATTCGATGAGCGCTCCGAGCTTTTCGGTCAGGAAATTCCTTATCCCTGCGATCTCAGCCGCCCCCTGTGAGAGGAGGGCCTCCCTGGGCGCGAATCTTCCGAGCTCATTGAGTATGTGGCTTATCTGATCCTCTTCAAATGATGTGCAGGAAAACTCCCCGGTGGAGATGTCGCAGAAGGCTATTCCCGCCGAGGCCGGGCCGGTCTCTATCGCGCATATGTAGTTGTTCTTGCTCTCGTCGAGCATGGAGCTCTCGGTGACGGTGCCTGGCGTAATTATCCTTATGACATCGCGGCTTACAAGCCCCACCGCTTTCGCGGGGTCCTCAGTCTGCTCGCAGATCGCGACTTTGTAGCCCTTGGCAACCAGCTTTGCGATATATGTCTCGGCCGCGTGATACGGAACTCCGCACATCGGAGTCCTCTCTTCGGGATTTTCCACTCCCCTGTCGCGAGTCGTCAGAGTCAGGTCCAGCTCCTTCGAGCCTGTCACCGCGTCCTCGTCAAACATCTCATAGAAGTCACCCAGTCTGAAAAAGAGCAGGCAGTCCTTGTACTGCGACTTTATTTCTTTGTACTGCCGTTTCATCGGCGTCAGATCAGGCATCTTCCATCTCCCCGTACAGCGCCCATGTGTTTCCGTCCGTTATCTTAACTTCCCTGAAGCTCCCTATAAGCTCAGGGCTTCCCTTCAGGTGCACGAGCCTCCCGCCGTTCGTTCTGGCTGAGAGGTTGTACTCATCTTTGCCCGTCTCGCCGTCTATCAGGACTCTGAGTGTCTTCCCTATATAAGCCCTGTGCTTTCTGCCGGATATCTCGTTTGAAAGCGCGGTGAGCTTGTCGAACCTCACTTGCTTTTCCTCTCTCGTGAAGGGGTCGGGCATCGTTGCCGCCGGAGTTCCGAGGCGTTTCGAGTAGATGAAAATGAACATCGCATCATACCCGACTTCCCTGCAGAGCTTCAGCGTGTCCTCGAACTGCTCGTCCGTCTCCCCGGGAAATCCGACTATTATGTCTGTAGTAATGACCAGATCCGGCATATACTCTCTCGCGAGAGCGACCTTATCGAGATAATCCGCGCTCGTATAGTTTCTGTTCATCCTCTTCAGGACCGTGTCATTCCCGGACTGGACCGGCAGATGTATATGGTGGGCGCATTTGCCGCACTGAGCCATAGTTCTGAACAGCTTTTCGGTCGCGTCCTTCGGGTGGCTCGTCATGAAGCGCAGTATAAAATCGCCCGGAATGTCGTTTATCATAGCGAGCAGATCCGCGAAATCGACTCCGCAGTCGAGGTCCTTGCCGTAGGAATTCACATTCTGCCCGAGCACGGTTATGTCCTTATAGCCCTCAGCGACCAGCTGCCTGGCCTCGCTGACTATATCCTCCGGCCTTCTGGATCTCTCGCGCCCTCTCACATAGGGCACTATGCAGTAGGTGCAGAAATTGTTGCAGCCGTACATTATGGAGATCCAGGCCTTGACCTTCCCGTCGCGTCTTAATGGAATGCCCTCCGCTATCGCCCCGCTGCTTTTTTCAGTAGCGAAGATCCTTCTTTTCCTTATCAGATGCTCCTCCAGCAACTCGGGAAATCTCCAGAGCTCGTGAGGCCCGAAGACCATGTCGACCACTGGATAGGACATCTTGATCTTATTCGTCATGTGCTCCTGCTGGACCATACAGCCGCAGACGGCAATTATCTGGTCCGGCTTGGCCTTCTTGGTGTGATTCAGTGCCCCGACGTTTCCGAGCACTCTCATCTCAGCGTGCTCTCTGACGGCGCAGGTGTTTATGACTATGATATCGGCCGCAAACTCGTCCTGGGTGAAGGCAAAGCCCATCTCGGCCAGATATCCCCTTATCTTCTCCGAATCGGCCTCGTTCTGCTGGCAGCCGTAGGTATCGACCATTGCGAGAGGATGGTCGAGATATGAAAAATGCTCCTTTAATTCCGAGCAGTATTCAAGCTGTTTTTTTATTTCGTCCTGCGTTATCCGTGCTGTCATCTTTTGTTCATCCTTTTCGTTTCGGGCATGATATAATACCACAAAGAGTATAGAAGTTTCAACTTTTATAATGTATAATAATACATCATTTTTGCATGGAGCGCTTATGTCTGTAATCAATATTCTGTCCCCCCAGCTTGCCGATATGATCGCCGCGGGCGAGGTCGTTGAACGCCCGGCTTCCGTCATCAAGGAGCTCATGGAAAACTCCATCGACGCCGGCGCCGGCTCGATTACCGTGGAAATAAAAAACGGCGGCTCGACATTTATAAGAGTGATCGACAACGGCTGCGGCATGTCTCCGGACGACGCGGGCCTTGCCTTTACCCGCCACGCCACATCGAAGCTTTCCTCCGCCAAAGGACTGGAGAGCATAGCGACGATGGGCTTTCGCGGCGAGGCTTTGGCGGCCATATCCTCCGTCTCGAGAATAGTTCTGACCACCTGCCTCAGAGGCTCTTCAGAAGGCTGTCTCGTCGAGCTCGAGGGCGGAGAGATCACGGACATGAAGCTTGCGGGCTGCCCCGAGGGGACTACCATAACCGTCTCGAACCTCTTCTATAACACCCCTGCAAGGCTCAAATTCCTCAAATCCGACAGAGCAGAGGCCCAGGCCTGCGTCTCCGCGGGCATGAGGTGCGCCCTCGGAAGGCCCGATATACAGGTGCGCTTCATAAAAGACGGCGTCGAGGAATTCTTCTCCCCCGGAGACGGGGACGTAAGCTCCTGCATATACAATGTCCTCGGCCGGGATTACCACAACTCCCTGCTTGAGTGCAGCGGCACTTCGGACGGGATCTCCGTCAACGGCTTTGTCTCCTCCCCGCGCGAGGGCAGGGGCAACAGAAGCGGGCAGTATTTCTATTGCAACGGCAGACACATAAAGTCCCAGCTCCTGCAGGCAGCAGTTGAACAGGCCTATAAAAACACTCTCCTGACAGGTCGTTTTCCCGCCTGCGTCCTGTATCTGACCCTGGACTGCGGCTCTGTCGATGTCAATGTCCACCCTGCAAAAACGGAGGTCAAATTCTCGGAGGAGAAAAAAGTATACGACGCTGTCTACTACGCCGTTCTCTCCGCCGTGGGAAGCGAAAACCGCGTCTTTGAAGATATTCCCGCCGCAAAAGAGAGGAGCACTTCCTACTCCGCTCCGAAATCGCGAGATTTCTACAGGCACATGAGCACTCAGGCCTTCAGAGCCGCAAACGAGCTCTACACTCCGAAAAAGCCTTCGGTGGAAAGCGCTCAGTATTCCATAAAGCCCTCTCCCATGCCGGTATCAAAAGCGGACTCTCTTCCGGTTCCCGCTGCCCCTGAGGAGGAGAAGCCGTTTGTTCCCGCCCCCCTCGAGCGCAGCTGGCGCTTTATAGGCGAGGCGATGCGCACTTACATAATCATAGAAAAAGACGAAGAGCTTATACTTATAGACAAGCACGCTGCCCATGAGCGCATGAATTTCGACGCTCTGAAAGCCAAGGGCGGAGAGATCATGTCCCAGCTGCTGCTCACCCCCGTCACGCTGAAGCTCAAGGGCGAAGAGGCCGACATCCTCGAGTCGAACGAGGAGCTGATAGCATCCTGCGGCTTCGAGGTCGAGCCCTTCGGCGATGAGGAGTACATCATCAGAGCCGTCCCCGAGGATATAGACGCCTCGGATGCCGAAAACGCCCTTAAAGAGATAATCGGTAAGATCTCCTCCTTCGGCCTTTCGGATCCGGCCGCTCTGAAAGACGAGCTCCTGCACACAGTCGCCTGCAAGGCCGCCATCAAGGCAGGTTGGGATACCTCCCGCGCCGAGCTCGAGAGGATAGCGGACAAGGTCGTCTCCGGTGAGATACAATACTGCCCGCACGGCAGGCCAGTCTCGACGGTCATCTCGCGCCGCGACCTCGACAAGATGTTCAAAAGGATCGTCTGATGCCTGAAGACTGCATAAATGTGATCGCTGTCGTCGGCCCCACGGCTGTCGGAAAAACGAGGGTCGCGATAGAGATTGCGAAGAGCCTTGGCGGCGAGATCGTCTCGGCGGATTCCATGCAGGTCTACCGGCGGATGGACATAGGCACTGCCAAGGCGACGCCCTCAGAGAGGGCCGAGGTCCCCCACCACATGCTCGACGTCGCGGATCCCCGGGAAAACTACAGCGTCGCGAGATACGTAAGCGACGCGAAAGACGCGGTAGCGGACATCGCCTCCCGCGGAAAGCTCCCCGTTATCGCGGGCGGCACGGGCCTCTACGTCGATTCCCTGCTCTCCGGAAGAGAGTTTTCCGAAAGCCCGGGAGACAGCGGCCTGCGGGAGAAACTGAACCTCGAGTACGAGAATCTCGGCGGGGAGAAGATGCTGGAAAAGCTCGCCTCCGTCGACCCCGAGAGAGCGGGAAAGCTCTCTCCGAACGACAGAAAACGCATAGTGAGGGCTCTGGAGATATACGCCCTCACCGGAATGACGATAACCGAGCACGACAGGCAGTCGAAACTCATCCCCAAGCCCTACAGGGTCTTCAAGGTCTTTCTCAATTCCGAGGACCGGAACGTCCTCTATTCGAGGATAGACGAAAGAGTGGATCTCATGTTCGAAGAGGGCCTTTTAGATGAGGTAAAAGCCCTGCTGGACGAGGGTGTCTCCCCCGAATGCACATCCATGCAGGCCATAGGATATAAGGAGACCGCTCTCGCGATCGCAGGAAAATGCAGCCTGGAGGAGGCAAGGGACTCCATAAAGCAGAGCAGCCGGAGATACGCGAAAAGGCAGCTGACCTGGTTTAACAGGTATACGGACGCCTTCCGCCTCGATCTCGGTGAGAGCCCCGATCCTGCTGAAACGGCGGATACCCTCTGCGACATGTATAAGATGCTGGTCTTGGGATAAAAGAAGGACAGAAAACAGACTATGGAAATATCCGAAAACGTAAAAGCGGTAAAGGAGCGGATCGCGAATGCCGCGGCTCTCTGCGGGAGGGACCCTTCAGAGATCGCGCTTGTCGCCGCGAGCAAGATGAACAGCGCCGGTAGAGTGAGGGAGGCTGTTCTCGCGGGCGTCGATGCCTGCGGAGAAAACAGGGTCCAGGAGCTTCTGGAGAAATACTCTCAGGGGGCCTATGAGGGCGCTCCGCTTCATTTCATAGGGACGCTCCAGAAAAACAAGGTGAAATACCTTGTCGGAAAAGTCTCGCTTATACACTCGGTCGACAGCTTCTCCCTCCTTCAGGAGATAGAAAAGCAGGCCGCCAAAAGGGATCTCGTGCAGGACGTCCTTCTGGAGATAAACATTGCCGGAGAGAACTCCAAATCCGGAATGGAGGCATCCCGTCTTCCGGAGATACTTGAAATGGCAGCCCCTCTCGGGCACGTCCGTATTCTCGGTCTCATGGCGATACCTCCGATATGTTCGGATCCGGAAGAAAACAGGCCGTATTTTGCAAAAATGAGGCAGCTTTTTGTTGACAATGCAGGAAAAAAATACGATAATAGCTTGATGAAATGCCTGTCCATGGGGATGAGTTCCGATTTCGAAACAGCGATCACCGAGGGCGCTACCATGGTCAGGGTGGGAACTGCAATTTTCGGCAGGCGCGATTACGGTATTTAAGGAGACAAGGTCTTGGCATTACTTGATGAACTGAGAAAACTTACACAGCCGTACGACGAGGAAGACGACTTCTTTGACGGCAGCGAAGAGAGCTTTCAGACTGCTGCCCAGTCCGCTTCCGCAGCGCAGACGGATTTTGAAAACGCGTTTTCCAATTCCGCCGGAAACCGGAATCCCGAGCTCGAGGAAAGAGCCTATGCCGAGCAGGAGGCCTACGAGCAGCGCGTCGCGGGAAGGCGCAGGCCTTTCCAGGCTCTCCAGCAGAACGCCCAGAGTGCAAACCAGAGCAAGAAAACCGGCCGCAAGAACGTAAATGTTCCCGGCTCGGACATAAACGTCATCCTCTTCAACCCCAAATCCTTCGACGAGGCGGGAGAACTGGCCGACCATCTCCGCGAGAGCAGAAGCGTACTGATGTCGCTCGATGCCCTCCCCGTGGAGACCGCGAGAAGGCTTCTGGATTTCATATCCGGTATCACCTTCGCGCTCAACGGCAAGATCACCCCTGTTGCGGCCAAAGCCTATTTCATCACACCGGAAAACGTCAATCTGATTGACGGCTGAACTCAATAAACAAATAACACAGAAAGGCAGATATTATCATGATTACAGCGCAGGATATACGTGAAAAGACTTTTGAAAGAGCACGTCTTAACGGCTATTCCGTCGATGATGTCGACAGCTTTCTTGAGGAAGTTGCTGAGAACATCTCCAATTCCCTGAAAGAAAACGCCGTCTTAAAGAGCAAGATGAAGGTCCTCGTAGACAAGATCGAAGAGTACCGCAGCAATGAAGAAGCCATAAACAGCGCTGTTCTGTCGGCCCAGAAACTCGCAGTTCAGATTGAAGCGGAGGCTAAGGAGAAAGCCGCTGCGATCCTTGCTGACGCCCAGGCCAAAGCAGACGCCCGCCTCGGCGGCCTCGATAGGGAAGTTGTCGAGCTGGAAGGCCGTCTCGAGAAGGCAAAGGCCGCAAACGCCGAGTACTGCGCGAGCCAGGTCGAAGCTCTCAAAAAGCAGATAAAGAAGATACAGGATATATCCGAGGGCATCATTACGAAGCAGGAGCAGCCCGCTCCCGCTGTTCCTGCCCCCGCCGAGCCCGTCGCCATGGCTGACATAGACGCCAGCGTCAGGGCCATAGATGAGAAGGTCTCGAAGATCGAGCCGGCTCCGGAGTTTAAAATGAATCTGGACTTTTCCCGTGCCGATGACGATTTCGGCAAGGACCCTTTTAACAGCACCCAGCCCTTTTCCCTGTAAAACATAGGGCCCGGTACAGACTTTACACATTCGGAGGGCGGGCAAAAGCACGCCCTCTTTATGCATGATACAGGAGATAAATGAATGCCGACTGATTACAATGCCACTTTGAATCTGCCAAAGACCGACTTTCCGATGAGAGCAGGCCTTCCGAAGCGCGAGCCTGAGATGCTCAAGTCCTGGGAGGAGCTCGACATCTACAATGAGATGCTCAAGAAGAACGAGGGCAAGCCCTTGTTCAACCTCCACGACGGCCCTCCGTTCTCCAACGGTGCGATCCACATGGGCCACGCTCTGAACAAATGCCTCAAGGACTTCATCACCCGCTCCTACGCGATGCGCGGCTACTACACCCCATACATCCCCGGCTGGGACAACCACGGCATGCCTATCGAGAGCGCGATCATAAAGCAGAATAAACTCAACCACAAAGCTATGAGCACGGCGGACTTCCGTTCCGCCTGCCAGGAATTTGCAGACCACTACATAGACGTCCAGCGCGAGGGCTTCAAGCGCCTCGGCGTCGTCGGAGACTGGGACCACCCCTACAAGACCATGAACAAGGGCTTTGAGGCCGACGAGGTCAGAGTCTTCGGAAAGATGTACAAAAACGGGCACATCTACAAGGGCTTCAAGCCCGTCTACTGGTGCGCGAAGGACGAGACTGCTCTCGCCGAGGCTGAGATCGAATACCACGACGACCCGGTCACGACCGTATACGTCAAGTTCCCGGTAAACGACGACCTCGGAAAGCTCCCCGGCGTAGACAAGTCAAAGCTCTCCTTCCTCATCTGGACCACGACGACTTGGACTCTTCCGGGCAACCTCGCCATAGCCCTTCACCCGGATCTGGCCTATGCGCTCGTCAAGGCTCCGAACGGAGAGATCTATATAATGGCCGAAGCCCTCGCCGACAAGGTCATGCACATAGGCGGCTTCGACGAATACGAGATCCTCGAGACCCATCCGGGCTCCTTCTTCGAGTTCATGGTGGCGGACCACCCCTTCCTGCCCAAGACCTCGAAGCTCGTTCTGGCCGACTATGTCACCACCGACTCCGGCACAGGCTGTGTCCATACGGCTCCCGGCTTCGGCTATGACGACTATGTCACCTGCCTCAAATACAACATCGAGATGGTAGTACCTGTCGACGATCAGGGCCGCCACACCGAATACGCCGGCAAATACGCCGGCCTCACGACTGACGAATCCAACCCGGTCATCTTAAACGACATGAAAGAGTCCGGCGCTCTGTTCGCGAGCGAGGACATCATCCACAGCTACCCGCACTGCTGGCGCTGCAAGAGCCCGATCATCTTCCGCGCCACCCCGCAGTGGTTCTGCTCCGTCGACTCCTTCAAGGATGAGGCCATCAAGGCCTGCGAGGACGTAAAATGGTTCCCCGCCTGGGGCAAGGAGAGAATGGGCGCCATGATCCGCGAGAGAGCCGACTGGTGCATCTCCCGCCAGAGAAGATGGGGCCTGCCGATCCCGGTATTCTACTGCGACGACTGCGGCAAGCCGGTCTGCACCGACGAGACTATTGAGAACGTCGCTCAGATATTCGAGGCGGAAGGCAGCAACTCCTGGTTCGACAGGGAAGCCGACGCGCTTCTGCCCGAAGGCTTTGTCTGCCCGCACTGCGGAGGAAAGCACTTCACGAAAGAGACCAACACTCTCGACGGCTGGTTCGACTCCGGCTCCACCCACTACGCCGCGATGAAGCGCGACCAGGGCTTCTGGCCATCCACAGTCTACATTGAGGGCGGAGACCAGTACAGAGGCTGGTTCCAGTCCTCGCTGCTGGTAGCGGTCGGCGCGCTCGGCCAGGGAGCTCCTTACAAGGAGTGCATAACCCACGGCTGGACAGTCGACGGCGAGGGCAAGGCCATGCACAAGAGCCTCGGCAACGGCGTCGATCCCGAGGAGCTCGTCCAGGAGTTCGGCGCGGATATAGTAAGGCTCTGGGCCGGCAGCACTGACTACCACATGGACGTCAGGTGCTCCAGGGAGATCTTCAAGCAGCTGAGCCAGACCTACCTCAAGTTCCGCAACACCGCGAGATTCTGCCTCGGCAACCTCGACGGCTTCGACGCGGATGATCTTGTCGCCCCCGAGGACATGCTCGAGCTCGACAGATGGATCCTGACCCGCCTCAATTCCCTGATAGCCCTGGCGGACGAGGCCTACGCGAACTACGAGTTCCATACGATCTCCCACGCCATCAACGATTTCTGCGTTGTGGATCTCTCAGGCTTCTATCTCGACATCATAAAGGACCGTCTCTACTGCGAGGAGAAAAACGGCCTTAAGCGCAGAAGCGCCCAGACCGCCCTCTTCCTTGTTCTCGACACCCTGACGAAGCTTTTCGCCCCGATCCTCGCCTTCACCTGCGATGAGATCTGGCTCAAGATGCCTCACCGCTCCGGGGACGATGCCAGGAATGTCCTTTTCAACTGCATGAACGCTCCCTTTGACGCCTACTCCCTGAGCGCGGACGATATGGCAAAATGGGATACCCTGATCGATACCAGAGACAAGGTCAACGGAGCTCTCGAGCTTGCCCGCGCGGAGAAGAAGATAGGCAAGCCTCTGGACGCCTGCGTCACCCTGAAGGCTCCGAAGGAGATCGAGACTATGAACCTCTCCGAACTCTTCATCGTCTCCAAGGTCATCCTTGGCGATGAGGATGAGATAAAAGTGGACAACGCTCCCGGAACCAAGTGCCCGAGGTGCTGGATTTATACCGAAGCTGCCGACGAAAACGGACTCTGTCCGAGATGCTCGTCCATAATAAACAAGTAAAGCTGTCCGTAAGGAGGACTTAACAGTATGCTGTATGCAAGCGTTGCCGCGCTTATAGTCGTCATCGACCAGTATGTGAAATACTGGGTGTCGAACAATATAGGCCTCGGCGGTGAAGATGTAAGGACCATCATCCCCGGAATACTGGGGCTCGTGAATATCCGCAACGACGGAGCCGCCTTCGGATTCCTGTCCGGGGGCAGGATCTGGTTCATCCTGATAGCCGGAGTTCTGTTGGTCGCCGCGATAATCCTTCTGGCCACCAAGGCCATAAAAAACCCTGCCGCCAGATGGGCTCTGGTCATGATCACGGCCGGCGGAGTCGGAAACGCGATAGACCGCGTTATAAACGGCTATGTGCAGGACATGTTCAAAACCCTCTTCACCGATTTTGCCATTTTCAATGTCGCCGATATCTTCATTACCGTCGGCGGAATACTCTTTATCATCTGCATCATCTTCGGCAGGGATCCGAACAAAGAGGAACGCTCCGTCCGCAGGTCAAGGCGCCTCAGAGATGAAGAAGAAGAAGAGGACGAGGAGGACGAAGACGAAGAGGAAGAAGAGCCCAGACGTCCCTCCAGATCCGAGAGAAGAGCCGCGCGCAAAGCTGCCCGCGAAGCTGAGGAAGAAGACGATGATGAAGATGAGGACGAAGACGAAGAGGAAGAGGAAAAGCCCAGAAAGCGCTCCATCCTGAAGAAGTCCCGCCGCAACGACGAGGAAGAAGAGGACGACGAGGACGAAGACGAAGAGGAAGAAGAGGAGCTTCTGCGCAAGAAGAGAAGAGCCGAGCGTGACGCGAAGATAGAAAAGCTCAAGGCCGAGCGCCTGAGAAGGCAGAGAGAAGCCGAGGAAGAGGACGACGAGGAGGAGCTCGAGCTCCCGAGAAGAAGAAAAGTGTCCTCCGCTGAGGCTGCCCCCGCGAAGAAAGCGCCCCGCAAGGACGCCTTTACGGAGTATGAAGAACGCTCCAAAGCCGCAGGCAGCTATACCCGCTACGGCAAGGGCGTCGAGGTAAGATCCTCCGGCATCAAAGACGTCGATGTCTCCGACAAGTTCAGGAACCTCCGCGAGCCCTCCCCCGAGAAGGCAGCTCCCGCCAAGACGGCGCCTGCTGCCGAGAGGAAACCGGCTCCCGCGAGCGATAAAGCGGCCGTCCAGGCTGCAGCCGCGGCTGCTCTGGCTGCAAACGCCAAAAAGAGCGCCCCGAAAGCCGCCGAGAAGCCTCCGGTCAAGTCTTCCGACGACGAATTCGATCTCGATTCCATCCTGGCCGAATTTAAATGATAATCAATCTTATTTGCGAGAAGAGCGGCGAGAGGATCGACGCTCTTCTCGCGCAATCGGAGCTTGGACTGTCCAGAAGCGCCGCCTCCCGCCTCCTTGAGGAGGGCAGGGTCACCTTAAACGGAAAGGTCCTCAAAAAGAGCTATATCTGCAGCGATGGGGAAATCTTTTCCGCGGACATACCTGAGAGCTCGGACTGCGCTCTGGTCCCCCAGGACATCCCCCTGGATATCGTCTATGAGGACGGGGACCTGATCGTTGTCAACAAGCCGAGAGGCCTTGTGGTGCACCCCGCTCCCGGGCACCCGGACGGAACTTTAGTGAACGCGCTTTTGCATCACTGCGGGGACTCGCTCTCCGGCGTCGGAGGCGAGAAGCGCCCCGGAATAGTGCACCGCATAGACAAGGACACCTCCGGCCTTCTGATAGTCGCCAAAAACGACGCCTCCCACCGCGCGCTCTCGGCCCAGCTCTCGGACCACTCCCTCTCCAGAGTCTACTTTGCCGTCCTGAACGGACGTATGAAGGAGCCCTCAGGCACTGTCGACGCGCCGATAGGCAGGGACCCGAAAAACCGCAAGCGCATGGCCGTTACGCCTTCAAATTCGAAAAACGCCGTAACGCACTGGGAGCGCCTGGCCAATTTCCAAAGCTATTCCTTTGTAAAGTGCCGCCTCGAGACAGGCCGCACCCATCAGATCAGAGTCCACATGGCGCATATAGGGCACCCCCTTCTCGGGGACTCGCTCTACGGCGCCGCCTCACCGGACAAGGGCCTTGAGGGCCAGTGCCTGCACGCGGGCGGGATAAGCTTCATACATCCCTCGACCGGTGAAGAAATGTCCTTCAGAACGGATCTTCCCGATTATTTCAATACGGTTCTTTCAAAGCTCGGAAAGGAGATACCCTCATGAACCTCAAAAAGATAATAACATATCTCATCTTCGCGGCGGTCGCGATTGGCCTTCTGGTTCTCGCGGTGAACATCATCCGCGGCGCCGTCTCGCTGGCAGGCGGTCTGCTGAACACGATCCTCGCGATCATAATCATCCTGGCCCTTCTCGCCATAGTCGCCTGGATGCTCTCCTACGCGAAAAAGTCCTCGAAAAAATAGGGCGCCTCTGCCTGAAATGAAAAAGATAATAATCCTGATCGGCAACTACGGCTCCGGAAAGACGGAGATCGCCCTCAACCTGGCGATAAACGCCGCCTCTGAGGGCAAACGCGCCCAGCTCATAGACCTCGACCGTATAAACGACTATTTCCGCATGTCCGATCAGGTAAAGCTCATTGACGAAAAGAAGATCTCTCTCGTCTCCCCCACCTTCGCGGGCGCTGCCCTTACGCAGACGAACATGCCCGCGCAGGTGAGCTCGGCCTTCGACGGCGACTGGGACCTTGTAGTTTTCGACGTGGGCGGGGACCCTGCCGGAGCCCTGTCTCTTGCCCGCTACCATCAGGACTTTGCAGGCCTCGGGCCAGGTCAGCTCGAAGTCTACGACATAATAAACACCCGAAGGCCGATGTCCGAAACTCCCGTGGGCATCCTGAAGCTCAAGGACGAGCTGGAGGGCTTCGCCCGGCAAAAGATCACCGGCTTTGTGCACAACTCGAATCTCCAGGTCCTGGCAAGCGCCGACGATCTGCGCGAGGGATACGATACTGTAAGAGAGGCAAGCATAAAAAGCGGAATCCCTGTAGTATATACTGCGGGAAAGAAGGATTGCCTCGACGCTTTTCTTTCCGATGAAGGAAGAGACTTTATATACATCGGCACTCCCCTCCCGCTGGAGCTCTATATGCAGAGATCGTGGGATACGTTTTCCGGCGGGATCAATAGGAACTTCCGAACCTGAAAAGGCCCGGAAGTTTTTGTTCTATTTAGACTGTAGTTGTTTCAATCGCCAAAATCCTGTTTTATTGTGCTTCTCTCTTCACTTGCCGCTTATATCGCGTGTTGAGCTCCGTAACTTCAAAACACAGGGATATCGAAACTCCATAGCTGAAACACTGTTGTTTTTGCTCTCCATATTTGCAATCAACATCCGACATGCTGTATAACCCAAGTTATTTGATGGCATCTCCACCGTAGTTAGCGGAGGCGAAATCATTTCAGAGTATATCAAATTATCCATTGATATGACTGATATGTCCCTCGGAACAGAGATTCCTTCCTGATTTAACGCTTGAATTACACCATAAGCAGTGAGATCATTGATCGCTATAATTGCTGTGTATTTCAATTTGCTGAAATCCATTTTCCTTACCAGTTGTTTACCGGCTTCAAACTCATATTGGCCGGTCTGCGATTCTGTTTCCGATTCAGAAGTAAAAATATCGTTATCTGAGAATGGTATACCATTTTCTTTCAGCTCATCAGTTATACCCGCCAAAACCTGTTGACGATACTTGCGTGTTATAGGGGTCGACAGAAACGCTATTTTTTTATGACCATACTCAACCAAGTGCTTTGCTGCCATTCTGCCGGCGCCATAGCTGTCTGAAATTGCAGTAATCGCATTATTCAGCGAAAACTCCGCTTCCAAAAGGGCGACATGCCCTCCGGCATCCATGTATCGCTGTAATGTATCCGGCTTACTGTCAACGGAGGCTATAAGCAACGCCATGACGCGACTGTGATGAAAGAACATTATACTGTTGCGCTCTTGGTCAACACTCCTATGAGAAGAGAGCAATCGAATTTCATAACCGGTACCTGCTATTGCAGATTCAATTCCGAAAATGACCTGACTGTAAAACGGGTTCTGCAGCGAGGGAACGATTATACCGATTGCCCTGGTGGAATTGCTCCGTAAAAGCTGTCCGAATACATTCGGGACATAGTGCAATTCCTTGGCAGAAGACAATACTTTCTCTCGGAGTTTGCTGCTGACCGGGTAATCAGAGCTGCTGAGAACTCTCGAAGCGGTAGAGACAGAAACACCGGCTCTTGCGGCTACGTCACGAAGCTTGACGTCGGCAGATTTATTATTCATACGGTTCACCTTCTTCCATAGTAAAATAATAAACAATATGCTTGGATTGTCAATAAATATAGAAAAGGTTTTCTATAAAAATCAATGCTTTCTTGGGAAATACAGAAGAAAAACTGTTTTTCTGCTCGAAAATCCCCTCTCTATATGTGCAATTTATACAATAAAATCTGCAAATAATTGTTTATATTGACTTATTACTTAATATTTACAGAAAACGTTTTCTAATCTATATTAGAAAATAGAAGCTGACTGTAATAAAGTACAGTCTCACTCAAAAATATATTATAGAATGGAGGATTTACAATGAAAAAAACTATTGCAATGCTTATGGCGTTCGTGATGATCTTTGCTCTATGCGCGTGCGGTCAGACCGCAGTTCCCTCGGCAGCCCCCTCAGTGACTTCCGAAGCAGAGCCTGAAACTCCCGCAGAACCCGAAACCCCTGCAGGACCAGATATTTCTGAACGAACTATTCGTTTTTCAACAACATCTGCTGACGGTACTACAATTGCCGATGCAATGTATCTGTTTGCAGATAAAGTCAGCGAGATGTCTGGCGGGAAAATGAAGGTTGAGGTATTCACTAACTCCCAATTGGGCGACGCTCAGCAGGCGCTTCAAAATGCTCAGCTCGGCGTTCAGGAAATGACCATGACTCAGCCCACTTATCTCGCTGCGAGTGGTGCTGTCGGTTTCACCGCCCTTTCGCTCCCGTACATTTATAAAAGTCTTGATCATCAGATAAAGGTTATCGATGGAGAAATTGGCACCGAGTTACTTAGAACAATCCAAACAAGCGGTATTCAACTGGTTGGAATTGGTTTCTGGTCCGAAGGCTCCAGAAACTTCTTTACTAAGGAACCGGTGACTTGCATCGATGATATAAAAGGTATGAAGTTGCGCTGCCAACAGACAGAAGTAGATACCGAAATGGTAAAGGCTCTCGGTGCAAGTCCCACTCCCATCGCTTTCGGTGAACTCTATTCGGCTCTGCAGACTGGTGTTGTTGATGGTGCCGAGAATCCCCTTGATGGCATTTATAGCAGCAAATTCTATGAAGTATGCAAGAATGTTGTCATGGATGAACATTCTATGCCTCCTACGACAATTGTCTTTTCAGAGATAATCTGGAATCAAATGACTGCAGATGAGCAACAAGTCGTTCTTGATGCTTGGAAAGAAGTCGCCGATACCAACTACGATGTTGTCAATGCCGGTATGGCTGAGTACAAGGAACTTCTCGAGGCTGAAGGTGTTACAATTTATGAGCTCTCCGACAAAGATAAGTGGTCTGAAGCAATGGCTGGTGTTTATGCAAAGTTCGGTGCAGACTGTGCCGATGTTATTGAAGCAATTTCCTCTGTTGAATAATTAGAATTAGCCATAAGATAGGGGTCACTGTATGTCAGTGCCCCCTATCTCTTAGTTTGAGACCAAGGAGGTTTTGTTAATGGAATCAGAAAAAAGCTGGTATACCAAATACAAAAAAGTGTCCGGTGTAGTTTACGAGTTATTATGTATTTTATGTGTTTTTTGCCTTGCTGTTGAATTATTCTCTGTTTTTGTAATGGTATGCGGAAGATATATCTTTAATCATGTTCCAGCTTGGTGCGATCAGATGAGTTTTATGGCTCTTGTATGGATGTCAATTGTATCGATTGCGCTTGGGCTTTATAACGAGGATCATATGAGAGTTGAGCTTTTTGACAAAGTTTTCCCTCCGAAAATGGTAATAATCCTCAAATACGTTTCAAATGTTATTATAATAATCTTTTCCTTGCTCATGATTAGATACGGATTTATCCTAGTTAATCTTACAAAAAAAGTAATTCTTTCCGGATTTCGCGTATCGACCAGCTTGATGTATTGGCCATTAGTAATATGCGGAATAAGCAGTATATATATTAGCATATTCTGCATGGTACGGAGGTATATGGAAAGGGGGTAATGAATGAGTACAGAAGCTGTTGCGGCAATAATCCTTATTTCTACCTTTATTATCCTTATGATACTTAGACTTGAGATTTCCTATGCAATGGGAATTTCGACCATCTTAACGCTCCTTTACTTAAAGGTTCCTCTCAGCATAGTATTTCAAGGAATGGTAACTGGGACGGGAGATTTTACACTCCTTGCCATCCCCTTCTTTGTGTTTATGGGAGATCTGATGACGGAAGGCAAAATAACAGACCGAATCATGGAACTAGCAAAGGAACTTGTCGGATGGATGCGTGGCGGCTTGGCCATGGTAAACTGCGTTGCATCTTTTCTATTCGGTGGAATTTCAGGCTCCGCTGTGGCGGATACTGCCTCTCTTGGTCCAATAGAGTGCGCTCTAATGGAAAAAGGCGGGTATGAAAAAGATTGGTCATGGTGTCTGACAATGTCAACTTCCATTCAAGGAATCTTGGTTCCGCCCAGTCATAATATGGTCATATATGCAGTTGCTGCAGGCGGTGTTTCGATTGGGGCGCTGTTGCTTGCTGGACTTCTTCCTGGTGCTGTTCTTTGTATAACGATGTGTTTTTACTCTTTCATTTATGCAAAACGAATGAATATACCTGTAAGTGGTCATTTTTCAGGCAAGAAATTGTTAAAGGCTATTATTACTGCGTTTTTTCCTATGCTTACTATTGTCATTGTCGTTGGTGGTGTTGTTGGTGGAATAATGACTGCGACAGAAGCCTCTTGCTTTGCAGTTGTATATGCACTTATCCTAACGGTGATTATTTATCGAACAATCCCTCTCAAAAAAATATATCATGTCGCAAAGAAAACCTGCGCTACGCTTTCCTCAATCATGATACTTATGGCTGTTTCTTATGCATTCGGTTGGGTCATTGCTTACCTCACGATTCCTAAAATGGTGGCCACTGCAATGCTGTCTATCACGACGAACAAGTGGGTTATGCTCTTCATGACGAACATTCTGCTTTTATTCCTCGGTTGTTTTATGAGTATGGGATCTATTCTGGTTATAGTGACACCCATCATTGTTCCCGTCCTCATAAGCGTAGGCATTAGTCCTGTCCATTTTGGAGTTCTCATGATATTCAATTGCGGCGTTGGAATGTTGACTCCTCCTGTGGGTGGTGTCCTTTATTTGGGCAGTGGTCTGTCCGGAGTTAAACTTGAAGAATTGTCAAAGCGTATGTTACCTTTCTATGCAATAATGGTTCTCGCTTTATTCCTTATCACATATATTCCTCAGATATCTTTGTGGCTACCGGGCTTATTAATGAAATAAGGGTTGACCAATTATATGGATATAATTTACAGACATTTTGAAAGCAAAGATTTTCTGCCTACATTTGATTTTTTTAAAATATATGGAGTGGCATACGATTTTACATCGCGTATGTGGAAACGGCAAATGCTTTTGGATCCAAACTTTGATGCGAACTGGTTTATTATCGCTGAATCTGAGGGAAAAATTGTCGGCTTGATATACGTAATCAGACGTTGTGTTCCTATCGATGTAGGTGGAGATCTTGAATGTGATAAAGCCTGGATAAACGGCTTTGCAGTTCTTCCAGAGTATCTTTCTGAAGTAGGCAGTCGCTTAATTGATATAGCAGAAAACCTTGCTCGAAATAATGGGGCAAAGACTCTAACCGCTACAAGTTATACCCCAAATTATTTCACTCAGGGCATAGATATGGTTCATTTTCCGGATTATGCCATGTTATTCGAAAATAAAGGTTACAAGCTTGAAGAAACAAGTAATTCTATGAAGCTTAATCTTATGGACTATAGCTATTCTGAAAAAGCAGCAAGACTAAAGAAACAACTTAAAGAAGAAAAAATCACATTCTCAACTCTTTCTGAAGACAGCATCTACGCATTAATAGAATATATGTATGAATATAGTAAGCCTGGTTGGATGTGCAGACTACGCAAGCTTCTTCTAGGAACGGATGATTTATCAAGAGTCCATATTGCCAAAGCTGGAGACAAAGTTATCGGTTTCAATATGTATGGGGATGTCGATACTGACATAAAGCGTTTTGGTCCTTTTGGTGTGAATCCCGAATACACAGGAAAAGGAATAGGCCGAGTTCTTTTGGAGGAATGCTTGCTTGATATGAAAAAAGCTGGACATTCCTATGCTTGGCTTTCTTGGGCAAGCGGAGAAAGAGCTCCGATATTATACCGCTCCATTGGTTTTAATATTACTGGTATTTACAATACTTACGTCAAAAAACTATAAAGACATTTCATGTTTTTTCACCTATATTTACATGAAGAATAAATGAATAGCGTCTAATGCTTATGCGAGTGAATGAATAACAGCATTATCTCACAAACTATTTAAAAGGAGCAAAAAATGAAAGTATACGTCAAGCAGAACAAAGAAGAAATAGGATCCTTTGCCGCAAAGAAAGCTGCAGAAAGACTTAACGCCTCTATTTCTGAAAATGGCGAGGCAAGACTAATACTTGCTACTGGGGAATCCCAATTTGAGGTTGTAAAAGCTCTAAGGCAGGAAGATGTTGATTGGAGCAAAGTTACCATGTTCCATTTGGATGAATATGTTGGCTTACCTGAGACGCATATTGCCAGTTTCCGGAAGTATTTGAAGGAGCGATTTGCAAACTATGTTCCGCTCAAAGCTGCCCATTATGTAAATGGTGAAGGTGATGTTAAGGCGAACATTGCAGAACTCACTTCACTTCTGCGCGAAGCCCCTATTGATGTTGCCATGGTTGGAATAGGTGAAAATGGGCACATTGCTTTCAACGATCCTCCCGCTGACTTTGACACTGATGAAGCGTATATAGTTGTTAACCTCGACTACAAATGCCGTATGCAACAGGTAGGCGAAGGGTGGTTTGATACTGTCGATGATGTTCCGTCTCAAGCGATTTCAATGACTGTAAAACAGATCTTGGAAGCAAAGTGTATTATATGCAGTGTTCCCGGTGCAAAGAAAATAAAGGCCGTTCATGATACACTGACAACCGAAGGCGTTACCAATATGATTCCGGCTACGGCTTTGAAGAATCACGATTGCTGCATACTGATTCTTGATGAGTTAAGTGCCTCTGGAACTCCTGAAGAGTATCTTAAGTAAAATCTGAAAATAATACATGAGGAGGTAATTCAGTGCTTAAACAAATAGAACAATATAAAAATATTATTATTGATTGTATAAACGCTATTGCCGGTGAAGAGGAAAGCATTCATGCTGCAGCAGAGATTATAGCCGATGCCATACAGGGCGACAAACTTGTACATGTAATGGGTACAGGTGGCCATTCAAATATGGCTGCTGAGGAAGTATTCTGGCGTGCGGGCGGACTGGTTCCATTTAACGCTTTGCTTGATCCTGGAATAAATCTGGAGCACGGAGCACGACGTTCAAACATTGTTGAGCGATGTGAAGGGTATGCTTCCACTGTTTTTAAGACATACCATATAGGAGAAGACCCCGGTGATGTTCTTCTTCTCGCCACTTCCTATGGTGTCAATGCCATTACGATTGATATGGCCCTTGAAGCTAAGAAACGCGGTATAAAGCTTATTGGTGTCACTGCAAAAGCCTTTGCAGAAAACCTGCCCAAAGATGCTCCGGCTCGGCACTCTTCAGCGCAGAACTTATACGAACTGGCTGACGTATTTGTTGACGTGCATCTTCCATTCGGAGACGCAACCATAAAGTTTGAAGGGATGGATGCCCCCATGGGGCCTGTTTCCACTTTCTGTAACTCCTTTGCTCTCCATTCAATTGAAATGGAAGCTGCCAGCATACTCCTGCAGCGTGGTATTACGCCTCCGGTATGGAACAGTGCTAATATTCCTGGCGGACACGCACGTAATAAAGCCTATGAGGATAAATATGAATCCCGAATGAAGCATCTGTAAGAGGTAAACATGGAAGCTATAAATCAGTTTTATAATATAGTTATCGAAATGCTCGAGAAGATAGCGACCGAGCAGAGGGAAAACATTGAAAGAGCTGCTACTCTTGTTGCAGATGCAATAGAGAGCGGAAATGTTTTCCATGTCGTCGGTTCTGGCGGGCATTCAAATATGACTGCCATAGAAATGTGTCACCGTGCAGGTAACCTAATACCCTGCAATTCTATTCTTGATCCGGGCTTCAGCTGTGAGCACGGCGCAACTCGTTGGTGTGAAAAGATTCCGGGATATGCGCCAAATGTGCTGCGATATTATCGCGTAAAACCGGGCGATGTGCTTATTCAGTTTAATGCTTACGGTATAAACACAGCTACCATTGATATGGTTGAGGAGTGTAAACATCTTGGAGTAACTGTTGTAGCCGTTACTTCTCCATCATTGTCCCGCTCCATTCCGAAAGATTTTGCCGGTCGCCATCCCAGCAAGCAAAATCTGTGCGATCTTGCAGATATAGTCATAGACGACTATTGCATTTTTGGTGAAGGCGTTGTTGAGATAGATGGCTATGATTATAAAGTATCGCCTACCTCAACAATATCCAATGTGTTTATTATGGACTCCATAAATGCAAAAGCTTGTGAAATACTCGCAACAAGAGGAATCGCGCCTCCTGTCTGGATAAGCGGAAATATTCCGGGCGGAACAGAGATCAATCAGGCTGGCATGGATAAGTATTTTGGTAAGCTGCGTCATTTGTAATAATAATAACTAACAGGCCCCGGTCCATGATCGGAGCCTGTTTGCTGTCGAAATAAAAAGAAAAATGAAAGTGTGTTTGCTTTGATAATCAAAATACATAATAACGCTGTCGAAGCAAGGATTAATACTTGCGGTGGTTCCATAGAGAGTGTTATAAATCTAAATACAGGTGAAGAACACCTATGGCAGTATGATCCTGATTTCTGGCCACGTCGAACATCTGTTTGCTTCCCTGTGTGTGGCAGACTACTTGGGGATGTTTACACATACAAAGGGAAAGAATACAATATGCCTATGCACGGTTTTCTTCGAGAAAAAGACTTGCAGGTTATTTCCTACAGTGAAAACGAGCTGATTCTTGGCTTAGTGTCCGATACTTATACTAGAGCCGTTTTCCCTTTTGATTTTTGTTTTGAGCTCATTTCCCGCGTAGTCGGCTCAACACTTGAAGTAATATATAGGGTGAGAAATACCGGGAAAGAGGAGATGTTCTACTCCGTAGGATCCCACTATACCTATCATCTTCCTGATAATGAAAAGGACTGCTTTTTCTATTTCTCAAAGCCTCAGAAGGCTGGGCGCTTTATTCCCGAGAACGGCATTTTCGGGCCAAAATCTTCTGATGTCTTTCATGGAAACAGCAGGCTCTCCCTGGATGGCCTTTTTTCCCCTTCATCTGTTGTTATGGATCTGACTGATATCGACTCAGATTATATTGGAATTGGTACTGAAACTCGCATTTTTACAGCGGTAAAGCAAGAGGGTTTCTCCTCCGCAGTGTTGTGGGCAAAATCACCAGAATCCTGCCCCTTCGTATGTATTGAATACTGGGCAGGAATGCCTGAGTGTATAGGTAACGATGGTGAGCTATCTCATAAAAAAGGAATCCAAAGCCTCGCCCCTGGATGCGAACAACGTTTTTTACAGATAATAGATACAGAGGTTAAGCTATGAAAACAGTGTTCACAAACGGAAGAATAATAGTCCATCACAGAATTCTCGAAGGCTTCAGCGTAGCAATTGAAAACGGAATAATCTCTGAAATATCAGAAAGCGTTCTTTCTTCAGAAAAGTGTATAGATCTGCAGGGCAAATACCTTGCCCCTGGTTTTATCGATTTGCACACCCATGGAGGCGGAGGTCATGATTTTATGGACGGTTCTGAGGAAGCTTTCAAATGTGCCTGTCTGACACACCTCTGCCATGGCACCACCTCCATTGTTCCCACAACTCTCACATGTCTAAACTCTGAGCTATTTAACTTCTTCAAGGTTTACAAAAAGGTAAAGCGCGAATGGAAAAATGGCCCTAATCTTTTAGGTATTCATCTTGAAGGGCCTTTCTTTAATCAAGCTCAAGCTGGAGCTCAAGACCCGAAATTCCTACAATTACCCTCTAAGGAAAACTATTTACCCATCCTTGATGCGGGCGGCTCGGACATTGTGAGAATGTCTGCAGCTATTGAACTCGAAGGGGCTCTGGAGCTGGGAAAGGAACTGAAGAAACGCGGTATTATTGCCTCAATCGGTCACTCCGATGCTACATACGCAGATGTTCAAAAATCGTTAGATGCCGGATACAGTTTCGTTACTCACCTTTATTCCGGTATGTCAGCGCTACACAGAGTTGGTCCTTACAGGGTTCTGGGTGTTGTAGAGTCTGCCTATCTGTTCGATGAGTTAAAGGTTGAGATTATTTCTGACGGTAAGCATCTGCCTCCCGAGCTTCTCAGGTTAATAGTTAAGAACAAAGGAATTGATAATATCTGTCTAATAACCGACTCGATGCGAGGCGCAGGTCTTGGAGAGGGAGAAATTGTAAAACTTGGAAGCCTGACAAATGGGCAGGACAGTATCATTCGAGAAGGTGTTGCCATGATGCCTGATTTTAAATCTTTTGCCGGCAGCGTATGTACCACCGACCGCTGTGTTCGCACGATGTATAAAATGGCTGGTGTCCAACTTTGTGAAGCTGTACAGATGATAACAGAAAATCCTGCAAAAATCCTCAAGATTGATTCCCGCAAGGGCAGTATTGATAAAGGAAAGGATGCAGATCTGGTCGTTTTCGATGAAGACATCAATGTTTCTTCTGTATATGTTGGTGGAGAGTTACGCTACACAGCAAACTAATAATCAATTATCATGCACAACAACTCCGCATAAATATGACATCTGCAAAAGATAATAGTCCTGCTTTTCTTATTATATGGTTTCAGCACACAGATAGTTTCAATCACTTCTTTTTTCGCTATTATGATATGATTATAAATAATATCTTGACACATCCTTCGGGATGTGTTATTTTGTGCTTATAACGAACATAATGTTAGTTTTAAGTGTTTTTTCTAAGGAGGTAAATATGAGAAGCAAAAGTCCTGAGACGACGGAGCGGATAAAATCTTTCATTTTCGAGTATTACAGAGACTTCGGAAGGTCTCCGAGCGTCAGGGAAGTCGCGAAAGCAGCCGGGATAAGCGTTGCTGTCGCGCAGAAATATCTCGTCTGGCTCAGGGACAACAGTGAGATAGAATATAACGGAAGAAGAGGCATCTCCTCCCGGTCTACAGACGCTTTAGTGGATAATACGGTTCCTGTCGGAATAATCGGAAGCATAAGCTGCGGCATACCGCAAACCGAGGAGGAACACTGTGACGACTATGTGCGCCTGCCCGAAAAGCTGGTGGGAAAAGGCACTTTCTTTCTTCTCAGAGCCTCGGGAGACAGTATGGTAAACGCCGGAATAGATGACGGTGATCTGGTTCTCATAAGGCAGCAGAGATATGCGGAGCCCGGTCAGATAGTTGTTGCCCTGGCAGATAATATGAATACCTTGAAGAGATATCTCCTGGACAGTGAGAGTAAGGCTTATCTGCATCCCGAAAATGAAGTATATCCGGATATTTATCCGGAGAATGAACTCACGATACAGGGTATCGCTGTGAAGGTACTAAAGGATCTGGAGAAAAAATGAGCAATAAGATCAAAGACATTGAAGAAACGATAAACTGGCTTGAGGACAGAAAATGGACGCTCGTCGAACAGGATATGGAAAGGGCCAAGCAGGAGCAGATAGATAAGGAGTCGCGGGAAATGTATACTTTCTCCGTTATTCCTGAGGCAAGAGCAGGATCTTTCCGCGGAGACCGATCGATCAGAATAAACACTGAAACCGGTGAGATATCCGGCCTCGATGAAACGGAAGAAAAAGCCGCGCCCGAAGCTGAGGAAACAACCCGAAGCGCGGAAACCTTTGACCCGGATGCCTTTATACCGTTAAGCGAGCTCAACCGGATGTATATAAAACACAAGGAACCTCTCATCGACGGCTTCCTTTATGAGGGTCTGTATCTTTTTGCTGGACCTCCGAAGGTCGGCAAATCATTCTTCTCTGCAGGAGCCGCTTTCCATGTGAGCACCGGAGAACCGATGTGGGGATTTAATGTCAAAAAAGCGGGTGTCGTTTATCTCGCCCTTGAAGATACGTATGACAGGATAAAATCGAGATACAACCGGATGTTCGGCAACGAACTCCCGGGCAATCTTTTTATCAGAAACCGTATCGATAATATCGACAACGGTCTGATAGGCATTCTCAAAGACTTCATAGAAAAGCACCCGGATATAAAGCTCATAATAATAGACACCCTTCAAAAAATAAAAGGCGCAAAGAGCGGCTACGAAAAAGATTATGAGATCATGGGAGAGCTAAAGGAGTTTGCCGACAAATACGCACTTTGTATGCTGCTCATCCACCACCTTAGAAAACAGGGCAGCGACGATATATTCAACCGTGTTACAGGCTCCACAGGCCTGACGGGCGCCGTCGACGGGACTTATGTTATGGTAAAGACCGACCGTGAGGCTCAGAAAGCCCAGATCTATATGACCGGAAGAGATATCGAAGACAAGAGCTTCCGCCTTACCAGAAATCCAGACAGTCTCGAATGGGAGTTTGAAGGCGAAGGAGAGGCTCAGGAGGAGAGCGAATCGGATCTTATCTGCAGGCGTATTTCTGAGATAGTCTCTGAAAACGGAGGCGTCTGGTCAGGGAGCGCTACAGAACTTGCCATGGCTATCGGACCCGAGGCAAAAATCTCCACTGTAACCAGAATAGTAAACGACATGGCTCCGAAGCTCTCTTTGAAATACGGGATAAACTATAATTATGAAAGGAAAAACAAAGAACGCAAACTCGATTTCAGCCGTGAAGACAATGAGACTGATAATCAGTATGAAGTATTTGAATCCGAAGAATAAGATAAAGGTGACAGGTGCTTTTTTCTGACCTGTCACCCTTTTATGTATTGGTATTGCTGGGTTGGTGACAGGTGACAGGTGTTTTGGCGATAGACCCTGTAATTAAGAATTGAAATTATATGCTCTAAGAGAGGGTATGTGCGTATCTGACCTGTCACCTGTCACTATACATTGAAAACAGAGCGTTTAAGGAGTGACAGGTCGAAGGAAACGACCTGTCACTCCTGATATTTAATATTTTCTGCGGGCAACTGTAGCAAAATTTGCGACTACCGCTCGCTATGGTGCGATGGAATGTTAAACACAGATCCGGCTCATCTGACAAACATTTTTACATTTACTTGCACATGTTTTTGATTTTCCGTATTTACGGGACACAATTCCGTAGTATACTTAAGCTGTAAAAAGCTCCGGAGCGGATTGCCGCACAATGACAGGGAGTAAGAAAACGGGAAGAAACACATATAACATAAAAACGGAAAGGCAAAACAATACTATAGTAAAATGAAAAAGACACGAATTATCATAATATGCGCTCTGGTTCTCCTGATGCTGGCGGGGGGAGCTTTGTGGCTGTTCACCCATCGGCCGGCTGCAGCAACACCTGCAAACGATACAGAGCCTTCAGCTGTCAGCTCAGACTACAGCGATTCCGGAAACTGGGCATACTACGCGATCGGCGAGGATAAACCTGTCGATCTGTTCCTGGTCTGTCCTACCGTCGACATGCGGGATGAATTCAACATGTCCATGGATGACGCGGAGACAAAAGCCGCTTTCCTCGGTGCTTTGAACATGGAGCGTGGGATATACGAGAACAGCGCGAGGATGTTCGCGCCGTATTACCGTCAGGCGGCTATGAAGGTCTACTCATTGGAGGATCCAGAGCGCGAGCACTATCTGGAGTTTGCATACAGCGACATATCCGCCGCTTTTTCCTGGTATCTTGAGCACGAGAACGCGGGCAGACCGATCATTCTCGCCGGCTTCTCTCAGGGTGCGGACATGTGCTACCGGCTGCTTGCAGAGTACTTCGGGGACAAAGATCTGTATGAGCGGCTCGTCGCGGTATATGCTATCGGCTGGCCATGCACACAGGAGCTGACGGAGAGTTATCCCCAGATCAAACCGGCGGTCTCAGAGACTGACACCGGAACGGTCATCAGCTTTGACTGCGAAGCCCCTGAATTGGCTGAAACCTTTATTGCACCGATCGGCACGAAGGCATACACCATCAACCCCCTGAACTGGCGGACGGACTCCGCTCCCGCGGAAAAGAGCGAGAACCCCGGCGCATGTTTCACCGATTACAGCGGCGCCATCAGAAAAGAAGAACAGGGCCTGTGCGGATGTTATATTGATGAAACCCGCGGCATTCTGAAAGTCACGGACATAAACAGCGCGGATTACCCCGCCATAGTGCCGGGGCTTCCCGAAGGGGCCTATCATATCTACGACTACCAGTTCTTCTTCCGGGCGCTGCAGCAAAACGTGCAGACGCGTACTGAGCGATTCCTTTCGCAGGGTGTGCTGGATACGATCCTGGCGAGAGGCGTTCTGCGTGTCGGAACAGCGGGAGACTATCAGCCCATATCTTATCTTGATCCGGAGACCGGCTCTTATGTTGGTTTTGACGCAGAGCTGGCGGAGGATCTGGCTGCTGAGCTTGGTGTAGAGCTTGAATATGTGGAGACCTCTTGGCCGAAACTGATGGAGGACACGCTTGCCGGAAAATTCGATCTGGCTATCTGCGGGATCACGATCACTGAGGCCAGACAGGAGCAGGCGCTGATGTCTGACGGGTATCTTGGAAACGGAAAGACCGTGCTCTGCCGGGCGGAGGACGCGGGCAAATACATCAGCCTGGAGACGATCAACCGGCCGGAGGTGCGGGTCATGGAAAACCCCGGCGGAACAAATGAAAAGTTTGCTCGGGAGAACCTGCCCGACGCCACTCTGATCATCCATGACGAGAATCAGGAGATCCCCGGACTTATCGCGTCAGGGGAGGCCGACGTTATGATCACAGAGATCGCGGAGGCCGGCTTCTATGTGGGACAGGACAGCCGGCTTGCCGCGCCGTTGATTTACGATCCGTTTACCCATGGTCAGATCGGTGTACTGATGCCGAAAGGCAGCGAAGACCTGCTTGAATATGTCAACGGGTTTCTCGAGGAAGAAATATCCTCCGGCCGGCTCGATGAGCTGGCTGAGACGTATATCTACCGATATATTGAATCGGAAGAGCTCGCGCCTGCTGCCTGAACAGAACCGATTCCCGCGACAAATCGCTCCGCGCAATGATGAGAAATAATAAAGCCGCCCGAACGGGCGGCTTTTTCGTTGGTAATACTATTTGTTTTTGCGGGCTTTGGCTGCCTCGAGCCTCTTACTGCTGTCCGCTTTCAGAACTTTATTGAAGGCAAGCAGCGCGTCGGTGAATCGGTCCAGAGTCTCATCGTCAAATCCGTCAAGATTCTTAAAGAAATCCTCAAACATCTCGGTATCAAGCTCATTGCTTTTTTCTTCATATATTGCAAGAGCTTTTTCCGTAGGCTTTAAAAGAACGTTTTTGCGGTTCGTCTCTGTCTGATACTTTTCAACGAGGCCGTAGGAACAGAGAAGCGAAACGGTCTTTGAGAAGCTGCTCTGGGGAAGCGCCAGGACTTCCAGCATATGATTCATATGCGCGTCATCTTCGCTGTGCTCGATTATATACTCAAGGACCTGCCATTCATTTGCGGTCAGCCAGATATCGTCGGTGACCCTGTCTTTGATCCCGACTGCTCTCATAGTTATATTGGAGTGTTGTACAAGGGCCATGACCAGCTTTCTGTAGCGGCCCATCCAGCGCATATCCATCTTAGGTTCCTTTTCTGTTTTTTATCTTTTGAAGTATACCATATAAACAGTTTAAAACAAGTAAAATAATTATTATTTTCAGGCTGAGAGGATATTGACAAACGAATATGTATTCGTTAGAATCTATTATATAGAATATATTATTTAGAATAAAAAGTCAATGTACGATAGAGTATTCAGAAAGGAGGTTGTCATTCTCTATCACTTATCACTGTTTTTCAGCAGCACATTGTTATTACAGTTTAATACAAATCGAAAAATCTTATGAAAGGAAAAGGAGAAAATGGAGAAAACGGATTTTTCTTTAAGCACTGTTAAAGGCTGCAAGCGCTGGATTGCAATACTGTTATGCGCTCTTTTGCTTTCCAGTTTTATTGCAGCGGCAATTTCGTCAAATTTCGGCTCCATAAAGATAGAAACGATCAGAATTGATTCCCGCGGTGCAGAATTGGTCGGAGACCTTTATTATCCGGCAGGTACAAGTGATGAGGATAAGATACCTGCGATTGTTGTTGCACACGGAGCAGGTGTAACAAAGAACAATTACAGGAGTTTTTCCGAAGAACTGGCTAAAAGGGGTTTTGTAGTCTTAAGCGTTAACGGTTACGGAACAGGCTTGAGTGAGTTCCCCAAACATGATGAAAACGACATGGGTGAGGGAAAGTACGATACCTGGACAACTCCGAGCGGAATTCTTGATGCTGTAAACTTTGTAAGAACTCTTAATTTCGTCGATCAGGACAGGATCGGTATATGCGGTCACTCACAAGGCTCTCGCCGTGCAGGATATTCCGCGGTAATTGACGATGGTTACTATTCATTTAATGATATCATGCTCAATGTAATGTATGATGAGCTCGGTCTGACATTTACTGAGGATGAGATCAAGGAAAACGCGGATGATCTGGCTGCAGCAAAGCTTAGTGAAGAAGAACTGAAATACTACGAACTGCGCAAGCAGCAGTGCAAAGAAATATACGACGGCACAATTAAAGCTGTCGCGCTCGTAGGCGGGACTGCGACGAACTGCGGTCCGTCCCAGACCGTTTCGGTGGCAGGACATGATGTAGTGAGGAATACAAGAGTCAACATTGCCATTATAGGAGGAAACTATGATGGCGGAGTCGGTGCATTCCCGACTGCTCCGGATGGGAAAGGATATTGGCATATAGATGAAGATATGCAGGTCAGAGCATGGTATGTTATTGACGATGTGGAAGGAACCAGCAAGGCGATCGGTACTATAGACAATATATCGTCGGTTTCCGACAGCAATCTTCAGGCTGCATTAAATGACAGAAGCACCAGAATAATCATGCTTAACCCTGAAACTCACAGCAAGAACTTCTTCTCAATCAAAACCGCTCAGAACGTAGTTAAATATTTTGAGCAGGTATTCGGGTACAACAACGGAGAGTTAACGGATCCTGCGACAAAACCGGTTCCCCTGAATAAGATAAGTTTTTACTGGCGTGAGATTTTTAACTGTATTGCAATGCTTTGCATGGTCGGACTGCTTATGCCGGTAGCAGGTCTTATAATCAAGACCAAATTCTTTGCAGGCTGTGAAGGCAAAAATGAGATCAATGAAACGGAATACAGCACAAAACGGTTCTGGATCGCCCAGATTATAGCGGCTGTCGGAAGCTTTATTGCGATATACTATATCAATACGCTTTTTGCTCCGGGTCTGCCTTTCCTGTACTTCTGGCCTCTATTCCAAAGCTGGTATCTGACGCCGATTTTCCTCATCATTCTTTCGGTTATCGGAATCATCGAATTAGTCGTATTCAATGTAATAGATAAGAAGAAATACGGCAAATCTTTCATAAGCGGATTGAATATTAAGCTTGGCTTTGTGAATGTACTGAAAACTATCCTGTTATCATTCATTCTCATATTCGTTGCGTATCTGTCTCTGACTCTTATTCTTTATCTGTTTAATCAGGATTACAGAATCTGGATGATGGCATTTGAAGAAATGAAAGTAGAGCATTGGCGTTATGTATGGAGATTTGCGATTATTGTATTCCCGTTCTATGTTATTACCGGCTGTGCTTTGAACTATGCCAACGGTAAAAAGATTCCGAAGTGGCTGGATATGGTCATAACGATAGTATTCAATTCTCTCGGTGTTTGGGTATTGGCGACAATAACCACTATAGTTTTGCATGCAACGGGTAATTCGATCAGCAACTGGACATCCTCGTACGGCTTTATATTCTTTGTCCCGGTAACAGTCTTCGTTTCGAGAAAAATGTACCAGATTACAAAGAGCGTCTGGCTTGGCGCCGCTGTCAATTCACTGCTGATCGGGTGGATGATGGTATGTACGATCGGCTTCAATGCATATATACCTCAAAATTGGTTTACCAATTTCTTCAACATTTAATCTGAGAGCCGGGCAGTGAAACCTGCCCGGTTTTTGATTCTGATTAAGGAGAAATAAACGGATTGCCGCGACCTGAAAACAAAACCTGTCATTGTGAGACCCATTCCGCAGATTGGTCGTGACAATCCGTTTTTCCAACAGGTTTTGTTCAACCCTTGCAACGACAAATAAAAGAGCTTTTTTGGAAAGGAGGCGCAATCAATCTCTTTCTGTATTTCTCAGCAAAAATGTTGTTACAGTTTAAAAAAACGAAAAAATCTTTTGAAAGGAGAAAAAGATGAAGAAAAGTGCAAAATTCTGGCTTGTAATTGCCCTGTGTTTATGCCTGATTGGCACGCTGGGCGCCAGTTTCGTTCAGTCCTCCGGAGGCAAGGTAGAAATAAGGCAGCAAACTCTTGAAACTCCCTATGGACCGCTTAACATTTTGATTTATAAGCCAAAGACAGCGACGGTAGACAATCCGGCTCCTGGCGTTGTAGTATGTTCGGGTATGTGCGATAACCTGCAGAAACAGGCAGACTATGCCGTCGAGCTTTCCCGCAGAGGATGTGTCGTAGTCGCCATGGATCAGGTTTATCATGGCAACTCCGGTGAATTTGCAACCGAGCAATACGTCACCAATGACGAAGGAAGGTATTTCGACGTCAAAACTCAAAGCTTTGTAGACTCCAAGGCTGATGCTACCAATTTCCAGTCTCACGGCATGATCGAAGTGGTTGAATATATGTACAACTGCATGGGTTATGTGGATAAGGACAGAATTGGCTGCACAGGTCACTCCCAGGGCGGTGTCAATGCTACCCGTACTATGCGTTTCTACCATTATCAGGGCACCGTCGGAGACGGAATCAACAAGATACACGCAATGTTCAGCCAGTCGTGCAATGAGGCCACTCTTCCGGGAGAAATGGATGGGGTCGATGTCGGTTATATTATCGGTCAGAACGATGAAATATTCCTGTTCACATATTATGCCCAGTTGGGCAAAGGCCTGAATTCTATTCCGGAAGTTCTTGAATGGCACAAGAACGAATTGATGACCAATGAAGCGATGTATTATGCCGAGCCTGCTGATGTAAAAGACAGCGGTGTCTCATATAGCGAATATGTATACAACAAAGACGGCGATATACGCGTATTCAACACCAATTCCGGTGACCATTGCGTGCAGCACTGGAGCCCCAGCGCTATCGCTTACGGTACAGACTTGTTTATGAGATCGTTTGACATGAACCCGGGTATAGAACCCACAAAACAGGTATGGCAGATCAAGGAATTCTTTAACGGTGTAGGCCTTCTCGGATTCTTTATGTTTATCGGTGCATTCGCCGGTGTAATGATACAGACTCCGTTCTTCAAGACTCTCGCTGTTTCCGAAGAAACTGTCGAAGAGCGCAAGTTTGAAAAGCCTTCGACAACTGTCGAGAAGGTCGTCTATTGGGCAGGCATTATCATTCTGGGATTCCTGCCGGGCTTCCTATTCCCGACTCTTATGGGGCAAAGTTGGATGACTAACAACATGGCATTCTCAGATCAGACTATGAGCCAATTCACTCAGTTCGTGTTCGGCACCGGTCTTATTATGATTGCCTTTGTTATCCTCGTCTATTTCGTGTTCTTCAGGAAAAAGGCCACTGCCGCAAACTTCGGTCTCAGCTTTAAAGGCGAGGCTGATTCAGATGAATCTGTGCTTGTAAAGATATGCAAGACTATTCTTCTTGCCCTGATTGTTTGCGTGGTTTCATATTCTATTGTCTTCATTTCGGTCGGCCTCTTCAATGTTGACTACCGCTTCTTTGAAATGGGAGTATGCACGTTCACATGGCAGAAATTCTCACATTATTTTGCCTATATTATCTTCTGGCTTGTATGGGCAGCAGGTGTTGCTCTTGCTGGAAACCTGAATTACCGTAAAGGCATGAATGAAAGAGCGGTTATGGCAATTACTTCTGTAATAAACGCCGTTGGTCTTGGAGTCCTCCTGATTCCGTACTATACTTCTTTTGCCAGAAACGGACTCCCTGCAAAGGATTACGGCGACATTTACAGAACATTTCCGATGATTCCAACTATTGCAATTGTTACGCTTCTTTCCAGAAGGCTTTATAAGAAAACTGGGAATATATGGCTTTCTACTTTGATCGTTGGATTAATGATTTGTCTTATAACACTTGCAAATCTTGCCACCTTCCACTTCTGGACTTGGCCTGGGCTTTAATACAGCCTCGATCTATAAATCCGAGTTCTCTATACTTTTTAGCATAGCAAATTACCCCTGGACGAAGGTCCGGGGGTAATTTTTAATAATAAGGTACGGATTGCCGCGCCGGTTTGCGAACCGGCTCGCAATGACAGATCTATTCGAACCCGTCCATCCACTCGTTTATCCGGAAGTATTTCTTGGGCTCCGGGCAGGCCTCTTTCAGTATCTCGGGGAGCTTATCGGGAGATATGCAGTGTATGCCTTCGATCATCTCCCGGTAGTTTCTGGACCTGTCGAAGACCAGGCAGCCCACCACTTCCATTTTTCTGGCGTATTTATGGTGCAGATTGAACCTGCTGCAGTAGCCCTGGGTCTGTTTCAGATAACGGCTGAAGTTCGGAGTGTTTTTTGAAGTCTCCTTGAATTCCAGAACGAAGACCGTATTTCTCTCGAGCAGGATGATGTCCGGCCTTTTGCAGACCTTGCGCTCCGTGCGTCTCCTTGCAAAGAGCTGTTTCGTCGGTACGGAGTATTCGACGATCAGATAGAGATTCGAGTATTTCGGGTGCTTTCTGAACTGTTTTATAAGCGCCGCGAAGCATTTCTCCCAGACCTTCACCTGGTATTCCGTCGCCTCGGCGTTGATGACGTTTTTAAGCTGCTTTGCCGTCTCCTCGCTGAGCTCCTTCGGGTCGAGAGTCATGAAGTTTCCGACTGTATAATACCCGCAGCATTTCCCTGCGTATTCCCTGTCGAAAAGCGCCCTGAAGTTTTTCTTTTTATTCGCGTCCGCCATCCGGCGAAGCGGCGGGGCTTTGCGCATCCTGCTTCTCTCCCTTTTTACTCTTTTATCATCTTCGCGGGGAGCTCCGAATCTATCAGAAGCGCCCTGCCTATGCCTATAAGATCGGCCTTTTTCTCTTCCAGCAGCTTCTCAGCGTGAAAGGCGTCCGTTATTCCTCCGGTGAGCAGCACGGGAAGCTCCGTTCCGGCCTTGGCTGCCTCGCTTAGCTCGGAGAACCAGCCCTGCTCCCTGCCTTTGAGTATGAATCCGCAGAGGCCTCCGGTGATGCTGATCATATCTGCCCCGGCCTTCTGAAATCTTTCCGCCGCTTCAGGCACGTCCCCGACTTCCGAGCCTCCCGGCATGTGATCCGCAGCTCCGAACCTCACGGAGATGAGAAAGTCCTTCCCGCAGATTTCCCGTATCGCCTTTATTATCTCGCACTGCAGCCTTGTCCTGCCTTCAACGGTGGCCCCGGTATATTCGTCCTCACGGCGGTTGGTGAGCGGCGAGTAGAACTGGTTTAAGAGATATCCGTGGGCAGAGTGGACCTCGGCTCCGTCCATTCCCGCGGCTTTCGCCCTGAGGGCGGCTTTTACAAAGCAGTCTCTGATCCTCGCAATGTCGTCCTTATCCATGGCGCGGGGCACATTTATGCTCCCTCTGGCTGCAAAGCGCGGATTGACAACAGCGCTGCTGGAGATCTTCTGAGTCCCCGGATCGCACTCCGTCAGAGAGCCGGAGTGATTTATCTGCAAAATGACCGGAATGCCATTGCGGTGAATGACTCCGGCGAGCTTTTTAAAGCCCTCGACCGAATCGTCACTTGCGGCCGAGATCTGCTTGGACGAGGCCTTCCCCTCCGGGCTGACAAATACATGTTCCGTGACGACAAGCCCCAGACCTCCGGAGCGCGTCTTTTCATCGTAATATCGGAGAATATCTTCATTTACAAGTCCGTCGCCCGATTTCTCGGTCGCCATAGGAGGCATTACAAGCCTTGTTTCGAGCTCCAGGCTCCCGACCTTTAGGTGTGTATTCAGTATCTTCATGCTTTCAGATCCTTTCCCTGCCTCTGCAGACCGCCGCGGTTTTATCGTCAGTAACTGATTTTAACAAAAATGCATCTTCGTGTCTACTTTTCCCGGATCTGCCCGAAAACAAAATAAAAAAACCTCAGACATTTCTGTCTGAGGTTTTCTGTGTTGGCATTGACCTATTTTTCCGGTCCGTCTCCAGACAAGTATCTTCGGCACTGATGAGCTTAACTTCTGTGTTCGGAATGGGAACAGGTGGACCCTCATCGTTAAAAACACCAACTGCTGGTACACCATCGGGGACTCGAACCCCGGACACCCTGATTAAGAGTCAGGTGCTCTACCAACTGAGCTAATGGTGCATAAAATGGTGACCCGAGGGAGAGTCGAACTCCCGATTGGGGCGTGAGAGGCCCCCGTCTTGACCACTTGACCATCGGGCCGGGTATTTCCTTTTTTGCGCCCTGAAAACTGAACAGGAAGGAAAAAGCAAGGGGATATACCTGCATGCTTGAAATACAAGGTCAAGCCCTCGGGTTATTAGTACCGGTCAGCTGAACACGTTACCGTGCTTACACCTCCGGCCTATCAACGAGGTAGTCTTCCTCGTCCCTTACTCCTTTCGGATGGGAGATCTTATCTCAGGGGGAGTTTCACGCTTAGATGCCTTCA